>NZ_AP024903.1:1402545-2103818 GCF_024347095.1 Vibrio rhizosphaerae | reverse complement strand
TGTCGGGCAATGGCTTCAGCAGCCAAATTAGTGATTATGGATGAACCGACCGCCTCCCTGACTCGTCACGAAGTGAATCAGCTCATTAAAGTAGTTCTGGATTTGAAAGCAAAAGGGATTACCGTGGTGTTTGTCAGTCACAAACTGGATGAAGTTATGGAGATCTCTGATCGAATTACCGTGATTCGTGATGGTGAAACTGTCGGGACATACAATGCCAATGAAACGAGTCGTGACGATTTGGCCTTTTTAATGACCGGGCAAAAGTTCGAATTTAAACCGCTACCGGCCTACAACCCTCAAGGAACAACGCAATTAGAAGTGAAGCATTTAACGCGTGCCCATGAATATGAAGATATTAATTTCTCTGTTCAAACGGGTGAAATTGTAGCGATCACTGGTTTGCTGGGATCTGGTCGAACCGAGTTGTGTATGAGTTTGTTTGGTATGACCCAACCTGATTCGGGCAGTATACTCGTTAAGGGAGAAGCCGTGTCTTTCAAGTCCAATCGAGACGCTATTGCATCCGGGATTGGCTATGTATCTGAAGATCGGATGTCCACTGGTCTGGTCATGGCTCAGTCCATTCACGATAATGTTATCTCCGCCATTTTCTCCAGATTGAAAAGCAATCATGGATTACTCGACCATGAGAAAGCCAAATCTTTGGTACGTCGATTAATTCAATCATTAAGTATCAAAGTTTCTGATCCTGAATTGCCTGTGACCAGCCTGTCTGGTGGTAATGCGCAGCGTATTTCAATTGCAAAATGGATTGCCGCCGAACCAGAGTTATTAATTCTGGATTCACCGACAGTCGGCGTTGATATTGCCAATAAAGAAAGTATTTATCGGATTATGCAAGATTTAGCTAAACAAGGGATTGCGATATTAATGATCAGCGATGAAATTCCTGAAGTTTATTATAATAGTCATCGCGTTTATGTCATGAAAGAAGGTCGGCTAACTCAAGAGTTTTATCCTGAAAATTGCTCAGAAGTTGAAATAATGGAGGCGGTCAATGCCTAGTCAATTAAAACTCTCTTGGATTACAAAGCAACATGAATTTTATTTATCGGTTTTGATTATTGTACTGATGCTGGGGTTGTCTATGACAACAACGGATTTTTTTACCGTAGGTAATTTATTTGACATGACTGTCAGCTCAGCAATTCTAGGTATATTGGCATGCGGGTTATTTGTTGTTCTGGTATTTGGTGGTATTGATATTTCGTTCCCGGGAATGACAGCGATATCACAATATATAACGGCATTATATATTTTGCATTATGGTGGTAATTTTTATCTTGCCTTTGCCATATCAATAATCGTCGGGTTTATATTAGGAACCGTCAACGCGCTGCTCGTCTATCGCCTTAAAGTACCTGCAATTATTATTACGATTTCGACACTGAATGTCTGGTTTGGTTTACTGATGTATTTCAGTCGTGGCGATTGGCTATATGGTTTCCCTGAATGGTTCATGAATGGCGTTGAGTGGTTCACCTTTACCGGTTCTGATGGGTATCAGTATGGGGTTTCTTTACCGATTATAGCCTTGATCGTTGTTGTCGCCTGCACCTCGTTGTTAATGAATAAAACCACGTTAGGAAGACAAATCTATGCGGTTGGTGGTAACACGGAATCGGCATCCAGAATGGGGATCAATATTTTCAGGTTACACATCTTTGTTTATGGCTTTATGGGGGCTGTTTCCGGGATTGCCGCTGTGATTCAGACACAAATCACCCAATCTGTCGCGCCGAATTCATTGATGGGATTTGAGCTGATTGTGCTCGCTTCTGTTGTATTAGGTGGGGCAAGTATGACCGGGGGAAAAGGGCGGCTGATTGGGGTCGTGCTTGGCGTTATCTTACTGGCCATCGTGAAGAATGGATTGACGCTATTGAGCATCCCATCTTACTGGCACACCGTCCTGACCGGGATCATCATTGTTGCAAGTATTAGTGCTACGGCGATGAATGAAAGAAAACAAGCATCGAAGGGATTGGCATGGAAATGATCATCAATAAATTGAAAATGTCGTCAGACAAAAATATTCAATATTTAATCTTTATATTAGTGGCAATCTTTTTACTGATGTTTCTGACCGCCGGTGGCAGTTTTTTCTCATTAGATAACATTCAGTCAATGGCTTATCAAATCCCAATTCTTGGTTTGTTAGCGCTCAGTATGGCTGTGTGTATGCTGACCGGAGGAATCAATCTTTCGATTATCGCAACCACCAATGCGTGTAGTCTGGTGATGGCCAGTATCATCAATGTTGCTCCCGATAATTTAATGGTTACCCTGATCGCAATACTTGCCGGACTTGTTACCGCCATCATCGTTGGTCTATTCAACGGTGGCTTAATTGCTTATGTCGGTGTATCTCCGATCCTCGCAACGCTGGGTTCGATGACGTTCATCAATGGATTGAATGTCCTTATCTCGGGCGGTGCGGTGATTTCCGGTTTTCCTGAGGCGATCCTGTTTATCGGCAATGGCTCTGTTGTAGGCGTTCCGTTGCCGTTAATTCTATTTGTTGTCTTTGCGCTCTCACTGTGGATATTGCTGGAACATACCGGACTTGGCCGGGCGATTTATCTGATGGGATCTAACGAAAAAGCAACGAGATTGTCCGGCATTGATACTCAAAAAGTGACGGTTTATGTCTATATTATTTCCTCAATGCTGTGCTGGGTGGCCGCCTTAGTGATGATGGCGAAATTTAACTCGGCTAAGGCCGGATATGGGGAGTCATACCTACTCATCGCGATTTTAGCCTCGGTGCTAGGCGGAATAAATCCTGATGGCGGCTTTGGTCGCATATTGGGTATCGGCTTAGCACTGATCGTCCTCCAGTCTTTAGAAAGTGGTCTTAACTTACTCGGTGTTAGTAGTTATTTAACCATGGCACTTTATGGCGGGATTTTAATATTTTTTATTTTTTTACAAAGAAATAGTCAGCGTTCATAAAAAGTGCGGGGTGAATTATGAGTTCAATTTATTTTATTGGCGTTGATGTTGGTAGTGGGAGTGCACGAGCCGGAGTATTCGACATTTCTGGCCGGATGCTTGCAGAGTCAAAACGCAACATCATGATGTTTAAACCGAAAGCAAATTTTGTTGAACAATCATCAGATGATATTTGGCAATGCGTTTGCTTGTCGGTAAAAGATGCAATCTCGAAAGCAAATGTAGACCCGCATGATATTCAGGGGATCGGCTTTGATGCAACGTGCTCGTTAGTGGTACTCAATAAAGAAGGAAAACCACTCACCGTCAGCCCAACGGGGCGAAATGAGCAAAATGTGATTATGTGGATGGATCACCGTGCAATCACTCAGGCGAATCGTATCAATGAGACAAAACATAAGGTGCTTGATTATGTCGGCAGCCGTATTTCTCCTGAAATGGAAATGCCTAAGCTAATGTGGTTAAAACAGCATAAACCAACCACTTGGTCTAATGCCGGGTATTTCTTTGATTTACCAGACTTTTTAACATGGAAAGCGACCCATCGTAATTCTCGTTCGCTTTGTTCTACGGTGTGTAAATGGACTTATTTGGGCCATGAGGGCAAATGGGATCGTGACTTTTTCAAACGCATTGGTTTAGACGATCTGTTGCTGGATGATGCGCAGAAAATCGGTAACGAGATTATTCCGATGGGACAGCCGGTGGGGAACGGATTAACGGCACATGCGGCCAACGATCTCGGACTGATTACCGGTACTCCGGTAGGGACGTCGATTATTGATGCGCATGCCGGTGGCATTGGTGTTTTAGGCGCCTCAAATATTAACAAGAATGCTCATGTCGATTTTGACCGGCGGCTGGCATTAATTGGCGGTACCTCTTCATGCCATATGGCGGTGTCCAAATCCGCCAGATTTATTGATGGTGTTTGGGGCGCGTACTACGGTGCGATGGTGCCAGATTATTGGCTCAATGAAGGTGGTCAGTCAGCCACGGGCGCGCTCATTGATCATATCATTACGTCACATCCGGTTTATCATGTGGCACAAGAGCGAGCCCAAAGTCATTCACAAACTATTTATGAGTATCTGAATGACATTTTATTAAATTTAGCGGGGGCAAAAGACCGAATCGCTTTCTTGGCGAAAGATATGCATGTGTTGCCATATTTTCACGGGAATCGCTCGCCCCGTGCTGATCCCAGTTTAACCGGTGTGATGACCGGATTGCAGATGATTCAAACGGAAGAAGATTTAGCACTTCAATATCTGGCAACGATACAGTCAATTGCTTTAGGCACCAGACACATCATTGAATCCTTAAATCAGTCTGGTTACTCAATTGATACGATCATGGCATGTGGTGGCGGGACTAAAAACCCCATATTCATTCAAGAACACGTCAATGCGACCGGCTGTACTATGTTACTGCCAGAGGAGAGTGAAGCGGTATTGTTAGGCTCTGCGATGCTTGGTGCGGTCGCTTCCGGTACGTATACCGATATTCCGACTGCGATGGCTTCAATGAGTCGAATTAGCAAGACGGTTATGCCACAAACCGAACTGATCAAATCTTTCTATGATTTGAAATACAAGGTATTTCTAGAAATGTATGCAGATGATATGAAATATCGGAAAATCATGGGAGAATTGAATATCTCATAATGATTTGTACGAAATCGTTGCTCAAAAAGCTTACATCCATCGGGTAAGCTTTTTGGATATCATCCGTATTGGCAGAATATGAACAAATTGCACATCATCAAACAGTACTGGCTGAACATCATGCTATTGATCCTTGCTGTGATCACGGTATTGTCACTATGGCCACTTGCCACCTTACCGAATGTCCCGGGAACCGATAAGACCCATCATTTCATCGCTTATGCCGCACTGATGTTTCCGGTGGCATTACGCCAACCCGCAAGATGGGGATGGATTGGCGTCGCTTTACTGGCCTATAGCGGTGGAATTGAGCTGATTCAGCCTTATGTCAATCGTTATGGCGAATGGCTGGATTTGGCCGCCAATGCGGGCGGGTTGTTCTGTGGCTGGTTGTTGGCAAGAGGGCTGAATTACTTTGATTCGCGAGGTTTCTCAGCACAAGATTGATCACCTGTCGTGGTGGGCAGACGGTATTGTCCGGCCCACTCAGCGATGGTTGATTGACTCGGGTGACAGAGAAAACGGATTACCGAGAAAATGCAGCACTGGCAAAACAGTTGAGTGACAAAGCCATTTACTGAAGAACAAGCTCCTGAAAAAACAAACTACTGAAAAAATAGTGCCGACTGTTGTAATGCCCGTTCAATCGCTCGTACCAACTGCGTTAAATCTTCAGACGTCGAAAGATAAGGCGGCATGAGATAAATCAACCGACCAAACGGACGGATCCAGACGCCTTGGCGGACAAAGTGCGCCTGAATCTCCGCCATTCTGACCGGTTGATGGGTTTCGATGACACCAATAGCTCCGAGCCAGCGTATATCTTTCACCATCCCGTACTGTTGCAGCGGTGGCAGATGCGTGGCAAAAAAATGCTCGATTTGCTGCACTTGGGTTTGCCAATCGCCTGTTTCGATCAGACTTAAACTCGCTTCGGCAACGGCACAAGCCAGCGGGTTGCCCATAAATGTCGGACCATGCATAAAACATTGCGCTTCACCGGCGCAAACAGTTTGCGCCACGTGCTGGGTGGTTAATGTTGCAGACAATGTCATATACCCCCCGGTCAGAGCTTTTCCGACACAGAGAATATCCGGTGCGATTCCCGCATGTTCACACGCGAACAGTTTTCCGGTTCGGCCAAACCCGGTCGCAATCTCATCGGCAATCAGCAATACGCCGAACTGATCACACAGCTTTCTGACCGCTTGCAAGTAGTGAGGATGATAGATGCGCATCCCCCCGGCGCCTTGCACAATCGGTTCCAGTATAACGGCGGCGATTTGTTGATGGTGTTGTTCGAGCTGAGACTGAAAGTCGTTGATATCGAGTGGATTCCACGGCTCATAAAAGCCGGTTTGTGGCGAGTCTGCAAACAGATGTTCCGGCAGAAATCCCCGATACAGACGATGCATTGAGTTATCCGGATCGGTGACAGACATGGCGGCAAATGTATCACCGTGGTAACCATGACGCAGGGTTAAAAAACGTGGCCGGGATTCTCCGCGACTATGCCAGTATTGCAGCGCCATTTTCAAAGCCACTTCGACAGCCACGGAGCCTGAATCTGCAAGAAAAACATGCTGAAGTGATGCCGGGACCATTTGCAATAACTTTTGACACAATCCTATGGCGGGTTGATGGGTCAGACCGCCGAACATCACATGCGACATTCGTGACAACTGTTCGGTGACGGCCGCATTCAGGTGCGGGTGGTTGTAACCATGAATCGCAGCCCACCAGGACGACATCCCATCGATTAATACTTCACCACTTTCTAAGTGAATTTGATTGCCGCTGGCATGACTGACCGGATAACAATTGAGCGGTGAGATCGTCGAGGTATAAGGATGCCAGATGTGATTTCGGTCGAAATCTAAATCTAATGTGTTCATATTTAAGTCTGATGTAAACCTATATGTTTTTATTTTGTTGACAGTGTAGCGCTTCTGATTAGACTAGCCAACAAAAGTCTCTCTGATAAGAAGAAGGAATACACGTGGAAGTTCGTCATGATTGGACCGTTGCAGAAGTGCAATCTTTGCTCAATAAACCGTTTATGGATTTATTGTTTGAAGCCCAGCAAGTACATCGTCACTACCAACCGCATAACTATGTTCAGGTCAGCACCTTGCTATCGATTAAAACCGGTGCATGTCCTGAAGATTGTAAATACTGCCCGCAAAGTGCCCATTATCGGACTGATGTTGACAAAGAACGGCTGATGGAAGTTGAGCGAGTGCTGGATGCCGCCCAGAAAGCAAAGGCGTCCGGTTCGACTCGTTTTTGTATGGGAGCGGCATGGAAGAATCCGAAAGCACGTGATATGCCATTGTTAAAAGAGATGATTTCCGGAGTGAAAGGTATGGGGCTGGAAACCTGTATGACTCTGGGGATGCTCACTGCGGAGCAAGCGCAGGAGCTGGCTCATGCCGGGCTGGATTACTACAACCACAATCTGGACACTTCCCCTGAATTTTACGGCAATATTATCACCACCCGAACTTATCAGGATCGCCTCGATACACTGGCGCATGTCCGGGATGCCGGGATGAAAATTTGTTCCGGTGGCATTATTGGCATGGGTGAAAGCACCGATGATCGTGCCGGGCTATTGGTGGAGCTGGCGAATTTGCCGACTCAGCCGGAGAGTGTGCCGATCAATATGTTGGTAAAAGTCAAAGGCACCCCGCTGGAATCGGCTGAGGATGTCGACCCGTTTGATTTTATCCGCCTGATTGCAGTGGCCCGGATTATGATGCCTCAGTCTGCGGTCCGCTTGTCAGCCGGACGGGAACAAATGAACGAGCAAATGCAGACACTCTGTTTTATGGCGGGTGCGAATTCTATTTTTTACGGCTGTAAATTACTGACCACACCGAATCCGGCGGAAGACAGTGACATGCAACTGTTCCGTAAGCTAGGGATTAATCGTCAGCAAGTGGTACAAAAGCCAGACGAAATTGAGGAAAACGAGTTACTTGATCGTGTGGTCGAACGTGTCGCTGCACGTCCCGGAAAAGATGATCTGTTCTATGAAGCGAGCCTTTAAACAGCGGGTCACGAGCGCATTAGCTGAACGCGCAGCTCAGGGGCTGACGCGCAAACTGGTGCCGCTTGCACGTCAAAGCGGGGCGCAATTCGTTCATCAGGGACAGACATATCTTCATTTTTCCAGTAATGATTATCTCGGTCTTGCCACCGACCCGGCCCTGATTACCGCATGGCAAGAGGGGCTCAGCCGTTATGGCTGTGGCAGTGGTGCTTCACCGTTAGTGACCGGGTTTCATCAGACTCATCAAACCCTTGAAACCCTACTGTGTGAATGGCTGGGATATGAACGGGCGATTCTGTTCAATTCTGGGTTTAGTGCCAATCAGGCGGTGCTGTTTACCCTGTTACAACAGGACGACCTATTGCTACAGGATCGTTTGAATCATGCTTCCCTGATGGAGGCCGGCATGCTTTCGGCAGCGACGATGAAGCGCTTTCGTCACAATGATGCGGCTCATCTTTCAGCACTGTTGTCGGCCGATCAAACCAATATGGTGGTCACTGAAGGGGTATTTAGCATGGATGGCGATTGCGCGCCGCTCGTGGCATTGAGTGACTGTGTCCGGCATCGGGCCGTTTTCATGGTGGATGATGCTCATGGTATCGGGGTATTAGGACCTGATGGCTCCGGGAGTTGTGCTGCGGTCGGTATTCATCCTGATCTGTTGGTGGTGACGTTCGGCAAAGCCTTTGGACTTTCAGGTGCCGCTGTTTTGTGCGATCGAGATGTCGGCGATTATCTTACCCAGTTTGCCAGACATCATGTCTATTCGACGGCAATCCCTCCGGCACAAGCTTATGCGCTCAGTCGGGCCATTGAGATGATTCAACGTGAACAGTGGCGGCGCGATAAATTGCAGTTGCTTCAGGGAATATATCAAGAGCGGCTCGGGCATGTAGCAACAGCGCTGTCACAGACACCGATCCAACCCCTGATTATTGGCAGCAGCGAACGGACTTTACGGGTTGCGACGGCACTTCGGGAGCAGGGCATTTGGGTGAGTGCAATTCGTCCGCCGACTGTCCCGCAAGGAACAGCAAGACTCAGAGTGACCTTGACCGCCGGACACAGTGAAGCGCAGGTGCGTCAATTAGCAATGACATTACGACAAGTCATGGAGAGGCATGGTGAATCCTGAGTTTTCCCAGTCAGCATCATCGGATGCATCTCAGAGAAAGGCGCGGATTGCGGCAGCTTTTGGTAAAGCGGCACAACATTATGATCGCCATGCGGCGTTCCAGCGTGATGTCGGTCAGCAACTGCTGAATTATTTACCGCAGGACTTATGTGGCTGTGTTGTGTTGGATCTGGGATGTGGGACCGGTTTTTTTTCAGCGCAACTGCGACAGCGTGGTGCTGAGGTCATTTGCGCCGATTTGTCCCAGCACATGCTGGCGCAAGCCAGGCAGCGGTGCGGTACGTCCGGATTAACATACTGCCGCTGTGATGCAGAAGCGTTACCCTTAGCCGATCGCAGTGTTGACTTCGTATTCTCTAGTTTAGCGCTGCAATGGTGTGAATCGCTGACGGTTTCATTCCGGGAAATCAAAAGGGTTCTCAAACCGGCAGGGAAGGGCTGCTTCTCCATTTTAGTTGCCGGTTCTTTGACCGAACTGGAACAAGCGTGGGGGGAAGTTGATTCAGCCCGACATGTGAACCGCTTTCTCTCCGGGAATGCGGTAAAAATTGCGTTAGCGCAAGCTGGGTGCACACCGTATCAGATAGACTTATGTTCGTTCGAGCTTTGGTACGACTCAGCAATGCAACTCATGAAAGATTTAAAAGGCATTGGTGCAACACATATTGACGAGCGGACGAGTCGGTTAACCAGCCACCGAATGCTTGCTCAGGTTGAGGCGGTCTATCAAAAATTCGCCAACCGAGAAGGGCTGGTTCCTGCTACTTATCAGGTTTGTTTTGGGGTTATTCAGTAATGATCGACGCACTATTTATTGCAGGTACAGATACGGATGTCGGTAAAACGGTCGCATCAAAAGCGATTTTACAGGCACTTGCTGCCAAGGATTTAAAAACGATAGGTTATAAACCGGTGGCAGCAGGGTGTGAGAAAACCGAATCCGGTTTTCGTAATTCCGATGCTTTACATCTCATTAAGGTTTCGACCTGTCAAAGTGATTATGACAATATCAATCCTTATGCGCTGGCGTTACCGACGTCGCCACATATTGCAGCAAAACATGCAGGGGTGACGATCGATTTTTCAGTATTAAGTGACAAGTTAGCACAGCATAAAGCCAACACGGATATTGTATTGATTGAAGGTGCTGGTGGCTGGCGTGTGCCGGTATCGGATAGCGTCTGTTTGTCTGACTGGGTCAAACAAGAACGCGTGCCAGTGGTACTGGTTGTTGGTATCCAGTTGGGCTGTCTCAATCATGCCATGCTGACCGCAGAAAGTATCCGGGCGGATGGTCTGGAGATTATCGGATGGGTTGCCAATCGGATCAATCCGGGGACTGAGCATTATGCCGATATTATTGAGATGCTGGAACAGAAAATGAATGCGCCGAAGCTGGGAGAAATCCCTTATGTACCCAGTGCGAAGCGTCAGGAGTTGGGACGATTTATCAATGTCGGGCCGCTACTGGCTTAAGTCCATTCACCACCACACCATGACAACAAAAATGCCGAGATTTTCTCGGCATTTTTATGGGGTGAGGATGGTTCACATCGAACCACAGCGCTGTTAGCCGCCCCAGCTCCGGCTGGAAGAACCGAAGCTGCGACTTGAAGAACTGCCCCAGCTTGATTTTGCCGATGATGTCGAGCCAAAACCACCCCGGGAGATGGTCCGGGTCACCGTTGGTTTGGGGGTCATCTGATCGCGATGAATTTTCACCGGATTGGTTCTATAACTCGAACTGCCATAACGATTACCGCTTGCACTGCGCCATTGATGATAATACGGGCTGTAAGGGTAATTAGAATAGAACATCGGCTGTGAATAATAGGGCCGAGGGCCATCCATCATTCTGGCAAACATGAATCCGGCCATTGCCGGCATAAACCAATTATGATGATTCGGATCTGAGCGACACATATCCACGCCAAAATCAGCAATACAGTCATTGAGTGAATTGTAGCGGGGAGCGGTCCGGGCTGATTCTGTGACTGCATTCTGGTAAGCCGCCTTACATTCAGAGGTATAGCTCGGGTTATCTTTGATACAATCATTCAAACTTTTATAAATGACGGCATCTTTACCGCTGTCGCCACACCCGGACAGAGCAAGACCAGCGATTGCAACGGTGATCGGGGCATAAGCGGCACAACGCCAGTCTTTTTTCATGTGTGCCAGAACGACTTGTTTACTTCTCTTCATCATTCTGCTCCTAGTAGGTCATACAGGCCGCATTTAACAGACCGACAGAGACTGACATCGCTGCCATCAAAATCGCTGCTGGGATTTCTCCGGCTTCGATTCGTTCTGCGAGCTTAGGCATAAAGCCGAAGCGAACCACCAGAAAAGCGACAACTTGGGCAATCAGGGCAACCAAACTCCAGACACAAAAATCAACGAGGTTGACCGCATTACTGGCAGCGCCGGCAAGCGCCAGAGAAAAGCCAATCATCGAACCGGATAGGGCAATCCCGGCGGCAGTATTTTTATCATCTTTGACCAGTTTCCACTCATCATAAGGGGTGATTCGCACATAGATCAGCTTAAACAGAATCAGAAACACCAGTGAGATCACAAAGTAAAGTGAAAAATTCCCAAGTCCAAGGAGTGAGTGACGTATAAGTTCCATAAATATTTCCTAATACAGCAATAATTATCCAATGATTTTAAAATCGGTCGGGGTGAGTTCAAAATAAGTGCTTAATACCAGACAATGCTCGGCGTTGTACTGCTTAATCACTTCTTCTCCGGCCACCATGAGGCCTTCAAAGTAACCAGACTCAGTTTCTCGTTCGTAAACCATCACAAATTGATCGGTTTCCGTGACTGAGCCATCTTGATGCCAGGTTTTTTCTGTCATTGCGACGGGCACGATATTGTCCCAGGCTTTTTTAAATTGATGAGATTCCAATGACCAGTCCGTTTTGACGATGCCACTTTCAAGTAGTGTTTGCCATTGATTCTCGGTGTCGATCGGTGAGGTGTCATAGTAATAAAACATTTTGACTTCACGGACATCGGTGTCTTGTGTTCCTTCCTGTAAGACCTGTACATAACCGTCATCATCGGTATAAAAACGGAGTAAGCGGGTCTGTGCGTCCAATTGGATCTCGCCGACGGCTTGGATCAGCTGAGTGGATGAAACACCTTCGATAATTAACTCGGGCTCAATTAACTTAAGCTTGAGAGTATCAAACTCAAAGGCACCTCCCAGACGAAAACCGAGCGCTTCAGGTGCGGTCGACTCCGATGCTTGTGAGTCAGTCATTTTTTTCTTTAGCCAGCTAAACATGGTATCACCTTGATTAAAGTCATGACGAACTGAATAACAACCACTGATTTAAGCGTCGTTAGACAGACCACCGGAATTGATGAATACGTTTTTCAGCAATATAAAATAGTTTGTCGCCACCGGTGATTGATGTACTGAGTGGTGGGTTGAGTTCAATCCCTTGCCCACGATCAACGGCAATCAAAATCGCTTCATATTGCTGCTTGAATTGCAGGAATAACGCTTCCAGCGATGTTTGGCTCTGTCCGGCCGGATAGATGACCGAATATTGAGTCATTCCTTTCTCCGAACTCAGGAGTTCATGGTGAAGGATACTCGAGCCAGGATCAACTGCCGCTTTGGCAAGCATTTCGACCGACACGGAAGGAATACATTCGACATTCGGACAATGTTGTTTGAGAAGGGTACTGAGACCTTCATCATTGAAATAAGCCAGAATGTGGGCATCCGGGTTCTGGCCCGAACAGAATAAAGCCGCAGAAAGGGTAATATCATCTTCTGGATTATCGATGATAATACAACTGGCATGTTGTACTCCGGCCCGGTCCATACCTGCCTGATCGGTGAAGCTGGTCACGCGGACGAACTCGATTTCTCCGGGACGAGGGTTTTCGATTTCCGGGCGGACACACAGCACAATCGGACGTGGCGTATCTTGTTCGTGTCGTAACATATTGATCAGGTGCAGTGTCCGTTGTTCGTTCCAGCCCAAGACTAATATATGATCATTCACTTTAATTTTCCGTTTGCCAAGTAGACTTCGTTTCCAGTACAAGATGAATAGTGTGGCGATGCGGCCAACCGTCAGGGCAAAAATACCCAGTCCGACCGGAATGATAAACAATGCGACAAACCATTTGCCTGCATCGGTTACCGGTGAAAAATCACCATAACCGACCGTTGAAGACGTCACAACGAGGTAGTAGACGAAATCGGTAAATGATTGGGTAATTGCTGTCTCGCCGATCGCATTCAGTCCCAGCCAGCTCACCACCAGATAGCCACCAAATGCGAGAATAATATTCTTCTCGTTCATTTGGTGAATTTGTGTATATATCCAACGTCTTAATTGAATAAAGATAGGCATAATCGTTTTGAATGTTGTTGTAATGAGAGTCACCGCGCGTGTGGCAGTTGTTCAACACAACTGCCACACGGTGTAACGTGAGAGCTTACGACTGACCGCCTTTCAGAATACGCTCAAGTTCATCACTGGCTGAACTTTTTCCACCAGCGGTGATTCCCGCATCTGCCAGTTTACGATCCAAACTCTGGCCGCTACTCTCCTCGGCCATTTCTGCTGCAGCTTCTAACTGGGCACTGCGTTCTGCCTGACGCTTCTTAATTCGCTCCAGAGACTCAACGGCAGTATGCATTTTGGCATTGGCACCGACATTGGTCGCTGAAACAGCACTTTGTGCTTTTTGTACCGCCTCATTGGCTTTGACCACATCAATCTGCTGTTCCAGTTGACGGAGTTTACTTTTGGCCTGAGTGATATTGGTACGCATGACTTGCTCAGATTTTTTAAACTCTCCGAGATAGTTATTCTCTACAGAAGCATCATTTCTGAGATCGGCAACTTTTTGGGCACATTCAAGGGCGAGATCCTGCGCGCCTTTTTCCATTGCATTGCGAGCATGTGCTTCGTATTCTGCGATACCTTCTTCCAGAGATGCAATTTTTTGCTCGGACAGTTTGCGTTTCGCAACAATACCGACCAGTGCTTCATCTGAACGCTTCAATTCTGCTTTTGCTTCACGAATTTCCTGATCCAAAATACGCAGTGCTTGCTGATCGACAATTGCTTCTGCGGTTTCGTTGGCACCGCCTTTAATCGCGGTAAATAATTTTTTCCAGACACTCATGATATTACTCCGTGACTAACTCTTCCTGATACAACTCGATAAATGCTTCCACATTACGGAACAGGGTTTCAACCTCAATGAGGATACTTTCTGCTTTGGACTGCGATGATAACGCACCGAAAGCCACATAATAATCGGCCTGATTGATCTCGTTAATCGCAATGGTTGAGAGCGGGAACATCTTGTGTGTTTTCAAAATCAGCGCATTCAGTTGTGCCTGATCTTTGACATGTGTGGCTGGAAAGAGCACCACTTCAGCAAGAATCTGTTCACCGGCCACGGCAATATAAGCTTGAATACCGTCAGCATTGGTGATAATCAGGGCATCACCCTGGGTTTGCACTTGCCAATCGTCGTTGTGTTGAAGAATGGGCATCATTTCATGAATTTGCCACATAGGTTTCTCCTTGTCTCTGAAGTACAGTCAACTAAAGGTCAGGTGCTTATACGCAGCCTGAAAACTGGTCAGTTGATGTATTTCATCCTGTTATCTATGGTTGAATGCTACCTTGTCACTATCAAGGGTAAACAACAACCCCTACATTGTTTTTTATGAGTAAAAAGATTCATGATATCCGCAGCTTGGCGGTTATCTTGACCCGTCAATCATCGTGGGTCAGTCAATAATAATATGTGGTACATAACGCGACATATCCTGTGTGACTCGCGAAATATCTTCCCGGATAGAGATTCCGGCGGCTTCCTGATTGACCAGCCAACTTCCGATCAGGGTATATTGCTGTCCGAATTTCGGTAAAGGATGGTAAGCCTGATAGATCACACCCTCATCGCCATATGGGCCATCGGTTCTGAGCGTCTGACGGCCATTCTGGACAATCGTTATATTAGCCCCTTCGCGAGCAAATATAGGCTTAATCACATAATCTTTGAGTGTCCCGAGTTCTTTGTCATCTGCAAAATAGGCCGGGAGCAGGTTCGGATGGTTGGGAAACATTTTCCACAACAAAGGTAACAGCGCTTTGTTACTGATAATTGACTTCCACATGGGTTCTAACCAGTTGACCGAAGCCGTTTGAATATTGGCTGCATATTCTTCCCGGAACATAAATTCCCAAGGATAGAGTTTAAATATCCAATGAATCGGTTTATCGGTTAAATCGGTGAACTGTCCTTGGGTGTTCAAGCCGATATCTTCGACATAAACAAAGGTTGTCGATAGTCCGGCTTCTCTCGCGCAATCTTCTAAATACTGAACGGTGCCGCGGTCTTCGACAGAGTCCTTACAACAGCAGAGATGAAGTGTTTGGCCGGGTTGGTAGGTAGCCAGTTGTTGAAAGCGGCTAATCAGCAGTTCTTGCAATAAGTTACATTGGTCAGCATCGCGGCGGATTTTGCCGTGGTTCACCATATCTTCAAGCCATAACCACTGCCAGAATGCCGTTTCATAAAGACTGGTTGGGGTATCGGCGTTATTTTCATATAACTTGGCAGGTTGAGTGCCGTTGTAGGCGAAATCGACACGGGAATATAGGGACGGTTCACGTTTCTGCCATGAATCATACAAGCCTTGCCACATCGACTCCGGAATCTGGAATTTCTGAAGCCAGTACTCATTGCCGACCACGGTATCCACAACCTCCAGACACATTTGATGGATCTCTTCGGTGGGTTTTTCTAAATCATCTTCGATCTGTTTCAGGGTGAACTGATAATAAGCGGTTTCATCCCAGTAGGGTTCACCATAAGCAGTATGAAATCCAAAGCCGAATTGTTTCGCTAAATCTCGCCAGTGCGGCCGTTCCTCGGCATTTAATCGAAGCATGATGATATCGCTATGATCCGTTGTGGTTGACTAAATTGTCCGAATAATAAGCGTTCAGACAGATAAAATATTTAAAATTCAATCGATTATATGAGCTTTACTGACTATGCTGCAAGTTATTTATTGAATAGTAATGAAAAGTGTCAGTAAAGAACGATATTTATCTTTTCGGTGAGACTGGATGGGCAGGCAAATGTTCCGGAAAAATATTGAGAGAACAGATGAAAGGTTAACCACAAGAACAAAAGCCGTCATCTTGAATGGATAACGGCTTAAGTAGAGAAAAACGCTAGTGTGTTGCCGGATAAGTATATTGAGCGGATTTAGCATGTGACTGATGTTGTTTTTTCTGCTCATATACCGGTTGGTCTATACCGAGCTGTTGTTTCGCTTCCTCTTCGGACAGACCCAAATGACAACGTAATAGATCAATAGCCATTTGATAATTGTTAGCTTCTGACATGACGGTTTCCTTTTTTTATCATGTATGGAACGACATCGTACTCGGTAAAAGTAGATGTCTTTCCGGGAATTGACAATAAGACTAAAGTCTAATTTTATAGGGCTGTCAGTATCGTTGAATGACGACCTTCAGGTGATTGGATACTGATAAAACAGGGATGGCTGGGGAAGGGCCGAACCATGTTTGCTTGGCGTGACGTTGTCATCAAATGTTGCAATTTACCGCTTCACCTTGTTTTTGAAATAGACGACCATACTTATGGATATATGGGTCAGTACGCTCTGTTTGACGGAACAGTTTTACGGACGAATCAAAGTGGCAGATGACGCTGTATAAGAATTAAATAATAGGTCGTGACGGCGTAAATGCAACGAACGATCAACTTGTGTATGTTTCTCATGGGAGAGTGAGTCATGAAACGCATTTTGTTATTTTTGGCAACTAACCTTGCTGTCATACTGGTGCTCAGTATTGTCTTGAATATTGTTTATGCGGTGACCGGGATCAGGCCGGGCAGTTTGTCAGGGTTACTGGTTTTGGCCGCAGTGTTTGGTTTTGGTGGGTCATTGATTTCATTGCTGATGTCAAAAGGGATCGCATTACGATCGGTCGGTGGTATGGTCATTGAAAATCCGAGGAACGAAACCGAGCATTGGCTATTTGAGACGGTAAAACGTCAGGCGAAACAGGTCGGAGTCGGTATGCCGACGGTTGCCATTTATGACTCACCTGACATGAATGCTTTTGCGACTGGTGCCAAGCGGAATGATTCGCTGGTTGCGGTTTCGACCGGACTATTGCACAACATGACCCGGGATGAAGCGGAAGCCGTGCTGGCTCACGAGATGAGCCATATTGCCAACGGTGATATGGTGACCATGACGTTGCTTCAGGGGGTGGTCAATACATTCGTTATCTTTATGGCGCGTTTTATTGCCGGTATTGTCTCTTCCCGGGATTCAGATGAGGGGGAAAGCGGCAACCCAATGGTCTACTTTTTAGTTTCGATAGTGTTGGAACTGGTGTTCGGCATCTTGGCGAGCATGATTACGATGTGGTATAGCCGCCATCGGGAATTCCATGCGGATGCGGGCGCGGCGCAATTGGTCGGTAAACAGAAAATGATTGCCGCACTGGAACGTTTGAGAATGAGCCAAGAGTCTCAGTTGGAAGGAACCATGATGGCGTTTGGTATTAATGGAAAACGCTCTTTGACTGAGCTCTTAATGAGTCACCCTCCGCTAGAGAAGAGAATTACCGCATTACGTCAACTGTAATATAAAGCTGACTGCAAAGATCAAAAAAGGCTTCCGAACGGAAGCCTTTTTACTGTCAAGTTAACCAACATCAAGCTAAAAAACGTCAAACCAAGAAACGCATGCTTAAAGTTTGTCGGTAAGTTCAATTGCCTGACCGATATAACTTGCTGGCGTCATCTGTTTCAGACGTGCTTTTTCCGCTTCGGGGATCGCCAGCCCTTCGATAAACTGACGCATTGCTTCTCCGTCGACACGTTTACCACGAGTCAGTTCTTTGAGTTTTTCATAAGGCTTCTCGATACCGTAACGGCGCATCACGGTCTGAACGGGTTCTGCCAAAACTTCCCAGTTCTGATCTAATTCAGCCAGTAAAGCTGCGCGGTTGACTTCAAGCTTACTGATACCTTTCAAGGTCGAGCTATAGGCAATCATGGCATAACCAACACCAACACCAAGGTTACGTAGTACAGTCGAATCGGTTAAATCACGCTGCCAGCGAGAAATCGGTAGTTTTTGTGCTAAATGAGAGAACACCGCATTGGCTAATCCAAGGTTGCCTTCTGAGTTTTCAAAATCAATCGGGTTGACTTTATGTGGCATGGTTGACGAACCAATTTCACCCGCGATGGTTTTTTGTTTGAAGTGGCCCAGAGCGATATAACCCCAGACATCACGATCAAAATCAATCAAGATGGTGTTGAAACGAGCAATCGCATCAAACAGTTCTGCAATATAGTCGTGCGGCTCGATCTGGGTTGTGTATGGATTCCATGTCACCCCAAGAGACTCGGTAATGAACGACTCACTGAACTGGTGCCAGTCTAATTCAGGGTAAGCTGATAAATGCGCGTTATAGTTGCCGACGGCACCATTGATTTTGGCTAAAATTTCAACATTGGCAATTTGTTGATATTGACGTTCCATCCGGTAGGCCACATTGGCCATCTCTTTCCCCATGGTACTTGGAGAGGCTGGTTGACCATGAGTACGAGACAGAAGCGGAATATCACGATACTCTGCTGCCAGCGCGCGAATTGCATCGATGATCTTACGAATTTCAGGGAGAATCACTGTCTCTCTGGCTTCTTTGAGCATCAGAGCATGAGAGGTGTTGTTAATATCTTCAGACGTACATGCGAAGTGTATAAACTCGCTGACCGCATTCAATTCAGGGTGGGCCGACACTTTTTCTTTCAGGAAGTACTCAACCGCTTTGACGTCATGGTTGGTTGTGCGCTCAATCTCTTTGATTCTCTCTGCATCCGCTTCACTGAAGTTGGCTGCAATCTCATTCAGAATGTTATTTGCTTCTTGACTGAAGGCAGGGACTTCTTGAATGCCGGGGGTGCTGGATAGCTTCTGTAACCAACGGACTTCAACGATGGTCCGATACTTTAGGAGGCCATATTCACTAAAGATACTGCGTAACGCAATCGTTTTACTTCCGTAACGGCCATCTACCGGTGAAACAGCAGTCAGTGCTGACAGTTCCATGTTTTTCTCCTGAATATTGATATTGAGTTAGATTTGAGAGTGAATCTTGTTCGCCTGATTCGCGCGATATTTTTAAATTCGAGCTAAAAGAATACTAGCCTGTTCGACCATTTTCTTCCGACCAAAAATAAGATGACGGCGCTTGCCGCCGACTTGACGCCATAAAACGGCACTTCTGATCCCGGCCAACAGCAAAGCGCGGACTTTATGTTGATTTGAGGTTTGTTGTAATACGGATGGTGTACCTGTCACTTGGATGCGTGGACCGATCGGACTGATGACATCGAGATAAACACTCGCAATATTACTCATCATTTGTTCATCCAGAAGCTCAAAATGAGTAGACTGACGTTCAAGCATTTCAAGGCGGTCTCCAAGCTGGGACATGGCGTCCCGGCGACTGTTCAACTTACGCTCTAACGCCATCAGACTAATAATATAGCGTGTCAGTTCACTACCGGATGGCGTGCTGTCCAGCCCGTTTGTCAGGCATTCGAACCCGACCTTGAGATTCCCTTCACGTCCGAACACATCAATGGTACTGGCCGGATTCATGTTTAGAATCGCTTTGATTGAAGTTTCAAAGGCATCAGAATCACAGTAACCATTTTTCGCAACCTGTTGGACCAGAAATGCTGCCTGACAAATGCCTGCAAAAGCGATTGTACGGTCATAGTTTGTGTTCGCCACGTAAAACTCCTGAATTTTATAATACAGTGTATGGAATTCTTGTTTCGATGATCCCGCCGCCGAGGCAGATATCACCGAGATAGAATACAGCGGACTGTCCCGGTGTAACAGCGATTTGAGGCTCATCAAACAGGACTTTCAGTTTACCATCTTTAGCCGGGACAATCGTACATGGGATATCCGTTTGTCGGTAGCGGGTTTTCACGGTGCACTTGAACGGATGCTCCGGCATGAGACGATCCACCCAGTGAAGTTGTGAGGCGATCAACCCTTCAGATTTTAAGAGCGGATGATCCGACCCTTGTACCGCGATCAAAACATTGCGTTGTAAATCTTTTTCTGCCACATACCAAGGTTGTTCGTTGCTGTTTTTCAGCCCCCCGATATGCAGTCCTTTACGCTGGCCGAGAGTATGATACATCAACCCTTGATGCTCACCGATCACTTTGCCTTCCGGCGTTTCAATCTTACCCGGTTGCGCAGGAAGATAACGCGATAAGAAATCGGTAAATTTTCGCTCACCGATGAAACAAATGCCGGTTGAGTCTTTTTTCTTCGCCGTAATCAAACCTTGTTCTTCAGCAATCTGACGAACTTGCGGTTTTTCTAACTCTCCGACCGGAAACAGGCTTTTGGCAATCTGTTCATGGCTGAGTGTATAGAGGAAGTAGCTCTGATCTTTATTGCTGTCTAAGCCCCTTAACATTTGCGGTTTGTCATGACCCGATGGAAAAGTCCGACGGACGTAATGTCCCATAGCAATATAGTCGGCATCCAGAATCTCTTCAGCAAACTCCAAAAAGGCTTTGAACTTGATTTCTTTGTTACACAGAATATCGGGATTTGGTGTTCTTCCCGCTTTATATTCGGCAAGAAAATATTCGAATACATTATCCCAGTATTCGGCCGCAAAATTGATGGTATGAAGGTAGATGCCTAATTTGTCGCAAACCGCTTGCGCATCAGCCAAATCTTCGGCTGCGGTACAATATTCCTCATGATCGTCTTCTTCCCAGTTTTTCATGAACAGGCCTTCTACTTGATAGCCCTGTTGCTGGAGAAGGTAAGCTGATACGGATGAATCAACGCCGCCGGACATGCCGACGATAACTTTCTTCTGTGCGTTTGCTGTTCGGTTTTCTGACATCTCTCAATACCACATGTTCTGTTGAGGTTGCTGATTCTATCAGAAAGAATGTGGCGGTTACAGCTTCATCTGGCGGTTGTATCTTGGGGATGGATATTAAGCTGTGTTCGGTGTATTTCACTCGGAATTAATCCATTACATTTGATAAATGTTCACCCGATAATGATAGAGACACTATCAATATTTTAAGACCGTAAAGATGATCAACATATTGATATTCAACATGTGATTTTTTGTAAAAATTTTTGTCATTATGATATGAACTGATATTTTGCGTTGCAGAAGGTCACAAAGCGTCACAAAAGAGTAATGGTAAAGAGAGATAAAAAATAGCCATTAAAAGTGTACAAAATATATGTATTTATTATAAAAATAGTTGTTGAGAAACAAAAATGATTTTCTGGTATACATGGATGGTTTATATGTCAAGTTTGTCTTTGGCTAAAAATACTGAAAAATATGGAACGGATATAATAATTTTATAAAATTAATCTTTATTGCATCTATATTCACGCGCTGGATTTCATATGCTCTTATCAAGGATATCTTAATATTTGATGTGAAATCGATTACTGTTGTTCAGGGCATTGCTCAAGACTATATTGGCAGCTAAACTTACGCAGTCTTTCCATTCACGATAATTTAAATATGAAGTTTCCCGGCCAGCGTAAGTCAAAACATTATTTTCCTGTCGATGAGCGTGATTTACTCATTTTACGAAGCTCTCAACGAAAAACATCCCCCCATACACACGTCATTGGTATTGACCAAATACTGGTTGATATAGAAGCAACGGTCGATGAGGATTTAATTCAACGGTATGGGTTAAGTATTGGACACTCTTTAGTTATTCAGGATGAGACGGCGGAGTTACTTTATTCTGAGTTGGTTGAAAAGCATCTGATTACTAATGAGTATGCTGGTGGCACAATCGGTAATACCTTGCATAACTATTCTGTATTAGCTGATGATCGTTCTACCTTATTAGGTGTGATGTGCAAGAATATTGGCATCGGTAGTTATGGCTATCGTTATTTGTGCCATACCTCCAGTCGAGTAGATTTGAATCATTTACAGGGAATTGATGGTGCGATTGGGCGCTGTTTTACATTGGTGACTTCAAGTGGTGAACGAACTTTTGCTATTAGCGAAGGTCAAATGAATCAGCTCCAACCGGAAAGTATTCCAGAACATATTTTTCAATCGGCTTCTGCGTTAGTTTTAACGGCTTATTTAATTCGTTGCCAACCCGGTGATCCGATGCCCCAAGCAACGATGAAGGCAATCGAATATGCGAAGAAGTATCAGGTGCCTGTGGTATTAACGTTGGGAACAAAACATGTCATTGAGCAGGACCCGGCTTTTTGGCAAGACTTTTTAAAACAGCACATCACAGTTGTTGCGATGAATGAAGATGAAGGTCATGCTTTAACCGGAGAATCCGATCCGTTGATGGCAGCAAATAAAGCGCTTGAATGGGTTGATTTGGTGTTATGTACGGCGGGCGCGCTTGGTTTATTTATGGCTGGATATACAGAAGATGCTGCCAAACGTCAAACCAGCCTGCCTTTATTACCCGGCAGTATTCCTGAGTTCAATCGTTATGAATTTAGTCGGCCAATGATGAAACAATGTTGTACTCATCCGATCAGAGTATACTCACATATTGCCCCTTATATGGGGGGACCTGAAGTGATTAAAAACACCAATGGTGCCGGTGATGCTGCATTGTCTGCTTTATTACATGACATGGCAGCAAATAGATACCATAAAATGAATGTGCCGAATTCAATTAAGCATCAATATGATTCTATTACTTATTCATCGTTCTCCCAAGTCTGTAAGTATTCTAATAGAGCAAGCTATGAAGTTTTAAGTCAACATTCACCAAGGTTATCAAAAGGTTTACCAGAAAGAGAGGATAGTCTGGAAGAAGCATATTGGGAACGATAACAAAAAATAATTCGGTGAAAAAAGTAGATAAAATGTTTCGCTAAGAATAATTGGTTTCGCATAAAGGTTCATATAATTACTCTGAATGAGAAACAATAAAAAAGGCTCCATGAGGAGCCTTTTAATATTTATGTCGCTGGAATTAGAGCGCAAAATCATCCAGAGACTTGCCTTCATCAAGGGCTTTTTGAATTACAGATGGTGTACGACCTTGACCTGTCCAGGTTTTTTCTGCGCCATTTTCATCGATATATTTATATTTCGCTGGGCGTGGTGCACGTTTACCTTTTGTCTTACCTTCGGTGGAAAGTGCAGAAATTAACGCGTCTACATCGATACCATCTTGTGCAATTTGTTCAGCAATTTGAGCCAGTTTTGCTTCTTGCTTTTCTCTTTCTGCTCGTTCTTGTTCCTCTGATTCTCTGCGTTCTTCAACGACAGAGGTCAGTTTTTCTAAAGCTTCCTCTAACTGAACGAGTGTTAAATTACGTGCATAGGCACGTAAGCTACGAATATTCAGCAGAGTTTTAGTTAGTTCCGACATTTTGTTATTCCCACAACTTTATTTAAACACAATGTAATAATAAACGCAGATATTTATTATGACAACATTAGTGAACTAATAATATATAAAAAAACTGGCAGAATCGTAAATTATTGTAAATGCCTATGTCAAATTATCATTAATTACGATGGATATCATATATGAGCTTGATTTGTTAACAGAGTTATTCATTGAGCTTAATAGGAAGCTTATTGCTTTTGTCTCCTTTTGATTTAAAGAAAGGACAAACCTGTTGCAAATGGTTTTGGTATTTGTACAATGGGCGCGTTCTAATTCGGCCATCAACATATACTGCCGTTATTCTGTCGAAGTGGTAGTGAATTGTTCTAGTCCGTGTAGAGGTGCAATCAAGATAAGTAAATCAGAGTAGGGTGATGCCAGTGACTCTGACTGAAAGGCTTTTTTGCCGAAGTGAATGTGTTTATCGGAGACCGTTCGCTGGGGTTGTTCCCGAATAGGGGCAACACTGCCATAGTCTATTTTTTTGTATAACTATGGAGCGCTACTGTAGGATTGGGTGAAGCGAGATTGCTTTTCACTTAGTTCATCTTTTTGAATGACACAGACAGGTTATTCATATAATTACAATGCAGTAGGTCTCTTACCATATTAAATTATTGGTGATTGAAGATCATGACATTAGTTGATTTTTCCTCTTCCTATATCTCTCTTGTTCCACCGGTTGTTGCTTTGGGTATGGCGATCCTGACCAGACGAGTATTGCTCTCTTTAGGTGTTGGTATCTTGTTGGGGGCCTGCCTGTTGAACGATTATTCTCTGTTTTCTTCGTTCGATTACATCCAAGGCAAAGTTTATGCGCTAGTGATTGAAGACGGTGCAATTAATAGTTGGAACATGAGTATTATCGGTTTTCTTCTCCTACTCGGGATGATGACTGCAATTTTGACGCTTTCTGGCGGGACTCGGGCATTTGCATTGTGGGCCGATAAAAAAGTGAAAGGCAATAAAGGTGCACAATTGCTTTCAGCTTTTTTGGGCGTTTTTATTTTTGTCGATGACTATTTCAATAGTCTGGCCGTTGGTTCGATTTCTCGTCCGGTCACTGACCGGTTCGGTGTTTCCCGCGCAAAGCTGGCATACATTCTTGATTCAACCGCTGCACCTATGTGTATCATCATGCCGGCTTCCAGTTGGGGGGCTTATATTATGACCATCATCGGTGGCATTTTAGTCTCCCACGGTATGACCGAATATACACCGTTGAATGCATATATTGCGTTAATTCCAATGAATTTCTATGCCATTTTTGCTTTATTAATGGTATTCGCGATGATCGTTTTTCAATTAGATATCGGTCCGATGAAGCATCATGAACATCGGGTTGCATCCGGCATCGGGCGTGATGATCAAGCAGCAGAACTCAAAGATGAACTCGATATTCAAGAAAGTGAATCAGGGCGAGTGCGTGACTTAATTGTACCGATTGTGGCACTGGTCATTGCTACCGTTGCCGCGATGCTCTTTACCGGTTGGCAGTCGCTGGCTGCTGCTGGTGAAACATTTAGTATTTTAGGGGCGTTTGAAAATACTAATGTGGGGATGTCTCTGATCGACGGTGGTTTAGTCGGATTGTTGATGGCACTCTTTTCTGTTGTGAGACAACGAATGCCGCTGGGTACCATTTTGAAAACGTTGTTCATCGGGATGAAGTCGATGTTCGGAGCAATCTTAGTGTTGTTTTTCGCATGGACAATCGGAGCCATTATTAAAGATATGCAGACCGGGCTCTATCTCTCATCCATGGCACAAGGCAATATTCCGGTACATTGGTTGCCTGCAATTCTATTTGTGTTGTCAGGGTTTATGGCATTCGCGACCGGCACATCGTGGGGAACGTTTGGCATTATGCTGCCAATTGCCGGAGATATTGCTGGTGCAACCGAGCTGGCGCTGATGATGCCAATGTTAGCCGCGGTACTTGCAGGTTCCGTCTTTGGTGATCACTGTTCTCCGATTTCTGACACCACTATTTTGTCGTCAACCGGGGCGCGGTGTCATCATATTGATCATGTTTCAACGCAACTTCCTTATGCGTTGCTAGTGGCGTTTATCTCGCTGATTGGCTATATCGTTTTAGGGCTGAGTGATTCCGTTAGCTTATCCTTACTGGTGACCTTGGCCGTATTTGCCGTCATCTGTTTTGGCTTTCGTATCCGACAGCAATCTCAGGCATGATTTGTCTTATGAAGATTATTTGCATAAAAAGTCAAAAGAGGGGTTGCAAAACCCCTCAAGCTTGTATAGTGTGAAGAAAACTTGATAGGCAAGTTAAAGATTTTTCCAAGTATGCGCGGTTTTATTATGAAAAGTTTTATTACGAACATTCATCACCATCATCATCCCTAAATTATCTTTCGGGAGATGAGCGCATACCCGGGAGATAAAATTCTCCCGGAGGTGAAATGAAAAAATTCAATGAACCCTCGGGAGTAATTCCGAGGGTTTTTTTATATGCTTTACATGAAGAAACAGCTGACATCCAAAAGTTGAATGGATACTGACAAGAACAATGATTGACAAGGAATTATTTATGCAAGCACAACAACGCCTGAGAATTGCAGTTCAAAAAAAAGGTCGCCTGAGCAAGGAATGTATGGCTCTCCTGAAGCAGTGTGGTGTGAAGTTTAATGTGATGGGGGAGCGATTAGTTGTCCACTCCCTGAATATGCCGATTGATCTTCTGTTAGTCCGTGATGACGACATTCCGGGATTAATTATGGATGGCGTCGTGGATTTGGGATTTGTCGGTGAAAACGTCCTCGAAGAAACTCGTTTGGATCGTCTGGCGCTGAATGAACCAAATGAGTTCGTATCTTTAAGACGCCTTGAATTTGGCGGATGTCGTTTGTCGATTGCGATTGATAAAGAGAAAACATACAACGGCCCGCAAGATTTGAATGGTATGAGAATTGCGACAACATATCCTCATCTGCTCAAAGCTTATATGGATCGTCAGGATATTCCATTTACCACCTGTATGCTGACCGGTTCAGTAGAAGTCGCGCCAAGAGCCGGACTCGCAGATGCGATTGCGGATTTAGTGTCAACCGGCGCGACACTAGAAGCCAATGGACTGAAAGAAGTTGAAGTGATTTTCGAGTCAAAAGCAACGCTGGTTCAGCGTTGTGGGGATTTTGCGCCTGACAAAGCAGCTTTGATTGATAAATTACTGACCCGGATGCACGGCGTTCAGCAGGCGAAAGAGTCGAAATACATCATGCTTCATGCACCGGTGGATAAACTAGCAGAGATTAAACAATTACTGCCGGGCGCAGAAGATCCGACGGTTTTACCGCTGTCAGCTGATAAATCAAAAGTTGCGGTACATCTTGTAAGCTCTGAAAATTTGTTCTGGGAAACCATGGAGCATTTAAAAGCCTTAGGGGCGAGTTCGATTCTGGTTCTGCCGATTGAAAAAATGATGGAGTGATCATAATGAGAACGGTTGTATGGCAATCTTTAAACAAAGAGCAGCAAGCTTCGGTTTTGGAGCGTCCGGCGATCATTGAGGGTGCAAATGTTACCGCAGCGGTAGCAACAGTGATTGAACAGGTTCGTCAAAACGGGGATCAGGCGCTCCGAGCACTGACGGAGAAGTTCGACAAAGTCAGTCCTGAGAATATTCGTGTGTCAGCACAAGAAATTCAAGCTGCTTCGGAACGTCTCTCTGAACCGATGAAACAGGCACTTGAGCAGGCTTACGCAAATATTACTAAATTTCATAAAGCTCAAATTGCCCCACCCATTCAGGTCGAGACCATGCCCGGGGTGGTGTGTGAACAGATCACTCGTCCTATTAATACGGTCGGTTTGTATATTCCCGGGGGGAGTGCTCCGTTACCTTCCACGGTCTTGATGTTGGGCGTTCCGGCTCGCATTGCGGGCTGTCGAAAAGTTGTCTTATGTTCACCGCCGCCGATTGCAGATGAAATCCTTTATGTGGCAAAGCTGTGTCAGATCGATGAAGTGTATAATGTTGGTGGTGGTCAGGCGATTGCAGCCATGGCCTACGGCACGGAATCTGTCGCAAAAGTCGATAAGATTTTTGGCCCGGGCAATGCGTATGTCACAGAAGCGAAACGTCAGGTGAGCAACGATTTTCGCGGTGCTGCGATTGACATGCCCGCAGGTCCTTCTGAAGTGATGGTGATTGCTGATGAGACCGCCGACCCGGACTTTATTGCTGCGGATCTACTCAGTCAGGCGGAGCATGGTCCCGATTCTCAAGTGGTTCTTGTGACCCCTTCTCCGATTATTGCAGACCAAGTCACCGATGCGGTGAAGTCTCAGCTCCGTGTTCTTTCCCGCGCCGAGACGGCTGAAAAAGCACTGGCATCGAGTCTGGTGATTATTTCTGAATCGATGACACAGGCCATTTCTATTTCTAATATCTATGGCCCGGAACATTTGATCGTACAGACGAAAAATCCGCGGGAGCTGTTGCCATTGCTCGACAATGCCGGCTCGATCTTTTTAGGCAGTTGGTCTCCTGAATCTGCCGGTGATTATGCCTCCGGAACCAATCACGTTTTGCCAACTTATGGTTACACCAGAACTTATTCCAGTCTGGGGCTGGCGGATTTTAGTAAGCGGATGACGGTTCAGGAACTTTCAGCCGATGGGTTGCGTCAACTGGCACCGACTGTGGTGACAATGGCTGATGCCGAAGGATTGGATGCGCACAAACGCGCTGTGACGCTTCGAATTGAAAAATTAAATCAGGCGGAATCATAATGGAAAAACTTGCCAGACAACAGGTTCAACAATTAACACCTTATCTTTCTGCCAGACGAATTGGGGGGAGTGGGGATGTGTGGCTCAATGCCAATGAATCCCCGTTTGATAATGAGTATTCACTCACGCTGTCAGGATTGAACCGCTATCCTAGCTGTCAACCGGAAGGAATGATCGCGGCGTATGCCTCGTATGCCGGTGTTCAGCCAGAACAAGTTTTGACGACGCGTGGTGCGGATGAGGGCATTGAGCTGATTATCCGCGCGTTTTGTGAGCCGGGTGACGATGCGATTCTTTACTGCCCGCCCACCTACGGCATGTATGCTATTAGTGCTGAGACGATTGGTGTCGCAAGAAAAGTGGTGCCGCTGACATCCGACTGGCAACTGGATTTACCAGCCATTGAAGCCAATTTAGATGGGGTCAAAGTTGTGTTTGTCTGTAGTCCGAATAACCCGACCGGGAATTTAGTCAATCGGGAAGATATTGTCACCCTGCTGGAGTTGACTAAAGATCGGGCGATTGTCGTGATGGATGAAGCGTACATTGATTTTTGCCCACAGGCATCGACGGTTGATTTATTGGAACAGTACGGGCATCTGGCTATTTTGCGGACTTTATCGAAGGCATTTGCACTGGCCGGATTACGTTGCGGATATACCTTGGCCAATGCCGAATTAATCCAAGTGTTACTCAAAGTCATTGCGCCGTATCCGGTGCCGTATCCTGTCTCTGAAATTGCGGAGCAAGCGTTGTCAGCAAGTGGTCTGGCGCGAATGAAATACCAGACCTTGGAGATTAACACCAATCGCGCATATCTTCAGGCCGGGCTCTCTGCTATTCCCGGGGTGACGGTATTCGATGGCTGGGGAAATTATCTGTTGGTTGAGTTTCCTGATGGTGATGCATTATTCCAGGCTGCATGGGATAACGGGATGATTTTACGCAATTCACCGATTGAAAACTGTGTTCGGATTAGTGCCGGCAGCCGGGAAGAGTGTGAAAAAACCTTAGCGTTTATCCGTGGCTTTTATCAGTAATGGATCGACCAGTAACAGATGGAACAAGAATGGACCGTTTGACCGATAACAAAAGGATGACTCAGTGAGCAAACAACAAAAGATTTTATTTATTGATCGGGATGGCACGTTAATCGTTGAGCCCCCGGTTGATTTTCAGGTGGATCGTCTCGATAAACTGAAGCTTGAACCGGATGTGATTCCCAGCCTCTTGTCCCTTCAGAATGCCGGGTATCGTTTGGTGATGGTGACCAATCAGGATGGTCTTGGCACGGAGAGTTACCCGCAAGCCGATTTTGATGCTCCGCATCAAATGATGATGGATATTTTTACATCGCAAGGGGTGACATTTGATGATGTGCTGATCTGCCCGCATTTTGAAGCGGATAACTGTACTTGTCGTAAACCTAAACTCGGTTTAGTGAAAAAATACTTACAGGAAGGCCTGGTTGATTTTCAGCGTTCTGCGGTGATCGGTGATCGTGTGACTGATTTGCAGTTAGCGGAGAACATGGCCATTCGTGGTATTCAGTACAATCCAGATAGCATGGGATGGCAAGCGATTGTTAAGCAATTGACTACGGCACCCAGAACGGCAGAAGTGGTCCGTCGCACCAAGGAGACGGATATTGTGATTACTGTCAATCTTGATGAAGCGGGTCACAATCAAATCGCTACCGGACTGGGATTCTTCGATCATATGCTCGACCAGATTGCTACGCATGGCGGATTCAGTCTCTCGGCTCAGGTACAGGGCGATCTACATATTGACGACCACCATACGGTGGAAGACACCGCATTAGCTTTAGGGCAGGCGATCAAAGAAGCATTGGGAGACAAACGGGGGATTGGCCGTTTCGGCTTTACGTTGCCAATGGATGAGTGCTTGGCACAATGTGCTTTGGATCTGTCCGGTCGACCTTACTTTAAATTCGACGCCCGATTCTCTCGCGAGCAAGTGGGAGACTTTTCAACGGAAATGACTTATCACTTTTTCCGTTCGCTGACCGATACACTGGCTTGTACACTGCATCTCTCTTCTACCGGTGACAATGATCATCATATTATTGAGAGCCTGTTTAAAGTGTTTGGCCGGACACTCCGTCAGGCGATCAAAGTGGAAGGGAATGAATTACCCAGCAGTAAAGGAGTTTTGTAATGACGAAGGAAAAAGTTGTCATTATTGATACAGGGTGTGCCAATGTATCGTCGGTTCGGTTTGCTGTCGAACGCCTTGGCTATGCGGTCACGATTTCAAAACAGCCGGAAGTGGTACTCGCGGCAGATAAGCTGTTTTTGCCCGGCGTCGGGACGGCAAAAGAGGCCATGAAAAATCTCCAAGAGCGAGATTTAGTCAGTTTGGTGAAACAGGTCGAGAAGCCTTTATTAGGGATCTGTTTAGGGATGCAATTATTTGGCAAACGTTCCGAAGAAAAAGTCATCGATGGCAGTGATACCGTCGAGTGTCTCGGCCTCTGTGAAGGGGTAGTGAAGCGCATGGAATGCGGTTCACTACCGTTGCCACATATGGGGTGGAATACTGTCACTGCAACCGAAAACCCACTCTTTAAAGGGATTGAACGCGGTCATCATTTCTATTTTGTTCACAGTTATGCGATGCCGATAGGGGACTACACCATTGCCGAGTGTGATTATGGGCAGCCCTTCAGTGCTGCGATTCAGAGTGGCAATTATTACGGGGTTCAGTTCCACCCGGAACGTTCCAGTAAAGCCGGGGCGAAATTGATTCAGAACTTCTTAGAACTCTGAGAAGCAGACAAAGGATATTGTTGTGATTATACCTGCATTAGATTTAATTGACGGTCAGGTTGTCCGCCTGTTTCAGGGAGATTACGGGCAAGTGACCGAATATAAAGTGGATCCGGTTGAGCAGTTCAATCATTATCATCAGGCCGGTGCTGATTGGTTGCATCTGGTCGATTTGACGGGGGCGAAAGATACGGCGGCTCGTCAGTTAGACTTGATTGCCCGTTTATTGGCGGGGACCCCGGCCAATATTCAGATCGGCGGTGGCGTTCGCACCGAGCAAGATGTTGTCGATCTGCTTCAGGCTGGTGCGCAACGAGTGGTGGTCGGTTCGACGGCTGTCAGGCAGCCTGAATTGGTCAAAACATGGATGGAAAAATACGGTCCGGAAAAAGTGGTGCTGGCCCTGGATATCAATATTGATGCTAACGGGCAGCGTCGGGTCGCGATCTCCGGTTGGCAGGAAGATTCGGGGGTCACGATTGAAGCATTGATTGAAGATTACCTGACTGTGGGCTTGAAACATGTGTTGTGCACCGATATTTCACGCGACGGCACCTTAAGTGGCTCGAATGTTGAGTTGTATGTGGATCTTTGTCGTCAATATCCACAAATCGCCTTCCAGTCGTCAGGGGGGATTGGCTCTCTGGACGATATTCAGGCATTGAAAGGGTCTGGTGTCGCTGGTGTGATCGTTGGCCGGGCACTATTGGATGGTAAATTTACTGCAGAGGAGGCATTTGCATGTTGGCAAAGCGAATAATCCCGTGTCTTGATGTCAGAGATGGTCAGGTGGTGAAAGGCGTACAGTTCCGTAACCACGAGATTATCGGTGATATTGTTCCTTTGGCACAACGTTATGCCGAAGAAGGGGCTGATGAGCTGGTCTTTTATGATATTACCGCTTCCAGTGATGGTCGTGTGGTTGATAAAAGTTGGGTGCAACGGGTATCCGAAGTCATCGATATACCGTTTTGTGTCGCCGGGGGAATTCGAAGCGCAGAAGATGCGGCCCGTATCCTTGAATTCGGTGCAGATAAAGTGTCGATCAATTCGCCTGCTTTAGCCGATCCTCAGTTGATTACCACCCTTGCCGATCGGTTTGGTGTGCAGTGTATTGTCGTTGGGATCGACTCCTATTTTGATCAGGAAACAGGTCAATATCAGGTGTATCAGTTTACCGGCGACGAACAGAGAACCAAAGCGACACAATGGCAAACCAAAGATTGGGTTCAGGAAGTTCAGCGGCGCGGGGCCGGTGAAATTGTCTTGAATATGATGAATCAGGACGGCGTACGGCAGGGATATGATATTCAGCAACTGAACATGGTGCGTGATGTTTGTGATATTCCGCTGATTGCTTCCGGTGGTGCCGGTGAAATGGTGCATTTTGCGCAAGCATTTTTACAGGCAAATGTGGACGGTGCACTAGCGGCATCGGTATTCCATAAACGGATCATTGATATAACAGAACTCAAGCAGTATTTAAAATCAGAAGGGATCGAGGTGAGATTATGAGTGGTAGCGAAACACTGGCATCCCTTTCCGGGCGGATTGACTGGGATAAAGTTGAAGGATTGATTCCTGCAATCATACAGGATTTTCAGTCAGGCCAAGTATTGATGATGGGGTATATGAATGACTTAGCACTGGAAAAAACCGTATTGACGGAACAGGTCACGTTTTTCTCACGGACGAAACAGCGCTTATGGACCAAAGGCGAAACTTCCGGCAATGTGTTACAGCTGAAAAATATTGCGCTGGACTGCGACCATGACACCTTACTGGTCAAAGTCGATCCGGTCGGGCCGACTTGTCATACCGGAACAACCAGTTGTTGGGATACCGATCAGCAAGAGGAGTCACAAATGGTGTGGCTTCACCAACTGGAGCAACTGTTGGGTGAGCGCAAACAAGCCGATCCGGAATCTTCTTACACCGCCAGTTTGTACGCCCGTGGCACCAAGCGTATTTCGCAAAAAGTGGGCGAAGAAGGCGTTGAAGTCGCGCTTGCTGCGACGTCGGGCGATAAAGCGGAGCTAGTGTGCGAATCTGCCGATCTCATCTACCATCTGTTGGTCTTATTGCAAGATCAGGGATTATCGATGAATGATGTCATTAACAAACTCAAAGAGCGTCATCGATAGTCAGATTTGGTTCTTTGCCAGTCAGCGCGGGTTAAACCGCGCTGATTTCCTGCCACTCTCCCGGTTGTAAATCACCTAATGTCATCTCGCCAATCGAATAACGAATCAGACGTAGTGTCGGATAGCCGATATGTGCCGTCATTCGTCGTACTTGACGGTTTCGTCCTTCGATAATCGTGATCGATAACCAAGTCGTCGGAATGGCTGCCCGAAACCGCACGGGTGGCGTGCGTGGCCATATCTGAGGCTCAGCCATGATTTTGACGATTGCGGGAAGCGTCGGCCCATCTTTCAGTGTGACGCCGCGTCTGAGTTGTTCAAGATCTGATTCTTCCGGTGCACCTTCCACCTGAACCCAATAGGTTTTGGGTGATTTTGACTTCGGTTGTGTCAGCTTGGCCTGTAACTGACCATCATTGGTCAGCACCATCAAACCTTCACTGTCGCGATCCAAGCGACCGGCAGCATAAACGTCTTTGATCGGAATAAAATCAGCCAGTGTCTGGCGTCCTTCACCGTCGGTAAACTGGCTTAGCGTGTCATAAGGTTTATTGAACAAAATGACTTTTCTTGCTTCTGGTGGCACTACGCGTGATTGCTTGTGTGTCGCATGGTTTGAACGACGAGATGAACGTTGAGAAAGTTTTGCATTTTTTGACTGCTGGTGAGTGGCGCGACGCACAGATGAAGGGTTGCGTGACGGGAGAGACATGTTAACTTCCTTGCAAATTTGTAAATGAACTGTATTTCTGAGTTTTCACAATGTTGAGTTTAAGCTATTATTTGCGCGCTCTGATACGATAATGAAGTGTGGATAATAGACTATTTCTTCAGTTTCGTTTAATTATACTCAATCAGCCTGTCATTCGATAGGCTGTCATATACCCGAGAGACTTCTGGTACGATAGTGCTCAGCGAATCGTACAGAGTGAACCGACAATGACCACACGATGAACCGAAGAAGTCGTTTGGGTATGGCAATCATTCACTAATCCGTGTCGGATATTTGCGAAGGGATTTCGATACGGCATGAGTGATTCATAAGAGTGGCCTGAACAATCACTCAGGACATTTCAGATATTCACATAACTAACTGCCACAATCACATGGGGTTGTTAAGAACAGATAGGGAAAGTTCATGCCTACAAACAAACCTACTATTATTTATACAATTACGGACGAAGCACCCGCTCTTGCAACTTATTCTTTATTGCCCATTATCAAATCTTTTACTGCATCGTCAGGGATTAACGTCGAAACACGCGATATTTCACTGGCTGGACGTATTATTGCCAGCTTCCCAGAATGCCTGACAGAAGCACAGCGTATTGGTGATGCCTTAAGTGAGTTGGGTGAGCTGGCTCAAACGCCAGAAGCCAATATTATTAAATTACCGAATATCTCTGCATCCATTCCTCAGTTAAGAGCCGCTATTAAAGAATTACAGGAAAAAGGCTATAACCTGCCAGATTATCCGGCAGAACCAAGCAATGATGCAGAAGCGGCAGTGAAAGCAACATACGATAAGATCAAAGGTAGTGCGGTGAATCCTGTTTTACGGGAAGGAAACTCTGACCGCCGTGCTCCTTTGTCTGTGAAAAACTATGCGAAAAAGAACCCACACTCAATGGGTGCATGGTCAGCCAGCTCAAAATCACACGTTGCATCAATGGATGAGCAAGACTTCTTTGGTACTGAAAAGTCTGTGACGATTCAGGGAGATACCGAAGTCTCGATTGAGTTTGTCGCAAAAGATGGTCAGACCAAAGTGCTGAAAAAGCCATTTGCATTGCTCGATCAAGAGATCATCGATACTGCGATCATGAGCAAAAAAGCGTTGAATGCATTTTTTGAACAGGAAATTGAAGCCGCAAAAGCACAAGATGTCTTGTTCTCTCTGCACATGAAAGCCACCATGATGAAAGTTTCTGACCCGGTCATTTTTGGCGAAGCCGTCAAGGTTTTCTATAAAGATGTATTTGCTCAATATGGTGAGTTATTCGAGCAGTTGGGTGTTGATGTTAACAACGGTCTGGGTGATGTTTACGCGAAAATTCAGTCACTGCCAGCAGAGCAGAAAGCTGAAATTGAAGCCAGTATTCAGGCGGTTTATCAGCATCGTCCTGAACTTGCGATGGTTGACTCTGATCGGGGTATCACCAACTTACATGTTCCCAGTGATGTGATTGTTGATGCATCGATGCCAGCGATGATCCGCGCCTCAGGGCAGATGTGGGGGCCTGATGGTCAGCAGAAAGATACCAAAGCGGTGATTCCGGATCGTTGTTATGCCGGTGTTTATCAGACTGTGATTGATTTCTGTAAAGAACACGGTGCTTTCGACCCTTCAACGATGGGCAGTGTACCAAACGTGGGTCTGATGGCTCAGAAAGCGGAAGAATACGGTTCACATGATAAGACGTTTGTCATTGATGCTGATGGTGTCGTACGTGTGGTTGATCGTGCCGGGCATACATTGCTGGAACAAACCGTTGAAGCGGGCGATATTTTCCGGATGTGCCAAGTGAAAGATGCACCGATTCAAGACTGGGTCAAACTGGCTGTGACTCGTGCTCGTTTATCCCAGACGCCTGCTATCTTCTGGTTGGATGCAGCACGTGCACACGATGCTGAGCTGATTAAGAAAGTTGAACAATATTTACCGGAACACGATACCAATGGACTTGATATTAAAATCATGTCACCGGTAGAAGCAACGCAATACACGCTTGCACGGCTGAAAGACGGTCAGGATACGATTTCTGTGACTGGTAACGTACTGCGTGACTATCTGACAGATTTATTCCCGATTTTGGAATTGGGTACTTCAGCCAAAATGCTGTCTATCGTGCCGCTGATGAATGGTGGTGGTTTGTTTGAAACAGGTGCGGGTGGTTCAGCACCGAAACATGTCCAACAAGTTCAGAAAGAGAATCACTTACGTTGGGACTCTCTGGGTGAATTCCTAGCTTTGGCGGCATCGTTAGAGCATCTGAGTGTGACGATGAGCAACAAGAAAGCACAGGTTTTGGCGGATGCGTTGGATAAAGCAACTGGCGTATTCCTTGATGAAAACAAGTCACCTTCACGGAAAGTGGGTGAACTGGATAACCGGGGAAGTCATTACTATCTGGCGAAATACTGGGCTGAAGCGCTGGCTGCACAGACCGAGGATGCTGATCTTGCTGCTGAATTCGCGCCAATTGCACAACAGCTCTCTGGTGAAGAAGCGAAAATCATTGCTGAGCTGAGTCAGGTCCAAGGCGTTGCCGGAGATTTAGGTGGATACTATCTGCCTGATTTTTCTAAGGCTGTACAGGTGATGCGTCCAAGCCAAACCCTGAATGCCATCATTGGTCAGTAAGCAAGTTGTCGGTCAATATGTGCAATTGACCGACACGTATAAATAATGAAACCCGCCATTGGCGGGTTTATTACAACCATGTATAGACATGTTTGGCAGCGACAATAATTACTATGTTTATTTGGCTTGTTGAGCCTCGATTGGTACAACGGCGCTAGCGTGGAAGCCTTTTGGTCCTTGTTCAATCTCGTATGAAACATGTTGACCTGCTTTTAAAGTACGATATCCATCCATTTGGATCGTTGAGTAGTGAGCAAAAATGTCACCTTCTCCTTCTTCTGAGCAGATAAAACCAAATCCCTTGGCGTTATTGAACCATTTTACTTTACCGGTAGCCATGCTTTACATCCCTCATGCATTTTGTTACTGATGTTGTCGACAAGAAAACGTTACTGTTTTTTACAATTTTGTTTTCACTGCTGTGAGCTTTAATTCAGCGCTGCTGCCAAATTAACCAGTCACTAATTGACCAATTTAAACAATCAATAGTGACAGTCAATAGAAAAAGTGTGTAAACATCGACATCTTTGCAACAAATTGCGTTATTGTTTACATTTCTATAACTACAATAAGCAGACATCTGTCGTGAAAACGGAATTGGCATCGATATCGTGATTCGAATTAGCAATCTTTTATTTGCAGCGATACAATTGGTGCATTAGTCTCTAAGTATGAGATGTTTTCGCTTCGGCGCCCGGAACTTCATATCAGTTGGCTAACAAACATAGTTCTATTGCTAGAAGCCTAAATAATTAATCTAAATGGAAAACTCTCTGATTCACAACCGTTATGAGTAAAAATTTTGAATGGGTGGCTCCAGACTCAGAATTACTGGAGAAGGAAAAAGCAGCAGTGAAGCCCCCATCTATGTATAACGTGATTCTGATGAATGACGACTATACACCGATGGATTTCGTGATTGAGATACTAGAGCGTTTTTTCGCAATGGATATCGATCAAGCGACTCAAGTTATGCTGAAGGTGCATTACGAAGGGAAGGCGATTTGTGGGACTTATACTGCTGAAGTTGCGGAGATGAAAGTGACCCAAGTGTCACTCTATTCGAAGAAACATGAACACCCATTGCTTTGTATCATGGAGCGAGCTTAGTACTTGCCGAACAACAAGGTTGTTCCTTAAGGGGGTCCCAATGCTTAACAAAGAACTAGAATCTAGTTTGAACAATGCTTTTGCCCGAGCCAGGGATAAAAGACATGAGTATATGACTGTCGAGCATCTATTGCTTGCATTGTTAGAGAATGGAGCAGCGAAAGAAGCATTAATCGCTTGTCGAGCGGATCTGGATGCTTTGCGTTCAGAGTTAGATGTGTTTATCGACAAAACAACACCCCTGATTCCGGAAAGTGATGAAACGCGGGAAACACAGCCAACACTCAGTTTTCAGCGTGTCTTGCAACGCGCAGTCTTTCATGTTCAGTCTTCCGGACGAAATGAAGTGACTGGTGCAAATGTCCTCGTTGCAATTTTTAGTGAACAAGAATCTCAGGCCGCTTATCTGTTGAAAAAGCACGATATTAGCCGTCTGGACATCGTCAATTATATCTCCCATGGTATTACCAAAACATCAGGCTCCAGTGATGAATCTGCTCCCGATTCTTTTGGCTCGGACAGTGCAGAAGATACCCCCTCTGAAGAACGTCTTGAAAACTTTGCAAGTAATCTCAATCAGCTAGCGAAAAATGGTCAGATTGATCCATTAATTGGCAGGGACTACGAGCTGGAGCGTACCGTACAAGTCCTATGTCGTCGCCGTAAGAATAATCCGCTACTGGTTGGTGAAGCCGGTGTGGGTAAAACTGCTATTGCGGAAGGACTGGCCTGGCGCATTGTCGAAGGGCAGGTACCAGAAATTATCAAAGATAGTGTGATCTACTCGTTAGATATCGGTTCTTTGCTGGCAGGGACAAAATACCGTGGTGATTTTGAAAAACGCTTTAAAAATATCCTGAAACAGCTGGAAAAAGAAAAAGATGCCATTCTGTTCATTGATGAGATTCATACCATTATTGGTGCCGGTGCTGCATCGGGTGGTCAGGTTGATGCCGCGAATTTAATCAAACCGCTCCTCAGTAGCGGTAAGTTACGTTGTATCGGCTCTACCACTTATCAGGAATACAGTAATATTTTTGAAAAAGAGCGGGCACTTTCCCGTCGTTTCCAAAAAATCGATATTGCGGAACCATCTCTGGATGACACCACAAAAATCTTGATGGGATTGAAAGCGAAATATGAAGCTCACCATGAAGTGCGTTATACCAATAAAGCGCTGCGGGCTGCGGTTGAGTTATCTGCAAAATATATCAATGAGCGTCACTTACCTGATAAAGCGATCGATGTGATAGATGAAGCGGGTGCAAGAGCACGTTTGGTACCTGCGAGTCGGCGGAAGAAAACGGTTGGTGTTGCAGATATTGAAACGATGGTTGCGAAAATGGCCCGAATTCCTGAGAAATCACTGTCTTCTTCTGATAAGGATGTTTTACAAAGCCTCGATCAGAAAATGAAGATGTTAGTCTTCGGACAGGATACTGCGATTGACGCATTGAGCGAAGCGATCAAATTGTCGCGAGCTGGGTTGGGGGCTGAAAACAAACCCGTTGGTTCATTCCTGTTTGCCGGTCCGACTGGTGTCGGTAAAACTGAAGTGACGATTCAGCTTTCGAAGCTAATGGGGATTGAGTTACTGCGCTTTGATATGTCTGAATATGGTGAGCGCCACTCGGTCAGTCGTCTGATCGGTGCGCCTCCGGGTTATGTCGGATACGATCAAGGCGGGTTGTTGACAGATGCGGTCATTAAACATCCTCATGCGGTGGTATTGCTGGATGAAATTGAGAAAGCGCATCCGGATATCTTCAATTTGCTATTGCAAGTGATGGATAATGGTACCCTGACGGATAACAACGGACGTAAAGCAGACTTCCGCAATGTGATTATGGTCATGACCACCAATGCCGGTGTTGCCGAAACTGTGAAAAAATCAATTGGGTTGATTCAACAGGATCACAGTCATGATGCCATGTCTGAAATCAAGAAAGTCTTCAGTCCTGAGTTTAGAAACCGTTTAGATAATATTATCTGGTTTAATGCACTGGATGAGCGTGTCATTCATCAGGTGGTCGATAAATTTGTCGTTGAACTGCAAGCCCAACTGGATGCTCGCGGTGTATCGCTTGAGGTTTCTGAAGAAGCAAGACACTGGCTGGCACAAAAAGGTTACGATAAAGAGATGGGAGCACGTCCGATGGCTCGGGTGATTCAGGAAAAACTGAAAAAACCGCTGGCCAACGAATTACTGTTTGGTGCCCTGGTAGATGGCGGTACCGTAAAAGTGTCTCTGAAAGATGATGAACCGGTATTCGAGTATATCGGGGCAAAAGAAGCCGCAGTTCATTAATGATTCTCTTGTTCAAACTCATAAAAAACGGAGCATTTTGCTCCGTTTTCTTGTATAGAGAAAACCCCCAGCTAGGCTGGGGGTTCCGTAAAGCTTACAGCTATAAGTCAGTTATATAACCCCTTTCAATTTGATAAAAACGTCTTGTGGTCTGGCAACTACAAGAGTTAATTAAGAATTGAAAGGGGGTCCCAATGGGGGACGAAAAGAGCTTAGCGCACACGCGCTGGAACTGTAAATACCACATAGTGTTTGCACCGAAATATAGAAGACAAGTGTTCTACGGAGAAAAACGTAGAGCAATAGGTGAAATATTGAGGAAACTATGTGAATGGAAAAATGTGAACATTCTTGAAGCGGAATGTTGCGCGGATCATATCCACATGCTTTTAGAAATACCGCCCAAAATGAGTGTTTCAGGGTTTATGGGGTATTTGAAAGGTAAAAGTAGCCTAATGCTTTATGAACGATTCGGTGATTTGAAGTTTAAATATAGAAATCGAGAATTTTGGTGCCGAGGTTATTATGTAGATACGGTAGGTAAAAATACGAGCAAGATACAAAATTACATCAAGCAGCAACTAGAGCAGGATAAAATGGGAGAGCAATTGTCGATCCCGTATTCAGGTAGCCCGTTTACGGGCCGCAGGAAGTAGTCATATGCAAATGTCAGATCACTACGCGCCTGCTAGGGCGCTGCTAGTAGGAGAGCCTTATAGGCGCATATGAAAAACCACCGGCTATGCCGGTGGATACTTTTTTTTGGCAGACTGCTTTGAGGGATTAGCGGGCGCGGAAGACAATACGGCCTTTGGATAAGTCGTAAGGTGTCATTTCAACAGTGACTTTGTCTCCAGTAAGAATACGAATGTAGTTCTTACGCATTTTTCCTGAAATATGTGCAGTAACGACGTGACCGTTTTCCAGTTCAACCCGGAACATTGTGTTAGGTAATGTATCAAGGACTGTTCCTTGCATCTCAATTACGTCTTCTTTAGCCATTTAATCCTCTTCAACATGTGGCGAAAAATCCGGCATGTATTTTGCCGTCATCTCTGAAAATAGTAAAGTTGCGCGTATTCTACCCTTGCCAACGTTGATTTACTAGCCTTTGATGCGGTTGAAAGCGTGTTTTATAATTCATGGCCGGACATTCATCGATCTGATAGCCCAGATAAAGCCAGACTTTTTGTTGCTGATGACAATATTGAGTTTGTAACAGGACGGCGAGCGTGCCCAGTGAAAGCTTTTCATCGGGGTCATAAAACGTATAAAAAGCGCTTGCACTTTGAGGTAAGAGATCAGTGACAGCAATGGCAACGAGCCGGTCAGCTTTATAAATATGTAGGTAGACGGTTTTGAGCCAACGACAGGAAGAAAATTGAGCAAAATCTTCGCGATTGGGCGGATACATGCTGCCGTTGCGATGACGTTGATTGATGTAGCGTTTGTATAGGGAGTACCAGTCTGGATCGAGGCTGTCTTTGACTTCCCAGCGAAACTGGTTTGATTTATTTAAAAGTCGCTTTTGACTTCTACTGAGATGAAATGCGGTGATTGAGACCCGAATCGCCTGACAAAGCTGGCAGCTATCACAATGAGGTTTATAGATGGTATCGCCACTTCTTCTGAATCCATTGGCGAGTAACATTTCATATTGCTCTGGTGTATGGAGTTCTGCATCCATCGCAATTGCGACACGTTCCAGCCGCTTGGGTAAATAGCTGCATGGATGGTTATGGCTTAATCCAATTCGTATATTCTGCATAAAATTCGATTAGTCTGAGGATAAGTCCAATGATATCCACTGTGGCGAATAACAGTTGGGATCTATCTCTTTATATTTAAGTTTGGATAATGTTTTTATAAATGGGTCACGTTCAAGAGCTTCAGCGCCTAAAGATGCCAGATGAGGATTCATCATCTGACAATCGATCAACTGCCCGCCGTGTCGGGAAAAATGCTGACAGAATCCCCATAGTCCAATTTTAGAAGCATTGGTTTTTAAGCTGAACATGGATTCGCCACAAAAGAGTCGCCCGACTTGAATGCCATATAGTCCACCAATTATAGCTGAATCCTGCCAGACTTCGATTGAGTGGCAATGTCCTAGTTTGGATAGCCGTTGATAGGCTATTTTCATTTCAGGCGTCAGCCAAGTCTCTGAGGGCGCTCGTGTTTCGGCACATAATTCGATAATTTTATCAGTACATCGATTCATACTGATGGCATAGTTCGCTTTTCTCTGAAATTTACGGAGACTTTTAGCGGGTTTAAATGTCTTAGGTAATATAATCGCTCTTGGTGAAGGGCTCCACCACAGAATCGGCTCTCCGGGACTATACCAAGGGAAGATACCAGAACGGTAAGCCGCAAGTAGCCGATCCGGATGGAGATCCCCGCCAAAGGCAAGTAATCCGTTTGGTTCGTCCAGTGCTTGATTCAGCGGTGGGAATGAATATTCATCCATGGCTAGTTCTGGGAGATAGATTGTCATATCAATTCAGTTAGTCGGAGATCCATTTATGCGATTGTTAATACTGATCTTATTTGTTTTTCCTCTGATTGCAAATGCTGCTTATGAAAGAAATGTAGCGCGTCCTGTGAATCAAGTTGTTTTTGGTCAGATCGACTCTGTCCGTTATTTGTCCCAAACCGAAGTGGTTCATGCTCAAGCCAACGGTTGGGAAACCTTCATCGGTGCAGTGGCCGGCGGTATTATTGGCCATCAATTCGGTGGTGGTCATGGTCAGTCGTTGGCGACGATTGTTGGCTCGATTGCCGGTGGCGGAATTGCTCATCATCATGCGACGCGCGCTTATCAAAGAGAGGATAAGGCGGTTGAGTTGTTGATCAAAGTTGAAGGCGAGCGTTATATCGACGTGATACAAGAAGTTGATCCCAATATGATTTTCACTAAAGATGATCAAGTACGTATTCTTTATTTCGATGATGGTGTTCGTGTCGATAAAGTTTATTAATCTCAGATGACTCATTTTGACAGAGGCATTTTGTCACGAATTGACGTTTTTGATACTAGTTTTCACACAGGAATTTCGATAGTCTCACTATACGAAAAATTTTCACCGCTCATCCAAATGAACGCGAGCGGTGCAAGGAAAACAATCTTTAAATGGAAAGCCTTACATTACAACCGATCAAAAGTATTCAGGGTGAAGTCAATTTACCCGGTTCAAAAAGTGTCTCGAACCGAGCGCTACTTTTAGCAGCCTTAGCCCAAGGAACGACTCGTCTGACGAATTTGTTAGATAGTGATGATATCCGTCATATGCTGAATGCATTGAAAGCATTGGGAGTTTCTTATCGTCTTTCTGAGGACAAAACGGTTTGTGAAGTTGATGGATTGGGACACGCTTTTCAGTCGGGAGATGATGCACTGGAACTGTTTCTTGGCAATGCCGGTACAGCAATGCGCCCCTTGGCGGCAGCTTTGTGCCTAGGCACCGGAACCTATACGTTGACCGGTGAGCCCCGCATGAAAGAGCGGCCAATTGGTCATTTAGTCGATGCGTTGCGTCAGGCTGGTGCCGACATTCAATATCTTGAGAATGAAAATTTCCCGCCACTGCGGATTCGCAGTACGGGGTTAAAAGGTGGAACCGTCCGCATTGATGGCTCCATTTCCAGCCAGTTTTTGACAGCATTTCTGATGTCAGCACCGCTTGCTGACCGTGAAACTCGGATTGAGATTATCGGTGAACTCGTCTCTAAACCCTATATCGATATTACACTGCACATTATGGCTACGTTTGGTGTTTCAGTCACCAATCACGATTATCGAGAGTTTATCATTCAGGGCGGACAATCCTATGTGTCACCCGGTGATTTTCTGGTCGAAGGGGATGCTTCATCTGCCTCTTATTTCCTTGCTGCCGCAGCGATTCAAGGTGGTTCGGTGAAAGTCACAGGGATTGGTAAAAACAGTATTCAGGGTGATATTCGTTTTGCCGATGCACTGGAAAAGATGGGTGCTAAAATTGAGTGGGGAGACGACTACATCTGTGCTCACCGTGGGACATTAAAAGCTGTCGATATGGATTTCAACCATATTCCTGATGCGGCCATGACGATTGCAACCACCGCACTATTTGCAGAAGGAACGACGGCAATCCGGAATGTGTATAACTGGCGTGTGAAAGAAACCGATCGTCTGACTGCGATGGCAACAGAACTCCGCAAAGTCGGTGCTCAGGTTGAAGAAGGGGAGGATTATATCACCATCACCCCTCCAACGGTTTTGCAACATGCGGCAATTGATACCTATGATGACCATCGCATGGCGATGTGTTTTTCGCTGGTTGCTTTGAGTGAGACTCCGGTGACGATTAATGATCCGGGTTGTACGTCAAAGACTTTTCCGGATTATTTTGACCGGTTAAAAAGTTTAAGTGGTTCGCATGACGCGTGATCATGGATAACAGGACCCGCTGACTATTACTGATATCTGGAACATGCCACTTACTGGTCGTCAGTGGCATGTATTCGTAGTCTTCACGTGACTATCGTGTTTCGCTGGCCTCACCTTGCAGGGTAAATTCTTTAGACAGTTGATGGGCTAAATATTTGAACATATTAAATACGGCTGTTGTTTTTGCCGTGGGTAAGCCTTGCTCATCGAGAAAATAGTTACCTTTAAATACCAACACATCGTCTTTTTCTTCAACGGCCTCTGCACGCATTCCTTCAATGTAATGTTCATGTTCCTGAATTAATTGATTGGCAATCATCAGCAGATCTGAAACGGAAATGATTTTTTTATTGCTCATTATCCCTCCTTTCATCTAAGTTGGCTCATTTTATACCGAAATGCCGCTGATAGGCAGTTTTTGTGAGGAAGTACGCGTTCCGATGCCAGAATTATCGTGGTTATCATGGCTTATTCTGTGACTTATCCCATAGAACGGCGGATTTTTTTCGAGAGATGTCGAGAGTCCATTTAGTATACGCAGGCAGTTTGAGATAGCCGTTTGAGAATGTGTACTATCATACGAGACGTTATTCTGAGAGAGATGACCTAAGTGTGTATCTGAGTTTTAGACTAAGCTAAAATTCGATTCGGACAATTGTCGAGCAATTAAGTATCAATTTGCAAAAACAGGTTGATCTTATCGTTGTCTCGCTCGATAGTAAAAAGAAGTCTAATTTTGAGTGTAATTGCGACCACGTTCGCATTTGGATTAAGGACATTTGAGTCAATTATGGGTAAATCACTGGTTATAGTGGAGTCTCCAGCCAAAGCTAAAACGATTAATAAATATCTTGGCCGAGACTATATTGTGAAGTCTAGTGTCGGTCATGTCCGAGATCTTCCTACCTCTGGTCAAGCAAGTTCAACCAAAAAATCAACACCTGTTTCAACGAAACATTTAAGTGCAGAAGAGAAAGAACGTTTAAAAAAAGAGAAAGAACGCAGTGCACTGATAAAAAAAATGGGGGTTGATCCTTACCATGATTGGGAGGCGAATTATCAGGTGCTTCCAGGCAAGGAAAAAGTCGTTTCTGAACTTCAGAAGTTAGCCAAAGATGCTGACTGCGTTTACCTCGCAACGGATTTGGACCGAGAGGGGGAAGCGATTGCATGGCATCTGCGCGAGATTATCGGAGGTGAAGAAGACCGCTACAAACGAGTTGTCTTTAATGAAATCACCAAAAACGCGATTCAACAGGCTTTCCATGAGCCTGGGGAACTGAATATGGACGGCGTGAATGCTCAGCAAGCACGTCGTTTCATGGATCGTGTTGTGGGTTTCATGGTCTCTCCGCTGTTGTGGAAGAAAGTTGCTCGCGGTCTGTCGGCCGGTCGGGTTCAGTCCGTTGCGGTGAAGCTATTGGTCGAAAAAGAGCGGGAAATTAAAGCATTTGTGCCGGAAGAGTTTTGGGATATTCATGCCGATACCCAAACACCGGACGGAAAAGCGCTTCGTCTGCTGGTCGCACAAAAAGATGGTGTGGCATTTAAGCCTCTCAATGAGCAAGATGCGAAAACGGCTGTTCGCGTGCTTGAATCGGCACAATACGAAGTCTGTAAGCGGGAAGATCGCCCTACATCGAGCAAACCGTCTGCGCCTTTTATTACCTCGACGTTGCAACAAGCGGCAAGTACACGCTTAGGCTATGGTGTTAAGAAAACCATGATGCTTGCACAGCGTTTGTATGAAGCCGGTTATATTACTTATATGCGGACGGATTCGACCAACTTGAGCTCCGAAGCGGTCGATGCGGTCCGGGATTATGTGCAAACCAATTTCGGATCAGCATATTTACCCGATAGTCCGAATGTGTATGGCAGCAAAGCCGGGGCACAAGAGGCCCACGAGGCCATTCGTCCTTCGGATGTTAATGTTCTGGCCGATGCGCTGGAAGGCATGGATACTGATGCCCATAAATTGTACACATTAATCTGGAATCAGTTCGTTGCTTGTCAGATGACACCGGCTCGCTATGACTCAACCACAATTAGTGTGAAGGCTGCCGAATACACCCTGAAAGCTAAAGGGCGTATTCTGAAGTTTGATGGTTGGACGCGTGTACAGAGACCACTGGGTAAGAATGAAGACCAAATTCTACCGGGTGTACAAATCGGTGAGACGTTATCTTTAGATGCATTAGATCCCAAACAACACTTTACCAAGCCGCCGGCAAGATATACTGAAGCTGCACTTGTAAAAGAGCTTGAGAAGCGCGGAATTGGTCGTCCATCGACTTATGCGTCGATTATCTCCACGATTCAAGATCGCGGCTACGCAAAAATTGAGCAACGGCGCTTCTACGCTGAAAAGATGGGTGAGATTGTTACGGATCGTTTAGATGATAGTTTCAGTGATCTGATGAACTATGATTTTACCGCCCGAATGGAAGAGAAGCTGGACCAGATTGCTGAAGGAAATGCGAAATGGAAGGGTGTTCTTGATAACTTTTTCAGTGATTTTTCCGTCTCCCTTGAGCAGGCTGAACAGCAGGAAGAAGATGGCGGCATGAAGCCGAATCATATTGTTCTGACCAATATTGAGTGTCCGACATGCTCTCGTCCAATGGGAATTCGGACGGCGTCTACGGGGGTATTCCTCGGATGCTCCGGGTATGCTTTACCACCGAAAGAACGTTGTAAAACAACGATTAATTTGGGTGATGAGGACGGGGTAATCAATGTCCTTGAAGAGGATGTTGAAACCGCAGCCTTACGCGCGAAGAAACGTTGCCCGATTTGTGAAACGGCAATGGATGCTTATTTGATTGATGATAAGCGCAAGTTGCATGTGTGTGGTAACAACCCGAATTGTGACGGTTATATCGTTGAACATGGTGAGTTTAAGGTTAAAGGATATGATGGCCCGGTTGTCGAGTGTGACAAATGTGGCGCAGATATGGTGCTGAAAAATGGTCGTTTTGGTAAATACATGGGATGCACCAATGAGTCATGTAAAAATACCCGGAAAATTCTGAAAAATGGTGAGGTCGCCCCACCGAAAGAAGAGCCGGTACATTTCCCTGAGTTACCCTGTGAAAAATCCGATGCCTATTTTGTCTTACGCGATGGTGCGTCCGGACTGTTTATGGCGGCCAGTAACTTCCCTAAATCGAGGGAAACCCGGGCACCGCTCGTTGAAGAATTTGCCCGTTTTGAAGAGCGAATTCCTGACAAATTTAAGTATCTGGCTTCCGCGCCAACCCATGATCCGGATGGTGTGCCAGCTGTGATTCGCTTTAGCCGTAAATCGAAAGAGCACTACGTACGAACCGAAATTGATGGTAAACCTACGGGTTGGACGGTCCTTTATGTTGATGGTCAGTGGCAGGTCACAGATAAGAGAAAAAAAGTGAAATCATAATGAACTAAGGCAGCGATTCGCTGCCTTTTTTATATCATCACTTATTTAATTGTACTGCTGGTGATGTTGGTTTGTTCTGGCAGTATTGAGATCGGTAGGGAGGTTTTTTGTGATGATCTCATATCATCCCTTGATCTGCGCTGTAGCATGATGCTCATAATATTCTTACTTTTTTTGCTTTCTGTGAACTAGCTTGGGAGTTAGAGACGCTAAGCGATAGGTGCTTCACTAGTTTGACGTTTCAATTTTGTATTCTGTGGTAATCCCGATAAGTTATAAACAACGTGTTGCATTAAATTTTTGTGACATAATGTTGAGACATCAAAGGTAAGAAAGGGCCTATGGCACTAGGTCGTAGCAGATTATAAAAAGGTAATATGGAGTTTCAATCATGGCTGGTGTATTGAGTATGATCTTAGCTGGTGGTGAAGGCTCTCGGCTGAGACCTTTAACCGAAGGTAGAAGTAAACCCGCAGTTCCGTTCGGAGGAAGCTATCGGTTGATTGACTTTGCGCTGAACAACTTTGTCAATGCCGATCTGATGCGTATTTATGTATTGACTCAATTCAAATCTCAATCACTTTATGTTCACCTGAAAAAAGGTTGGAATGTGTCCGGTATTACGGATCGATTCATTGATGTTATTCCCGCTCAGATGAGAGATGGAAAACGTTGGTATGAAGGAACCGCCGATGCTATCTATCAAAATGTTCGTTTCATCGAGCTGGCCTCACCTGATTATGTTTGTATATTCGGATCGGATCATATCTACAAAATGGATGTGCGTCAGATGCTGGATTTCCATAAACAAACAGAAGCTCATTTGACCGTCTCTGCCTTACGAATGCCAATCAAGGACGCATCCCAGTTTGGTGTAATTGAAGTTGATCGCAACGGCAAGATGATTGGTTTTGAAGAGAAGCCGGACAAACCGAAGTCGATTCCCGGAGAGCCGGAGTGGGCACTGATTTCGATGGGAAACTATATTTTTGATGCCGATGTGCTGTGCGATGAATTGAAAAAAGATGCAGCCAATGAACATTCCAGTCATGATTTCGGAAAAGATATTATTCCCAAACTTTTCCCTGAAGGGCATGTCTATGTTTACGACTTCTCGACCAATAAAATCAAAGGCGAGAAAAAAGCAACCTACTGGCGGGATGTCGGGACAATTGATTCTTATTGGGCTGCCAATATGGATTTACTGAATAATGACCCCTTGTTTTCACTGTACAATCGAAGTTGGCCGCTGCATACCTATTATCCGCCGCTACCGCCGGCAACGTTTGTGGATGCCGATGATCGTCGTGTCAAGATTACCGATAGTCTGGTCTCCGGGGGGAGTTATATTCAAGGTGCGACGATTTTTAAATCCATTCTGGGTTATCGGAGTAACATTGCTGCTGGGTCTCATATCAGTGAATCTGTTATTTTAGGTGATGGCAAGATTGGTGCTGGTTGTACAATAAAACGGACGATTATTGATAAGCATGTTGAAATTGCCCCCGGTACGGTGATTGGTGAAGACTTAGAATTGGATAGGAAACGATTCTATGTCTCTGAGGGGGGCATTGTGGTGATAGCAAAAGGAATGAAAGTTGGATTCTAACATGGAACAAATCGATGTATGGTTTACCGTTTCAGAAGTTGAAGGGATTGTAAAAAGCGGTGGGTTAGCTGATGTCGCCAAAGCGCTTCCGACTGCTTTGAATGGGATGGGACATCGCGTAAGAATTGTGTTGCCGGGCTATCGTCTCGTACCGGATAAGGCTGATACCGCTGTGATTCTGGAGACAGAATTGTCTCACTGGCCTCATACCGCGTATCAAGTCCGAAAGTTTGAGCGAGATGGTGTTGAAATTTACTTGATCGACTGTGATCAATATTTTGATCGACCGGAGCTATATTCCGAACATAACCGGGCATATGCCGATAACGGTGAACGGTTTGGATTTTTTTCTGCTGCGACGCTGGATGTTTTGCCGAAATTAGGTATTCAGCCTGACATTATTCATACCAATGACTGGCATACCGGCTTCATTCCTTTTCTATTGAAAACGCGTTATGCCAATGACCCATATTTTCAGCGGATGAAGAGTGTTTTGACCATCCATAATGCGCTGTTTAAAGGGGTCTTTTCTTATGATGAATTAGACATTATCCCTGAATTACATTTAAGTGGCATGACATCTCTACAGTATGGACACGGTTATGTGAGTGTGCTCAGAATTGGCATTGCGTATGCAGATAAGATTAATGCGGTGAGTCCTCATTATGCTGCAGAGCTACTGACACCACTAGGTGCTCACGGATTAGTTGATGATTTTGTGCGCCGTGAGAGAGACTTGTTCGGGATTCTGAATGGTTGTGACTATTCAGAATGGAACCCGAGAATTGACCGTTACATTCCGCGCAACTATACCAATGAGCCCGATTCGTTAAAAGAAGGGAAAGCAACCTGCAAACGTCAGTTACAGGAAGAGTTATTATTACCCATCCGAGATATTCCCGTCTTTGGGATGGTCTGTCGTTTGACCTATCAAAAAGGGTTTCACTATCTGCTGCCGATTCTGGAACAGTTCTTACGCAATGACGTACAACTGGTTATTGTCGGGACAGGGGAGCCGGAAATTGCGAATCGGCTGCATCAAATTTCCGCGACGTCATCGCATAAATTTGCATTTGTTGATGCTTACAGTAACCGCTTTGCGCATTTAGTCGAAGCTGCGGCAGATTTCTTTTTGATGCCTTCTGAGTTTGAAGCGTGTGGGTTAAATCAGATTTATAGTATGGCTTATGGTACGCTGCCGATTGTTCGGGAAGTCGGTGGCCTCAAAGATACTGTTTTGGACTACGACCATTTTCCCGATAAAGCAACGGGGTTCAGTTTTATGGAACCGACACCGGAAGCATTACTTATCTGTATGCAGCGGGCACTGCTGTTTTATTTGCAGCAACCGGAGAAAAAGCTCGATATGCAGTTGCGTGCGATGCTGCAAGATTTTCGTTGGGAAGATTCTGCCGAGCAGTATGTCAGGATGTATGAGGCCGCATTAATGGGCTACTAACGCATATACTGATTATGATTCGTGGATAATCATAAGTAATTGAGAAAAAACAAAGCACCGCGAACGGTGCTTTGTTGGTTTTGACTCGACGATCAAATGGGGTTGTATACGGTGAAACATGTATACGATAGTGGAAAGTTTGATCGTTCAATTAAATTTGCTGAGCCAGCTCATCACGTCTTGCCTGAGAAATTACAGACCAGTGTTTTCCTTCAATTGCACCCTCTAATGCCCATAAGAGCTCTAGTGGCGGTTGTGTTGAAGGATGAGAGCTTAGAATCGCTTTATATGCGCTGAGAGATCCTTTTTGATGAAGTTCTTCAACAGAATTAATTCCAGCTTTGCGTAGCATCCGTTCGGTTGCCAAGCGAAGATTAGGCAGATCTTTCAATCGCTGCGGTTTTGCCTCTACATGCGTCGTTTTTTCATCTTTCGCATTTAAGTAGGCTTGCTTTGCAATGTTGAAAATTGTATCTACATCATTCCAGTAGTCTGCAGGAAGCGCAAAATACTTGGTCACAACCGGAAAACCACGTTTTGTATACACATAAGGTTCAAACCCTTTTGCTTTAAACGTCTCCAGTGAGTGATTGTCTGCCCGTATATGAAGTTTGTCTTGAACGACAAGTGCAAACATAATGTCGTTTACGAAAATACCAAACCCGCCGAACATTGAGCGTGATTTGACACGGCCTAGTTGTTCAAAAAGCCGCATTGAATCTTTAAGAATTGGTTTGTCCATGCTTTACGTCTCGGTGTATTTTTAAATGAATACGCCACCAAAATCAGGTCCGAGAATTTAGCAAAAGAATGCAGAAAGTATGTTAACAAAACGTCAAAGATTGACGAATGTGAAATGCATTTTTGCCATCGGTAACCCCGCTACCTATCATTTTCATGGTTTAGGCCGGAGGCTTTGCGTCCCATCTTTTCAGATGGTTTGCCCTGTGCGTGACACTTTTCCAGTACGGAATTATGGAGTAACCATCGAAATGCCTACTCCACAATGTGTGATTCTAGTCCAATTAATAAATGTTATCAATAGAAAGAAAGTGGTTGGAGGAATGACCTCCCTCCAACGAAATGTCAATTAGGTGTTAATTTTTGTTTAAATCCTTAACGGTGTTGCGTTCTACAATTTCAGGATGCATTTCAAACGTTCTGCGTTCATGTTCCTTACTTTTGATCCGTTCCAATAGGATTTCGAAAGCGTTTTTTCCGACCCGGCGTTTCGGCTGGTGAATGGTTGTCAGCGGTGGAGAAAAATATTCTGAGATCTCAATGTTATCATAACCAATGACCGATATATCATCCGGGACCTTTATACCTCTCTGCTGTAAGCGACTCATCAGCCCTAAAGCCATTGTGTCATTAAAGCAAAAAACAGCTGTCGGTTGTTCATCCATTGCAATGATTTTATCAGCGGCTAAAACGGCAGTATCACACTCAAAGTTGCCTTCCAGAATCCAGTCTTCATTGGGTGTCACTCCCACTTCAGCCATTGCTCTACGGAACCCTTGAATCCGCTCCAGGCAAGCCGCTTTTGACAACTGTCCACTCAAACAGGCAATTTTGCGATGACCTTTATCAAGCAGATACTTGGTTGCAAGGTAGCCGCCTTCTTCTGAATTATCGATAATTTTATCCGCTTGAGAGCTCTCCGGCCCCCAGTCCATAATGACTTTGGGAATATCATTATAAGCTTCCAGCATATCTAAAAGTTCGGCGGTCAGATCGGAACACATCACTAACATCCCATCGACTCGTTTCTCAGCCAGCATCCGAATATAATCACGTTGCTTCTCATACAGGCCACCGGTATTACACAAAATCAGCGTGTAGCCTTGTCGGTAACAATAGCTTTCAACACCATCAATGACTTCAGAGAAGAAGGGATTGGTTGATTGAGTCACTAACATCCCGATGGTTCGCGTTGAGTTACATTTCAAACTCCGGGCGACAGCACTGGGTGCATAGTTGAGTGTTTTCACGGCTTCCATGACTTTTTCCTGAGTCGTTTCTGCCACAAACCGAGTTTTGTTAATTACGTGTGAAACAGTTGTTGTTGAAACTCCCGCCAAGCGGGCAACGTCTTTTATCGTAGCCATAGGTATTGTCCTGTCGCTTATGCTGAAGATCCAGCAGTCCGGAGCAAATTACAATTGAAAGAATAGTGATGAAGATTTTATCTATACTTCGTCATTGGATAACCCGTCGCGAAAGCATCTTGAGGTTATTCGCCAATAAGGACAAAAACCGCTAAATTTAGCGGTTTTTGTCGGTCTAAAATATGCTTAACCGCGAATTTTAGACTGCCGGTTCAGGAATAGCAATCAAAATGAGGCACTCTTCTGCTCGTCCGCTGGTCTTTGCCATGAATTGAGACTGTATGATGAAATCATGCATGCTAAAGCTTCTGTTTCGCCGGTTCGGCAACGGTTGCTTCCTGATTCGCGACCCAGTTTTTCAAGTAGTGCCAGAATTTCCCCAATGTTTCATACCAATATCTTTCTGTCTGTTCGAGATAAATGGCTTTCGGCGCATATTTTATCCAAGGCTGCGCTATATTTTTATAAGACAGATAATTGGTTGGGGCAGGGATCGGGTTGAGGCCAGCAGACTGGAACTCATGTAATGCACGATCCATATGACTGGCAGAGGTGACGAGCACTAGTTTTCGCGGTCCGACAAAACTTGCGGCTAGCTGAGCTTCTTCCCAGGTATCTTTGGCACTTTCCAGTAACACGATATCGGATTTTGCTACACCGAGTGACAGAGCAACTCTTGCCAGCATTCTGGCATGACTAAACCGGGTACCGCCGGCATATCCGGAAAGAATCAAACGAGATCCCGGATACATCCGCATAATCCGGATACCTTCCGTCAGTCGCATGAGAGCGGAACGACTGAGTTGAGAGGTCGGCGGGAGTTGATCATCGACAACATGACCGCTGCCAAGAACCATGATGTAGTCAATGCTACCCTCTACAGGTAAAAAGGCTGAATATTTGCGTTCCAGCGGGGCAAGAAGGCGGTCAGAAACAGGCTGGAATGACGCTAAAAACAGTAATGTGTAAGAGAACAGAACAATCAGGCAACCGGTTTTCCTTTTTGTTGAAAACATAATCATCATCAGTCCGATAAAACCGATGATGAGCAAGGCGGGAAGGGGCATCATTAATGCAGATATGATTTTTTTAAGCTCAAACATATAAGAAATAGTCCGAAAAAACAGCAATTGAGATTAAAAACGAATAATCCTCTTTATTCCTGCCATTCCTATGACAGAATAGCAGCACGATTCGTTATGATAACTCAAGCTACTGTGACTGAAGATCGCAATTTCGACGATATTGCCCACAAATTTGCAAAAAATATATACGGCTCTGACAAAGGTATGATTCGTCAGACCATTGTGTGGGAAGATATTCAAACTATTTTAACATCATTTTCTCCGGAAGCATTCCCACTTTCGGTGCTGGATGCCGGTGGTGGTCTGGCACAGCTATCGCAGCGGCTCGCGAGACAGGGACATCAGGTGACATTATGTGATCTTTCTTCTGAAATGTTGCAGTTGGCGTACACCGATATTGAAAAAAATGGTCTGCTTACGCAGTATCGCTTTGTCCATGCGGCAGTACAGGATATGCAACAGCACATCACCGCTCCGGTTGACTTTTTGATGTTTCATGCGGTGATGGAGTGGCTGGCTGATCCGAAAGATGCGCTGGAAAAATTATTGGCTCAGGTCAGGGTCGGTGGCGTTGCGTCCATCATGTTTTACAATCATCACGGATTGGTGCTGAAAAATGTGATTTGCGGCAACATTCCTCATGTGTTGGATGGCATGCCGTATCGCAAACGGTTTAAGTTGCAGCCGCAAAAAGGACTGAATCCAGAAGCGGTCTATCAATGGATAGAAGCTTGTGGATTCAGTATTGAGGGCAAAAGCGGAATTCGCTCGTTCAGCGATTACATTGGTAATCGCCAGAACATGGGTGAGTACAGCGAAGAAGATGTACTGGCACTTGAAAGGCAGTTATGCCGTCAAGAGCCTTATTTATCTCTGGGCCGCTATATTCATGTATGGGCCAGAAAAAAGTAAAAATGATGGAAACAATGATAGACGAATTGGCGCAACAAGCCGAAGTACAACCAATTGATGAATTGGTTGGATGGGTCAGGCATCATGACTTGTCTCTCAACCTGGATACGGAGCGACTCGCATTTTTGATTGCGATTGCTGTATTGAGTCGGGATCGATTTGATGATGAACTCGGGGAAGGGGAATTACATGATGCATTTGCAATCGTCACTCGATTATTCGATGAGACCGGAGAAGCGTCCGCTTTTCGGGCTAATAATGCGATCAATGATTTAGTTCACCAGCGGTTACTCCGGCGTTTTACCAGTGAAGTGACCGACGGGGCGAGCATCTATCGATTATCCCCATTAGCGATTGGTATTACGGATTATTATCTGCGCCATCGCGAATTTTCTAAATTAAAGCTATCGATTCAGCTATCAATTGTTGCCGATGAAATGGCAAAGGCGAAAGAAGCGGCTGAGAAAGGTGGCACAGCGTCTCACTGGCAGAAAAATGTATATGGTGTTTTGAAGTATTCTGTGGGTGAGATTTTTGATCAAATCGATCTCAACCAGCGAGTCATGGATGAACAGCAGCAAGAAGTCAAAGAACAGATTGCTCAGTTGTTGAACAAAGACTGGCGAGATGCGATTCAGAATTGTGAATCTCTTTTATCAGAAACGTCATCAACCCTTAAAGAGTTACAAGACACCCTGCAGGCTGCGGGGGATGAAATGCAAACGCAGATTCTCGATATTCAGGAATGCGTTTATGGTGAATCTGAACTGGATTTTATCGAAGAAACTTTGTTTCAGTTGCAGATTAAACTAGACCGAATTATCAGTTGGGGCCAGCAGGCGATTGACTTATGGATCGGCTATGATCGTCATGTTCATAAGTTTATTCGAACTGCGATTGATATGGACCAGAACCGTGCTTTTAGCCAGCGTTTGCGTCAATCGATGAACGATTACTTCGCGGCGCCTTGGTTCCTCACATATGCCGATGCTGAGCGCTTTATGGATATGCGGGATGAAGCTCTGGTACTGCGGGATGACGAGGTCACAGGGCAGGTCCCTGAAGATGTTGAATATGAAGAGTTTCAACAGGTTAACGATGTCTTGGCGGCGCAGATCGGTGAGATGCTGACCGTGCATAAAGATCAGGGTACACCGATTGATCTCGGTATCATTTTAAAGAATTACCTCACAGAACATCCAAAAACGCACCATTTTGATTTAGCCAGAATCGTGGTCGATCAGGCGGTCCGGTTGGGCTATTCAGCGTCTGATTATCAGGCGATTCAGCCAGACTGGCAGGCAATCAATGAATTTGGTGCAAAGGTACAAGCAAATGTCATCGACAGATATGAATGAATATATGCCAGAGAAACTGGTCAAAGCACTTTCCAATCCGTTGTTCCCGGCATTGGATAGTTTATTACGTGCCGGCAGGCATGTTTCCGGTGAAGATATGGATAATCACACATTTTTGTCGGATTTTGAGCCAGAGCTGGCTCAGTTCTACCAGCGTTATAACACCGAACTGGTTCGCGCTCCTGAAGGCTTCTTCTATTTAAGGCCGCGTTCCACATCATTGCTCAATCGCAGTGTGCTGTCCGAACTCGATATGTTAGTCGGCAAAGTGCTTTGCTTTTTGTATCTCAGTCCTGAAAGACTGGCCCATGAAGGGATTTTTACCCATCAGGAATTGTATGAAGAGTTACTCACGCTGGTGGATGAGAAAAAGTTGATGCGTTTAGTGACTTTCCGGGCTGGTGGATCGGATCTGGATCGGGAAAAGCTCTTTGAAAAAGTCAGAACGTCGTTACGCAAACTGCGTCGAATGGGCATGCTGGTCGTTCTGGGAGAAAGTGAAAAGTTTCGGATTACCGAAGCGGTGTTTCGTTTTGGTGCAGATGTTCGTGTCGGTGATGACATGCAAGAAGCACAATTGAGATTAATTCGGGACGGTGAAGCGGTCATACCCAGCCGGGACGTTCAGGAAGTGAGCGAAGATAACGATGAGGAACCTACAGAAGCGAACTCATCAGATGTATTAACAGGATTTGAAGGTGAAGCATGATTGAAAGAGGTAAGTATCAATCGCTGACCATGATCAACTGGAACGGTTTTTTTGCCCGTACGTTTGATATCGATAATTTGGTCACCACGCTTTCCGGCGGGAATGGTGCGGGGAAATCAACCACAATGGCGGCCTTTATTACCGCACTGATTCCGGATCAAAGTCTGCTGCACTTTCGTAATACGACTGAAGCGGGTAGTTCACAGTCGTCACGGGACAAAGGATTACACGGTAAACTCCAGCCCGGTACCTGTTATGCCGCATTAGATGTCGTGAACTCGCGCAAGCAGAGAGTGCTGTTTGCCGTCCGGTTACAACAGGTCGCCGGCCGGGATAAAAAAGTCGATATTAAGCCGTTTCTGATACAGGGGATTCCCAGCCATATCCGCCCGACCGATATTTTGATTGAAACGCTGTCTGACCAACAAGCCCGGGTACGGACGATCAGTGAAGTGAAAGACGCTGTTGCAGGTCTGGAGGGAACGCAGTTCAAAACATTCAGTTCGGTTGTGGATTACCACACCCAGATGTTTGAATTTGGGGTCATCCCGAAGAAAATGCGTTCGAGCAGCGATCGCTCCAAGTTCTATCGCTTGATTGAGGCCTCTTTGTACGGCGGGATTTCCAGTGCGATCACACGCTCGCTGCGCGATTACTTGCTGCCGCAGAATGGTGGCGTAAAAAAAGCGTTTCAGGACATGGAAGCGGCACTGCGCGAAAACCGAATGACGCTTGAGGCAATTAAAACCACGCAAGCCGACCGGGATTTGTTCAAGCACCTGATTACCGAATCGACCAATTATGTTGCGTCTGATTACATGCGGCATGCCAATGAGCGCCGGAGTAAAGTCGAACAGGCACTTTCATTCCGCCAGACACTGTTTGGTGCGCAACAAACGTTAGTGACGCAAAGTGAACTGCTGACCCGGGTTAAAGATGAACTCGATGAGCTAACCGAGCAGGAATCTGCACTGGAACAAGATCACCAGAGTGCTTCTGATTATTTACAACTGGTTCATAACGCATTACGTCAGAAAGAAAAAATCGAACGCTACCGGGAAGATCTGGAAGAACTGAGTGAGCGTCTGGAAGAGCAACTGATGGTGGTTGAAGAGGCTCAGGAACAGACGCTTGAAGCCGAGCAGCACGCCACAATTCTGGAAGATGAAGTTGATAGTCTGAAGTCCCAACTGGCCGATTATCAGCAAGCACTGGATGTGCAACAAACCAGAGCACTGCAGTATCAGCAAGCCGTACAAGCGCTGGAAAAAGCCAAAGCGGCGCTGGATGATGACAGTCTGACGGCCGACAATGCATCACAGAAAATTCAGACCTTGAATCAATCCCAGCAGCAAATGACTGACCGGGTCTTGCAACTGAAGCACCGGTTGGATATGTCGGCTGCGGTCGCATCCCAGTTTGAACAGGCATACCAGTTTGTCCAATCCGTGCTCGGAGATGTTGCCCGTCACAGTGCCCATGAACATGGGGTTGCTTTGATTGAAAAAGCGCGCCACTGCAAACAATCGGTGACACAGGAAAACCAGTGGTATACGCGGCAAAGTGAAATTTCCCGTCAGTTAGAGCGTCAGCGTGATATTGCGGCTCTGGCAGAGACTTATCAGCATGAATATCAAGAGACGCTGGATAATGAATCGGCGATCAATGAAGCGCGAGAGAAACATCAAGCAGTTCTGGATGTTGTCGAACAAGAACTGATTGAACTCCGGGAATCACGCAGTGATTTACGTCGCCGCCAAGAAGATGTCCGGGCGCAGATTGAGCGGTTAGAAAAGATTGCGCCACAGTGGATTGTTGCGCGTAATGCGTTGGATGATTTACGAGAACAGAGCGGTGAAGCACTGGAAAGCTCACAGGCAGTGTTCTCGCATATGCAACAGACGCTGGAGCGCGAAAAGCAGCAGACTTCTGAGAAAGAGGAATTAGCGCGACAACGTCACAATCTTGAGCAAGACATTGAGCGTCTCGCTTCTCCCGGTGGGGCAAATGATGCGCGGTTAAAATCGCTGGCTGACACATTAGGCGGCATGTTGCTGTCAGAAATTTATGATGACATTACGCTGGAAGACGCACCGTACTTTAGTGCGATGTACGGACCTGCCAGACATGCGATTGTTGTCTCGGATCTGTCAGACATTCAAGAACGTCTGGCGGAATTAGATGATTGTCCTGAAGATGTTTATATCATTGAAGGGGACGTCGATGCGTTTGATGACAGCTCGTTTGACGCCGATGAACTGGAAGGCGCAGTCTGTGTTCGTCTGAATGATCGTCAGATTCGTTATTCCCGTTTCCCGGAGATACCTTTATTTGGCCGGGCGGCAAGAGAGCAGCGACTGACGCAACTGCGTGCACAACGAGACGATATAGTTGAGTTGTATGCTAAAGCCTCATTTGATGCGCAAAAACAACAACGGTTATATCAGGCCTATCAGGCATTTGTGGCGTCTCATATCACCACCGCGTTTGAAGCCGACCCCGAAAAGGCGCTTCAGGCATGCCGTGAGCAGTTGAATCAGTTGGGGCGTTCTCTGACTGAGTTCGGTCATCAGGAGCAGCAGTTACAGACGCGACAACAACAGAGTAAAAATGCATTATCTCTGCTTGAGAAGGTTGCTCCTTTTGTTCACTTGCTGGCCGATGACACACTACAAGAACAAGCCCATGAGATTGAGGCAAGCCTTACCGAACTGGACGAGGCCAAACGCTTTTTAAGCCAACACGGTTCGACCATCGAGCAACTGAGTCATTGTATTCATGCGCTTGAAAATGACCCCGAACAGTTTGATGCGCTGGAAAGTGAATATCACGATGCTGACCAACAGTTGCAGCAAGTGAAGACCCAGATTTTTGCTATCTCTGATTTGATCGAACGTCGCCATCATTTGCGTTATTCCGATGCGGTCGCGTTAGTTAACCAGAGTGATGCGCTGAGTGAGCAGTTGAAAGAGAAACTACAGCTCGCGGAATTACAGCGCGGCGAAGCCAGAGAAACCCTCAAACAGCGTCAGGGGCAGGCCAGCCAGTATCATCAAGTGCTGGCGTCGCTCAAAAGTGCACACCAGTCAAAACTCGAAACCGTACAGGAATTTGAGCAAGAGTTACAAGAATTGGGTGTCCAGACCGATACCAGCGCATTAGAACGTGCAGAACAGCGTAAAAATGAGTTGTATGAGCGTTTACATGTGTCGCGGCAACGACAGAGCGAACTGGAGAGATCGCGCACATCGACCGAAATGGAAATGACTTCGCTGAGCCGACAACTGAAGAAGGTGGAAAAAGAGTATCGTGATCTCAGAACGTTTATCGTCAACGCGAAAGCGGGATGGTGTTCGGTACTGAGACTCGCTCGTGCCCATGATGTTGAGCGACGCCTGCATAAACGTGAGCTGGCTTATCTGTCGGCAGGAGAACTGCGTTCTATGTCGGATAAGGCGTTAGGTTCGTTGCGTCTGGCTGTTGCCGATAATGAAACACTGAGAGACGCTTTACGTCAGTCTGAGGATAATGCCAGACCAGAGCGTAAGGTGCTGTTTTATATTGAAGTCTATCAGCACCTGCGTGAGCGGATCCGGCAGGATATCATTCGTACCGATGATCCGGTTGAAGCGATTGAAGAAATGGAAGTTGAGCTTGCCCGGTTGACGGAAGAGCTGACCCAACGGGAATCACGATTAGCGATCAGCTCTGAGTCGGTCGCCAGCATTATTCTCAAGACGATTCAGCGTGAGCAGAATCGAATTCGGATGCTCAACCAAGGTCTGTCCAATATTCACTTCGGTCAGGTGAATGGCGTGCGCTTGAATGTGAAAGTGCGTGAAAGCCACGAAATGCTCCTGACTGGGTTGTCGGAGCAGCAGGCGCAGCATCAGGACTTGTTCAACAGCTCGCGTTATACGTTCTCGGAAGCCATGGCAAAATTGTTCCAGCGGGTCAATCCACATATTGATATGGGACAGCGTTCACCTCAGGTGTTGGGGGAAGAGCTACTGGACTATCGGAATTACCTTGAGCTGAACGTGGAAGTCAATCGCGGTGCTGATGGTTGGTTACAGGCCGAATCCGGAGCGCTGTCGACCGGGGAGGCGATCGGAACGGGTCAGTCGATTCTGTTAATGGTTGTGCAGAGCTGGGAAGAAGAATCCCGTCGCTTGCGCAGCAAAGATATTATTCCGTGTCGTTTGTTGTTCCTCGATGAAGCCGCGCGTCTCGATGGCAAATCGATTTCAACACTGTTTGAACTGTGTGAACGACTCGATATGCAATTGCTGATTGCGGCACCGGAAAATATCAGCCCGGAAAAAGGTACCACTTATAAATTAGTGCGGAAGATTCACAAAAATCATGAACATGTTCATGTGGTAGGGCTGCGGGGATTCGGTCAGAATCATGCGCCTGAATCTGAAGACCTGACCGCAGAAGCTTCATGAGCTTTTCAGGATTAGGATAGTCCTTCTGTAAAATAAAAAAGAGCCATCTGTTTTCAGGTGGCTCTTTTGACATGGTGACTGAGACAATCGTGAGACGGTCTGGTTGGTTCCGAAGGATGGATTAATCGATAGAAACCAAGAGTTGATCCCCGCGTTTCTCTAGGGTTGCTTCTCCCCGAACCTCAGTTCTCGGAACATCTTTGACAATGATATCTTTGTCATGCCAGCCATATTGATACAGATAAGGCTTAATATAGTGCAGTCTCAGGTTGGACAGATTTTTAAATGCATCTGAGCCGGTGAGTTTATAGAAATAGGCACTGGTCTTGGCTTCATCGACACTGACAATGATTTTTTTGAATTGCTGCGGTTGTTGCAGATAGTTCTGGGTATCATGCTCGGTGATCACTTCGGCAAAGAGCATGCGTTTCTCGTTGTAGCCATGATTATATTGATGCATCTGCCACGCAAACGGGATAAACAGGGTCACCAGCAGCAGGGTTCGCAACCAGAACCGGGGAACTAACAACACCAGCATCGCCATCCCCAGTGGCAGGGTGACACCTGAGCGTAGCGGTACTTTCACACCCAGTGGAATCACACTGGCATAGATGGAAAAGATCACCAGCAATGCAATCAGGGTGTATTTCAGGTGGTGTTTTAATGCCCAGACGAATGTAACAGCAATCGGGACATAAAACAGAGGGCTTAACTCGGCTAAATAACGCGCATTGCGTTCAAAGTTTCCCGCACTCTTGGCGATATTGGCAATAATCCCGCTGATATCGGTCGATGGGGTTGATTTCCGCCATGAGACAAATTCAATAAAATGGCCCGTCCCGGTCTGGAGCAGCGTATAACCGTAAACGCTTAAATTCGCGACGGCATAGCCCAGCACATAACCGGCAATCCAGAAACCGAGAAACTGCAACAGGCTGTGGAAATTCTCTTCATTCAACTGACGGATAAAGAGTAACGGCATCAGAAAGTAGAATGCAGGGTAGGTTGCAAACAACACGATACCGGAGGTCAGCAAAATGACCGGACGTGAATAACGGTCTTTGATACAACTGAACAGAGCCAGCATCAGTGTGCCGGGAATCAAAGTCATTGGCCATTTGAACAACATGGTGAAATAGGGAATATTCACAACCAGCAGCGCAAAGCAACACGCAAGCCAGCGATCTTTTCTGACCCCCATAGCGACCTGATAGCCAAAAATAGCAATAAACACATTACACAGGGTCGCAGCGACAACCGCAGGCACGAGACGCAATCCATCGAATAAAGCAAAATTAACCCAACGCCCTTCAGAGACAAACTTAGACACATAATCGTCCATGTAAGGCAAAGCATCATGTGCCACGTTTTCCAACATAGATTCGTGTAAATTGAATAATGTCCATATCAGAGTGAACGCCAGAACGCCCCATTTGAACAGAGAGACGGTGTCGAACGGATTGGATGGGATCGAGGGGGATGAAGCATGATTATTGATCATTTGTCCTCCGAGACGAAAAAATAGTGCGATAACCCAAATAGTTGATGGTCATCGAGACACCAATCGCAACAACTTGCGCAAAATAAACGAACATCGCGAACTGTTCGACCAACAGATACAACACACCGGTGCTACAGGCGAGTGATGAGAGGTTTACCAGACAGAATGGTAGTAACTGACCGCGCCTCGCGGTGCTTTTGAACACAAAGCCTCGGTTTAGAATAAAACTGATCAGCATTCCGCCGATATAAGACAGAACCGATGCAAGCATATAATAACCGAGGATCTGATACAGAATGACGAATAGGATATAGCTCGTCCCGGTATTGATCAGACCCACCAGCGCAAAGCGGATGGTTTGTTTGAATTCGGGACGAATCCGGTTATTTAGCCACGGAATGTTGCTTGGTAGATTCAAGAGCTCTTCCTTTTTTCAGGATATAAAGCGGACGGCCTTTGGATTCATTGTAGATGCGAGCGATATATTCACCGAGTATGCCAATTGAGATTAATTGTACGCCACCAACAAACAAGATCGCGACGAATAGCGAAGTCCAGCCGGAAACCCAGTGGTCAGTCATGAAACGAACATACATCGAGTACATCAGCATCGCAAAGGCAACACCGGAGCACAAAAATCCCATCATGATGGATAATTTCAGGGGTTTTACAGAAAAAGAAAGAATACCATCCAATGCGAATTTGAGCATTTTTCTCAATGGGTATTTCGATTCTCCGGCAAAGCGAGGCGAACGTTCGTAAAGAATCGAGGTTTGGTTGAAGCCTATCCAACTGACCATGCCTCGAATAAAACGCGCTTTTTCCGGCATGGCTTTCAGCTGATCGACAACTTGTCTGTCCATCAGGCGAAAATCACCGGTATCTAATGGAATCGGGACTTCGGATAAGCGATTGAGCATCCGATAGAACAATTTGGCGGAAGCGAGTTTAAAGGCTGATTCGCCTTCGCGACGATCTCGCGTTCCGTAGACCACATCATAACCGTCTTCCCATTTGGCGATCATCTGCTCAATTAGTTTTGGGGGATCCTGTAAATCGGCATCAATCAATACCACGGCATCGCCGGTGCTGGCATCCAGTCCGGCTGTCACGGCTTGCTGATGACCGAAATTCCGGGAAAGAGAGAGTACAATCACCTGATGATGCCGACGGCTGTGTGCCAATAGCTGTTGTTCTGTGTCATCTGAACTACCGTCATTGACAAAAATTAACTCAAAACGATAGCCCGGAATGGCATTGGTGACGGAAATGAGCTCTTTGACCGTGAAGTCAATCACTTCACTTTCATTGAAACAGGGAACGATCACGGATATTTTCTTTTTCATATTCATAGCCTAGCTCCATCATGGATAATGACACGAAATCAGATTAGCAATCGAATGTAAGAATCATGACAAAGCGAGGTGAAAAGATCGGCAACCTTGACGAAAGATGTGTACGCCCCTCATCCTATCTTCGTTCGATCTTGCGATGACGCGTGGTCTGAAGATAGGGGCGGGGCGGTGTATGGTGTTTACTGAGTTAAATGTTGTGACGTCGCAGCAAAGTGATGCATTGAATATTCAACCCGTGCTTGGGCGTCTAATGGTTGTTCAGGCGCTCCCATATGCTCGATATGTCGGAGTCGTGGTAACAAACCCGCCCCATTGGCAATCTGAATGGCCAGACCGGGACGGGCATTGAGTTCCAGTACCATCGGGCCTTTATTTTTATCCAGCACCATATCGGTCCCAAGATAACCCAACCCCGTCATTTCCCATGCTTGCGCGGCAAGTTCAAGCAGACGCTGCCAGTGAGGCACTTCCAGTTCAATCAATGCCCGGCCTGTGTCCGGATGATGTGTCACAGGCTGACCGAACTGAACGGCTCGTACGGCTTTACCGGTGGCAATATCGATGCCAACCCCAACAGCTCCCTGATGCAAGTTCGCCTTGCCATCCGATGCACGGGTAGACAGGCGCATCATGCACATCACGGGATAGCCTTTGAAAACAATGACCCGGACATCCGGGACCCCTTCATAGCTGAAACCATCGAAACAGTCGTCAAACTGAATCAGGTTTTCGATGATCGCGACATCATTTTTACCACCCAGAGAAAATAGCCCTGCAAGTGCGTTACTGACATGTCTTTCCACATCTTCAGCACTGAGCGTTGCACCCGATGGTTTGACATAAACGCCATTTTGATGGGAAGTCACCACCAAAATCCCTTTCCCGCCACTACCGCGGGCTGGCTTGATCACAAAGTTTGGCCATTGCTGAACCAGTTGATGAATTTGTTTGACTTCATACTGGTTGCGGATCACGCCGATGAGTTGAGGGACGGTACATCCGGCTTTCTCTGCGATGATTTTCGTCTGAAGCTTATCATCGACTAAGGGATATTTAGCGCGATCATTGTAACGGCCAATATAGCTATGGTTACGCTTATTCATCCCCATGATCCCCTTATGCCTTAAGCGGAAAGGGGAGGTATATTTTTCAAAAATCATAGTTCATCTACCAGAGGTTTGAAGCGCTTCAATTCGCTGACACGATAGCCGGTATACGTTCCCAGCAACAGAATAAGTGCCAACACAATCAACTGTAACCCGATAAAATTAAACGTCAGATGCTGAACATATGGATTGGTCATGCCAAGGTAAACCAGAATCGCGGTAAACAGCGAACCGCCACCTTGCAGAAAGACCTCTTTCGCACCGTCTTCTTCCCAGAGAATCGACATCCGCTCAATGGTCCATGAGAGAATAATCATAGGGAAGAAAGTAATGGTGAGTCCTTCCGTTATGCCCAGTCGGAAGGAGAGTACCGTGAAGAGCGAAATCATCAGAATGACCGCGATGATCACGGCCGATATTCGGGCGACCAGTAACAGGTTCAGTTTCGACAGATAACTACGGATAAATAATCCTGTTCCCACAATTAACAGAAAACCGATAATCCCCGTGAGGAGTTGGGTCTGGACAAATGCTACCGCGATCAGAACCGGCATGAATGTCCCGGATGTTTTAAGTCCGATAATGACGCGGAGAAATACGACAATCAGTGCACCGATAGGAATCAGCATGATGGTTTTAAACATCGCTTGCTCTTCTAACGGTAGGCTGTGGATGGATAGATTGAGTAATCCGTCCGCATTGACTTTACTGTTCGTGGCTTCCTGAGGTGAAACCTCGTGGGAAATCATGCTGAATTGTACCCGGCTGTTTTTACCGCCGACCACGTCAAGCAAGGAGACATTGGATTCATCCCACACCAGCAAATTCGGATGGTTTGCCTGTTTACCGGTGTCCGGATTAAAGACAACCCAACGTTCTCCGTCCCAGACTTCATTCATGGGCTCGATACTTTGACGACGGCGGCCATCTTCCAGTTCCAAAACGCCGACAATCTTATTGGGAATCCCTGAATAGGAAAGCATCTTTTGTGTGGCTTCATATTTGGTCATCTGATTCAACAGCAATTGTGCGTTCTGGCTTTCCGCGTCATTCAGTGCTTTGATCAGCTCTCTGGTAAAGGTCACGTCATCAGCTGAACGCTCACTTGCCTGCGTAATCAGAGAGACCGCTGCGGCTTCCTCCGGACTATCGAATGCCGGGGTATCAACCGGACCGTGGGGTGGCTCGGCAATTGATTTCGCGTCAGGGTCGACAAGAAACTGCGTTTTGTAATAAATCGTTTGTGGACCACTAGCCCGGCGAATCGACCATTCGGCGCGTCGGCTCCCCGGCGTCGATTCAAGGTAAGAAACCCCATACCCCGGTGAAGAGGCGGATTCACTAATCAGCGTGAACCCATCTTGTGTGTATGGTGCGGCAAGAGAAACTTTGGCCTCTTTGCCCTGTGCATTAAACTGAATACGCGCTTCAATTTCCCAGACTTGTCTCGTTTCGCCGGGAACCCAGGGCACCCCATAAACTTGATGGCGGAAAACGCTTAAATAAATGCCGATCGCGATCAGCAGTACGATAGAAATATAAAATGGAATTCGGGAAGTCATGATCAATACTCACCAGATAATTATTTGGCCGTGGACTGAATGTATTTCTTACTTACATCCACCAGCGCGATATCGCGGAGGAATTCACGCCCCAATAAAATTGGGTGTGACATATGGGAGCGATCGGCAAGGGTAAATTCTGTTCGTTCACGAATGTTCCCGACACTGATCCATAATTCAACCACTGCCCGTCGTTCGCTTTCCGATGTTGAGGCTTGTCGAATTTTGACATAGCGTACTACCGGTGCTTCGATCCAGTTGTCCTTGTCTTCTGGTTTGGCCGTTTTATCGCTGGCATTTTTTTTGTCTGCTACTTGGGCATCATCCTGTTCGCCCCGACCCGATAAATGAAAGCGAACCCAGTTTTTGCCATTTCTTTCAAATTCTTCAATATCGGTTGCGTCCAAAGATGATGTAGCAGCGCCTGTATCGACCCGGGCATCGAATTTTTGTTTGATCGATTCAATACTGATTCGCTCAACCTGTCCAAGGATAACCTTATTTGCCGGTGCTGGATCTGATGAAGCAAGATGTTGCAGCGACTGGGCTGAGTTACTCTCCTGTAGTAATGAATGCTGATAGTGATTCTGATTGAGTCGATGTATTTGCTGTTTTAAAGAAGAAACTTCATTTTCCAGACTATCGATGTAATCGACTTGATTACTGGACTGCAATTCTAGATTGGTCAGACGTTGATTAATGTTGTTTTCTGTCCCATGAATTGCAGCAATGGTCTCGTGATGTAAGTTTCTTTCCTCTGTTGTGACGCATCCCGCTAGTGTGGATATTGTGGCCACAAGTGCAAGTCGTTTAAACATGAGTAACCTAATTCTTAGTTGTTATGATTAATAAAAGCATTCAGTGGTGATTTCCACGCTCTAGCGTACTCTGATTTTTTATATGGCACGTTAGATGTTTGTCAATTATGGTTTCCGGGCAATCAGAACTGCTCTTCTCGGTGCCGGGTAGCCCTCTATCGTTTGCTTCGGATTTGCCGGATCGAGATAGTCAGGTAATGAGTTATGTGTCATCCATGTGGTTGTCCGTTGCTCTTCTGTCGATGTTTCGTTTTCATCGGCAATCACAACGTCAGTAAACCCACATTTTTCCAGCCACACTTTGAGTGCAAGTGCCGAAGGAAAGAAGTACACGTTACGCATCTGCGCATAGCGATCTTTCGGGACGAGTACCGCACTCTCATCGCCTTCGATCACCAGCGTTTCCAGAATCAGTTCTCCGCCCGCAACCAGTTGATCTTTTAACTGTAACAAATGGTCCAGCGGCGAACGACGGTGATACAAAACCCCCATACTAAACACCGTATCAAATGCTTCGAGTTTCGGCAGTGCTTCGATACCTAACGGTAATAAATGGGCCCGCTGATCATTTCCCATTAATCGTCGTATGGCTTCGAACTGAATTAAAAACAGATGAGATGGGTCCACACCAATACAAAGACGTGCGCCTTCTCCCAGCATCCGCCACATATGGTAGCCATTCCCACAGCCGACATCGAGTACATTTCGATTTTTTAACGGGGAAATATGTTGCAAAACACGATCCCACTTCCAATCTGAACGCCATTCCGTATCAATATGGATACCATGAATGTGATAAGGCCCTTTGCGCCACGGGTGGAATGTTTTCAGCAGATTTTCCAGCTTTTGTTGTTCTCCGGCCGCTAAAGGTGTCTGATTGTGGATGGCGACTTCCGTTTTCAGCTCAACCTGATCAGGCTTGAATGCCGGAAGCTTATTCAATGCCCGGACCCAGCGCTCAAAATCTCCGTGTGAATCGTTTTGCCAATCCGTCAGTTGCTGAGGTAAAACGTTCAGCCATGGCTGGAGGCGTTGATCTTGCGCGATAAGCTGATAAAAATTAGCAAAATTAAACATGGAATTGAGTATCCTGCGAACAAAAAGTAAAACTGGGAACATCCTCAGCAGAGCAAGGGGTGGTTTGCCTGATGCCAGGCCAATGATCATGGCTCATCTGACATGAATCGCCCACATCATTTGATAGCAAACATCGAACCGAAGTTGAAACATTGGAACCAGACATCAAAACTACTGAAACCAATTTGGGCGAAACGATGTTTGTGCGTTTCAATGGTATCCGGTTGGAGGACGTTTTCAATGGCACTGCGTTTCTGACTGATTTCCAGCTCACTGTAGCCGTTGGCCCGTTTGAATTCGTGATGTAAGTCGATCAACAGGTCATTGGTGGTTGTGTCAGCAAAGCGGTATTTTTCAGACAGAATCAGAATGCCGCCCGGCCGCAAGCCATGGTAGATATTTTCCAGCAATTGGCTGCGATCATCCGGAGAGAGAAACTGGAGTGTAAAATTCAGTACCACAACAGAAGCATTGGTGATGGTGACGTCCCGGATATCGGCTTCAATGACTTCGACGGGAGTATCGGAGCGATAGGCTTCAATATGCATGCGACAACGTTCTACCATGGCGGATGAATTGTCGACTGCAATAATGTGGCAACCTTCGTGGTGAATATGACGGCGCATCGAGAGGGTTGCAGCCCCCAGAGAACAGCCGAGATCATAAATATTGGTATTGGGCTTGGCATAACGTTCTGCCAGTATCCCGATGGTCGAAATAATATTATGGTAACCGGGAACGGAACGCTGAATCATATCAGGAAAGACCTCAACAACCCGCTCATCGAATGTAAAATCGCCGATCTGTTGAATCGGTGCTGAATAGATGGTGTCTTTATGACTCATGTAAGCCTCGTGATATCTCTATGACCAACCGTCAATCGGGACGGAACCAAGAAAAGGGGCGTATTTTATGCAATAACCGTGTGGTTGTCATCAGGCGCTGATTAGAACATGCTGATCTGGTTGGCCGCTGCCGCTCCCGGAAAAGGGGGAAGTTCCGGCAGTTGCACCTGCTGTTGTAGTTGTTGGTAAAGACGTTGCGCCAGCTCCGGTGCCAGTTGATTATCCGGGGTATGAATCATCAGGTAGGGTTGTTTCCCTTGTTGAATCCACATTGGCAGTTTCTGCATCCAGGCTGCGAAAAAAGCATCATTTTGTTGAATGTCCGGGTGGCCGATGAAACGAATCATCGGGTGACTGCCGGTTGCAATCGCATGGACCGGGACCCGGGGCTTTTTCTTTTGCGCATCGATCACCGCAGCGTTATCCGGTTGCGCGGCAAACACGGGGCGGCTATCCATGATAATCCGGTCTGCCTGAGTTTCGACCAGCCATTGGTTGAACTGTTTTTCCTCCGCGCCTTTCTGAAAAAATGCCGGATGACGGACTTCGACCCCTAATGGATAACCCGCGGGAAAGTAACGACAGAAACGTTTCAACGCCGGGAGGTGTGCCGGACTGAAAGCGGCTGGAAGCTGAATGGTCCATAAGCCAACCCGTTCATGAAGCGGGGCCATTAATTGCATGAATTGGTTCAGTAAGTCTTCACAGCCATGCAACATCAATTCATGGGTAATTTGTTTGGGTAATTTAAACGTAAAGCGAAAATCAGACCCGGTCGCTGCTTTCCAATTGGCAACCGTTGTGGGGGACGGGGATGCATAGAATGTTGTATTCCCTTCGACGGTGTGAAAACTTGCGCGTATTTTTCGAGTCGCTCGGAAACAGAGGTGCCTCGCCCGTACAGGGTTTGTTGCCATTGTGGGTGTGACCAGAGCGTGAGTCCGAGTCGAATAGGAAGTGTCTTTGTCATTTTTTCAATTTAAATTGTGTCAAATGCACGATATCGTTTTGAAGAATCCGGTCTTTTAGCGCTATAATCAGCGCCTATTTCTTTACACCGTTGTGCACGGTGGTGACTTGACTGAACCATCGGCGTTGCAATGTCTTTCCGGTTGACCGGAGCATTGAATACAGCGCGATCGAATGCAACATGATTATTCATGATTGAACCGGCATTGTATGTCGGAATGACTTGGTTGAACAGTCACACGGTTATTTAGGATATTTTGTTGTTGTCCGCTGGTTTGGAAATGAAAGCGGGCAGCGAAGATTTGAATCAGCTATTGGAAATTGGGAAACTCATTATGCGTAGCCATTATTGTGGTCACCTCAACAAGTCCCTGGTCGGGCAGAATGTAGAACTTTGTGGTTGGGTGAATCGTCGTCGGGATCTGGGCGGCCTGATCTTTATTGATATGCGAGATCGTGAAGGATTAGTTCAGGTTGTTGTTGACCCTGATATGGCAGATGTCTTTGAGGTTGCGAACCAACTGCGCAGTGAGTTTTGTATTCGTTTGACCGGTGAAGTCAGAGCGCGTCCGGATTCTCAGATTAATCGCGATATGGCGACCGGAGAAGTGGAAATCCTTGCCACTCAGTTGGAAATTATCAACCGCTCTGACGTATTACCACTGGACTTTAATCAGAAAAACTCTGAAGAGCAGCGTTTGAAATATCGCTATCTCGACTTACGTCGTCCTGAAATGAGCGACCGGATTAAACTGCGTGCGCGTGCGTCAAGCTTTGTGCGTCGTTTCCTCGACGGACAAGGGTTCCTCGATATTGAAACCCCGGTTCTGACCAAAGCCACACCAGAAGGTGCGCGGGATTACCTCGTCCCAAGCCGGGTTCATAAAGGCAAGTTCTATGCGTTGCCACAGTCGCCTCAGTTATTTAAGCAATTGCTGATGATGTCCGGCTTTGACCGCTATTATCAGATTGTAAAATGTTTCCGCGATGAAGATTTACGGGCCGATCGTCAGCCTGAATTCACGCAGATCGATATCGAAACATCATTTATGACCGCTGATGAAGTGCGTGCGGTAACCGAAAAAATGGTTCGCGAGATGTGGCAGGAACTGCTGGATGTCGATTTAGGCGCATTTCCGGTGATGAAATATAGTGAAGCCATGCGTCGTTTCGGCAGTGATAAGCCTGACCTGCGTAACCCGTTGGAACTGGTGGATATCGCTGATTTAGTCAAAGACGTTGAGTTTAAAGTTTTCTCCGGGCCAGCCAATAATGCCAAAGGCCGGGTGGCCGTAATTCGTGTTCCGGGTGGCGCGAGCCTGACGCGTAAACAGATTGACGGATATGGTGAATTTGTATCGATCTACGGTGCGAAAGGATTGGCATGGTTGAAAGTCAACGATCGCGCAGCCGGTCTGGAAGGCATTCAGTCACCAGTTGCGAAGTTCTTATCTGAATCGGTGATTGAAGCAATTCTGGAACGCACGCAGGCGCAAAGCGGCGACATCATTCTCTTTGGTGCCGATAAAATCAACGTTGTGTCAGAAGCGTTGGGTGCGCTGCGGTTAAAACTGGGGACTGACTTGTCACTGACCGATGAGTCTGCCTGGGCGCCACTTTGGGTGGTTGATTTCCCAATGTTTGAAGAAGATGACGAAGGCCAGCTTCATGCGATGCACCATCCGTTCACTTCACCATTAGGTGTCACCGCTGATGAGTTAAAAGCTAATCCGGCCAATGTCAATTCCAATGCCTATGATATGGTCTTGAATGGTTATGAAGTCGGTGGGGGTTCGGTTCGTATCCATGATTCTGCAATGCAAACAGCGGTATTTGATATTTTAGGCATTGAAGAAGATGAGCAGCGTCGGAAATTCGGCTTCCTGTTGGATGCCCTGAAATTCGGTACACCGCCGCATGCCGGTTTAGCTTTTGGTTTTGACCGTCTGGTGATGCTGCTTTGTGGTACAGAAAATATCCGTGATGTGATTGCATTTCCGAAGACAACCGCGGCAGCTTGCCCGATGACGGAAGCGCCAAGTGAAGCGAACCCGGCCGCACTTGAAGAGCTGGCGATTGCTGTGCGAGCTAAAGCGGAAGATGTTTAATTGCGTCAGATGAGTGAACAAAGGTGGCTGATTGCCACCTTTTTCGTATTTGGCTGAGAGAGAATCAATTAGTTTTACAGGCAACTTAACGCACATGAAAATTGTCTGTTCATGAACACAGGAAAATACTTTGGCCCAGATGTATTTTTATTACTCTGCAATGAACGCAGGGAAATCGACCACACTGTTGCAATCTTCTTTTAACTATCGGGAGCGGGGCATGAATCCGGTGATTTATACCGCAGCGATCGATGACCGATTCGGAGTGGGTAAAGTCAGTTCCCGAATCGGATTAGAGGAAGAAGCCTATCTGTTTCGCGAGACTTCCAATTTGTTTGAGGAAATCGAGCAACTCCACCAGCAGATGAAAGTGGATTGTATTTTGGTTGATGAATGCCAGTTTTTGTCGAAAGAGCAGGTATATCAGTTGACGGATGTGGTCGATCGACTTGGTATTCCGGTCCTGTGCTATGGATTGCGATCTGACTTTAAAGGGGAGCTTTTTCCCGGAAGTCAGCATCTGTTAGCCTGGGCTGACAAACTGGTGGAGCTGAAAACCATTTGCCATTGCGGTAAAAAGGCCAATATGGTGGTGCGTGTCGATGCGCAAGGTCAACCGATTGCCGAAGGTGCTCAAGTTGATATCGGCGGTAATGATCGGTATGTCTCGGTCTGCCGGAAACACTATAAAGAGGCTTTGGGGCGACTCTGATTCGCCCCGGTGGCGTTGTTATAGGTAGCGGAGCGTGTCCAGTGTATTTTGATAATGAAATTGATAGCCGCAGTGGCAAAGTTTGTCGCTGCTGACGCGTTTATCTTCTTGTGCAACAATCGGGGGTAAATCAGCTTCTGATGAGACACTGTCCAATGCTGCTTGATAAAATTCTGCTTTACTAACGGTTTGTGGCGTAGTGACGTTAAAAATCCCGGAGAGTTCTTGCTCAAGGATATAACGGATACTGCCAATGGCGTCATCAAGATGTAGCATATTCGCCGGGGCGAGTGAGCTGACTTGTTTGAGCTTCGGGACAAAACGAGCCGGATGTCGTTTGGGGCCGATTAAACCGCTAAAGCGCAGAATGGCATAATCCAGCCCGCTATCGATGACATGTTGCTCGGCCGTGAGTAAGATCCGGGCGGATTCACTAAAATCAGCATTTTCCTGCGCAAGGGCCAGACTCGCATCCTGTTCCGTCATGATGCCGGGATGGTTGGGATACACACCCGTAGTACTGATCATCACTAACTTTTTCACCTGCGCCATGTTGCACTGCTCGGCCAGATAGCGCCAGTAATGGGCATATTCATCCTGCTTATTCTGTCTGAATCCGGGAGGAAAGCAGCCAATCACAATTTCTGCATTTTGGGCTGTCAGTGTTTCCGCTAAAGGATGTTCAGACTGTTCGAAATCAAAGCAGAAACTGCGAATCCCCTCAAGCTTCAGGGCATCAACGCCGGCCGGAGTCGTTTTACTGGCGAAGACACGACATGAATCAGACAAGTGTTGTGTCAATGGTAAACCAAGCCATCCTGCGCCAATGATCGTCACATGTTTCATCATTTTGATATTTATTCCGGTTCTTGGGCAAGGACTCTGAGAATACGATCTGCATCCTGAGCGATTTCGATGCCTTCATCGGTTAAATAGCCACCGTCAGGATGAGTGCATAGGTTTTTCCGATATAAGGCTTCAACGGCATCTTGCGTTTTTTTCTCGGCGGTCTTGTGGACTTTAATGCCGGTGTCACGGCTGTTCAGATCAAATTGAAGCAGTAGATTGAGCTCATTGATTTGCTGGGCAGTAAATTTCATGGCGTTTCACCTATTTACAAATGGATGGCATTACCATAGAAATAACTGCTGCGTATCGCAACAGTTCAATGTTGAAATTGTTATGTCACAAGAAGAATCTGACGGGTTGTGTCAGACCGGTCAACAAAGGTATTCGAATTTGCATGTAAAATAGGCAAACAATTTAAAAAATAAAAAATTTTGTTGACTGAGTTGAGTGAATCCGTAGAATGCGAACCCGTATCAAGACTGGCGCGTTGGCAGAGTGGCTATGCAGCGGATTGCAAATCCGTGGACCTCGGTTCGACTCCGGGACGCGCCTCCATTCTCTTCTGAGATTTTAATGCGACACTAGCTCAGTTGGTAGAGCGCAACCTTGCCAAGGTTGAGGTCACGGGTTCGAACCCCGTGTGTCGCTCCAGATTTTCTTTTCTCTAAGCTATTTTCTATTCATATATCTTACCGCGACAACTCTGCTTTTATATCTATTGTCTATTTTTCAATTCTCTTATTTTTCGTTGCATCACATTGCATCAATCAGAATGTGAAGTTGAGCCTATATTGTCAGAATAAACGTTAAAATAGGCTAGACTTACACGTCTCGCCATAGTATTTTGAACACTGTTTTTTATTTTGGTGTAATGAGAATTATGGCATTCGATATTGTTTCAAGTGGTATCTATTTACCTAAAAAACGGTGGTCTTCTGAGCAAATGGACGCTTTTCTGGGTTTACCTGTCGGGACGGTCAAAAAACGATTCGGTGTTGCGTACCGACATGTTGCCGGTGAAATGGAAAGTGCGATCGACATGGGACGTATGGCGGTTGAAGATTGTCTGAGCCGCACTGAGTTCAGTCTCTCTGATATTGACTTGGTGATTTATGCCAGCGGAACCCATCATCAATCGTTACCCTATGATGCTTCTGCCTTACTGGCTGCCCTTGATGCGCCGTTTGGTATTGAAAGTTTTGATTTAAACAGCACCTGTCTGTCATTTTTAACCGCATTGGATTTATCCCACAGTCTTTTCTTAGCCAAGCGTTATCAGCGTATTCTGATCGTGACCAGTGAGGTGGCGACCGGAGTAACATTAAACCGCTCTTTTCCACCGCAGCAAGAAACTGCGACATTGTTTGCTGACGGTGCCGCGGCATTTTTACTGGAAGCCAATGAACAAAGTGTCGGTTTTATCGCACGCCGTTTTGAAACCCATCATTCCGGATACAAGTATTGTCAAATTCCCGGAGGCGGTAGTTTTCACAATCCGCACCGGATCTCCCACGATGAAAATCTTAATCTGTGCCGCTTTTTTATGGATGGTAAAAATCTGTTTCGCAAGGTCGCTCAGGTATTACCGACGTTTCTGAAGGCAGGATTAGAGTCGGTACAACTAACGCCAGCAGATATTGATTATTTACTGCCTCATCAGGCGAGTTTTCGAGCTCTGGCAAAAATGCCCAAAATGACCGGATTTGCAGCCGAGCAGGTTATTAATCGTTTTCCGACTCTGGGTAATCAGGTGGCAGCGTCTATTCCAATTAATCTTCATTTGCTGAGACAGGAACCGGATACAAAAGGGAAAAGTGTGTTACTGATGGGATCGGCTGCGGGGCTCTCCCTTGGGATGGGACTGATTTATCTATGAAAATTCTCATTACGGGTGGGAGTGGGATGCTGGGAAGCGCGCTGATACGGTTATATCATCAGCAGCATCAACTTCGTTTTATCGCCAGAAACCGAGCGATCGCTCAGCAGCTTGAACGTGATTCTACCGCCGTCGCGTATTTACTGGATTTAAATGATCGTACGGCGCTGATCAAAGCCTGTGAGGGGGTTGATGCCATCATTCACTGTGCCGCACTCTCCAGCCCTTGGGGAACATACGAGCAATTTTTTCAAGCCAATGTGGCCGCGACTCAGAATTTAGTGGAAGCGGCCCGCATTCAGGATGTACCGCATTTGGTCCATATTTCCACCACCAGCGTCTATTTTGACTACGCTGACCGTTGGGCAATTACCGAAGCCGATGCGCTGGCGGGCCAGTGGTGTAATGACTATGCGAAAACGAAATATCTCGCGGAGCGAGTGGTGGCGAACAGCCCGGTCAAAAGTATTATTTTACGGCCCCGGGGGATTTTCGGCCCCAATGATCGGGCGATTGTCCCGCGGGTTTTGAGCAGCGTGTTCCACGGGCAATTACTGTTACCATCGGGGCGTAATCCGGTGGTGGATTTAACCTGTGTCGATAATGTTGCTCATGCTGCGATGCTTGCCTGTGAGCAAATGGAGACGTTGGCGCATGGGGAAATTTTCAATATCACCAACGGTGAACCGATGCCGGTTGAAATGCTGTTGCAACAGTTATTGACGGCACTGGACCATCCGGTCACCATCCGACGATTGCCTTATCCGGTTCTCCGCCCGTTGTTGAAGGTTAATGAGTGGATCCGCCATCGGTTGGCTACTCATCCGGAACCACGCCTGACATGCTATAGCGCTGGGCTGCTGCATCACCATCAGACTTTGGACATCAGCAAGGCGAGAGACATTTTAGGCTATCAGCCACATATCACAATTAAACAAGGAATTGAGCAGTATGTCAGATGGGTTGCAACTCAAAATCTTTGAAGGGGGCTATTGTGTGCATCCGGGGTTTGTCGTTAAACCGGGCAGTGGTCTCAAGCCCAGAGCTTTTCCTGCTGCGGTGGCGTTGATCAAACATCCTGAACATGGCTATGTATTATTTGACACCGGATATCACCAGCATTTTTTTGATGCGACACGCACTTTTCCTGAGCGGTTTTATGCATGGACCACACCGTGTCATTTGCAGCATGGCGAAGATATTACTGCGCAACTCGGCCGGATGGGCATTGAAACTTCACAGGTCAGTCATCTGGTGTTATCTCATTTTCATGCCGATCATATTGCTGCGGTCAGAGAATTCGGACAGGCAACGATCCATTGCGCCAGGGCCGGTTTTGATGCGCTCAGGAATCGCGGTCGGTTCAGTGGTGTCAGAAAAGGCTATCTCCGCCAACTGATTCCAGATGAAATACAGCAACAATTGCAGTTCCATGATCAGTTCGAATGTCGCATTGATACGCTGTTACCTCAGCTGCATGGTGTTGAGCTGTATTGTAAAGACCTGTTTGATGACGGGTCACTCTATTTGGTCAGTCTGCCCGGTCATGCTGCAGGGCAGGTGGGGTTATTGATTCGGTTGCAAACGCAATGGATATTTTTGCTCGCCGATGCATGTTGGCTGATCGAGAGTCTCCGTGACAATCTGGATCAGCACTGGCTGGCAAATATCATTTGTGACGATACCAAGGCTTATCGCCAAACGTTGGCTCAGTTACGATTATGTTATCGATTGGGGCAAGCCGATATTCGTTTTGTGCCTTCTCACTGTCTGACCAGTATTCGCTCACTCTGCGAGCAAGGGTGGATCCGATGATTCCTTTGTTACGTCAGTTTGCATTTGCGCGTTACCACCGGTTTGCATCTCGCGAGCAGCTTTTGTCTTGGCAGAACAGGCAATTAGAGCGGCATCTCAAGTGGGTCTGCGAACATTCGCCTTTTTATCAATCGTTACGCAATCAGCCGCTGGCAGCATTTCCCGTGATGAATAAAGCGTTGATGATGGCTCATCTGGATGCGATCAATACCCGGGGATTAAAAACCGAACAGTTGATGTCGGTGGCCCTGAACGCTGAGCAATCCCGACGGTTTGAGCAGTCAGTGGTCAATGGTGTGACAGTCGGCTTATCTTCGGGAACCTCCGGGCAGAGAGGATTGTTCTTGGCGGACCCGTATGAGAAACAGCTGTGGGCCGGTAATATTCTGGGCAAGCTGCTCCCCGGTCTATGGCAAAAACATCGCATTGCGTTGGCGTTACGGGCCAATAGTCCGTTGTATAAATCCGTTGCCAAAGGGCCGATTCAGTTTTTTTATGCTGACCTCAATCAGCCGCATGACGTTTGGATTCGGGCGTTGGATCGTTTTCAGCCGACTTTATTGATTGGTAGTGCGCAGGCGCTACAGTTTTGTGCCATGTACAGCGGTACATTTGGGGAGCCAAAGATGTCGCCTGCACGGATTATTTCGGGAGCGGAGGTGTTAACCCCCGTGGATCGCGCTTTAATTGAACAAGCTTTTTCCGGTGAGTTACACGAAGTTTATCAGTGTACGGAAGGCTTTCTTGCCTGTACTGATGCACAAAAACAGATGCGCTGGAATCAGGACATTGTCCATATTGAGAAGCATTGGTTAAACCCGGAAAAGACTCATTACAGTCCGATCATTACCGATTTTCGTCGCCGGACTCAGCCGATCATCCGTTATCAGCTTGATGATGTGATTGCCGCGCAACACGATGATGCACCGTTTGAGCCGCTCGGCGCTATTGCCGGCCGCTGTGGTGATTGTCTGAGGATTGGAGAGGAGAGGTCACAGACGGTCATCCTGCCGGATCTCATCTATCGGGCTGTCACACTGGCGATTGCGGAACGTGTCGATTATCGCATTACCCAAACCAGTTCTCAGTGTTTAACCATTGAAGCGCTTCCCTCATTCCATGACCGGATTCGCGATGCCTTATCGGGTCTGTTACAGAATTTGGGGGCAGGCGCGGTGAGATTCGAATATGCACCGCCGCCGGATTGGAACCCGATGAATAAACAACGACGTGTGGTCAATCTATGCGAATTTTGATTACTGGTGCTCGTGCGCCGGTCGCACTTGAATGGGCGACTCTTTTTTGCCGTCAGGGACATCGGGTGGTCATGACCGACGCATTAAAACGACCGCTGGGCTCCTTTCTCAAGTCAATTGACTGTTATGTGCAAACCAGCTCGCCGCGGTTTTGTTGGAGCGATTATCAGACGCAAATCCTCGATATCATTGATCAGTTCGACATTGACAGGGTGGTTCCGACCTGCGAAGAAGTATTTTTTTTAGCGGATATTGCCAAGCAAAGGCCTCAGGTTGACTGGATGATGCCGGATGCTGAGTTATTATTCCGGTTACACAATAAATATACGGTATTTGAGGCCTTATCCGGCTTACCTCATATTTCACTGCCATCAACCCGGCGGGTTACCGAACGGTGTGATGTGGTCTGTGGTCAGGATACAGTGCTGAAGCCGGTCTATTCGCGCTTTGGGGCTCAAGTGATCAGTGATGTGACGCCTCAAGCGATCGCCGACCTTAATATCACTGCCGATGTGCCTTGGGTACAACAACAGAAAATTGAAGGGCAGCCGATTTGCAACTACGCCTTGTTTGAACACGGGCAGATGCAGGTTCATCAGGCTTATTATCCGAAGCTTTGTGTGAATCAGTCTGCAGCGAGTGCATTTCAGCCGGTGGATGATCCCGCAATCACTCAATTTATGTGCGCATTTGGCCAAAAGTTCAAATACCACGGCCAGGTCTCATTTGACTTTATTCGTGATCAACAGGGGTTATATGTGATTGAGTGTAATCCGCGGGCAACCAGTGGATTCCATTTGGTTGCGCCATCTTGTCAATCGGCTGAGCCGCATTTTGCATTTGCCAAATCAGAGCTTATGCCACTGTATCATCTCGGGGCAATGGTGTTTTTAGCGGGGGGGGTCTCATCTTTATTGAGTCTGCGACGATGGCACGGCTATTTTTCCGGTCAAAATATTATGCAGCGTTACCAACACGATCTACCACTCTTAGCGCCGTTATTGAGTTTTTCAGAACTCTACCGACAAGCAAGAAAACATCGGATTTCACTGAGTCAGGCGTCAACTTATGACATCGAGTGGAATGGGGAGATTTGAGATAGCTGACATATCGGCATCAGGCCCGGGGTGGTTGTTCCCGGGTATTTTATGCGGTATTCAAAGGGTACATCCGTATGGCGGATTCGCATCAGTCTCGGTGAGAAAGTCATCAAAAATGCGGCAATAGGCCGATTTTTAGCCATACAGTTCATTATCTTGTATTTTCTTGTTGACGAAAATTTTGAATCCAGTAAAGTACGTTTCGTTCCTCACGGTGACCGCCTTTCAGGCTCATTTATGTGAGGTCATTCTTTGATATGCTCCGCCCTGGTGGTGGAATTGGTAGACACAAGGGATTTAAAATCCCTCGGCGTTCGCGCTGTGCCGGTTCAAGTCCGGCCCGGGGCACCATCAAAGTCAATGCGACACTAGCTCAGTTGGTAGAGCGCAACCTTGCCAAGGTTGAGGTCACGAGTTCGAACCTCGTGTGTCGCTCCAATATTCTTCCCTTTCCCCTCCAAGTTATTAACGAACCACCGTATTCATTCCAATATCGTTTCTCGCTCATTTCGCTTTAATCTGTGTGCATTCATCATCATTACCCCTTATTTGCTGATATTTTTCCCTTCATCCGAGATGATTTTTTAGTCAATTCAATGGGGATAGTTTTTACGCTGAAATTGTTGTTGAATTATTGCTCAATAACCACATGAAAAACGATTACAATTTGGCTTTGTAAGCGGCTTTGGGTACTATGTATAGCTATTTTTATCAGACCTAAGAATTGTTCGGGAAACCGAAAGAACCTTTGTGGGAACTGCCAAGTAAGGCAGATGAGGAAACGATGCAACATCTACAAGAGATTATTGCCAGTGCAAGCGCGGCAATTCAGGCTGCTGACACGCTGAATGCATTGGATGAAGTTCGTGTGCAGTATCTGGGAAAAAAGGGTGAGCTGACTGCTCAGTTGCAAAATCTGGGTAAATTACCGCCAGAAGAGCGCCGAACAGCCGGTCAGGAAATTAATGCAGCCAAAAATACAGTTCAGCAAGCTATTTTTGCCAGAAAAGAAGCATTACAGCGTGCAGAATTAGAACAAAAACTGGCGGCTGAAACCATTGATGTCACTCTGCCGGGACACCGAATTGAAAATGGTGGTATTCATCCGATCACGCGGACCATTGAACGGATTGAAAACTTTTTTGGTGAACTGGGTTTTACGGTTGAGTCAGGACCTGAAATTGAAGATGACTTCCATAACTTCGATGCACTGAATATTGCAGAAGATCATCCGGCCAGAACCGACCACGATACTTTTTTCTTTAATCCTAAATTAATGCTTCGCACTCATACGTCAGGCGTTCAGATCCGAACCATGGAAGCGAGCCAGCCGCCGTTGCGTTTTATCGCCCCCGGCCGTGTTTATCGGAACGATTATGACCAGACCCATACACCGATGTTTCATCAGGTCGAAGGGATGTTGATTGATGAGCATGTCAACTTTGCACATTTGAAAGGCATCTTGCATGACTTTTTATGTAACTTCTTTGAAGAAGAGTTGGAAGTGCGTTTCCGTCCTTCATATTTCCCGTTTACTGAGCCATCGGCAGAAGTCGATGTGAAGCGGAAAAACGGTAAATGGCTTGAAATCTTAGGGTGCGGCATGGTTCACCCCAATGTTCTGCGTAGTGTCGGGATTGACCCTGAAAAATACTCTGGATTCGCTTTCGGAATCGGGATTGAGCGTCTGACAATGCTTCGTTACGGCGTCAACGATCTGCGGGCATTTTTCGAAAATGATCTGCGTTTCCTCAAACAGTTCAAGTAATTCAGGGGTGAAATTAGAATGAAATTCAGCGAATCATGGCTGCGCGAGTGGGTGAATCCTTCTGTTACGACAGACGAACTGGCGCATCAAATCACAATGGCAGGTCTTGAAGTTGATGATGTGACTGCGGTTGCCGGGACATTTACCGGTGTTAAAGTTGGTCACGTGGTCGAGTGTGGTCAACACCCGGATGCAGATAAACTGCGTGTGACAAAAGTTGATGTGGGTGAAGAGGCGTTACTTGATATTGTGTGTGGTGCACCAAACTGTCGTCAAGGGCTGAAAGTAGCGGTTGCAACGGTCGGAGCGGTTTTACCGGGCGACTTCAAAATCAAGAAAGCGAAGCTGCGCGGGCAACCGTCTCACGGCATGCTGTGCTCATTTTCAGAACTCGGAATTGATGTTGAATCCGACGGTATTATGGAACTGTCTGCCGACGCACCGATCGGAATGGATTTTCGTACATTCCTTCAATTAGATGATGTCACGATCGATGTCGATTTAACATCCAATCGTGCTGACTGTTTTAGTTTACGCGGTTTAGCGCGTGAAGTCGGTGCTTTGAACCGTATGGACGTTGTGACACCAGATTTTAACGGGATCGCGCCTTCGATTGATGCTCAGATTGCCATTGATGTGAAAGCGCCCAATGCCTGTCCTCGCTATTTGGGCCGCATTGTAAAAAATGTCAATCTTCAGGCAAAAACACCATTATGGATGCAGGAGAAGCTGCGTCGCAGTGGATTACGTTCGATCGATCCGGTTGTTGATGTCACCAATTATGTCATGTTAGAGCAAGGCCAACCGATGCATGCATTCGATTTAGCCAAGATCAACGGTGGCATTGTGGTACGGATGGCAGAGCAGGATGAAAAACTGACACTGTTAGATGGCGCAGAAGTCTCATTGAACAGTGATACATTGGTGATTGCTGATCAGCACAAAGCGCTGGCAATTGCCGGTGTATTCGGTGGGGCAGAGTCCGGCGTTAACGCGCAGACTCAGGATATCTTGCTGGAATGTGCCTTTTTCACGCCGGATAGTATTCGTGGCCGGGCAAGAAGTTACGGTTTGCATACCGATTCTTCAATGCGCTACGAACGGGGTGTTGATTATGCATTGCAAACCAATGCGATGGAACGGGCGACTGCGCTATTGTTAAGTATTTGTGGTGGAGAAGCGGCACCGATTGTCGTTGCTGAATCAGCATCGCATCTGCCACAACCGAATCAAGTAACGCTGCGTCGTGAAAAGCTTGACCGTTTGCTCGGCCATGTTATCTCTGATGAAGACGTGGTCGAAATCCTGACTCGTTTGGGGATGGATGTGACATCCGTTGACGATGGGTGGCGTGCGGTTGCACCGACATGGCGTTTCGACATCGCGATTGAACAGGATCTGATTGAAGAAGTTGGCCGTTTGTACGGTTATGACAATATCCCGCTTCAGGCACCTCAGGCAGCGTTAACGATGAATCTGCATAAAGAAGCGGATTTGCCATTGAAGCGTGTGCGGGATCTGTTGGTTGATCGGGGATATTATGAGGCGATTACTTATAGTTTCGTCGAGCCTGAGCAGCAAAAACTGATTGTGCCTGATGTTGAACCACTGGTACTGCCGAATCCGATCTCAGCTGATATGTCGGCGATGCGCTTAGGACTGATTCAGGGGCTGTTAAATACAGTCGCTCATAATCAAAAACGTCAGCAACCGCGTGTCCGTTTATTTGAACAAGGGCTACGGTTTATTCCTGATCAAAGCGCGGAGCAGGGCATCCGTCAAGAAACAATGCTTGCCGGTGTTATTTCTGGTACGCAAGCTGAAGAGCATTGGAACTTAGAGAGTCGGACGGTTGATTTCTTCGATGCTAAAGGCGATGTGGAAGCGATTCTTGAGCTGACATCGAATCCCGGCGCTTATTCATTTGCGGCAACACGTCATCCGGCTTTGCATCCGGGACAAGCGGCTGCAATCTATTACGAAGGTCGGCAAATCGGTGTGATTGGTACCGTTCATCCGGAAGTTGAGCGCAAGTTCGGCTTAAATGGCAGAACCATTGTATTTGAGATTGAATGGGCCGGACTCAGCCAACGTGTGATTCCAGAAATCGCCTCCGTCTCAAAATTCCCAGCAAACCGGCGTGACATTGCTTTAGTCGTTGATCAAACCGTGACTTCTGGTGAAGTGGTGGCTGCTTGTGCGAATGCTGGCGGGCAACTGCTGAAAGAGGCAAAACTCTTTGATGTCTATGTTGGTAAAGGTGTTGAAGATGGTAAGAAGAGTCTTGCAATTGCGTTAACCTTGCAATCAGCAGAACGGACGCTTGAAGAAGCTGAGATTGCTGCTGTCGTTAGCGAAATTGTTGCTGCGGCTGCAGAGCAATACGGTGCGGTTCTCCGCGATTAATCTCTGTGCTCTCTTCTGTATAAACAGAAACAGGCTGGTGAATATATGACACCAGCCTGTTTTTTTATGGGGAAGTAAAATTATTCAGCAGCGATGAGTTCACATATTTGAACTTTTGATATGAAGTTGACACTATTTTGATAATAATCAACTGGTTATATTGTAGGGTGTCCATAGAATACGCTAATTTTTCTCGATTGATTCATCAATTTTTGCTGATTTAAATGTGACATACTCCCACAATAGTCACGAATAGCATATTTCTTTTGCGAGCGATTTAATAAAAAAGTTGGCGTAAATCAGAAGGTTGGCATACACTATTTACAATAAAGCCGATATGTTGTTGATTGGCTGAGTAAAAATGCTTTGGTGCTGTCACATCGACAGTAAGGTTCAATATAGCTTTGAGGGAAGTTTTATGGCGCTCACAAAGGCCGATTTGGCTGAAAACCTGTTTGAAAAGCTTGAGTTTAGTAAACGGGATGCCAAGGAAACGGTTGAAGCATTTTTTGAGGAAATCCGTAAAGCTCTGGAAAATGGCGAACAGGTTAAACTGTCTGGTTTTGGCAATTTTGACCTGAGAGACAAGAATGAGCGTCCGGGACGGAATCCGAAAACCGGTGAGGATATTCCGATTACCGCAAGACGAGTAGTGACATTCCGTCCGGGACAAAAATTGAAAGCTCGTGTCGAAAATATCGATCCGAATGAGAGATAGAATACGCTGAAAGTGTGGTGTTGATGCCGCTTTCATGAACGTGAGTTATTTTTCGATCTCTAGTTTTTTGCCACTGATAAACAGGGCTGTTTCAGCACTGATCAGTGGCTGTTGTTTTTATATTAGAGAAGCACTTCATGGATAAAGAGTTTTGGCATAGAAAGTGGGCTTCTAATCGCATTGGTTTTCACATGACAGATGTGAATCCGCTGCTGTTAGAGTACTGGTCTGCATTGTCGCCACAAAGAGAAGAGCATGTTTTTGTTCCTTTATGCGGAAAAAGCGAAGATCTCGTTTGGTTAGCATCCAAACATGAAAAAGTCATGGGTGTTGAACTCAGTGAGATCGCGGTAAGATCGTTTTTTTCTGAACACTTTTATACCCCGTTAGTGACGCAGATCGATTCATATCATCAGTGCTATGAGTTTGATGAGTTGCAACTCTATCAGGGAGATGTGTTTACCGCACCACTTGAGCCTGTTGAGCTGATTTATGATCGGGCGGCATTGGTTTCGATGATGCCATCTCAGAGAGAGGCATATGTACAACGGCTACGTGAACTGTTAAAGCCCAGTGGGCGGATGCTTTTGATTACGGTTGATTATGTACAGGCAGAATTAGCCGGACCGCCGTTTAGTGTTGATCATCACCAGATTCAACAATTGTTTCAGGGGATGAAAACAACATTGCTTTGCCGTAAAGAAGCCGATCCGGAACATCCGAAGATTGCACAACAAAAGTTGAGCCGATTTGCTGATGAAGTGTGGTTGATCGAAGCTTAGGTATTGTATCTGACAGAAAAGGGCAGGCCGGTACGTGTTTACGTTCCGGCCTGTTTTCGTTCCTGCGAACCGTTTATACAGATGAAGTTATCTTCGACTGGCAGGCGTTAATAATGCAGAACGATATGATTCGCGCATGCCAATGCAGCTTCTTTCGCCTGTTGGGGATTTTCACCTGTCGCGAGCGTGACTCCGAGCCTTCTTCTGCCATCAATATTTGGTTTTGCGAACAGACGGACTTGAGTATTCGGAATCAGAAGTGCTTTCTCCAGTCCGTCGAAACGAACATCATCTGATGTCCCTTGACCGAGCAATGCGACCGAAGCGGCTGGTTGATAAGACACAATCTGTTGGATTGGCAGTCCGGTAAATGCACGTACATGCAAGGCAAATTCAGATAAATTCTGCGAGATTAAAGTGACTAATCCCGTATCGTGAGGGCGAGGGGAGACTTCGTTAAAAATAACCTGATCTCCTTTGATGAATAATTCCACACCGAAGATACCGTAGCCCCCGAGCGCTGTGACAATCTTTTCCGCAACGGTTTGTGCATTTTTCCGGGCATTCTCAGACATCGCTTGGGGCTGCCAGGATTCACGATAATCGCCATCTTCCTGTCGATGGCCGATGGGGGCACAGAAATGAACACCATCTACAGCGCTGACGGTAAGTTGGGTGATTTCATAGTCAAAGTCAATGAAGCCTTCTACAATCACTCTCCCGGCACCGCAGCGACCGCCTTCTTGTGCGTAATGCCAAGCTTTATCGATATCTTGCTCTGTTTTGAGAACACTTTGTCCTTTCCCGGAAGAGCTCATGACGGGCTTGACTACACAGGGAATGCCGATCTCAGTCACCGCATTTTTGAAGTCATCATAGTGATCGGCAAAACGGTAAGGTGATGTCTGGAGCGATAATGTTTCAGCGGCGAGACGACGAATGCCCTCACGGTTCATTGTCAGCTGAGTTGCTTTAGCCGACGGGACGATATGAACGCCTTCATTTTCTAATTCAACCAGAGTTGCCGTGGCAATCGCTTCGACTTCAGGGACGACGTAGTCTGGTTTTTCGAGTTCAATCACTTGGCGTAGCGCGTCACCATCCAACATGTTGAAGACATGACAACGATGTGCAACTTGCATGGCAGGCGCATTGGCATATCGATCACAAGCAATGACTTCCAGCCCCAGCCGCTGGCATTCGATTGCGACTTCTTTACCTAACTCTCCGGAGCCCAGTAACAGAACTCGTGTTGCACTTTTACTTGTCGCTGTCCCTAACATTCTCTGATCACCTCTTCACATTTTGAAAACTGCGGCAATCATACTGAAAAAAACCCAAAAAGCAAACGTTTGCTTTTTGGGTTTTTCTATACTTGAATCTTATTTTTATTTTATTGATCAGATGCTTATCTGTTTTAAAGTCACTATACCTGAATATATACCAGTTGACTTTGTGGGGCGATTTTTTCCAGAACTGATCGGGTGATGTCTAAGTGAGTGATCGTCCCATTTTCAGTTTCGGCAAGAACCACACGCTGAATATCACGAAATGAATCGCCATGCATTCTGAGTTGTATCAGTGCCACTTGCAGTGGAGGGAGGCTCGGATTAAAAGCGGCATTTTCTGCATATGCGCCCAGATAAATTTGTTGATTGGAGAGTTCAATGGCGACGCCACTGAGCGCTTTACTATAAGGTGCGTAACTTTGATTCAATGCGTTGAGTGCTGTCTGTTGTAGTGAATCAGAAAAATCAGCACGGATGTGATGTGTTTGTTGATCCATTAAGCGAACTTTCATCCCCATTGTGACAGGGCCAAAAGATTCCGGCAGATAGTCGAGTAATTTTTTAGTGGCTTGGCCGGGGAGAGTGACTTGTAATGCTTCGACACCGGCCAGCTCATTCATAAACTGACGGCAATGGCCACATGGCGGCGTGTCGACAATGATGTCACTGAGTTTGTTTTCACCACGCATCCATGCATGGGCAATGGCCGCCTGTTCCGCATGGATCGTTTGTCCGAGTGATACCCCGGAAAACTCGATATTCGCGCCCAAATACAGCGCACCGGATTTACCCCGGACGATTGCACCCACTTGAAAGTCTGAAACCGGCGTATAAGCATAAGTAGCAGCCAGTGGAAGCAGATGCTGAGCAAGGGTTACGGCATCAAGCCCGCTGACATGAATCAAATGCTCAACCTGTTGTGCGTTGAAGGTGGCCGAGAATTTCGGATCGACGATCATCTCTTCGAGCGGTCTGGCCAGTGTTTCAGGTAATCGGCTGAGAACAGTGAGTCGGTCTTGGGTCATGTGTTCATCTCTTTCATCACATCAGGCATTTTATACTAACGCAGTTTGGTGAATTTGTTGTGACCAAAGTATTGTTTTTATGATTGCTATAATTCTTATTTCATTTATTTTGTGACTAAAGTCATATTTAAGGCCGGCGATAACTCACTAGATCGTCAACAGTGGACTCAACCATAGCACCAATGCGTAAGCCAGTGGCGCCAGTACAGACGTGATAATGCCACAGAGTACAAGTGCAAGTGAACTAAATGCAGCATCACGGGGATCATTCTCAACACAGCTCGCCGTACCCAGAGCGTGAGAGATACTTCCCATGGTTAGCCCTTTCGCGATGGGATGAGTGATATGGAGCAAACGGTAGAACGGATAAGCGAAAATTGCCCCAAATAACCCGACAATCAGTACCAGAATCGCTGCAATGGATGGCTCACCACCGAGGTTACTGGTAATTTCCATAGCGATTGGTGTGGTGACCGATTTGGCCAGTAATGCTGCGATGAGTGGTGTGTCGGCATGAAATAAAACTGCAATCAATGCCGTAGTCAGCATCGACATAATACTCCCAAAGAGACAGGCAAACAGGATAATGCGCCATTTGGCCCGAATTTGCGGCAATTGCTCATAGAGTGGGTAGGCAAGGGCGACAACCGCAGGTTGGAGTAAAAAATTCACCCACTGATTGTCTGCTGCATAAGTTTCATAAGGCACATTAAAATAGAGCAGAATAGCGATAATTATCGCGACACAAATAAGTAGTGGGTTGGCTAAAGGGGTTCGACATTTTTGACATAACCAGCGAACGGCAAAGAAAATAACAATGGTAATCAAAAGCCACATGCGTGATATTCCTCAGTGATGTTCTTTTTTCAGCATACGATCGAGTAATAAACCCATACAGATCAACACAATGACGGTTCCACCGATGGCGCTGGCAAATATTGGCAGCGCATTCTCAATCAGGGTATCGAAATGGGTCATCAAGCCAACACTAATCGGTACAAAGAGAAAAACCATATAGCGGATGAACAGAGAGGCTCCGGGTTTTACCCATGAGACGGGTAACAGACCGCTGGCCAGTGCGATAAATAGAATCAGCATCCCCAGTACGCTCCCCGGAATCGAAAGATGCAGCCAAACCTGAATGAGTGTGCCAAGCCATAGGGAGGCCATAATCGCTCCCAAAGAAACCACCAATTTGAGTAGTGAGATAATCATGTTGAGTTCCGAAATCGAGTGATGATTGATTTTTGACTGATGCATGTCATCGCCATGAGCGGAAGACTTGCATCAGCAGAGATTCAGCAGTGTCGCTATGATGTCAGGTTCAGCACATAATGGTAGATTGATTTCAGGATCTGCATTTTATGTGGATCCTGCTCATGTTCGTGCGCCAGATTTTCCAGACGAAGAATATAATCATCCAGATACTGGGAAAAATAATCCTGACAGTGGGACTGCCATTGTTGTTGTTCATGCAGGGTAAGGGTTTCAGGCCAGTTTCTGGCTCGGTAGCGAAACAACAAGGGTTTGATCCGAGCGTCTTGGAAAGAGATTGATAAATCCGGTAAAGCTTCGGGTGATGTTTGCCGGATAATTTCCATCGCAGCTTTGTCAGCCGGATTGAAAAAGTCATGGTATAACATCGTATCGACATCCGTATCTGTCGGATATTCTTTCTCTTCACCAAATACTTGTACCAGTTTCTCTCTGATATCCTGAGATTGCTTGATGAGAGACAAATGATGTAAACATTTGTCTCTGTCGATGCCGATTGTCTGGGCATTTTCTGCTGTCAACGTCTTCGCGGGAGCGAGGATCGGGCATTTATTGAGATGAACCAATTTTACCGGAATCGGTAACTCATCTTCTTGTAAATCATCACGTTTTGTGTAGAGCCGTTGCCGAATTTCGTCAGCATTGAGATCAAACAGTGGCTGAGGATCTTTCGCCAAGTCGACCATAATCACGGCATTTTTGTTCTGCGGATGCCAAGCCAGCGGCACAACCCAGCTGGTATATTGGCAGTGGCTGCCGAGCATACCGGAAACGTGCATCAATGGCGTCATACTGACAATATCGATCAGTGCATTCAGTTTACGCTTATGGCGCATTGAGTAGAAATAATCGAAGAGTTTCGGCTGGGCATTTTTGATCACTTTTGCCAACTCAATGGTGGCATAGACATCGGCCATCGCATCATGGGCATTGGTATGTTCAATCCCATTGGCAACGGAAAGATGTTCGAGTTTAAAGCTGGTATTACCGTCTTCGTTTTCTGGCCATACAACCCCTTCGGGACGTAATGCATGACAGGCGCGCGCGACGTCGAGCAGATCCCAACGCGAATTGCCGTTTTGCCAGCTCCATGCATAAGGATCAATGAAATTGCGATAACAGGTGTAGCGTGTCACTTCATCGTCAAAGCGGATGTTGTTATAACCCAGACAGGTGGTATGGGGATGAGACAGTTCCTGATGAATCCGCTGAATAAACTCGGGCTCTGACAAACCTTTGGCACTGGCTTGTTGAGGTGTAATACCGGTGATGAGTGCCGCTTCCGGTGCCGGCAGATAATCGGCTGGCGGTTTACAAAAGATCACCAGTGGTTCACCAATGATATTGAAGTCCATATCTGTTCTGACCCCGGCAAACTGACAGGGACGATCTTTCGCGGGGTGAGTGCCCCATGTCTCATAATCGAAGAAGAAGAATGTCGGTTGTTCTTGGTTGTTCATGTTTTTTGTATGTTGACTAAAGTTATTCAATATAAGCCTTATGTATCAGTCGATTAGAGCATGTTACTGTGATATCCTTTTCAAGGAATTTTAGCAATTTTCTCTGTTTTACATTTACACTTGCGTCTGATAATGCGTCCATTTTTTTAGAACGCTGCGTCCAATTTTTAAGGTATAAAAATGAGCATAACGGATAGACAACTAAGTTCAATCAACAAACTCAGTGAGTATTGTGGACCACCTGAATTGAATGATGGAGAAGGGCTAATCGCTAAAGTCTCACCCAAAGCGAATATCACCTTTCAATATCGCTGCCGTTTCAACGGAAAAAATAAACGCTTTCGTATTGGCAAGTATCCCGCAATCAGTCTCAAAAAAGCAAGGCAAATCCACAAACAAATGTTGGAGCTGAAAGAAGAGGGAAGAAATCCTGAAATAGCGATCTCTGGAGATACTGAATTTGTTACATTGAACAACTGCTTAGATTTTTGGTTTGAGAACAAAGTCAGAAGACTGAAAGAAGGGACTCGAGTGTTGTATGAATCAGTAGCGATTCAACTGCCTGTTATTAAGAATGTTAGCAAGTGAAAAACTCTGTATTTTCAATAGATACTGCTGCGTATCTTATGTTATTTCAATTTAAACTCTCTTTTCAGTATTCTTCTGACATTTTAAGTCGTTCGACTTCATTAATTTATAGATTGGAGAGAGTGGTAATGGGAAAACATTTAGAGTTTAAACAGCATGCAGGGTATTGTTTTGGTTACAGTCAATTATGGTTAAATTATGTTATAGAAAATAACTTATCATCTTTACAGTTAATTAAAGCATGGCAAAATTTGAGCGATAGTAGCATAGCGAAAGAACTGATGCAGCAGACTGAAAAAGCAAAACTAATTACTCAAAACCAGGATGATATCAATAATCAGCGTTCATATCTTATGGGGTTTTCTGGCTCTGGAAGTTACGCTATTCAGATGATTAGGCCTGGTAAAAAAGTACCAGATCATGAGTGTGCCGCCTTATATAACAAGGACAATAAAGGGATTTATTTTGACCCAAACCTTGGATGGTATTTTTTTGAGCAAAACTTTATTGAAAACGTACAAAGCTTGTACGAAAAGGTAAGCCTTTTGGATAGATATGGAAAATCTATAGAACTCAGCTTAAATTTATCTGTATGTAAGGTAGATGAGGTTGCTAGTGTGGAAGAATTTACAAGTAGTTTACGAATTGGCTAGTATGAAGTTTGTTTTTGTAAATGTATGTACTGTGCCAACACATTTTAGTTATTACTAGGATTGCTAACAATTTAATAAATAATGCGTTATGCATCAGTAAATACCGAGGATATATGAAGGAATTTTTTACCTGGATTAAAGACAATCTATCCCATATGTTTTCACTAGTGGGTATATTGTTAACTGTTTATTTTTCAATTTTCTATGTTCCTCAATACTCAGAAGATATTAAATTAAAAAGAATTGAAGGCATAAATGATGAGTTAATAAGCACTATTCAAGAGCTTGTATATAACAAGCACCAGATAGATTCTCATGACATTGAAACTCTTATCGAAGGGAAAGAGCTACGAGACAATATTGAATACCCTTATACCGTCAATGAACTTCTTGTTCAGGTTCAGGAAACCTTCTTGGCCAACAAGTTTATTCCTCTAGACTCTCGAAAAGAGCTTGTAGAATCCATCGATGCTGTAAGAGAAACTATACAACCCGAGCAATCAACGAATGAGCCAAAGGAAGAGACAACGAAAATTCGGTGGCTATCACTGGGGGCTGCAGCACTCGGACTGATAGTTTCCTTGTTAGGTTCTTTTAGCCTGTTTTCAAGCGCGAAAAAACAGAGGGAGGAAGAAGTAGAAGAAAGAGTTGTCGCTCAGAAAGAGGTTTTTCAGCATCGTATTAAGCGAGCATTTGCACTTGAAGAGTTCGTAGGCAAGAAGCTCGAATCAATTTATGGTGCAGACAATATCGAACGCGAAGGACAAACTGATATTGGTGTGGACTACTTAGTACGAAAGGATGGAAAACCAAAATTCGCCGTCGAAGTTAAGTTTACAGATACCGAACTGATACCGCTAAGAACAATAAATCAAATTGGGGCAATAGCGAAGAACCTCGGATATCCAGTAGTTCTAGTTACCAATGCATCTCTTACCAAACACGCAAAATATAGATTCTCAAAACTAAATAGTGAGCTTGAAGGTTCGAATATATACGTTGTTTCTGTTAATGAAATTGAGAAAATTGAAGAGCTGCTAAGTAAGAATGCATAACAAGGCCATTAACTTCGCGCTTACAGCGCACCGGTTATGGCGGCGTTAATCCATAGAAATTTTTATCCAAAACTGACGAGTTAGAGTTAATGCTTTAACTCGGAAATGTCCAAAAACGAGTTACGTTGAGTATCCCGTTGGTAGTAATAAACCATGATGTCAATGATATGCTTCTAACCCGATATGAGAATGTTGTTTGAGAAGGATTGCTTTCGTTCTTGAAGAAGTGATGAATGAATTGTGATGTTTAATGCGTCTATTGATTTTTTTGCCTTTTTATTTTTTATTTAAAATCAGATAGTTAATTAATTGATTTCATAATCAAAAAAGAAGAATGTCGGTTGTTCGTTGTTTTTCATAGGTTTTATGTGTTGATTAAATCAGCTAAATCAACCAATTGAATGAATACGACAGGCCATTGGAACAACGGCAGAATGGGCTTTACAACTGGTAGAGATGATTATCTCATTGGTAGTGACTCTATTTCAGTAAGTATCCGGTAATCAGTCATCGAAAAGCAAGACAATTCATCCGTCTGGACTGAGGTTAACTGTCATTGCTGATAAAGCGAATACTATCATTTTGGTACTGAAGAGAAAACAGAATGTCTCGGTGTATCATGATAATTTGTTTGCCGTCGCGCTGTGATTGTAAATATGAATCCATTTGCTATAAAACTGGCTGTTCGCACTGTCCTCTTGAAAACAAATCCATAGTTGTATTTAATTTTCGTAAATATTGGTTCTTATTGCAATGACGTGGCATCGGAATGACGACACGTGGGGCCCCGCTGTTCCTGATGAAATTGAATCACATGAGATCGAAAATATTTCAAGTATGTAACTATTTGGTTTTGAGATAAGGAAACAACATGAGACCGGAAACACTATTGGCAAAATTCAATCTGAAAGGGATGAATTATCAAGCGATGCATCAAGGCGGACGAAGTAAATTCAGTGTTGAAGAACAGCTTGCGATGGTTGGGGTGAGCTGGAAATCATCACCAATTGGCTTTCTTGTTCTATTTGTCGAAACACAAGACTGCCGTCATTCTCGTCAGGCCCTGGAAAAAGAGATCCAGTCGGAGATTGCTACGCTAACCCAAAACTGGCGCGGCCAGCGTAGTGAATCTGCATTTGCTGCGATGGTTGATGCGGCAATCGAAGAGGCAACCCATCCTCAGGGGACGATCTGTTCATCTTGCGGCGGCACTGGTCTTTACAAAACGTCACACCGGCAAATGAGAAAGTGTACTCATTGTGAAGAGGGGCGTGTATTGTGGCGTCCAGAATCCCGTTATGTTGCGATGTGTTCTCGTGGTTTTATCTGTTCTTATCCGATATTTAAACGATACAATGCGATCTTGGAAGAACTCAGTCAATGGCTTGCAGCAAAACGTAATGCAGCCATGTTGACACTGATAGAAAGAATAGAGCGAGAAGAAGAAGCTTATGCGTTGATGAATTAAAATGAGTATTATAAAAACTAGTATATCCCTAATATATCCACTTTAATCATCAATTATTTATTATATAAGACAATGTCATTTTTATATAATATCGTTTTTTAAGTTTATCATGACCTTTGAGTTTTTTATGATTCATATTTTTCGCTTACCTATGCAACAAATAGTTCGCAAAGTGATGAACGCAGATATTGAAATATATTTTTGAATGGCGCATGATATCCACACTGCATAGCTCTGTCCGACTGGCGGAGCTTTTTTATTTTAAGTTTGTTGTCAAATTTGATACGCAATAAACAGTTCGCAAAGTGATGAACATAGATATTGAAATATATTTTTGAATGGCGCATGATGTCCACACTGTAAAGCTCTGCCTGACTGGCGGGGCTTTTTTATTTTAAGCTTGTTGTCAGTTTTGATATTCAATAAACAGTTCGCAAAGTGATGAACACAGATATTGAAATATATTTTTGAATGGCGCATGATATTCACACTGCAAAGCTCTGCCTGACTGGTGGAGCTTTTTTATTTCCTTTTTACTGAAGGTTTTTGTTTTATATCTTGAGTTTATTTTATTTGAATCGTCCGGCGAAAATAATTAGATACTTATTCAGTCTATGTATTTATTCGGTTATATAATATAAAACACAACGAAATATGTGATACCCATTATCACATAGGAGATATATTTTGAACTCAGACATATTACAGCTTGAATTCCCTAGTCAGCTTTATGAACGGATTGAAGCCTCTCTCATACAATTATTGGGAAATGATCTCGTCGTGAAAAATTATGATGAATATCGCTCGATGACTATTGAATCTCTGACACTCCTGATTGAGTTTCGCTATGGAAGAGCAGGGAGCCGAAATGAGCGAGGGCAATACTGTCATGGTTTTCATATTCGGATTCATTGCCTCTTACCGCGTTCAGCTGAGCGGGCGTTTCTCCAAGTCTTGGATAGCATTGCCATGATTGAACGCTTTATCGATAGAAACTGCTGGGGTGTTGATATCCGTCAGATCGATATGCCTGAATTTTTACGTACAGAACCAAGCGGACTTCAGTATCAACTGGATCAGGTGATTGGTCGGGCAGTCAGCTGGCGGCAAAACCTGTACCTTGGCGAGCCTCTCATTCAACCAGATGAAGCGCGAGGTGGGATTGCCTGGGCGGTGAATCCGGAACACTTGGATGACGCGGATGAATATCAGCCGTTGGAGGTCAAGTATGCGTCAGGCAATTGAATTACTCGTCCGGGAAATGCTGACTCCCTATTTAGAGCGAATTGAAATGCTTTCCAGTGAACTGGAAGAGTTACGACGTCGCAACCGGAGCCTGATTCGATTAGGGCGGGTTGAGGCCATTCATGAAAACGGCTGGTTGATCAAAGTGAAACACGGTGACTTGACGACTCCGTTTATTCGCTGGTTTGCTTCTTCTGCCGGTGAAACCAGAGACTATCGCTGTCCGTCGGTTGGTGAGCAAGCTTTGGTGCTTAATTATGGTGCCGGTGATAACGGCAGCCAGACGGTCGCTCTGACAGGATTATTCAGTGATAACTTCCCGTCTCCGAGTGGCGATCCCAACGAAATCTTACGGGTTTATCCGGATGGCAGTCGTACCAGCTATCATGCAAAAAATCATGTCTTGACCGTCGATATTAAAGGCGATGTTCACATCAATGTCGAAAAAAGTGCGCAGATTGTCGCTGGTGATGTGGCAACCGTGGATGCCAAAAGTATTGCTTTGAACGGTGGGTCATCTTGTGTCACGACAGCACACATTTGTCATTTTACCGGCAATCCACACGCCGATGGTTCCAGTACAGTCACAGCGGGGAAATAATATGGCTATCAATGCAGATACTTTAGAAGGGATGATCATCCAGAAATTAGAAAATGCGGGCTTTCGGACCGCTATCAAACATGCTTATGCCCAAGTGATGGTGAAAGCGATTGCTCAAGCTGTTGTTGAACATATTCAAGGGCAAGCGGAAGTAAACGTCACTGGTGGTTCGTCGGCCGGCGTCTATAAGGTGAGCTAATGATTGGTATTGATCGGATAACCGGCAGACAAATTGAAGGCTATGAACAGTTAGTCAGTCGGGTGACTCAAGTCATGACCACCCCGTTAGGAGGCCGCGTGAAACGCGCGGCTTTCGGTAGCCGGGTGCGGGAACATTTAGCGGCGAATATGACTGACCATATGCTAGTTCGTACTCAGTCCGCTGCGCTTGAGGCATTTTATAACCCAGAAAACGGACTGTCTGATTTTATCCCGGACAGTTGTATTGCAACACGTCACGCGACTGGCCTAAGCCTTTATTTTTCAGGCAATTGGAAAGGGCGGACAGTTAAGTTTGAGGTACCCCTGAATGTTTCCACATCAGAATCCACTACCTAAACCAGAAATCATCCAGACCCCACCGTTTGAAGTTCTGCTCCAACAAGTAAAGCGCGATATTTTGGCATACTTTGCACAGCATTCTCCAGATGATGCGACTGCGGTGAATGAAACACTCGGCAATGAAGCTGAATTACTGACTAAATTTGTCGAAGCATTTACGGTGATTTTGCAAAACCATATCCGGCAATTGAATGACCAGGCACAACAGATGTTTGGCATGTATGCGACGGATAATGACATGATCGACTTAATTGTAAGTCAGTTAGGTGTGACTCGGCAGATGCTTGATCCCGGAGACCCCGGTGCATTTCCTCCGATTCCACCAGTCATGGAGAGTAATGATTCGCTGCTCTCCCGATACTATTTGGCCGCTTATGCTTTAGCGAGTACCGGTACACGATCCGGATACCGTTTTCATGCCATGACTCTAGGGGGCCGACCTGAAGTTCAGATCAATAGCCATGAGAAAAATCGAGTCGTCGTGACTTATGAGTATCAGGCGCATGACATGGCTGGCTTGACGAAAGATGCACAAGCCCGGCAAGTGTCTCCCGGTGTCGTTGATTGTTTTATTCTGGCGCATGAAGGCAATGGTCTGCCAAGTCCGTCGTTGATCGAGGCGACTCAAACTTATCTGGAGCGGGATGACATCGCTCAGGAAACCGATTTGATCACTGTAAAAGCGCCTGATATTCGCCCATGGCAGTGTGAAGCGAAGCTTTATATCCGCCCCGGTCCCGATGCTGATGTTGTGCGGATGGCGGCAGAGCAAGCAGTGAAAGCTTATGCCCTGAAACAACATCGACTCGGTGCCAGCATCGAGTCATCCATGCTCTACAGTGTGCTATTGGAGTCAACCGGAGCACACCGTGGGGACGTTATTCAACCTGAGCAGCCATTGCGTTGTGCTTACAGTGAGGCACCTTATCTTGAGTCAGTCAAAATTACCGTTGACACTGAAAACATATAGTGTCCTCCCGGACAACCGCAGTCTGCTCGAACGTTCAATGGAGTTGTCATTTAGCCAGCAAATTTATGCCATTGACAATCCATACCCCCATCTACTGGATGCCCAGAAAACGGCGATGGAAATTGTTCCTTATCTCGCTGCTGAGTTTCAACTCACAGTATGGGAGACGGCTGATACAGAACTGGTTAAACGCAACCTGGCCGGACATGCATGGCAGGTTCGGAAAATGAGCGGCACCCGTGCCGGGCTCAAGTTAGCACTGGAATCATTTGATTTTCAAAGTCAAATCAAACCATGGTATCAGCAAGAGCCACAAGGTCAGCCATATAGCTTAGAGATCGTGGCTTGGGAAAGTGGTAACAAGCCAGTCAACGTTACCAATGTCAAAAAGCTACTCGCTTATATTGAAGACACCAAATCAGAACGGGATCAAATCGAGCTTTCCTTGATGTTTGGGGTTGAAACGAGCATGGGTATCACCGGTGCAATCGCTCCGGTGACCAATACACAGAAGACCTCGGGTTATGCGCAGTTATGGCCAATGCCAGAGGCTCTCGTTGCTCTTTCTGTCAGTGGTGCGACCGCGCCCGGGATGAGTATCAATACAGTTGAGGCAAGTGCTGTTACTCCAGTCATTGCTGGATATAGTCAAATTAAGGTGACGGGTTATGCAGCGCATTACAACATCACCGTTTTAACCATGAATGCGAGAGCTACATTATGAGTGAAGACACAATTAAGTTAGTGATCACCCGCAAAGGCCTGGAGGAATGTATCAGCGCCAAAGCAAAGGGGATCCAGTTATCATTAAAATGGGTATCAGCCGGTGATCGGGCCTATACCCCAAATCCGAATCAAACGACGTTGCAGAATGAATTACAGCGGGTTGAATTTAGTGAATTCAAAGATATAGGTGGCAGCCAGATACAGGCGGTGGCTAAGTTCTCTGGACCTGATGAATATCCCATTCGTGAACTCGGCTTTTGGCTAGAAGATGGCACCTTGTTTGGTGTGATTTCTGCGCCGAATACAACGCTGAACTATAAAGCGAGAAATGGCCATTGTATTCAGCCGTTTACGTTAGATTTAAGCGCTCTGCCTAGCGATACCGTGACGGTCGTGGTGGGCACAGAAAATCTCAACATTTTGATTGATACAGAAATGATGATGGATGCAGTTGCGTTTTTACGTAGTCAGGTAATTCAAATTAAACAAGGTCATACATATATGAATATGAGTGAGAGATTGAGGATATTGGAGGCTAATCATGGCTAATATCATTGAAGAATTGCAGTTACTTAAACAAGCATCGCAAGAACAAACGGCAGCTTCTCAAGCTGTCGTACAGGCAGTGTCTGGCAAAATGGCTGCGATTGATAAAAACATCAACGATTCAATAGCCAAGGTTGAAAGTACATATGACCAAAAAAACAGCAATCTGACTATCATCGCAACAGATGGGTATCGAAAGGCTATCGAGCATAACTCCGGCGGTCGAAATACCGTCATTTATGATGCTCAGGGTAACCCGAATATCATGTGCGTTATTCCGCGCTTCAACATTGAAGATCTGGGATTAGCCGATCTTAATCTTGGCACCGGCGTTCATCCTGCATTTATAACCAACGGAGCGCCTCGCGGTGAAATTCTCGTCGGCAAATATCTGGCATCGGCAGCAGCAGACGGTTCCGCCGTCATCGGTGGCCCTCAACCGCGAACCTCGGTTAACTATGACACTGCAAAGCAGCTCTGCACACAGAAAGGCGACAACTGGCACCTGATGTCGATTCATGAGTGGGCCGCGATTGCGCTCTGGTCTCTGGCGAACGGCACAGTACCTCGCGGCAATACGTACCATGGCCGCAGCTATGAGGCGAAGTGGGAAACCGCTCGCCGTGTCGACGACGGATTGCCCGGCGATACCAACGGCACCGGACGAACCGGCACAGGCAAAGGTCCTGTCACGTGGAATCACGATCATAGCGGGTTCGGTGTATGTGACCTGGTTGGCAATGTGTGGGAGTGGATTGACCAGATGAAGCTGGATGACGGGCAGATCCTGACAACGCTGGATAACAATCCGGCAGTTGCTGAGGGCAACTGGCATCGTCACCCTGCGTATTTTGATTTAACCTCTGAAAATCAAAGCGGAACAGGTTACATCGGTTCGCCAGTACTCAGCAACTCAGTGACCAAGCGTAACGGGCCTGCTGATAACGATATTTACAAGTATCCGTATATGCATAACTCGCATTTTGCTGCGATCACCAAGTCGGCCGGTTATACGCCTAACGAGTTGTTGCGTCGATTGCTGATTGAATCCGCAACCACGGCTACAGTTGGCGGCGGGATCTGGTGTCTCAACTATGGCGAGCGGCTCCCGTTTCGCGGGGCCAGCTGGTACGATGGATCGTTCTCCGGACTGGGCGCACTCGCTCTGAACTATGGTCGGTCATACTCGTACAGTAACATCGGTTTTCGTCCCGCTTTCTTTGTTTAACCGGAGTAAAACAGATGTTTAGTTATATTTTTCAGGGTCGAACTCAAACAGATACGACCTACAGCTATATGAATTCGTTGGGTATGACTCAGGAGCAGATCGAGTCTGTTTTGCAGCAAAAAGATTTTGAGGAGGCTCAAAACATTGTCAAACGACAAGGAGCTTACCGCGTTGAGTCAGACCCTCTGTTTATGGAGTGGCAGTACGACAAGACGCCTGAATCTGAGCAAGTTTGGCGTGATAAAGTCGCTGAGATTAAAGCCCGTTACCCGCTGCTATCAGAATCGTAATGAACCGCTTAAATTAGGCGGTTTTTTTATCCCCAAATCCCAGCCTGATGCTGAGTTTTTAGGCACCTTGTTTGGGGTGATTTCTGCGCCGAATACAATGCTGAACTATAACAATGCTGAACTATAACAATGCTGAACTATAACAATGCTGAACTATAAATCGAGAAATGACCATTGCATTCAGTCGTTTACGTTAGATTTAAGCGCCCTGTCTAGCGATAGCGTGACGGTCGTGGTGGGCACAGAAAATCGCAATATTTTGATTGATACAGAAATGATGATGGATGCAGTTGCGTTTTTACATAGTCAGGTAATTCAAATTAAACAAGGTCATAGATATATGAATATGAGTGAGAGATTGAGAATATTGGAGGCTAATCATGGCTAATATCATTGAAGAATTGCAGTTACTTAAACAAGCATCGCAAGAACAAACGGCAGCTTCTCAAGCTGTCGTACAGGCAGTGTCTGGTAAAATGGCTGCAATTGATAAAAACATCAATTACTCGATAACCAAGGTTGAAAGTATATATGACCAAAAGACCAGCAATCTGACTATCATCGCAACAGATGGGTATCGAAAGGCTATCGAGCATAACTCAGGTGGTCGAAACACGGTCATTTATGATGCTCAGGGTAACCCGAATATCATGTGCGTTATTCCGCGCTTCAACATTGAAGATCTGGGATTAGCCGATCTTAATCTTGGCACCGGCGTTCATCCTGCATTTATAACCAACGGAGCGCCTCGCGGTGAAATTCTCGTCGGCAAATATCTGGCATCGGCAGCAGCAGACGGTTCCGCCGTCATCGGCGGCCCTCAACCGCGCACCTCGGTTAACTATGACACTGCAAAGCGGCTCTGCACCCAGAAAGGCGACAACTGGCACCTGATGTCGATTCATGAGTGGGCCGCGATTGCGCTCTGGTCTCTGGCTAACGGTACAGTGCCTCGCGGCAATACGAACTATGGCCGCAGCCATGAGGCGAAGTGGGAAACCGCTCGCCGTGTCGACGACGGATTGCCCGGCGATACCAACGGCACCGGACGAACCGGCACAGGCAAAGGTCCAGTCACGTGGAATCACGATCATAGCGAGTTCGGTGTATGCGACCTGGTTGGCAATGTGTGGGAGTGGATTGACCAGATGAAGCTGGATGACGGGCAGATCCTGACAACGCTGGATAACAATCCGGCAGTTGCTGAGGCCAACTGGCATCGCCACCCAGCCTATTTTGATTCGGCATCTGACAATCAAAGCGGAACAGGTTCCATCGGTTCGCCAGTACTCAGTAACTCAGTGACTAAGCGTAACGGGCCAGCTGACGACGACAGTCACGACTATCCGTACATGTATAACTCGCATTTTGCTGCGATCACAAAGTCGGCCGGTTATACGCCTAACGAGTTGTTGCGTCGATTGCTGATTGAATCCGCAACCACGGCTACAGTTGGCGGCGGGATCTGGTGTCGCAATTATGGCGATCGATTCCCGCTTCGAGGGGGGTTCTGGTTCGATGGCCCGGTCACCGGGCTAGGCGCTCTCCATCTGCGTACTGCACGGTCTGACTCGGGCGGTTACGCTGGTTTTCGCCCCGCTTTCTTTGTTTAACAGGAGTAAAACAGATGTTTAGTTATATTTTTCAGGGTCAAACTCAAACAGATATGACCTACAGCTATATGAATTCGTTGGGTATGACTCAGGAGCAGATCGAGTCTGTTTTGCAGCAAAAAGATTTTGAGGAGGCTCAAAACATTGTTAAACGACAAGGAGCTTACCGCCTTGAGTCAGACCCTCTGTTTATGGAGTGGCAGTACGACAAGACGCCTGAATCTGAGCAAGTTTGGCGTGATAAAGTCGCTGAGATTAAAGCCCGTTACCCGCTGCCATCAGAATCGTAATGAACCGCTTAAATTAGGCGGTTTTTTTATCCCCAAATCCCAGCCTAGTACTGGGTTTTTAGGCACCTTGTTTGGGGTGATTTCTGCACCGAATACAATGCTGAACTATAAAGCGAGAAATGATCATTGTATTCAGCCATTTACGTTAGATTTAAGCGCTCTGCCTAGCGATAGCGTGATGGGAACAGAAAGCCGCAATATTTTGATTGATACAGAAATGATGATGGATGCAGTTGCGTTTTTACATAGTCAGGTAATTCAAATTAAACAAGGTCATAGATATATGAATATGAGCAAGAGATTGAGAATATTGGAGGCTAATCATGGCTAATATAATGGAAGAATTGCAGTTACTTAAACAAGTATCGCAAGAACAAACAGCAGCTTCTCAAGCTGTCGTACAGGAAGTGTCTGGCAAAATGGCTGCGATTGATAAAAATGTCAATGATTCAATGACCAAGGTTGAAAGTAAATATGACCAAGAGGCCAGCAATCTGACTATCATCGCAACAGATGGGTATCGAAAGGCTATCGAGCATAACTCCGGTGGTCGAAACACCGTCATTTATGATGCTCAGGGCAACCCGAATATCATGTGCGTTATTCCTCGCTTCAACATTGAAGATCTGGGATTAGCCGATCTTAATCTTGGCATCGGTGTTCATCCTGCATTTATAACCAACGGAGCGCCTCGCAGCGAAATTCTCGTCGGCAAATATCTGGCATCGGCAGCAGCAGGCGGCTCCGCCGTCATCGGTGGTCCTCAACCGCGCACCTCGGTTAATTATGACACTGCAAAACAGCTCTGCACGCAGAAGGGCGATAACTGGCATCTGATGTCGATTCATGAGTGGGCTGCGATCGCGCTCTGGTCTCTGGCTAACGGCACTGTACCTCGCGGCAATACGAACTATGGCCGCAGCCATGAGGCGAAGTGGGAAACCGCTCGCCGTGCTGACGACGGATTGCCCGGCGATACCAACGGCACCGGACGAACCGGCACAGGCAAAGGCCCAGTCACGTGGAATCACGATCATAGCGAATTCGGTGTATGTGACCTGGTTGGCAATGTGTGGGAGTGGATTGACCAGATGAAGCTGGATGACGGGCAGATCCTGACAACGCTGGATAACAATCCGGCAGTTACTGAGGCTAACTGGCATCGTCACCCAGCCTATTTTGATTCGACATCCGACAACCAAAGCGGCTCTGGCAATAACGGTTCACCAGTACTCAGCAACTCAGTGACCAAGCGTAACGGGCCTGCTGACGACGATAGTTACGACTATCCGTATATGTATAACCCGCATTTTGCTGCGATCACCAAGTCGGCCGGTTATACGCCTAACGAGTTGTTGCGTCGATTGCTGATTGAATCCGCAACCACGGCTACAGTTGGCGGTGGTCTCTGGTGTCGTAACTATGGCGAGCGGCTCCCGCTTCGCGGGGGAAGTTGGGGCGCTGGCTCGTCCGCCGGGCTGGGTTTGCTCTATCTGTTTCATGAGCGGTCATTCTCGTACGGCAGCATCGGTTTTCGCCCTGCTTTCTTTGTTTAACCGGAGTAAAACAGATGTTTAGTTATATTTTTCAGGGTCGAACTCAAACAGATACGACCTACAGCTATATGAATTCGTTGGGTATGACTCAGGAGCAGATCGAGTCTGTTTTGCAGCAAAAAGATTTTGAGGAGGCTCAAAACATTGTCAAACGACAAGGAGCTTACCGACTTGAGTCAGACCCTCTGTTTATGGAGTGGCAGTACGATAAGACGCCTGACTCTGAGCAAGTTTGGCGTGATAAAGTCGCTGAGATTAAGGCTCGTTACCCGCTGCCATCAGAATCGTAATGAACCGCTTAAATTAAGGCGGTTTTTTTATCCCCAAAACCCAGCCTAGTGCTGGGTTTTTTAGTTTCTGGAGACCGATATGGTAACCCAAAAGTCAAAGCTGGCAGAGCACTTATCCTATGAGGTGCTTGCACCATACCAATGCCCGAATCAGCGGCACTGGTATCAGAAAGGCGACATCGTCGATTTGCTTCCTTGTGAAGCTGAATTTTTAAAACTGGGCGGTAAGGTCAAACTGATGACCTCACTGCCTACTCAACAGAAGGAGAAGGCGAATGCCTGAAATTGCATCATTTGTGCATAACGGTATCAGTGTTATCAATCATCCCGCACCACCCCCGATGGGGCCGCTGGGAAGCATCGTTTTGGGCGTTGTCGGGACTGCACCAGATGCTGATTCATCACTGACTAAAAATACACCGATTCGTATTGCGAATATGGCTGATGCCGCGAAGCTTGATACGACCGGCGCAGAAAAAGGAACTTTGTGGCGGACTTGTTATGAAACATTCCGTTTGGTTTCCGTTCCGATTTACGTGGTGATTGTTGAGGAAGGTACGGAGCAGTCGGATACCGTCAACAATGTGATTGGTCAGGTTGACGCAACCACGGGTCAGCGGACGGGGATTCAAGCCTTGGCTGATTGTATGGAAACGCCAACCCATATCAGCGCGCCGGGATTTAACACCAAACCGGTAGCCGATGCTCTGGCCGCAATGGGGAAACGCTTATTTGCCATCCCTGTCGGTGACGGTCCGAATACCAATGATAACGATGCGGTTGCCTATTCACAGAGTCTTGGTGGTGAAGGCACAGGGTACGAATCTTTTTATCTGGTAGATCCGCAGGTGTCTGTTTACAGTCAGGCTGCAAAAGGCAATGTGTCATTCTCCGGTGCAGCGGTTGCGCTGTCTTGCTTTGCTCGTGTGAAAGCATGGGAAAGTCCGGCGAAGGGCGGCATGGGTGCATTGATCAGCGGCACAGCCCGGACGATTGACTATAACATTATGGATAAATCCACCAATGGTGATTTGTTAAATCGTCACGGCGTTTCCTATTTTGCGCGGACCTCGTTAGGTGGTTTCTCTCTGATTGGTAACCGTTGTGTGATGGGGCGCTTCGTCTCTCAGGTTGGTCTGGAATATGCCATTGTCCGTAAGTTGGCGAAGACAGCTCAGAGCGCAATGGCCAGAAATCTGAGCAAGTCCTTTATGGAACAGGAAATCACCAAACTGAATGTTTGGCTGAAATCGCTGCAAGCCGATGAAACCGTGATGGGCGCTGAAGTCTACCTTCATCCGACACTCAATAACGTTGAAAACTACCGTAATGGCGAGTGGCATATTGCGATCAAATACTACGGCTACGCGCCTAATGAACATATGGTGTACCACCTGATTGAGGACACCGGTATTGTTGAATCATTTCTTGAGGAGGTCCTTTAATGGCAGGTCAACGTTCACGAATTACGCGTTATGCCATGATTAACTCTCATCCGTTAATCAAAGAGCTAGACGAATTTACCCCACCAGAGATCAAAAAGGTTATGCAAGAAACCCGCGGTGGCTCTTTCATTCCGGGCGAGATCATGGTCGGACTTGAAAAAATGAATAGTAAGTGGAAGGTCAAAGGCGCTGATCAGGCGCTTTTGTCTGCTTATGGATTAGCGGCCGGAAGCTGGTGTCAGGTGGATATCAAAGAGTCTCATCAGGATGAAGACGGGAACAATTTTGCCATTGTATATAGCTTAACCGGTGAAATCATCTCGGTGACTGAATCGGCCAGTAAAATGGGGGAATTGCCGGATCACGATATGGAAATGTCGGTCAGAGCATACAAGAAAACCGAAGATGGCAAAGTCATCTATGACATTGATCGTCATGCCCAAATTCTCAATCTGGGTAACGGTGATCTGATGGAAGCCCATCGCCGTAATGTCGGTATGGCATAAGTTCGGTTATTTACTTTTCTGGTATTGCTACAAATCAGGCCCCTTACGGGGCCTTTTTTGTATAGAGAAAACCCCCAGCTAGGCTGGGGGTTCCGTAAAGCTTACAGCTATAAGTCAGTTATATAACCCCTTTCAATTTGATAAAAAAGTCTTGTGGTCTGGCAACTACAAGAGTTAATTAAGAATTGAAAGGGGGTCCCAATGGGGGACGAAAAGAGCTTAGCGCACACGCGCTGGAACTGTAAATACCACATAGTCTTTGCACCGAAATATAGAAGGCAAGTGTTCTACGGAGAAAAACGTAGAGCAATAGGTGAAATATTGAGGAAACTATGTGAATGGAAAAATGTGAACATTCTTGAAGCGGAATGTTGCGCGGATCATATCCACATGCTTTTAGAAATACCGCCCAAAATGAGTGTTTCAGGGTTTATGGGGTATTTGAAAGGTAAAAGTAGCCTAATGCTTTATGAACGATTCGGTGATTTGAAGTTTAAATATAGAAATCGAGAATTTTGGTGCCGAGGTTATTATGTAGATACGGTAGGTAAAAATACGAGCAAGATACAAAATTACATCAAGCAGCAACTAGAGCAGGATAAAATGGGAGAGCAATTGTCGATCCCGTATTCAGGTAGCCCGTTTACGGGCCGCAGGAAGTAGTCATATGCAAATGTCAGATCACTACGCGCCTGCTAGGGCGCTGCTAGTAGGAGAGCCTTATAGGCGCATATGAAAAACCACCGGCTATGCCGGTGGATACTTTTTTCGTAACGTTGATGAGCAAGGAGTTACCCCTATGTTGCACACACATCACCTAGTCTGGCCGATTGAAGATGATAAAGGTCAACCACTGAATCAGGTAAACATTCACACGATCACCGTCGGGCAACAGCGAGAACTGACCCGCCACCATCAACATGATGATAATCAATTGCTTTGGGAATGTATTTGTCTGAGTACCGGACTGACATCCTCTGAATTGAAGAAGCTGGTCACTCCGGATTTCAACTCGATTCGAGAACAAGTTCTGGAACTGATGCAATCCAATGCATCCACATTACTGGACGGTCAGTTTGACCTCAACGAACCGACATTACTGATCCCGATTCAGGGCGATGATGGTCAGGAAAAAACCGGCTATAAACTTCGCCCGCCGACGGTTGCAACCACAGAACTGATGGAGACTCATCAAGACGAGTGGGAGAGAACTCTCTTTATCAGTGCCAGCTGCTGTGGGTTTACCCATCAAGAGCTCGCCCGTTTGAGTCTGCCGGACTGGAATCAGCTTCAGGAGCGACTGATCGATTTTTTGCAACAACCGGCGGACTTCTTTCGCCAAGAGATGTTGAAGTCCTGACAGACGTGATCCCGCTGGCCTACCACGTATCCCCCAAGGAGATCATGGAGTGGCGTATTGATGATGCTTTGCGCCGTTACTACTTAGCTGCGGCAAAACTGGGGATAGAGAAGAGATAAGTCATGGCTGATTCGACAATAACGACTCAAGTGACGGTGATTCCCCGTCAGAAAACAATGGAAAACCTCGTCGATAAATTACCGTCGGCCGGGGATGTGAAGGCGGAGGTGGTGAGTGCTGTCACACCGATCTTGAAACCGCTCAAACAGGCAGTGACCTATGAACGTTCATTTGCTGATGTTAAAAAATCAGTTCACTTTGCCAGTGACCAGGAAGCCCGTCAATATCAGGATAAAATGCAGCATTTGGCTGGTCAGTTGGGGGTAAAACAGGCAGATGTTAACCAGATTGTCAGTGATGGAGCCCAATCCGGCATTGGAAAAGAACAGCTATTGTCATTTGCTGAATCTGTCTCAAAAGTCGCTGTTGTATGGAATGTATCGGCAAGAGAAGCAACTGAGACACTGGCCCGTTGGCGCACTTCGATGCAGCTCTCTCAGCAGCAAGCTGTCGGATTGGCGAATGCAACAAATGCCTTGAGTCATAGTATGGGGGTTAAGGCGAAATCGGTAGCTGCCGTTGTGTCTGAACAGGGAGATGCCGGCCTCAATGCCGGATTGAATGTTCAGCAAACAGCAGCATTATCCGCCAGCCTGCTGGCTGGTGGTGCCAGTGAAAAACAGGCCGGTGAAGCTATCCACAGTATTCTTGGGACACTCACCGCTGGAAAAACTGACAAAGTGCAACAGCAAGCCGCGATGAAGACGCTGGATATTGATCCTGCTGATTTGGCTCACCGAATGCAAACGGATGCTCAGGGAACATTGACTGATGTTTTCCAGCGTTTAAAAAATGTTTCGGCAGAAAAACGCCAAGGGGTTGTTTCTGACCTGTTTGGTGATAAATCCACAGCCGCGATTTTAAAGCTCGTCGATAATTTAGATCAGAATAATAAAGGTTTCATTGCCGCATCGAAGCTCACGGCTGAGAAGAGCAACTATTCGAATAGTATCGGCAGTGACTACAAGACGGTATCCAATACCTCTGCTTATAAGTTGGCGCAACTCAGTGCGCGTTTCGAACAGATAAGCACCACGCTGGGTGAAGGGTTATTACCGGTTGTGGAGAAAATGCTGCCACCGTTGCTCACTGTGGTCGATAGTATGAGTGCATTCGCCCAAACAAATCCTAAACTTGCCACGGGTTTACTGGCTGTGACAGCGGCTGCGATTCCGTTACTCAAAGTCGGATCGACGGTTGTTAATTTTTTCCGTGGGATGAAGGGCGGAGGTAAAGATCGTCTCAATTCGGAACGTAATGTGTTTGCCGGTGAATTGGACAGAACCCGGCAAGCCGCCCGGCGCGCTACGCGTCAGCTAGCCCGACTGAATCGGGAGTTGAATGCGCTTGGGTCGCAACAGGGCAGTGATTCCGGATATGGCGATGATCGTGAATCACGCCGCAAGCGTAACAAAAATCCTCGGAAGCGTTCACGGTTCCGGCGTCGTTTTGCCGGCAGCTTCCGTCGTAAATCTGCGCGGTTCGGTCAGTTGCTCACTCGCTTTCCCCGAGTTGTCGGAAATGTATTTAAGGGTGCCAAACTAAAGTCGGGCATCTCAAGTTTGATGCCCAAAGCCGGTGCTGTCGCTAAAGGCAATGGTATTGGTAAGAGATTATTCAGCGCCCGGACTGCCGGGAAGATGTTTAGTGGTGTGAAACTAAAGTCGGGTATTTCAAGTTTGATGCCTAAAGCCGGTGCTGTATTTAAAGGCCTTGGGAGGAAGTTATTCCGCCCTCTGGATATGGCTCTCAACGGGGTCGAACTGGTTTCTGCGATCGCCAAGGGCAATCCTAAAAAGATAGCAGGGAAGGCCGGTGATCTGCTCGGGGGAATGGGCGGTGCGGCTTCCGGTGCGATGGCCGGGGCTGCAATTGGCTCTGTGGTTCCCATTCTTGGTACGGCTGTCGGTGGTCTCATTGGTTCTGTCGTGGGCGGGTTAGGCGGCAGTGAAGTCGGGCGTTGGCTTGGCGATACGGTCGGTTCACTGTTTGGTTCGAGTGATGAGAGCAACGACAAACAGGATCCGTCCCAGCGAAATTCTTCGAAACCGAATTCTTCGAAGAAACATGCTTCGAAGCAAGATCCGCTCAAAAAACAGCGCGGTATTTCGCTGAAATCCCTCGGTGGAATCGCGATGAAAGGCGCATCCTTTTTATCTCTTGGCGGCATGTTGGGGGGGATGTTGAGTGATCAGGTCGTCTCTTGGTTTGGTGAAGATAAAACCGATAAAGCCGCCCCGGCAACGGTTGCTAAGCAGAGTAAACAGCTCGAAAAATCTACCCAACAACAAATTAACTTTGCCCCCGTTATTCATATCACGCCATCCGGTAATCCGACCTATGACCAAGGGGTTAGTCAGCAGCTGTTAGAGCGGATGAAAGCTGAGCTGAGCCCGATCCTGATGGGGAATAATGATGTTGCAACCCGGGCAGATGCCAGTCTTTTAGACAGGAGCAATACATGAGAAAAATGATGTCATTAGGTGGCTTTGTGTTCTCATTGAGTGAACAGACACCGTATGAAAGTTTGCAGCGCACCAGCGATGGGGGATGGGTTTCTGTCCCTCGTTATGGTCAGAAACCCATCAGTCAGAATATGGGGCAGAGTCTGGAGAAAATCAGCATCAATGGCACCTGGTTTCGTGGCGAAGGCATGAACAATATGAAGGCGCTGAGACAGTTACAGGCGCAGCGAAAACCTTTAGTGCTGTCAGACGGATACGGGCAGACCATGGGGCGGTGGGTCATCAAACAACTGCAAGAAAAACAAGATCGGATTATCGATGACGGGACTGCCTTTGTGGTGGGTTTCTCCATTGAATTAGAGGAATATGCAGAATGAGAACCGTGGTTAGTCGTGACGGAGATTTAGTGCCGCAATTATTATGGCTGTCACTGGGTCGGGATGATGATGAAGCGGAAGAGGCGCTTTATATGGTCAATCCCGGTCTGGCACTTTACGGGCCAGTGCTGCCGGCAGGTGTCGAAATCAAGTTGCCGATACTCCCCGAACCAGTGCCGACGAGGGTGATGAACATATGGGATTAGGAATCATGCCGCGGGTCCGAATCAGTGGGCCCGGGGAGCAAATTATCAATTCACGGCTGACCTCATGGGAACGGATTGATGTTTCTGCGGCTCAGTCGGATCAGATTACATTACATATTGATACGGCAGGACAGACCGGGCTCCCGAAAGAAGGTGCCGAATTGGTATTTTCTGAAGGGTATGATGATCGGCTCGTCCATAAGGGGAAGTATGTGATTACCCGTATTTCACCCAAACTGTTTCCTCCGACAGTCACGATTGTGGCGACCGCTGCACCGTTTCAGGCTCAAGACAACACCGGATTTAAAGAGCGCCATACGCGGACGTTTACTGAAATATCGCTGGCTGAGATTTTCCGTCAGCTGGTGACATCACATGGTTTTAGTCCGCGAGTGGCTTCTAAATTTGAAACGGTGTGGTTTAAACATATCGATCAGATGAACGAAACGGATAGCGCTTTCTTAGTCCGTCTGGCAAAGTGCCATGACGGAATTGCTAAACCGGTCGATGGATTGTATGTACTGGCTGAAAAAGGACAGATTAAAACTATCACGGGGCAAGATGTCCCGTCAGTGACGGTAGATGTCTCCGATAATAATGATCCCTCAGATTTCAGACGGTTTATCAATTGCCAGCTCGAACTCGCGAGCCGAAGAAATTTTTTGGGTGTCAAAGCGAAATGGATTGAGGGGTCTACCGGACTGGAATATGAAGTCACTTCCGGAGAAGCCCCTTTTTTGATGTTGCAACAGGTTTACGAAGCTTCATCTACAGCGCAACAGGCATGTCATGAAGAACTGCAGAAAATCAAGCGTGAAAAAGACAGCATCAGAATGGATTTGCCCGGCGACCCGTATTTGGTCGCAGAGGGCATTCTTGAACTCAACACATCGTTTCCCCCGGAAATGGTTGGCCGGTGGTCGATTGATCAAGTGACCGCTCGCGGTGATAGTTCCGGTGGTTATCGCTGTTCTGTGACAGCGACACGACCGGCAAGAAAGACTCAATGACGACGCTTTGATGATCATTGTTCGCTTGGTCGTTGATATTTCTGTGCGCTCGTCACATCTTCTGTCCGAAAAAACAGTAACATAGCTGAAACCTTAGATTCCGGTTAGACTTGAATGCATTGAGGTATGATGAAAATTTGCTGCTGTTGCTTGCTATAAGAGGATGAGAAATGTTGGATACCAGTCTGAGTGATGTGATTCAAAACCGAATTGACCAGAAAACGAAACCGCTTGGGGCTTTAGGTAAATTAGAGGCAGTGGCACATCAACTCGCATTGATTCAGAGTCAGGGACTGACTCAACCGGTTGCGCAAATCCGGATTCATCAGCCGACCGTGCTGGTGTTTGCCGGTGATCACGGTATTGCTGATGAAGGCGTAAGCATCGCGCCAAGTGCGGTAACACAGCAGATGGTGCTCAATTTTCTTGCCGGTGGTGCAGGGGTGAACTGTTTTTGCCGGGCCAATCAGGTTGAACTGAAAGTGATCGACGCAGGCATTTTAATTCCGGTTGAATCTGATTCGCCGCAATTGATTGTACAACGCCTTGGCGAGCGGACGGGAAACTTGGCAAAAGAACCCGCAATGACGGTGGCGCAGGTGGAACAAGGGATTGAGTTAGGGCGGAAAGTTGCCCTGGAGACAATTCACAATGGCTCGAACTTGATCATGTTCGGTGAAATGGGGATTGGGAACACCAGCAGTGCAGCGGCAATTTTGGCTGCATTGTCAGATAGTGATGTTGAATCTTGTGTCGGTCTGGGTACGGGGATTTCCCCGCAACAGTATCAGAAGAAAGTTGCCTTGGTGACGGCCGGTGTTCAAAGGGCAAAAGGGCAAGGTCCAAAAACAGTCCTTGCGGAAGTCGGCGGGTTCGAGATTGTCCAGATGGTTGGCGCTTTTTTAGCGGCCGCTGAGCAACAGGTCCCCATTCTCGTCGATGGCTTTATTGTCACTGTTGCGGCTCTGGTCGCGACGCAACTGCAACCCGAATGTCGGGAACTAATGATTTTTGCGCATCAATCACAAGAATCAGGGCATCAGCGCGCGTTGAAAATATTAGATGCCAATCCGCTGCTTGATCTTGATTTACGCTTGGGTGAGGGGACTGGCGCTGTGCTTGCTGTGTCGCTCGTTCGTGCCGCAGCTGAATTTTATAATACTATGGCTAGTTTTTCGGAAGCAGGCGTTGAGGTGACATGTTAAGTCGGGCCACATATCAAGCTGAACTGTTTCTCTTATCATTGAGCTTTTTCACTCGGATTCCGGTGCCTGCATCGGTGCCTTATTCGACTGAGCGAATGAATCAGTCCGGCCGCTATTTCTCATTGGTGGGTGTACTGCTCGGATTGATTTGCTATGGCGTTTATAGTCTCTGTGCGCTGGTGCTGCCTGAACACTTGAGTATTCTTCTGATGATGGTGTGTAGTTTGCTATTGACGGGGGCGTTTCATGAAGATGGTTTGACCGATATGGCAGATGGGATTGGCGGTGGGATGACGACAGAACGACGTCTGGCAATCATGAAAGATAGCCGGATTGGGACCTATGGTGCTTCGGCATTAATCATGGCGTTACTCTTGAAATATAGTGTGCTTTCTTCTCTGGCAATGCAGAGCTCTATGTTACAAGTTTTGTTGGTTGGGTATGGACTCAGCCGAGCTGTCGCGGCTTCTCTTATCTATGATATGCCGTACGTATCGGATACCCAGACCAGTAAAAGCAAGCCGTTAGCCAGTCGTCAGACAATCCGAGAGTTAGGAATCCTACTGTTTTTCGGTATAATTCCGTGTATCGGTTTGGATTTCTCTATCGTGTTGATCATTGGATGTGTCTGCTGCTTGTTACGATTTGCTTTAAAACGGTGGCTACTCTGCCGCATTGGTGGCTTTACCGGGGATTGCCTGGGGGGCGTTCAGCAGATCACGGAATTGACGATCTATCTGATTCTGGCTGCGACCCTGATGCCTCAGGGGACATTGCTTTGAATGACGATGTTTGTTGAATCGTTCAGTTTGTTGAATCACTATATCTGTTGAGTCATTAAGCTTGCTGAATCACTCAGCTTGCAAATCATAAAGTTCGCTGGTGTGTGATGGATAGGACGATCTTAGATCAACGGATGGTGAGTACCAGATACGCTGTAAAAAGCATTGGTGTCACATTGTGAATAATCACGCAATGCTTTTCTGCAACTTAATGATAAAATTGCGCTTTGTCGAATCACTGGGCACTGCGGTCGGTCAGGCCTTTACATTGCTGTTCTATCGGTTGAAGGAGTAACACATGAGCAATTCACTTTTTCGTCAATCATTTCTGATTGACAGTTTATATAGTGATGGTGCTCTTTTATCGAGTGAATATACAACAGACGATGGTGTGTTGTTAAAACTGCATGCCCCGGGGATTCTGGAAGTGATTCCACCGCAAATGGATGAGCAAACACAGCATATTGTTGTCTCATGTGCGATTCATGGTAAAGATGCTGGTCCGGTAGAATTAGTGAATCGGATTGTCTCTGACATCGACAGCGGGTTCCAGCCAATTCGGGAACATTGTCTGTTCATTATTGCCCATTTAGAAGCGCTCAAACACCATACGCGATTTTTCGATGAGAATCTGGAACGTTTATTTGATGATAAACCCAGAGAGTCTTCACAAGAGTTGGTGATCGCCGATAATTTGAAAGTGCTCCTCAAATCATTCTGGAAAGACACCCCCAGTGATCAACGCTGGCATTTTGATTTACATAGTACGTTAAACCCTTCCCGCTATCATTCGTTCGCGATTAGCCCAAAAGTTCGTCATCCTGTTCGACCGAAAGAACTCATTCACTTTGCTGAATTAGCCCACCTTGATGCATTAGTTTTAGCCAATGCTCCCTCCAGTTCTTTCAGCTGGTATACCGCAGATTGTTATTCCGCTCGCTCTTTGGCGATAGAACTGGGTCAATCATCCCGACTCGGACAAAGCCCGTTAGAGGGCTTTAATGCATTTGATATTACGCTCCGGGATTTGTGCGCCCGGGAAGTGAATGAACACCTGCCAAGGAAAATAAAATTTTATCGGGTAAGCCGGACCATTGTGCGACTCAATGAAGATTTTGATTTTATTTTTGCAGATGAGATTGAAAACTTTACCTCGTTTATGCACGGAGAAGTGTTTGGGCATGACGGGGATAAACCCTTGATGGCAAAAAATGAAGGGGAGGCGATCCTCTTCCCCGACAAACATGTTCAAATCGGTGAGCCAGCATTATTGATGGTTTGCCCGGTCACGGTGAGATATGAGTTGAATCAACTGGTTTATGATTAACCGTTATTGGTGATCTGAGGATGCCGGTTACCCACCTGCGCATATATTTCAAAGCAGAGGTCTGCCAGATAGGAATAATCATGGCATGACCTCTTTCTATTTTTGGGGTGAAACGTTAAGGTGAGCCCACCTGATCTGTCTAATTTGATAATTCATGAATTTTACTCAACTTCTTTTTGAAAAAAGGAAGCGTTGGTATCGTGCCATGATCACGATGAGTGCGCTGCTAGTAGTTTCTAGTGCTGTTTACGTTTTTGCCGGAGAAGTTTTCATTGCACCATGGCATGAAATGACAGGGTTTGAGCAGCAATTGATTGTGGAACTCCGTTTACCCCGGTTGCTTGCTGCGATGGTGATTGGTGCATGTCTGGCTGTCTCAGGGACCACCCTACAAGTGTTGCTGGGAAATGTTCTGGCTGAACCGGGAATTATTGGTGTCTCCGGCGGCGCAAGTGTAGCAATGGTGGTTATTCTGTTTTTCTTCCCGTTTGCTGCTACGCCACTGGTTTTTATGTTTGGTGCCATTGTCGGTGCTATGATTTTCACCATTATTTTGGTCGGAATCGCTCGCAGTATGAAATTGACGACAATTCGGCTATTGCTGGTCGGTGTCGCGCTGGGGATTCTGGCTCGCTCGGTAGTGACCTGGGCGTTTTACTTCAGTACCGATTTGAGTCTGAGACAATTGATGTACTGGTTGATGGGGAGCATTGGTGGTATTGATTGGTCTTACCATTTACTTTCATTGTTGATATTACCCGTTTTAATATGGCTGATTGGACAGGGACGGGTATTGGATCGGTTGATGATGGGGGAGATACACGCAAAACAGCTCGGGATTGATGTACATCGTGTGCGCTGGAAGCTGGTTGTTGCTGTAGCAGTGCTGGTGGGGGCATCGGTGGCTTTAGGCGGGATTATCGGCTTTGTCGGACTGGTTGTTCCTCATTTGCTGCGCTTGGCCTTCGGGACTGAGAACCGTTATCTGTTACCACTTTCAGCCGTTGCTGGGGCATTGCTGCTGGTTTTTGCGGATTTAATTTCCCGGACGGCGCTTGATGCCGCTGAATTGCCTTTAGGTGTTGTCACAACAACGCTTGGTGCGCCAGTATTTATATGGATGTTATTGAAAAATCATGATTCACGTTAAAGATCTTTGTGTCGGTACGCGCTTGCTCCCTTTGAGCTTTGATTGTGCTCAAGGTGAATTGATCCATATTACCGGCCCGAATGGCAGCGGTAAAAGTACATTGTTGGCTGCGTTGGCTGGCTTGATCGCTCATCAAGGTCGTGTACGATTTGGGGAGGACGATTTGACGTGCCTTACTTTACCGGAACTGGCTAAAATCCGAGCCTATTTGCCGCAACAGGAACGTCCGGCTTTTGCCATCGATGTCTGCCAGTATCTGGCGCTCTCGGTGCCATCTTTCTTATCGGTTACGCTCGAACAGTCAGCTGAAATCATTGAATTATTGGTTCGACGCTTAAATTTGCAGGATAAATTACACCGGTCGATCCACCAAATTTCCGGGGGAGAGTGGCAACGTGTCAGGTTGGCTGGTAGCTGTTTGCAAGTATGGCCGACACTGAATCCCCATGCCCGGTTTATGATTTTGGATGAACCAGCCGCTGCACTGGATGTCGGGCAGGAGTATATGCTGTATGAATTATTACAAGACATTAACCGAATGGGACTGACGGTCATTATGGCGAACCATGACTTGAATCGAACACTTCGCTATGCCGACAAAACGTTATTACTCAATCGAGGGGTTATGCAACAGTGGGGAGACACGCGAGCTGTGCTGACACCTGAACATGTCGCAGAGGCCTTCCAGACGAAAGTTCAGTCTGTGGATATTCAAGGGAAATCGTATCTACTTTTTGATTAGTTGTTGTGCATGAATAGTTGTTGTGCATGAATAGTTTTGGTGCATCAAGCACAATGCTAGAGCAACCGGGCCGGAAACAGAATGAGTCATATTTTGAAGTGATTTAAATTATCTATATAAAAATCAGACAGTTAATTTATTTTAAAAAGTTGGCACACAAATCGCATTAATACAATTGATACATTCTCGTTCTTGTTAGGCTTTTTATAGTCTCCTTGGCCACTTTGCTCCACAAAGTGGCCACTTTTTTATGCTATTGAGTCAGCTTGGTCAGATCAGCTGGACGATAATAGACTGATTTCAGAACTTTTCCCTGACGAATCGTTTTTTCTGCACTGACAAAATCTTCCGCACATTTGGCAATGATATAGTCTCCTTTAATGACCGGAGATAGTTTGATGCCTTGCTTCGCATAAAATGATTCCGTCTCATCGTATTCGGTTTGGTTACGGCAGACCTTACTCATATTTGAACTATGGACCTCATCCCAGCACGGAATGAAATCGATGTTGCGATGAGCCGCAACATTTAACAGCAAATCAATCAGATAACTGATACCCGGATTATGGGCGGGAGTCTCATCACCAAGGTGCACCAGACGTCCCATCAGAACGTAAACGGTATCTACAATCGCATCAGCCTGTTCAACTTTATCCTGAGCTTCCGCAAGTTCAGTCAGCTCTTCAATTGCCAGTGATGTATGGAGCGTATCTGCGTCTTTGTCGAGACTACTTGGTTGGTTGACGGGAAGGTCGAAAGTACGACGGAATTCAACGATATCGTTATATAAATGTGTGAACACAGCTGGTGTTAACTTAGATAAATACATGGGTGTCATCTCAAAGCTATTGTATTTCATGCAAAAAATCAGGCTGAACTATCCGTTGTGATAGTTTCAGCCCAAGAAAGATCATCAGCGAAGAGTAACATCCCAGACCGAAAAGTGGTACATCTCATCTTTATCAATCGTCTGTGTGGTTGAATGATAACGTCTCTGCCATAGCAGAGCTTTTCTGTTGGGAGGTTTTGTCGGAATAGATGACTAATAAGTATGTCGGTTGGGCGGAAGTGTAGAGAAAATCGTCCATTTTTTCTCGACATCCCCCTTATAACCTACAACTGTCGCAGAAACCCGGCGATTTTTGGCATCACTGATTTGATCTTCACCTGTCGCTTCAGGATGAGACTCACCAAATCCGACAATCCTGATTCTGTTTGCCGGGACACCTTCCGCTATCAGCCGAGCCTTCACGCTGTCCGCTCGCTGTTTGGATAATGCTTGGTTATATTGCGCTTCACCACTAGGACTGGCATAGCCTCTGAGCTCGATTGACGTTTCAGGATACTTTGCTAAAAAAAGTGCCATCTGTTTAATCTGTAGAGTAAAGATGGAATTAATATGACTTGAGTCGTTCTCAAATAAAATTCGTAGTTGCCGTTGGGTTTTACTTCGGTAATACGTTTCACAACCATCGTTATCTATTTTGGCGTTTTTCGGGGTGTTAGGACATAAATCCCGTGCATTGATGACACCATCATGATCTGAATCTGCCAGGTCAAAAGCTTGCACAACGGTTGGGGTAGGAATGTAATCATATTCATCCTGACTTTGGTCAGCAATATTCGCTGACCAAACCGGCAATGAGACTAATAAGAGCAAATAATTGAATTTCATCTTAATCACCTGAGTGGGCCACCCATTCTTGTGGGAGCGTAACTTTCAGACTATCAAGCAAATTACCTACGGCATTCATGACACGGTATTGTGCATACGCTTCAGTATATTTTGCCTCAAGATATTCCTTCCGGGCCTCAAAGAGCTCATTTTCACTATTCAGCAAATCAAGCAATGTACGTTGACCGATCTGATATTGTTTTTCATATGCAATTACTGTTTTTGATACGGAATCAACCAAATCTGCAAGAAAAGTTCGTCTTTGGCTTGAAAAATCAAGTGCTTGCCAAGACAACTCAAGCCCGCCTAAAACTTCCCGGTATGATTTTTCCCGTAAATCTTTTGCTTTATTTAACGCATAAGCTGCACTTTTTTCATTGGCTAGGTCAGAACCGCCATTGTAGAGATTATAATGCATTCGTATCATTGCCGTTGTTTCTGTACTCGTTCCGATATATCCCGCAGCATCATTTCGGATACTATGATTCGCCTGCAAAGAGATACTCGGATAATACGGCGACTGATTTTGCTTATACTGGTAACGGGCTGCAGCAATATTTTGCTGGGTTACTTGCATAATTGGGTGTGATTTCAATGCTTGAGTTTTTGCATCCTGAAAGCTGTGAGGAATTTGTTCCTGATTGGCCTGAGGAAACGTCAGCTCAACCGGTTGTTCTCCAACTGTTTCTTTGAATTTTGAATGGGTTTCAAAGAGATTATTTTGGGCGGCCAGCAAATTGGCTTCGGCTTTTGCAACACGGGCTTCAACTTGAGTCACATCGGCGGTAGAGCCTAACCCTGACTCAGTTCTGCGCTTAATATCCCGATAAATTTTCTTATGTATCTGTAGATTTGCTTCAGATAACGTTAAGACATCGCTCGCTTTTTCTGCATCCAGATACAGTTTTGTCACTTCCAAAGCTTTATCCGACGCATCAGCGAGTAATTGATAGCGACTGGCCTCTGCTTCTGCCGTTGTTCTCCCCATATCATTGAGCGTTGAAGAACCATCCCAAATCAATTGAGTCAAGGATATGGTCACCTCTTTTCTTGTTAAATCAGTATTTTCTTTGGCATTTGCAGCGGCAGGTTCGATCCCTTCGTACCCAATCCCTGCATCTAAATCCACTTTAGGCAGGTAAGCGCCCTCAGAGGCTCTGGAATTTTGTAATTTACTCTGATACTGATTAAATGAACTTTCTAGTTCTGGGTTTGTTGCCAATGTAATAGAGACTGCTTGTTCAAGTGATTGTGCGAGAACATTACCACTGATAAAAACAGCAAGAAATACCACAAATTTGAGTAGGAATGTTTTCAAGAAGCCTCTCCTATTTAGACCAATTGCACTAAATATACAAAATATCGCCTGAAGCGTTTAGCCTACGCAAAAAATTGATCTCATTTATGAGAATTACACTAATAATTATAGCACTATCTAATTTTCTAGAGATGTATAAATAATAGTCACTGACATGAATATATGAAAATACAAGTGTATAACTTTTTTAATTTTTTTCAGGCGTTTAAAAGCGACTGTTTTAAATTATCCTGCGGCTAGCTTTCATAAGGAAGCCAGATAATTATTGTGAAAGCGCCCTTTTTGCAATGTGACTTGTGCCACGAATATGGTGTTGGACTTCTGTATGATATACAATTAAAAAGTATGCGCAATACAGGGATTGTCAGGTGTATCGATTAAGAACTGATAAATATGCGTTGTGTTTAGTATTATACCATTGATCTATACGTGATTTAGAGGCGCCACTTATGAGGTTTGAGTCAAAGATTTCTCTACCTGATGTAGCAAAAGACCAAGTGATTATCATTGATCAGAATGGCAATGTGATAACGATCAAGCCCGGAGAAATCATCCCGCCAGGGGTAGTTATTCTAGAGGGTGGAAATTTTCTAAACCATGATGAATATACAGCGCTTAACGCAAAGGTGGTTACACCGAATGGCGATAAAGTTGATATTACGGATGATGTCAACCAACTGCTTGCAGCAATCGAGCAAGGTGATGACCCGACACAATTAGGTGAAGAATTTGCGCCGGCTGCCGGTGGTTCTATTGGCTCAAGTTTGTCAACAAGTGCTACGGTTGAAGCGATTAATGATGAACTGATTGCACAAACTGACTTTAGCACACAGGGCCTTTATCGGTTTTCCAGCCTATCGTTATCAAACACACAAGGTCTGGCCCTGCTTGATGTTTTCAATACATTATCATCTGCTGCGCCAGTATCTCAATCTACTAGTACCGTAGATTCAGCATCCATCGTATCTGGCACATTCACTGGGGATGTCACGGAAGGTAATATCGGTGATGTTGTTCAGGCGAGTGGCTCTTTAACTATCAGTGATGCCGATCCAAACGATAACCCTGTATTTGCAGATACGACCATCAATAGTACGTATGGTAGTCTGAGTCTTGTCAATGGACAGTGGACATATACGCTGGATCAAAGTCGAGTTCAAGACTTGGGCGAAGGGCAACGAGTCAGTGATACCATCACGATGACGGCCAGTGACGGCACCACGCAGAACATTGTCATTAATATTGTCGGTACCAACGATGCGCCGGTGGCACAGGCCGCCACGGCGGCGGTAACCGAAGATGCAACCATTACTGGTAGTATCACCGCCACCGATGTGGATTTACCGGCCGGACAGTCGCTGGTGTTTACCACCGACTCGACCGTCCCGGGTTTGACTTTAAACCCAGATGGCTCCTACCGTTTTGATGCGTCCAGCTATGACCACTTGTCGGAAGGCGAGACGCAAGTGATCGAAATCCCCGTGACTGTGCTTGATGAGCGGGGCGCGACGGATACCACGACACTAACGATTACCATCACCGGTACCAACGATGCGCCGGTGGCACAGGCCGCCACGGCGGCGGTAACCGAAGATGCAACCATTACTGGTAGTATCACCGCCACCGATGTGGATTTACCGGCCGGACAGTCGCTGGTGTTTACCACCGACTCGACCGTCCCGGGTTTGACTTTAAACCCAGATGGCTCCTACCGTTTTGATGCGTCCAGCTATGACCACTTGTCGGAAGGCGAGACGCAAGTGATCGAAATCCCCGTGACTGTGCTTGATGAGCGGGGCGCGACGGATACCACGACACTAACGATTACCATCACCGGTACCAACGATGCGCCGGTGGCACAGGCCGCTACGGCGGCGGTAACCGAAGATGCAACGATTACCGGTAATATCACTGCCACTGATGTCGATCTACCAGCGGGACAGTCGCTGGTGTTTACTACCGACTCGACCGTCTCCGGGTTGACTTTAAACCCAGATGGCTCCTACCGTTTTGATGCGTCCAGCTATGACCACTTGTCGGAAGGCGAGACGCAAGTGATCGAAATCCCCGTGACTGTGCTTGATGAGCGGGGCGCAACTGATACCACGACATTAACGATTACCATCACCGGTACCAACGATGCGCCGGTGGCACAGGCCGCCACGGCGGCGGTAACCGAAGATGCAACGATTACCGGCAGTATCACTGCCACTGATGTCGATTTACCAGCCGGACAATCGCTGGTGTTTACCACCGACTCGACCGTCTCCGGGTTGACTTTAAACCCAGACGGCTCCTACCGTTTTGATGCGTCCAGCTATGACCACTTGTCGGAAGGCGAGACGCAAGTGATCGAAATCCCCGTGACTGTGCTTGATGAGCGGGGCGCGACGGATACCACGACATTAACGATTACCATCACCGGTACCAACGATGCGCCGGTGGCACAGGCCGCTACGGCGGCGGTAACCGAAGATGCAACCATTACCGGTAGTATCACCGCCACCGATGTGGATTTACCGGCCGGACAGTCGCTGGTGTTTACCACCGACTCGACCGTCTCCGGGTTGACTTTAAACCCAGACGGCTCCTACCGTTTTGATGCGTCCAGCTATGACCATTTGTCGGAAGGCGAGACGCAAGTGATCGAAATCCCCGTGACTGTGCTTGATGAGCGCGGCGCGACGGATACCACGACATTAACGATTACCATCACCGGTACCAACGATGCGCCGGTGGCACAGGCCGCCACGGCGGCGGTAACCGAAGATGCAACGATTACCGGCAGTATCACTGCCACTGATGTCGATTTACCAGCCGGACAATCGCTGGTGTTTACCACCGACTCGACCGTCTCCGGGTTGACTTTAAACCCAGACGGCTCCTACCGTTTTGATGCGTCCAGCTATGACCACTTGTCGGAAGGCGAGACGCAAGTGATCGAAATCCCCGTGACTGTGCTTGATGAGCGGGGCGCAACTGATACCACGACATTAACGATTACCATCACCGGTACCAACGATGCGCCGGTGGCACAGGCCGCTACGGCGGCGGTAACCGAAGATGCAACCATTACCGGCAGTATCACTGCCACTGACGTCGATCTACCAGCGGGACAGTCGCTGGTGTTTACCACCGACTCGACCGTCTCCGGGTTGACTTTAAACCCAGATGGCTCCTACCGTTTTGATGCGTCCAGCTATGACCACTTGTCGGAAGGCGAGACGCAAGTGATCGAAATCCCCGTGACTGTGCTTGATGAGCGGGGCGCGACGGATACCACGACATTAACGATTACCATCACCGGTACCAACGATGCGCCGGTGGCACAGGCCGCCACGGCGGCGGTAACCGAAGATGCAACCATTACCGGCAGTATCACTGCCACTGATGTCGATCTACCAGCGGGACAGTCGCTGGTGTTTACCACAGCATCTAATGTTCCCGGTCTGACTTTAAACGCCGACGGGACTTACCGTTTTGATGCGTCAGGGTATGACGCGCTGAGCGCCGGTGAGAAACAGATCATCGAAGTGCCGGTTACCGTGACTGATGATCGCGGCGCGACCGATACCACCACTTTAACCATTACCGTGATTGGTACCAATGACGCGCCGGTGGCGCAGGCTGCGGTGGCTTTAGTTGCCGAGGATGCGACCATTACCGGCAGTATCACCGCCACCGATGTGGATTTACCGGCCGGTCAGTCGCTGGTGTTTACCACAGCATCTAATGTTCCCGGTCTGACTTTAAACGCCGACGGGACTTACCGTTTTGATGCGTCAGGGTATGACGCGCTGAGCGCCGGTGAGAAACAGATCATCGAAGTGCCGGTTACCGTGACTGATGATCGCGGCGCGACCGATACCACCACTTTAACCATTACCGTGATTGGTACCAATGACGCGCCGGTGGCGCAGGCTGCGGTGGCTTTAGTTGCCGAGGATGCGACCATTACCGGCAGTATTACCGCCACCGATGTGGATTTACCGGCCGGACAGTCGCTGGTGTTTACCACCGACTCGACTGTCCCGGGTCTGACTTTAAACGCTGACGGGACTTACCGTTTTGATGCGTCGGGGTATGACGCGCTGAGCGCCGGTGAGAAACAGGTCATCGAAGTGCCGGTTACCGTCACCGATGATCGCGGCGCAACCGATAGCACCACGCTGACGATTACCGTGATTGGTACCAATGACGCGCCGGTGGCGCAGGCTGCCGTAGCTTTAGTTGCCGAGGATGCGACCATTACCGGCAGTATCACCGCCACCGATGTGGATTTACCGGCCGGTCAGTCGCTGGTGTTTACCACAGAATCTAATGTTCCCGGTCTGACTTTAAACGCCGACGGGACTTACCGTTTTGATGCGTCAGGATATGACGCACTGAGCGCCGGTGAAAAACAGATCATCGAAGTGCCGGTTACCGTCACCGATGATCGCGGCGCAACCGATAGCACCACGCTGACGATTACCGTGGTTGGTACCAATGACGCGCCGGTGGCGCAGGCTGCGGTGGCTTTAGTTGCCGAAGATGCAACCATTACCGGCAGTATCACCGCCACCGATGTCGATTTACCGGCCGGTCAGTCGCTGGTGTTTACCACCGACTCGACTGTCCCGGGTCTGACTTTAAACGCCGACGGGACTTACCGTTTTGATGCGTCGGGGTATGACGCACTGAGCGCTGGTGAGAAACAGGTCATCGAAGTGCCGGTCACGGTGACCGATGATCGCGGCGCAACCGATAGCACCACGCTGACGATTACCGTGGTTGGTACCAATGACGCGCCGGTGGCGCAGGCCGCCGTAGCTTTAGTTGCCGAAGATGCGACCATTACCGGCAGTATTACCGCCACCGATGTGGATTTACCGGCCGGTCAGTCGCTGGTGTTTACCACAGAATCTAATGTTCCCGGTCTGACTTTAAACGCCGACGGGACTTACCGTTTTGATGCGTCGGGGTATGACGCGCTGAGCGTCGGTGAAAAACAGGTGATTGAAGTGCCGGTCACCGTCACCGATGATCGCGGCGCAACCGATACCACCACTTTAACCATTACCGTGGTTGGTACCAATGACGCGCCGGTGGCGCAGGCTGCGGTGGCTTTAGTTGCCGAAGATGCGACCATTACCGGCAGTATCACCGCCACCGATGTCGATTTACCGGCCGGTCAGTCGCTGGTGTTTACCACAGCATCTAATGTTCCCGGTCTGACTTTAAACGCCGACGGGACTTACCGTTTTGATGCGTCAGGATATGACGCACTGAGCGCTGGTGAAAAACAGATCATCGAAGTGCCGGTTACCGTGACTGATGATCGCGGCGCGACCGATACCACCACTTTAACCATTACCGTGATTGGTACCAATGACGCACCGGTGGCGCAGGCCGCCGTAGCTTTAGTTGCCGAAGATGCAACCATTACCGGCAGTATCACCGCGACCGATGTGGATTTACCGGCCGGTCAGTCGCTGGTGTTTACCACAGCATCTAATGTTCCCGGTCTGACTTTAAACGCCGACGGGACTTACCGTTTTGATGCGTCAGGATATGACGCACTGAGCGCCGGTGAAAAACAGATCATCGAAGTGCCGGTTACCGTGACTGATGATCGCGGCGCAACCGATAGCACCACGCTGACGATTACCGTGGTTGGCACCAATGACGCGCCGGTGGCGCAGGCCGCCGTAGCTTTAGTTGCCGAGGATGCGACCATTACCGGCAGTATCACCGCCACCGATGTGGATTTACCGGCCGGTCAGTCGCTGGTGTTTACCACAGAATCTAATGTTCCCGGTCTGACTTTAAACGCCGACGGGACTTACCGTTTTGATGCGTCAGGGTATGACGCGCTGAGCGCCGGTGAGAAACAGATCATCGAAGTGCCGGTTACCGTGACTGATGATCGCGGCGCGACCGATACCACCACTTTAACCATTACCGTGATTGGTACCAATGACGCGCCGGTGGCGCAGGCTGCGGTGGCTTTAGTTGCCGAGGATGCGACCATTACCGGCAGTATCACCGCCACCGATGTGGATTTACCGGCCGGTCAGTCGCTGGTGTTTACCACAGAATCTAATGTTCCCGGTCTGACTTTAAACGCCGACGGGACTTACCGTTTTGATGCGTCAGGGTATGACGCGCTGAGCGCCGGTGAGAAACAGATCATCGAAGTGCCGGTTACCGTGACTGATGATCGCGGCGCAACCGATAGCACCACGCTGACGATTACCGTGGTTGGTACCAATGACGCGCCGGTGGCGCAGGCCGCCGTAGCTTTAGTTGCCGAGGATGCGACCATTACCGGCAGTATCACCGCGACCGATGTGGATTTACCGGCCGGTCAGTCGCTGGTGTTTACCACAGCATCTAATGTTCCCGGTCTGACTTTAAACGCCGACGGGACTTACCGTTTTGATGCGTCAGGATATGACGCACTGAGCGCCGGTGAAAAACAGATCATCGAAGTGCCGGTCACGGTGACCGATGATCGCGGCGCAACCGATAGCACCACGCTGACGATTACCGTGGTTGGTACCAATGACGCACCGGTGGCGCAGGCAGCCACGGCGGCAGTAACGCAGGATCAAACGATTACCGGGAGTATCACTGCCACTGATGTGGACTTACCGGCGGATAAAACGTTAACGTTCAGTACCGAGTCGACAGTGACCGGACTGACACTCAATGCCGACGGAACTTACAGCTTTGATGCCTCTGGATATGATGCATTAGGCGAAGGGGAAACGCAGGTGATTAAAGTCCCTGTGACGGTCACCGATGATCTGGGAGCCAGCGGTACGACCACGCTGACCATTACCGTGACTGGGACCGATGATGCGCCGGTGGTGAGCGGCACCTTCACCGGGGCGGTAACCGAAGGGGATGTCGGGGATGTGACGCAGGTCAGCGGCACGATTGCTATTCGTGATGTCGATAGCAATGACAATCCGGAGTTTGCCGATACCACGGCCACCGGGGCATACGGCAGCCTGACACTGGTTGACGGCCAGTGGACCTATACCTTAGATCAAAGCAAAGTTCAGTCGCTGGCACAAAACGAGCAGGTCAAAGACACCATTACCCTGACCGCGAGCGACGGCACCACGCAAGATATTGTGATTGATATTACCGGCACGGATGATGCGCCGGTGGTGAGCGGTACCCTGACCGGCGCGGTAACTGAAGGGGATGTCGGGGATGTGACGCAGGTCAGCGGCACGATCGCTATTCGTGATGTCGATAGTAATGACAATCCGGTGTTTGCCAATACCACGGTCACCGGGACTTACGGCAGCCTGACGCTGGTTGACGGCCAGTGGACTTACACCTTAGATCAAAGCAAAGTTCAGTCGCTGAACGCAGACGAGCAGGTCAAAGATACCATTACCCTGACCGCCAGTGACGGGACCACGCAAGCGATTGTCATCGATATCACCGGCACGGATGATGCGCCGGTGGTGAGCGGTACCCTGACCGGTGCGGTAACTGAAGGCGATGTCGGGGATGTGACGCGCAGTCAGCGGCACGATTGCCATCCGTGATGTCGATAGCAATGACAATCCGGTGTTTGCCAATACCACGGTCACCGGGACTTACGGCAGCCTGACGCTGGTTGACGGCCAGTGGACTTACACCTTAGATCAAAGCAAAGTTCAGTCACTGAACGCCGATGAGCAGGTCAAAGACACCATTACCCTGACCGCGAGTGACGGCACCACGCAAGATATTGTGATTGATATTACCGGCACGGATGATGCGCCGGTGGTGAGCGGCACCCTGACCGGGGCGGTGACTGAAGGGGATGTCGGGGATGTGACGCAGGTCAGCGGCACAATTGCTATTCGTGATGTCGATAGCAATGATAATCCGGAGTTTGCCGATACCACGGTCACCGGGACTTACGGCAGCCTGACGCTGATTGACGGCCAGTGGACTTACACCTTAGATCAAAGCAAAGTTCAGTCGCTGAACGCCGATGAGCAGGTCAAAGATACCATTACCCTGACCGCCAGTGACGGCACCACGCAAGATATTGTGATTGATATTACCGGCACGGATGATGCGCCGGTGGTGAGCGGTACCCTGACCGGCGCGGTGACTGAAGGCGATGTCGGGGATGTGACGCAGGTCAGCGGCACGATTGCTATTCGTGATGTCGATAGCAATGACAATCCGGAGTTTGCCGATACCACGGCCACCGGGACTTACGGCAGCCTGACGCTGGTTGACGGCCAGTGGACTTACACCTTAGATCAAAGCAAAGTCCAGTCACTGAATGCAGACGAGCAGGTCAAAGATACCATTACCCTGACCGCCAGTGACGGCACCACGCAAGCGATTGTGATTGATATTACCGGCACGGATGATGCGCCGGTGGTGAGCGGTACCCTGACCGGGGCGGTAACTGAAGGCGATGTCGGGGATGTGACGCAGGTCAGCGGCACAATTGCTATTCGTGATGCCGATGCCGGGGACAATCCGGAGTTTGCCGATACCACGGCCACCGGGACTTACGGCAGCCTGACGCTGGTTGACGGCCAGTGGACTTACACCTTAGATCAAAGCAAAGTCCAGTCACTGAATGCAGACGAGCAGGTCAAAGATACCATTACCCTGACCGCCAGTGACGGCACCACACAAGATATTGTGATTGATATTACCGGCACGGATGATGCGCCGGTGGTGAGCGGCTCCTTCACCGGGGCGGTGACCGAAGGGGATGTCGGGGATGTGACGCAGGTCAGCGGCACGATTGCCATTCGTGATGTCGATAGTAATGACAATCCGGTGTTTGCCAATACCACGGTCACCGGGGCTTACGGCAGCCTGACGCTGGTTGACGGCCAGTGGACTTACACCTTAGATCAAAGCAAAGTTCAGTCGCTGGCACAAAACGAGCAGGTCAAAGACACCATTACCCTGACCGCGAGCGACGGCACCACGCAAGATATTGTGATTGATATCAGTGGCACCAATGACGCACCGGTGGCGCAGGCAGCTACGGCGTCAGTAACGCAGGATCAAACGATTACCGGGAGTATCACTGCCACTGATGTGGACTTACCGGCGGATAAAACGTTAACGTTCAGTACCGGGTCGACAGTGACCGGACTGACGCTCAATGCCGACGGAACTTACAGCTTTGATGCCTCTGGATATGATGCATTAGGCGAAGGGGAAACACAGGTGATTAAAGTCCCTGTGACGGTTACCGATGATCTGGGGGCCAGCGTTACGACCACGCTGACCATTACCGTGACTGGAACCGATGATGCGCCGGTGGTGAGCGGCACCCTGACCGGCGCGGTGACTGAAGGCGATGTCGGGGATGTGACGCAGGTCAGCGGCACGATTGCCATTCGTGATGTCGATAGTAATGACAATCCGGTATTTGCCAATACCACGGCCACCGGGACTTACGGCAGCCTGACGCTGGTTGATGGCCAGTGGACTTACACCTTAGATCAAAGCAAAGTCCAGTCACTGAACGCCGACGAGCAGGTCAAAGACACCATTACCCTGACCGCCAGTGACGGCACCACGCAAGCGATTGTGATTGATATTACCGGCACGGATGATGCGCCGGTGGTGAGCGGTACCCTGACCGGCGCGGTGACTGAAGGCGATGTCGGGGATGTGACGCAGGTCAGCGGCACGATTGCCATCCGTGATGTCGATAGCAATGACAATCCGGAGTTTGCCGATACCACGGCCACCGGGGCTTACGGCAGCCTGACGCTGGTTGACGGCCAGTGGACCTATACCTTAGATCAAAGCAAAGTCCAGTCGCTGAACGCCGATGAGCAGGTCAAAGACACCATTACCCTGACCGCCAGTGACGGCACCACGCAAGATATTGTGATTGATATTACCGGCACGGATGATGCGCCGGTGGTGAGCGGCACCCTGACCGGGGCGGTGACCGAAGGGGATGTCGGGGATGTGACGCAGGTCAGCGGCACGATTGCTATTCGTGATGTCGATAGTAATGACAATCCGGTGTTTGCCAATACCACGGTCACCGGGGCTTACGGCAGCCTGACGCTGGTTGACGGGCAGTGGACTTACACCTTAGATCAAAGCAAAGTTCAGTCGCTGGCACAAAACGAGCAGGTCAAAGACACCATTACCCTGACCGCGAGCGACGGCACCACGCAAGATATTGTGATTGATATCAGTGGCACCAATGACGCACCGGTGGCGCAGGCAGCTACGGCGTCAGTAACGCAGGATCAAACGATTACCGGGAGTATCACTGCCACTGATGTGGACTTACCGGCGGATAAAACGTTAACGTTCAGTACCGGGTCGACAGTGACCGGACTGACGCTCAATGCCGACGGAACTTACAGCTTTGATGCCTCTGGATATGATGCATTAGGCGAAGGGGAAACACAGGTGATTAAAGTCCCTGTGACGGTCACCGATGATCTGGGGGCCAGCGTTACGACCACGCTGACCATTACCGTGACTGGAACCGATGATGCGCCGGTGGTGAGCGGCACCCTGACCGGCGCGGTGACTGAAGGCGATGTCGGGGATGTGACGCAGGTCAGCGGCACGATTGCTATTCGTGATGCCGATGCCGGGGACAATCCGGAGTTTGCCGATACCACGGCCACCGGGACTTACGGCAGCCTGACGCTGGTTGACGGCCAGTGGACTTACACCTTAGATCAAAGCAAAGTTCAGTCACTGAACGCCGACGAGCAGGTCAAAGACACCATTACCCTGACCGCCAGTGACGGCACCACGCAAGATATTGTGATTGATATTACCGGCACGGATGATGCGCCGGTGGTGACCGGCTCCTTCACCGGGGCGGTGACCGAAGGCGATGTCGGGGATGTGACGCAGGTCAGCGGCACGATTGCCATTCGTGATGTCGATAGCAATGACAATCCGGAGTTTGCCGATACCACGGTCACCGGGACTTACGGCAGCCTGACGCTGGTTGACGGTCAGTGGACTTACACCTTAGATCAAAGCAAAGTTCAGTCACTGAACGCCGATGAGCAGGTCAAAGACACCATTACCCTGACCGCGAGTGACGGCACCACGCAAGATATTGTGATTGATATTACCGGCACGGATGATGCGCCGGTGGTGAGCGGCACCCTGACCGGCGCGGTAACCGAAGGGGATCTCGGGGATGTGACGCAGGTCAGCGGCACGATTGCTATTCATGATGCCGATGCCGGGGACAATCCGGTGTTTGCCAATACCACGGCCACCGGGACTTACGGCAGCCTGACGCTGGTTGACGGCCAGTGGACTTACACCTTAGATCAAAGCAAAGTTCAGTCGCTGAACGCCGATGAGCAGGTCAAAGACACCATTACCCTGACCGCCAGTGACGGCACCACGCAAGATATTGTGATTGATATTACCGGCACGGATGATGCGCCGGTGGTGAGCGGTACCCTGACCGGCGCGGTGACTGAAGGCGATGTCGGGGATGTGACGCAGGTCAGCGGCACGATTGCCATCCGTGATGTCGATAGCAATGACAATCCGGAGTTTGCCGATACCACGGCCACCGGGGCTTACGGCAGCCTGACGCTGGTTGACGGCCAGTGGACCTATACCTTAGATCAAAGCAAAGTCCAGTCACTGAACGCCGACGAGCAGGTCAAAGACACCATTACCCTGACCGCCAGTGACGGCACCACGCAAGCGATTGTGATTGATATTACCGGCACGGATGATGCGCCGGTGGTGAGCGGCACCCTGACCGGCGCGGTGACTGAAGGCGATGTCGGGGATGTGACGCAGGTCAGCGGCACGATTGCCATTCGTGATGTCGATAGCAATGACAATCCGGAGTTTGCCGATACCACGGTCACCGGGACTTACGGCAGCCTGACGCTGGTTGACGGCCAGTGGACCTACACCTTAGATCAAAGCAAAGTTCAGTCACTGAACGCCGACGAGCAGGTCAAAGACACCATTACCCTGACCGCGAGTGACGGCACCACGCAAGATATTGTGATTGATATTACCGGCACGGATGATGCGCCGGTGGTGACCGGCTCCTTCACCGGCGCGGTGACTGAAGGCGATGTCGGGGATGTGACGCAGGTCAGCGGCACGATTGCTATTCGTGATGTCGATAGTAATGACAATCCGGTGTTTGCCGATACCACGGTCACCGGGACTTACGGTAGCCTGACGCTGGTTGACGGCCAGTGGACCTACACCTTAGATCAAAGCAAAGTTCAGTCGCTGAACGCCGACGAGCAGGTCAAAGATACTATTACGCTGACTGCCAGTGACGGCACCACGCAAGATATTGTGATTGATATTACCGGCACGGATGATGCGCCGGTGGTGAGCGGTACCCTGACCGGCGCGGTGACTGAAGGCGATGTCGGGGATGTGACGCAGGTCAGCGGCACGATTGCTATTCGTGATGCCGATGCCGGGGACAATCCGGAGTTTGCCGATACCACGGCCACCGGGACTTACGGTAGCCTGACGCTGGTTGACGGCCAGTGGACCTATACCTTAGATCAAAGCAAAGTTCAGTCACTGAACGCCGATGAGCAGGTCAAAGACACCATTACCCTGACCGCCAGTGACGGCACCACGCAAGCGATTGTGATTGATATTACCGGCACGGATGATGCGCCGGTGGTGAGCGGCACCCTGACCGGCGCGGTGACTGAAGGCGATGTCGGGGATGTGACGCAGGTCAGCGGCACGATTGCCATTCGTGATGTCGATAGTAATGACAATCCGGTGTTTGCCAATACCACGGCCACCGGGACTTACGGCAGCCTGACGCTGGTTGACGGCCAGTGGACTTACACCTTAGATCAAAGCAAAGTTCAGTCGCTGAACGCCGATGAGCAGGTCAAAGACACCATTACCCTGACTGCCAGTGATGGGACCACGCAAGATATTGTGATTGATATTACCGGCACGGATGATGCGCCGGTGGTGAGCGGCACCCTGACCGGCGCGGTGACTGAAGGCGATGTCGGGGATGTGACGCAGGTCAGCGGCACGATTGCCATTCGTGATGTCGATAGTAATGACAATCCGGAGTTTGCCGATACCACGGTCACCGGGACTTACGGCAGCCTGACGCTGGTTGACGGCCAGTGGACCTACACCTTAGATCAAAGCAAAGTTCAGTCACTGAACGCCGACGAGCAGGTCAAAGACACCATTACCCTGACCGCCAGTGACGGCACCACGCAAGATATTGTGATTGATATTACCGGCACGGATGATGCGCCGGTGGTGACCGGCTCCTTCACCGGCGCGGTGACTGAAGGCGATGTCGGGGATGTGACGCAGGTCAGCGGCACGATTGCTATTCGTGATGTCGATAGCAATGACAATCCGGAGTTTGCCGATACCACGGCCACCGGGGCTTACGGCAGCCTGACACTGGTTGACGGCCAGTGGACCTACACCTTAGATCAAAGCAAAGTTCAGTCACTGAACGCCGACGAGCAGGTCAAAGACACCATTACCCTGACCGCCAGTGACGGCACCACACAAGATATTGTGATTGATATTACCGGCACGGATGATGCGCCGGTGGTGACCGGCTCCTTCACCGGGGCGGTAACTGAAGGCGATGTCGGGGATGTGACGCAGGTCAGCGGCACGATTGCTATTCGTGATGTCGATAGCAATGATAATCCGGAGTTTGCCGATACCACGGTCACCGGGACTTACGGCAGCCTGACGCTGGTTGACGGTCAGTGGACTTACACTTTAGATCAAAGCAAAGTTCAGTCACTGAACGCCGACGAGCAGGTCAAAGATACTATTACGCTGACTGCCAGTGACGGCACCACGCAAGATATTGTGATTGATATTACCGGTACCAATGACGCACCGGTGGCGCAGGCAGCCACGGCGGCAGTGACGCAGGATCAAACGATTACCGGGAGTATCACTGCCACTGATGTGGACTTACCGGCGGATAAAACGTTAACGTTCAGTACCGGGTCGACAGTGACCGGACTGACGCTCAATGCCGACGGAACTTACAGCTTTGATGCCTCTGGATATGACGCATTAGGCGAAGGGGAAACACAGGTGATTAAAGTCCCTGTGACGGTCACCGATGATCAAGGGGCCAGCGGTACGACCACGCTGACCATTACCGTGACCGGGACCGATGATGCGCCGGTGGTGAGCGGCACCTTCACCGGGGCGGTGAGCGAAGGGGATGCCGGGGATGTGACGCAGGTCAGCGGCACGATTGCTATTCGTGATGCCGATGCCGGGGACAATCCGGAGTTTGCCGATACCACGGCCACCGGGACTTACGGCAGCCTGACGCTGGTTGACGGGCAGTGGACCTATACCTTAGATCAAAGCAAAGTCCAGTCACTGAACGCCGACGAGCAGGTCAAAGACACCATCATGCTGACCGCCAGTGACGGCACCACGCAAGCGATTGTGATTGATATTACCGGCACGGATGATGCGCCGGTGGTGAGCGGCACCCTGACCGGGGCGGTGACTGAAGGCGATGTCGGGGATGTGACGCAGATCAGCGGCACGATTGCCATTCGTGATGTCGATAGTAATGACAATCCGGTGTTTGCCGATACCACGGCCACCGGGACTTACGGCAGCCTGACGCTGGTTGACGGCCAGTGGACTTACACCTTAGATCAAAGCAAAGTTCAGTCGCTGAACGCCGATGAGCAGGTCAAAGACACCATTACCCTGACCGCCAGTGACGGCACCACACAAGATATTGTGATTGATATTACCGGCACGGATGATGCGCCGGTGGTGAGCGGCACCTTCACCGGGGCGGTAACCGAAGGGGATGTCGGGGATGTGACGCAGGTCAGCGGCACGATTGCTATTCGTGATGCCGATGCCGGAGACAATCCGGTGTTTGCCAATACCACGGTCACCGGGACTTACGGCAGCCTGACGCTGGTTGACGGCCAGTGGACCTACACCTTAGATCAAAGCAAAGTTCAGTCACTGAACGCCGACGAGCAGGTCAAAGACACCATTACCCTGACCGCCAGTGACGGCACCACGCAAGATATTGTGATTGATATTACCGGCACGGATGATGCGCCGGTGGTGAGCGGCACCCTGACCGGTGCGGTGACTGAAGGCGATGTCGGGGATGTGACGCAGGTCAGCGGCACGATTGCTATTCGTGATGCCGATGCCGGGGACAACCCGGAGTTTGCCGATACCACGGTCACCGGGGCTTACGGCAGCCTGACGCTGGTTGACGGTCAGTGGACTTACACCTTAGATCAAAGCAAAGTTCAGTCGCTGGCACAAAACGAGCAGGTCAAAGACACCATTACCCTGACCGCGAGCGACGGCACCACGCAAGATATTGTGATTGATATTACCGGTACCAATGACGCGCCAACGCTCACTCTGGAGGATTCGGCAAAGCAGGTTTCGGTTTCTGAAGAAGGTCTGCCTCAAGGCAACCCGGATAGTACTGGTTCGAGTGACACCACAAATAGCAAACAAGTCTCTGGCTCGTTTTCTGTGTCCGATCCGGATTCCTCTTCAGTGACGCTGTCACTTGTGGCGCCAACAACGTCATTATATAGTCATGGCATTGCGATCATTTGGACATTACTGGCAGATGGTTCTCTGGTCGGTCAGGCAAATGGTGAAACGGTGATGACAATTAGCTTATCGGATGAAGGCAATGGTCATTATTCATATACGGTTGATTTGCAAGGCCCGGTTGATCACCCTGACCCGACAACTGAAGATACGTTGCAAGTAGATTTCGGCATTGCTGCCAGTGATGGTCAGGCTGTTTCAACTGAGATGGTTCGTGTTTCGATTGAAGATGATTCACCGGATTCACATTCGACAAATATTGTGGTTGATACAGAGACTCCGTTGAGTTTTTCCGTATCCGGCACAGCGGTATCTCTTGGCAATTCAGTATTTGATAATGGGAACTGGCATACCTATCAAAGTGATACCAAAGTTGTTTGGGGAACCTCCGGGCCTTGGGATTCCAGTTATTCTTCTTACCAAGTCTCATCGGCACAGCAGGGTGCACATGATTATTCGGAAGGCAAACCGTTCGAGCTGGCAACATTAGTGCATCATAATGGCTCCGTCTGGAGTGATGAATCTACGTTACATAGCACGGTATTAACCATTGTTGCCCAAATCGTGATCAATGGCGTAACTCAGGCTGTGACGTTGAATCTGAATATCAACCATGACGAAACTTCGAATAATAGTAGTAGTGATGGTGACTCGATTACATTGACGACCGATTATGTTGACGTCGAGATCGATGGTGTCATGTATCGTGTTGATATTGAAGGCTTTAAGAAAGAAGACGGCTCTATTTCGAAAACCGTTGTCACCCCTGAAGGGGAAACGGATAGTTATACGGTTGTTGCCAGTCTGAATTACCATCCGGATTCTCATCCTGATTCAACTGTGACCGGGACGGTTGATTACGATGCCGGTGCTGATGGCATGGCTTCGGTGACATGGCAGGATGGCACTGAACATAATGGTGTCACCGTGATCCACGGTGATTACGGAACGCTGACAGTTTATGCCGATGGTCACTACACTTATGATGCCAATGAAGATGCGTTAGCTGCTTTGGATAAAGGCACAACGGCAACCGATTCATTTAATTACGTTGTGACAGATAATGATGGTGATTCAGCCACCAGTTCTCTGAACTTCGAAGTTTCCGGGCAGGCGACACCGTCGGTGAGCACCGGACTTCATGGTGAGTTCTATAACTATCAGGAAGGCTGGGCAAATCATTGGAACAATGTGGATAGCCTGGCTGATGCATTAGCGATTATCCAAAATCAGGATCCCAACGCTGAGTTTACTTCCACCAAAGTGGATTATCGGAGTGATTTATTCGCCCATGATTTGGGAGGGTACGATGCAGCTTATTGGTTGAATGGTCGAACTAATCTGGAAGAATGGCTGGAGCGGACCGGAGACGATAGTTCGGTTGTTTTCACTGATAAGGAAAATTCATCAGATGCTGTGGTTCGTTTAACCGGGGCTGTTGCTCTCGATAGTGGGACTTATTCAATCAAGGTCACGGCTGATGATGGTTATCAGATCAAGATCGATGGTGTGGTGGTTGCCGCATACGACGGTATTCAGTCTGCAACCACTGATACCTTTACGTTTACTGTCGATGGTTCCGGATATCAGACGGTCGAAATTGTCTATTGGGATCAGGGTGGTGCCCATCAATTAACAGTTGCACTGGCGGATGTAACCAATGGTGTGACCGGGGATTATTCGATTCTGGGTAGCGATGCTTATCCAACGGTGAATGGTGATGTGACACCAACAGGTTCTGTTGATGTGATTACTGACCATGAAGCAATGGCCGCCAGTTATGCAGACCGAATCGCTCAGTTTGAAGCCGGGAGTTACTGGCAAACCGATGGTGACCATAAAGACAATCACTTGGTTGGCTCACATGACAATGATCATATTGATGGTCATGGTGGTAACGACTGGATTGAGGGCGGCTCTGGTGGTGCAGACTGGTTACAGGGTGGTCACGGTGATGACACGCTTGTCAGTAGTTATGGCAGCGAAGGCGATTTACTGGATGGCGGAGATAATGATGACCATCTATATGGGGGGGATGGCAATGACATTCTGATCGGCGGGTCCGGTGCCGATTATCTCTCCGGTGGTGCAGGTAATGATATCTTGATTGGTGGCTCGAGAGATGGCCATCATGCGGATGGTTCAGACTTGCTCATTGGTGGCGCAGGTAAAGATCTGTTTGTTTTGGATTCTTCTTCTGTAGATAAGATTCAGGATTTCCATAGCGGTGAGGATGCGATTGACTTATCTAACCTGTTAGCCGATGCCTTAGATAATCAGAATAATGATGCGATTCAGCAATATCTGGATCAACATGTTGAAGTGACATCTGAACATGGACAAACGCATCTGAGTATTAACAATGTGAATGTTGCTGATTTTGGTCATGATTCCACGTTTAATGCGAGTAGCACGATTGCGGTGATTATCAATGATCATGAGTTTTCAGTGAAATATCACGGTTAATCGATCTGTCTTTGAGTCAAGAAAACCGTTAAGCGACAATCAAAAGCCAGTGTGGTCAATCACACTGGCTTTGTTCATTGGGGAAGAGGTTACTTTGATTGGCCAGCCAGCAAATAGTGAAACAAGCTGTTTTTTGCGGCGGGCGTTAAGGTTTTTATTCGTTGAATATTCTGGTCGGGAATGAATTCGGGGTGCGGATAGTGTGCTAAGACTTTCTCAATACTGTCTTCACGGATCAGATGATAGATCGGATAGGGAGATTTGTTGGTGAGATTGTCATCGTCTTCAGGATGGTTTCCGGCAAAACAGTAATCGGGATGAAACGTCGCAACCTGATAAATACCTTCCCACTGATGCTGTATCAGCAAGGCATCGATCCAGTCAATAAACTGATTGTAGTCATCGAATGATGAAAGAAAATCAGGGACGACAACCAAGGTCGTTTCCAGTTGTTCCGGCGGTGTTGTGTCTAATTCGCGTAACTGTTGATAAATATCTTCCAGTAATTGCGCTTCTTGTTGTGCCGGACTGATATGGATTTTGATCTGTTTGTTTTTATAGGGTTTCGCCGCGAAAGGACATAAGTTGAGGCCGATGACCACCTGAGTCAGCCATTGTTCGACCATTTGATGAATCAATGTATGCCTTGATTGAGAGTTCATTATGTAAGATTACCGCGTAAAAAATTTGTCGGCAGGATACCATGAAATCTAAGCTGAGTTGGTATGTTGTTGTGCCTGAAAAGAATCGAATTCTTTCAAACGCCAGCATAAGGTAAACAAAAACAAATAGATGATGGTTCCTCCGGCGACCACCATGTGCCAGCCTCCGTACTGCCAGCAAGCAATCAGAAAGAACCCGCCAAGACTTCCTCCCAGATAATAATGCACCAAATAAAGCGCAGTTGCAGTTGCTTTCGCCTGTTTGGCGTGCTGACTGACCCAAGCGTAAGCCAGTGTATGACTAAAGAAGGCACCAGAACTAATACAGATTAAAGCAATGATGATCATCGGGAGTGACTCTATCATAGCAAGCCACATCCCGGAGAGACTGAGACAGGTTCCGGCAATCAATCCGGAGACGGTATTATGGTGTCTGAGCCAGCGGGATGTCAGACGCGAACTCAGGGTGCCTCCCAGATAACAGATAAAAATGAGTGATGCCAGACCGACGGGGATCGAATAGGGAGCAGCCACCAGACGAAACCCCATCACAGTGTACAGATTCACAAACAGGGCAAAGTTTGCGCCCCCAAACAACATAGCCAGCCACAGCTTCTGTTGACGAAGGTGCATTAATACGGAGCGTTGATGTTGTAAAAACTGTCCTTTGCGAGGTGTAAAATGCTGTTGCGGCGGGAGCCGGAAATAAACATAGAATGCGCCGCCGATACTCAAAACGCTGACGACAGCGACAGCAGTCTCCCAGCTAAATAAATCGGTGAGATTACCTCCGGCAATTCGTCCACAGATCCCGCCTAATGAATTCGCAGCAATATAACTGCCGATTGCGGCTTGAAAAGCCTGCGGTGAAAACTCTTCAACCATGTAGGCGACGGCAACGGAGGCAAACGCAGCGATCGCAACACCGGTCAGGGCGCGGGCAGCCACAAGAGTCCACCATGTCGGATGTAGCAGCAGGGCGAGACCGAGTAAAGGGAGTGTCAGCAGGCCAATCATCATCACTTTTCGGCGTCCGAATACCTCGGAACAGATTGCCCAGGGTACTAAAGTGACCGATAGAGCGAGCGTGGATGCGGCGAAGAGCCAGTTCACTTTCGTTTCAGATAGCTGATACAGCTCGGCCATATGGGGGAGAATCGGCTGAAAAAGATATAAATTACAGAAGACAATGAAAGCACCGAGCGCTAATCCAAAAGAAACCTGACGATATTGAGGGGTGTGACGTTCGATCATTCATTTGTCCTGCCGTTTATCTTGTGACCAACGTAACATTAGCGCCTTAATTAATAAAATATATTAAAAATATTGTTGCTATATAATTTGTATATTATGGAAATTCGTCAACTGAAGCATTTTACTACGATTGTCCAGTTCGGAAGTTTTACTGCGGCCGCCCGGTCGCTCCATATTGCCCAGTCAGCATTGAGTATTTCGATTAAGAAGTTTGAGCAGCAGTTGGGGACGCGTCTGCTCAAAAGAGATGAGCGCCGAGTGAGTATGACCGATGAAGGGAAGATACTGTATGAGTACGCCCAACGTATTTTACAACAGGTTGATGATGCGCATCTGGCAATGAATGAGTTGAAAGGATTGGTCAAGGGTGAGGTGCGTTTAGGGACGCCGAGTATGACGGGGTCTTATTTTTTCCCTGAAATTGTCATGGCTTTTAAGAGTCACTATCCGGACCTGAAAATGACGGTGGTTGAGGCGGGCGGTCAGTCAATCCGAAGTATGCTGTTGGCCGGAGAGCTGGATATCGGTGTGATTTTGAACCGAGATATCCCGGAGGGATTAAGTGTTGACCCATTACTGACATCACAGATGGTCGCGGTTGTCAGTCAACATCATGAGTTGGCCGCTGCTTCTCACATCAGTCTGGAGACCTTTTTACAACACGAGCTGGTGACTTTTCAACCCGGTTATTACCACCGTGAATTCATTGAACAGGCCTGTCAGGCACATGGTTTCCATGCTCAGATTTCATTTGAAACTAATCTGCTCCCGATGATTTTAAAGATCGTCAAACGTGAATATGCAATCAGTGCATTACTTGAGTTGGTGACAGATCAGGAACCGGGTGTTTGTGCGATCCCTTTTGAACCACCGGTACCTGTAAATTTGGCACTAGCATGGCGGAATGACGGTTATCTCTCTTATGCAAATCAGGCATTTATTCACTTTGTAAAAAACCATGTCTCTTGAAGTGATATTGGTGTAAAAGTGAAAAATGTTAGTGAGAACAATGTGCATACGTTGAAATCGTGCTAGGTTTACACAAGAAGTTTACTTCAGCCTGAATAGGCTCAGGGAGGTTGAAATGGATGCTGACATGTACCTGCCGTGTCAACCTTACTGGTTATGCCAGTCTTTGATGTATACATTCTATGTCGTAATGGCAAGTGCGGTGATGTGGCTGGTTATTCTTGTGATTCGTGAATATATCCGGATTAAAAATCGCGCAAAATATGTTCAGGCCCGGCGTAAGTTACATTACAAAGAAAGGCATCGATTGAAATCTGAACGAGTGATCAAACGTGCAAGACGACCAAAAAGGCGAAGATAATCTGTGTCTGGTGCCTGAATGATGGTCGGTCCGTTATCCTGAGAGGAGTCTGGTGATGGATATTCAGGTTTTCTTTTATGCTCCGTGTAAACCTGACTGGTTATGTCGGCCGGCTCTGATCGTGATTGGTATTATGCTCGCGATAGGACTGATTTTATTCGTTCGGCTGGTGATTCGGGAATATTTGCGAATTCACCGCACACAATATGTTTTAAAACGTCGACGTCTTCATTACAAACAACGCCACAAGTTAAAACCATATCACCCAATGCGTTGGCCGCGAACGCCGCGTGACTAACAGCAGCAAGACATCACCAGCAAAACAGCTTCAATCAAGTTGACGCTGAAATGCCAGTGATTGTTCCGTTGTCCCGAAATCTTGAACAAAAGTAGCGAGGCGTGTTCTGGCAATAGAGAACTGCCGGGCTTTGATTGCGATCTCAATCAGATAGAACTGAGATTGGAATCGTTTTGGATCATGATTGAGTGCCTGCACGAAAAATTGACTGGCTTGTAACGTATGCCCGGATTTTAATGCGCAAAGCGCAGCATTCTCATAGCTGGCAGCAATCTGAGGGTAGTTTTTTCTTGAGTAAACCTCAGCGAAATAGTGTTGTGCCTGTTTGACATCCCCTTGTTTGCACAAGAATGTACCATAGTTATTATATACATCCGGATGATTCGGATGCTCGCTCAAGGCCAATATATATTGCTGCTTGGCTTTGTCTATTTCCCCCACTTTTTCATAGTAATAAGCTTGTGCGAGTTGCAATCGAATATAGTGAGGCGCGATTTCGGCGGCCTGGATCAGGTTGGACAAGGCTTTTTGAGGTTCATGACGTTGAAGATAGGCAATACTCAGGGTAATTCTGGCATCGGCAATCCGGTGATGTTCAGCCGTTCCGGGGGCTGTATGACTGCAACCTGAAATGATGAACCACCACCCGAGAATCAATCGACGTGTCACACGGCCTCCGCTTAATTATGCTCTGGTTTATTTGAGCGATGATAAAGTGATTCTACGGTGAGGGAATATGGTCGTGTTTATCTTGCGACGCAGATAAAAAAAGCGGCCTGCTGAGTTCAGGCCGCTCTTGCATCTGATACTGTTGTTTCTTAATCATCTTTGGTGAATTTATCTTCACTGAAGTGTTCCAGATCGTAGGGAGTCTGTTGGTAAACACAATAGTTTAGCCAGTTTGAAAACAACAGATGTCCGTGGCTTCGCCAACTGGCAATGGGTTGATTGTCTGGATTGTCATTCTGGTAATAGTTGACCGGAATTGTCGGTTCTAAGCCTTCACCCAGATCCCGAACGTACTCACTGTGTAATGTGAAGGCATCATATTCGGGATGACCCGTGACAAACACATGACGTTTATCCGGACTGGTTGCCAGATACATGCCGGCATCTTCAGAAGCAGCAAGGATATCAAGGCTGGTATTTTCCCGGATATAGTCAACCGGAAAATCTGCATATCTGGAATGCGGGGCGAGAAAAGAATCATCAAATCCGCGAATCAGCGGATGAAAGTCTTTCTGCAATGAATGCGTATAGACCCCGGAGAGTTTTTCTTTTCGCGTCAGCTTTGGCAATCCATAGAGGATATTCAGTCCGGCCTGAACCGCCCAGCAGACATATAAAGTCGAAGTGACATGATCTCTGGCCCATTGAATGATGGATTCCAGATGCTGCCAGTAGACCACATCTTCGAAAGCAACCAATCCTAGTGGTGCGCCCGTTACAATTAAGCCGTCGAAGTAACGGTCTTTCACCATCTCAAATTGCCGATAAAACATGTCTAAATGTTCTTCGGGCGTATTGCGGCTCGGACGATCATCGATCCGCAACAGTTCAACATCGACCTGTAGCGGGCTATTCGAGAGCAGCCGTAAGAATTGAGTTTCGGTTTCAATTTTCTTAGGCATCAGATTCAGTATCAGCACTTTGAGCGGTCTGATTTCTTGAGTAGAAGCTCGAGATTCATGCATGACGAAAATGTTCTCTCGAAAAAGAACATCCGTTGCAGGAAGTTGATCAGGAATCTTTATCGGCACAGTATCACTCTCACAATAAATCTATCTGGACGTCTATACATCTAAAGTTAACCGAATCGATCTCATATGTCGAGCAGAAATCAAGGATGCTTAACACGGATCTTTGAATGTTATTGGTGTTTGACTCCAAGTTGCCAGTTGACATTGCGTGATGGATACGCAACATCATAAAAACAGAGATGCCAACCGTCTCCCACAGATAAGTGCCAGCTGCGGAGCGGTTGGCCTATCTGTGGTGACAAGAAATGAGATGACAGACAATGGTCAGATTTATTGATGGAATTTGTTTACTTATGAAAACTGGGGCAGAAGAAATCAGCTCGCCATATCAGTTTGTGTCTGCCTTTCATCGATAATAGGACGTCTTTGCCTTTCATTTGAGGAAATGCAAGCAAAGGAGGCAAATCATCGACATCATTGGCTACGGCTTTATAAGCACGGATACAGGTAAAAGTTGAATCTAAATTGTCTACCAGCATCTCATGGGATAAACAAATACCTAGCTCATCGCGTCTCATTGTATGTTCCTTCTATTTTTGCTCTTCCAATCGTTTTCCAACGGGTACCACATACTGTTCGGATGACTTTTTATAATGATGCAATAGTTTCAACAATCCGTATAAAAAGTATACAATCTATCCGGCAATGCTCAGGGAATAAGTCACCTTTTCTCTGTGATCTTTGCCAAAATTTATGATGAAATTTCTAAAGTTATTTTCGTGATAGCAGCGCTTGTATCTGCCGTGCGTTTCAGTAAATTAGCTGATGATACTGACGCTGACTTAGCTGATGAATTTATTGTTATTTTTTTGAAACCCTGACAATATGAATGACGGAACATCTATGTGATCGGCGCTGCTCTGATGAAAGAGAAAGTTTTGTTTGAGATGAAACAATCAGATACTGGTCATATTCTTTCGTTTATTCACCGATAAAATAACGATAGTCGGGTAGATAAGATCTACAATAACAATGTTAAAGTTGCTGTTTTTACAGCCCGGATCAATCCAGAATAGAAGTAGAGTGGTATGAGTCAAACTAGTACGATCTTGACAGAAAGCGGCACCAATGAACTTGAGATTATCGAGTTTCATATAGAAAAACGTCTACCGAACGGAGGCACTAAAACTTGTTATTACGGCATTAACGTAGCAAAAGTCCGGGAGGTGATTCAGGTTCCGGAAACCACAGATTATCCGAATGCTCAGCCACATATGATTGGTGTATTTTCTTCCCGGGATATCCTCACGCCGTTGGTTGATTTGGCTGGTTGGCTCGGTATTCCGAAGTCACCGGATGTGGAGAGCAAATTTGTTATCGTGACGGATTTTAACCGGATGACAAATGGATTCTTAATCGACAGTGTCAGCAGAATTCACCGGATTTCGTGGAATGATGTTGAATCGCCAAGTCAGTTTCTTGAAGCCGGTGAGCAAGATTGTGTGGTAGCCGTCGTGCGCAAAGAAGGGCATCTGATTATGATTTTGGATTTTGAAAAAATCATTGCAGATATTAACCCTGAACTGAGTATGGAAAAGTATGATGTCAGAGTGGATAAAAGCATCGACCTGAATCAGAAAATGGTCAGTAAAAGAAATGCGAAGACTGTCATGGTCGTTGATGATTCTGCATTTATTCGTAGTCTGATTCAAGACACCCTGAGCTCTGCCGGTTATAACGTCATTGCCTGTAAAGATGGTGGTGAGGCCTTTGAAAAATTAATGAGTATTGAACAAGCCGCCGCGAAGGAAGGTGTTCAGGTTCGGGAGCTGATTGATGCAGTGGTGACAGACGTGGAAATGCCTCGTATGGACGGAATGCACTTGGTGAAACGACTGAGAGATAATAACTCATATCGTGATATTCCAATTGTCATGTTCTCGTCCCTGATGAGTGATGATAACCGTCATAAAGCATTGACATTGGGTGCCAATGACACGATTACCAAACCGGAAATCGGTAAACTCGTGGGCATGATGGATCAGTATATTTTTGAAACGGTATAACCAGACTCAGAACCGTATATCTCTCAGCTGTCGGCGATGATTGATCATTCGGATTGACCGGACACTCTGTTTTATCTGACGGGTTTGTGTGATCGATGGGGATGGCACATGCCTGCTCTGCACTAAAGCGCATCACTGGAGGTATTTCATTCCGATGCTGAACATCTTTATTATTGTTGCATTGTTAGTTTTATTCTTTCTTTTTGCGCAGCGTTACATCATTAAAAAAGATGACAGTCAAGAATATAGTTATCGACGATTCGGCCCGTTGCTCAACCCCGCAGAGAGTATATTTTATCGTGCATTAATTGAAGCGGTTGGGGAGCAGGGGATTGTCTTTGCCAAAGTGAACATGGCGCAGTTATTAGTTCCTACCGGACTGAAAAAGAAAAAAGACATTTTTATTGCCAGCCACAAGATTTCAAAACATAGTTTTCAGTTTGTCGTCTGTGATCCCAGAACATTTGAAGCCCGGGCTGTGATTGAACTCGATAATGGGAAATCATTGAGTAAGACGAAGATTGAACGTGAAAAACTGCTGTTGAGTGTCTGTCGCTCTGCCAATATTCCTTTGATTGGAGCAAACATCAAATATAGCTATCAGGTTAGTCGGTTACGGCGACTTCTGGCGGCTCATATTGATTTGATTGAAGCGGATAAAGAAGTTCGATTCTGTAAAAAATGTGGCAGCCCGATGGTTATTCGGGTCGCGACGCAGGGCGATTATAAGGGACGGCGATTCTTTACCTGTAGTCGCCAGCCACATTGTAACTATACTGAAAATTATAATGTGGTTTATGAAGATAACGATGAGAACGAGTAATCGGAGGCAGTAAGGCATGTAGCAACGCTACATTAAGCTGATTTGTAAACCTCATCGTTCAGCGAGGAGGAATCTGTCTGACAAATTCGTACCTGATTCTTCCCATTTTTCTTCGCTTTATAAAGCTCAATATCGGCCAGTTTCAGGATGTCAGAGAGGTTATCCCCGTTGCGGTAACGACAGATTCCGATACTTAACGTTAACTGTAAACGTTTGTCACCAAAGCTGAACAGGTGATTGCTGATGGTGTGGCGAAGCTTTTCACCGACTTTTTTGGCCTCATCCAAATCGACATCGAATAAGGTAATACAAAACTCTTCTCCGCCAATTCGAAAGAGATTCTCATCACCGACGATACGGCTAATGATCAAACTGGTTTCGATCAAAACCTTATCACCAATGTCATGACCAAACCGGTCGTTAATCTGTTTAAAGTAATCAATGTCAAGAATGAGCAGACTCAAATGTTGTTGCTCTTTTTTCGTCGTCGTAAAACGATAAAACGACGTTGACAGCGATAATCGGTTATGTGTGCCCGTCAACGAATCTCGGGAAGCAAGATACATCAGTGAATTTTCAATATCAGAACGATTGGATTCATAAAGATGTGACACAATCCAGATCCCGAGATAGCAGAGCACCAGATTAAACATGCTTTCTAACATGCTGTAGGTTGCATCCTGACTGAGCTTCATCATGATGATCGCAGATTGAATCACCAAAAACAGGCCGCTGGTATACATGCCGTGTTTGATACCGAGTAATAAGTACAATACGATCGGAGCAAGACAACTCCAGATGAACAGCCCCTGAGCGATTGGTTGAAAGTATGTGCCGGCTAACAGCATAAACATCAGATAGTAAGCATAATAAAGGATGTACTGCTTGGGATAGCGCTTCTGTTTGAGTTGGGTATAAATAAAGTAAGAATAGATCGACAGAATACACTCAGCGAAGGCCAGAAATAAATCGTTGCGATGAATGGCATGGAAGAGGGCAAAGAACAGTGCTATCAACGTTAAAAATAGACTGATACCGGAAAGAACGGACGTTCTGAGCAAGTATGATTTATTAGGTAATCGATCATCCATTTTAAGGGCGTTCTGCATATGTTCTAGCCAATTGAGATATGTTACGCAATCATTGTAATACTTCAACTAGTTTTTTGGGTAAATGTCACAAAATTGGACTCGTATTGCAGTTTGCCGCGACAGAAAAAAGGATGAAATTTCGATCAAGAATGATTCCGATTGCACAAAAAAGATTCATATTGGTGAACTTAAAGGCAATCGGTTCATTTTCAGGGAAATTTTTCTTGCACAACGTTCAGACTGTCGCTAATATCCACTCCGTTCTTGATTGATGCGTCCGTAGCTCAGTTGGTTAGAGTATCGCCTTGACATGGCGGGGGTCGGTGGTTCGAGTCCACTCGGACGCACCATATACAAGAAAACATCAAAATGCGTCTGTAGCTCAGTTGGTTAGAGTATCGCCTTGACATGGCGGGGGTCGGTGGTTCGAGTCCACTCAGACGCACCATATCTGCATTATCTTTCTTCAAAAATCTTCCTGTTATACTCATACCTCTCTGTTTTCAGCACCTGTTATCACATTATCACCTGTTATCACATTATCACCTGTCATGTATTTTTGCTTTCGCACTAAATCACGAAGATGCATCACATAAGTTTGCTCACCTAAAACAAGTTTGCTCACCCAAAGCGTAGCTCGTTGCGGTGACTGTCGTTACGCTGACGTAAAAGTGCCGCTGAAGGAATAACCGTCGGTCTCTAAAATTGAGATATTTATCACTCTGAATTTGAGACGATAGCATTTTTCCTTTGTTTACATCCCAGATACACCAAATGAACAATGATCAGTGAAGTCTGTTTTTGTAAATAAAAAACAACAAAATAAGGAGAAATAGAGAAAATATGACAGATAGTGGCGTTATTTTACTACGTTTTTAAGAAAAAAAAGTCTTCAATAGTGTTATTCAATGAAAAACATAGAATCATTCTATTTCTCTAACGATTACCTTTATTGATAATATGATTGTTAATATTACGGGATATTATCATTTGGTCTTTACCGATAGTGCCAGTCAGGATTCACTCAATTATCTTTTATTTGAAGTAATCCTGTGCATTTAAAGGGATTGTTACCTCAATAGGGCAATACTCAGATTGTGTTAAGCAATGTGATCAGGAATTTATTTAAATTCCGGTCAGGCTTGAACATTTTCGGGTGTTGCCTTTTTTTGTGCGTAAAAAATATTGATGATGATCCTGAAACGTATGTGCCATGGTTTAGTTAAAGTCATGGCATATACATGGTCAATTACATTTTATTCAATGTCGGCATAGTTCTTACTCGAAAATATGTGTCAATGGAGTTTTTCATGAAGAAAACAATATTAGCGACGTTAGTGACGAGCAGTATTTTTTGTCACTCGATCCCTGCAAATGCTACAGCAATATCCACGAATGAACCCGTGAAGAAGCCCAATGTTGTCGTATTATATCTGGATGATGCCGGGTTTTCTGATATCAGTGCCAATGGCGGAAAAGTAACGACTCCGAAGCTGGATGAATTTTCCCGGGCCGGTATCAATTTACAAAGCTTTTATACATCTTCATCGGTGAGTTCACCTTCCAGAGCCGGATTATTTACCGGTCGGCTTGGTAATCGGACGGGTATGTGGGGAAAACACATGCATGTATTGCTCGACTTCGATAAGGATGGATTGCCTCAGAGCGAAACGACACTTGCTGATATATTGGATGACAATGGGTACGACACCGCGCTGTTAGGGAAATGGCATTTGGGTGTCGGAGATCATAATCAGTTTACACCGACCCGACATGGTTTTGATGAATGGTATGGCATTCCCGGTTCTAATGATATGTTCTACAACAAATTTGATAATCAAAAGAACATTGGTGCTCTCCATTGTGGTACGCCTGAAGAACGCAAAGCCGCACTTAAAGAGCGTGCATCGAAGAAAGCTGATCTGATTGGCAATGATGGCCGTGGCAACCAATCTGCTTTTGATGTGCCTGTATATCACTCTTATAAAAATAACGGAAAATTTGATGATAATATCACAGGTATTATGAATCAAAGTGAGTTCACACAGGATATAACAAACAGAGCCGTCCATTATATCGAAGAGCATAAAGACAATCCGTTCTTCTTATTTGTCTCATATCCTCAAACCCATGTGCCTTTATTTACCTCTCCCAAATTTAAAGGGGTTACGGATACAGCATATGGGGATGTCATGAAAGAAATCGATGACTCCGCAGGTCGAATTCTCCGTCAATTACACCAGCAGGGATTAGATGAAGATACCATTGTTATTTTTACATCTGATAATGGACCCTGGCTCGGATATCAAAAGTATGGTGCTGCGGGATCCGCTTTACCTTACCGTGACGGAAAAGCAACAACCTATGAAGGGGGCGTGCGAGTTCCTGCGATTATTCGGTGGTCAGGCCATATCAAACCGGGTCATTCCAATGAGATGTTCTCTGCTTTAGATTTCTTACCGACATTAACCAAATTGACTCATTCCACTTTGCCCAATGTCAATCTGGATGGATTTGATATGTCTCAGATGCTATTGCAAGGTAAAGCATCTCCAAGGCAAGAGATGCCATATTACTATATGGGGGATTTACAAGCTTTTCGAATGGGAAAATGGAAAATTCATTTCATGACATCCTCACATATGGTTAAGAAAAAACTCGATAAACCAGAATTATATAATTTGGATGAAGATGTTGCAGAAAAAAATAATGTCGCAGATAAATATCCGGACATTGTTGCGAAACTAGCAGCGCAAGCAAATAAATATGATAAATCTATTGGTGGATGGGAAGAGCCTCTGTTTGATCTGGATGATCAATATAAAGGGAGCAACTGTAAGTAGTCTATGAATATTATAATCATATGATTTTTCTTGATGAGTTTTCTTATAGATAGGAATGAATCTATACGAGTCAATGATTATGAAATGAATCGGATTATTGATCGTGAAACTCAAATTTGAAATGAAAAGGAATAACCATGAAAGCATTGAAATTGAACCATCCTAAAGCAAAGGCATTATCTTTATGTGTCACCGCAGCATTATCACTTGGTCTGAGTGGGAATTCATTTGCTGCGGAACATGCCAACAGAGTACCGACGGATCATCCGAATGTCATTGTTGTATTAGTCGATGATATGGGGGTTGAGGGCATCAGTCATTTTGGCGGAGAATATTACAGCCCCAACGTTGATCAATTGGCCAGAAGTGGCGTTTCTTTTGATAATGCACATGCAATGCCGCTCAGTTCTCCAACCCGAACACGTTTGATGACCGGGATTGAAAACCGTAAAAATTATAAAGCTTTTGGTTATCTTGGCCCGGACCAAATAACATTTGGTAATACCTTTAAGGAGGCCGGTTACGCCACGGCGATTGCCGGAAAATGGCAATTGAGCGGTAACGGTTTTGATGGGCTGAAAGGCATTACGCCAAGCGGCGCCGGTTTTGAAGAATCATTTGTATGGTTCCGCAATACATTCTCTGACAGAGGCTCACGTTATTGGGCACCGACTCTTTTTTACAATGATAAAAAAGCATCATTTGAAGAAGGTTTCGGGCCGGATATGATCCAAACATTTGCCAAACATTTTATCAATAAAAACCAAGAGAAGCCGTTCTTCCTATACTATCCGATGATGCTGACTCATGACCCATACGTCGTGACACCTGATAGCATGAATGCGGAAGGGGAAAAGAATAAGTTCTCAGGTATGGTTTCGTATATGGATAAACAGGTCGGTGACTTAGTCAAATATGTGGATAGCAAAGGATTGTTAGAGAATACAATCTTCGTGTTTACTGCCGACAATGGTACATTGAGTAAAATCACCTCTTATCGTAACGGCCATAAAGTTAAAGGTGGGAAAGGTTTCCCTACCTTGAATGGTACACACGTTCCAATGGTTGTTTCTTGGAAAGGTCAAATTCAGCCTAAACAGCATGTTAGCGGGCTATTTGATATTATGGATGTGTATCCGACAATCACCGATTTGGCTGGGATAAAAATTAAGCAAGAGATTGACGGTATCAGTCAGGCTCCTGTGCTCAAAGGGAAGAAAGCGTCTGTCAGAGACACCATCTTTATGCACTATGCGCCGATGTGGAACCGGAAGCCGGCAAGCTTCGTTTTCAATCAGGATTGGAAGTTATATAAAGACGGAAAATTTGTTAAATTGAATCCGGGTTCAGGGGAAGAAGTGCTGATTAATTCTCAGAATCAAACGAAAGAGTCAGAAAAACAACTTAAGCTCCTGAAAGCGGCATTTGCTAAAGAAAAAGATACCCCATTAGAAAAAGTCACCGCTCCATTTTGTAAAGGTCATAAATCATTGAAACCGGGCGTTGATTCTACGATTGCTGGTTGTGACCGTTCTAAATTAGGGCTACGTTCAATTACACTGGATTTCCTCGAGTAATCAATAAACCCTCAGTACCATCTTGGCGAATGATTACGCTAAGATGGTACTGCTGACATTATATATCAGCGACAGATGAATGCTTGAATCATATTCATACCGAACCATCATTATCTGTCCTGTTCAAATTTTTCTACAATTTCTTTAGCAATTTCTTTAGCTAAGTTATTTTTCTTTAAATACATCACACCACCATTGAATTCTGGTAGTTTAAATTCAATCGGCAGTGCTTTTAATTGATGGTCATTCGCTAATTTTTCTAACTGTGTAGATAAAACGATCAAGTATTCGGTATCTTTGACCAGATTCAGTGAAATGGTAACGGAGTGGCTGATACAGTGAACGTTTTCTGGGCTGACGATATAGTTATATAAATTATCCATCATGGTGTACTGACTAAGAAACCTGAGTACAACCCATTTGTATTGAATTAAATCCTCCTGCGTAATGCTTGATTTTAAAAATAAGGGATGGTTCTTGTCGGCATAAATAGTCACTTTATTTTTAAATACCGGCACATAATCAATTTCATCATATTGTATTAATCGATTGGGGATAATTCCCATGGCAATATCACAACTGTTTTTGATGAGTTCATCCGGCAAAGACACCATTTCTGCATTATTGATGTTAAATTTTATATGTTGATGTGAGTTGATCACGGTTTTTATTGTTTCGAAAAAATCTGTATGGGTCCAGTTAAACCCACATTTAATCGACAACGTATCTTGTGTATGGTGCTGTAGTTTTTCCGCAACCGAGATTAAACGATCATATGAATGAACGGTTTCAATGGCATTGTTATAGAGGGTTTTTCCGGCTTCGGTCAGTTCAATACCCGTTTTATTTCTGATTAATAAGGTCACACCTAAGGATTGTTCCAAGCGGCTAATATTTTGAGTTAATGTCGGTTGAGAAATACCAATGACTTTACTGGCTTTTGTAATGTTTTTGAGGTCACCAACGACTTTGAACTGATTGAATAGTTTAAACATGGCCTGATACGCATCCTCGGTGAGACCCATCATATACAAAACCCTAAGATAGTTCATTCAGGCCAGAATGATAAGTCATTCAGTTTGTTTAATTGATATTAAACTCAATTCATCAGAGGCAGGCTCAGGGATGTTGAGTCATCCCCGGCCTGAACAAGGTGATCGAATCTGGTTGATCACTTTGGGCATTGTTTGGATTGCATGGTATGGATTGCCCGGATAAAGGTCTGCTGAATATCCGGTATACGCAGTGCCTTTGCTTCATCTAACAATGCCAGTGCTTTGGCGATATCCTGCTGACTCACCGCATGTTCGATGGCTGACTGATAATAGTGCGTGGATTCCGCTTGCGGCGGCGCGGTATGTTGCCACTGACTGGTCTCGATATTTGGTTGTGGGGATGTCGACGGATTGACCGCCGTGCGGTTAGCTGAGATTTGTCGGGCTTGTTGGTGAGAAGAGCGTTGGCGAGAATGCTGACGAATCGACACCGTTTCAACCGTCAGTACCAATGAGCCCTGATAGCCTGTCGTCACTGAGGTATCGGTAACTATCGGCAGCGGGGCACCATCTTCAAGCGCACGTCGTTTGGCTGGGTGGGGAATCGTCATCGTTTGACCGACCTGAGCCGGTTGCGTGAAAATCACCAGATAAGGCGTCTTTTCCGCATTGATCTGATAAGTCTGTTCGAGTCGATCGGATTCAAATACATCACTGAACCGAAGTTGATGCTGGTCGATTTGAACCGTTTGTTGCGGCTGAAAATCGCTATCAAGTAACACCAGTGTCGGCATGAAAATCTGATGATTCAATCTCAGACTTTTGAGCGTCAGTTTGACGGTGCCGGAACGCGGTGAAAATTGAAAGGCACCAAAATATGAACGCCCGCTGCTGAAATCCCGCACCGGAGATGATGAATCAATATTGAGTTTAACCGTGTCGCTGGGATTGAATGGTGTCCAGTAAACATCTTGATAGCGGGTACAACACGTCGCATCTTCAGCCGGCGGCGTCACGGTATGCTGCATCGGTTTTGTTGCGGCGCACCCGGAGACCATCAACAGCGCGAAGGTAAACTGGAGCAGTTGTTGTATTTTTTGCATAGTGACTTCCTGTAGGGGGACTTCCTGTAGGGGACTGCTGTTGACGACTTGCCGTCAATCATTTGCCGTACGTAAGTAGCTGCGTGTCCGTCACCGCCTGTGGTTACGGCGGATTCAGGCAACCCTGCGGTTGCCTGATATCACGAGGGCTTACCGGTGTTCAGAACCAAATTTCAGCTTCAATACCAACCCGTGTTTCAGTGTTATCATCACCGGAGGTCCAGGCATAGCCGTGATCACTTGATTTCATATAGGTAATATAGGGCTTAATCTGTGGTCGGCCCCAGTAATCGGCATTGACGGTCAGAACCGGTGCTAAAGTGGCGGTATAGAATGAGGTATCAGCATCTTCACGTCCCCATGTTCCGGCAGCCCCGAGACTTTCCAGTGCATAGGTCAGAGTCGCTTCCATCCGCAAGTTGTCGTTGACTTGATAAGATGGCGTCACCCCGACAATCAGGCGTGATAGTCCGTCTTTGGAACCCCATACATCATGCGTGGTGTGATTATCCAGCTGCCAATAGGTCACTTCGGTGCCCAATTGAATGTTTTGCGCCAGATTGGCAACCCCATAAGACGTCAGGAAGAGGGAGCGGTCATCTTTTTTCCAGTTGCCGCTCCACTGACCAAAGTTAACGCCCCGGTTGGCAGACACCCCTTTTCCGTAGGTAATCGCTGTGGTTGACCAGCCATCGAAGCCGTAATAGTCGCGATGATATGTGATTGCAGCGCCGAAACCATCTTTCGCGGTACTCGATTCATCAACATGTTTCCGCGAGGTGATCTTCACATCAAAATCGAATTTTCCCCCGAATCCTTCAACGCCATAATAGTAGAAATCAGCCGATGTGAGAGTGGTACTCCGTCCCTGACTGTCTAAAGAGCACTGTTTCGAATTAACGTTTGCCCCTGAGAGGGTACAACTGCCTTCTCCGGGATCCGCTGACATCACGGCAAATCCGGCATCATGGTACTGAACGCCGGCCCCGACACCGGAGGACTGTTTCCAGAACTCCTTAGTAATGATGCCTGACTGGCGGTTGAGGTAACGTTGCCCCGCCCAAAGGCTAAGCCCGTCGGCAAAATAGGATAAGTCACCCAGCTCGATGTAAGCTTCTTTGAATTCCAGCTGACCACTTTCCAAATGCCCTTCATTACCGGAAGAAGAGGTATAGAACCCGCGGCCGTTGCCGCCTTCATTGTTGCCGTACTCCGCTTTCAGGACATATTTCGCCCAAGAGCCGGAATCAAAGTTCTGACCTTTGGTGACGGTAAATTCAACCTGAGTCGGATTACCGGAAAACGCAGCACCGGCGGCATGATAGTCTCGGCGATGGCCATAACTGTCATTTAAAGACAGGGATTCGCCGACATTGTACTGTAAGTGTCCATAACCGTTGACGGTCCAACCTTCATGGACTTTCTCTTCTGCTGAAGACTGCATTGAAAGCAGTGCTCCGGAGATTGCTAATGCAATCAGACTGACCTTCTTCATGTGATTCGCTCCTGTTTATTGTGATGATTCCCAGGCTCTCCGGGGCTCCCATTGATGATGCTGAACCGTCGTGGTGTCGTCGGAGAGGGAAATCGGTGACTGTGGCACTTGAACAAATCCGGAGGTATGACGAATATGTTCTGACTCGAGAACAAGATAAGGAACGGGACGGGGTCTGACTTCCTCTTCCGGCGTGAAATTGGTGGAGGACGTGCCGGGATGAGAAAGGCGGAGAAAAACAGGAATCGAGATACAGTGTTAGCTGAATCACACATCTGGGGCGGAGGCGGGGAAACTATTGTGACGCACGCCCTGTGATCGGGTGATCTTTATCACATTTAACCGGTCAACAAGACCGGAGAGTCGCCGGTATCAATGTGCAAAAATGTGAAATACACCCGATTGGGCGGCGACAACCCGAAACCGGGCGCGTTGCTGTCACCACACGCCCCTTATCGGGGCATTGAGGCCGATCATTCAGTATCCCATTAAGCTCAGTAATCGTTCTGCCGTTTCAATCGCTTCTTTACGGTTGGCCAGATTGAGTTTCTGATAGAGATTTCTGATGTGGGTTTTGATGGTGGTGCCCGCAACTTCGAGTTCCTGAGAGATCTGTTCATTACTGAACCCGGAATAGATCAGGCCCAGCACTTGCCATTCCCGCTGCGTCAATGGGCTGGTGCGCACCAGTTCAGGTACTTTGGGATGATGCAGCAGCTTATCGATAAATTCTTCATCAAAATGCAATGAACGACTGCGCTGTTTCTGAGCGATTTCACGCAGCAGGATTTTGGCACGGTGTTTTGCTAGATCCTCAAGGGTTTCGCCTCGGATCAGTTGTTGTAAGACCGGATATAAATGTTGCCCTTCAATGAGGAAATCCGCCACCATGCCTGTCTGATTGGTCATCTTTAAGGCTTGGCTTAATAGGGTCTCTGCCCGTTGTGGTTGCCGGCAATGTACCGCGAGCACCGCTTCGACGATCAGGTTACGGTTGGTATCGGTAAAGAGTTCGGATTGCTGCGCTTCATGCTGTAAAAACGCCAGACTCTGCTGCGCCTGTTCGAGTTGCCCGGTATAAATCTGAGCGCGGGCGATATTACGCCACTGCAGTTGCAAAAAATGGTTCTTTGCTTCAGAAGGGCGGGAAGCCTGATCCAGCCAGGTTGTGATTGCGTCGGCCTCATCCCGCACTTGCCAGTAGAGCAATAATGCGAACGAGGCATTGGCCGTCCAGTCGATGTGATAGCTGGACTGGTTTAACAGTGTCTCTATCTGCGCGACAAATTTGGCTGCCCGATCAATTTCACCCCGGGCAATCGCAATCCGGGCCAGAATCGAGTAACTGTGCAAATGTTTACTGATATCTAAATTACCCAGCACCCGAATCCCTTTTTGCGCGAAGACTTCCGCTTCATCCAGTGAATTCCAGCACCAGAGAACCTGCGCATGAAGGCGTAACAGAAATTCATGTAACGGCACCTGATGTAATTGCTGGGCTTCAATCAGTTTGAAAGCCGATTCGTGTAGTTCAAAGGCGACCTGCACATACCCCTGCGCGAGCAAAATTTCGCTCTGCTGGATTAAAGCCCATAACGCCTGATGATAAACCTGATGTTGACGGGCTAATTTTTCGGTTTGCTGCATCAAAGACAAGGCACGGTTGAGTTCTCCCTGCACATGATTGACTTCTCCGACAATTGAGGTCGCAATAATCCGGCTACGAAAATCGGTGGTTTCCAACTGACTCAGCGCGAGTTCAGCCAGCTCTGAGGCGAGTTCCGGATCATTATTATTGATGGCTACCTGAGCCCTGAGGGTGTTGATTTGTCCTTGTTCCGGCTGAGAAATCGAGACATTTCTCAGGCGCATCTCCTGCTCGGCGAGGGTTAGCATATCCTCCACCCGGGTATAGCGGTGTTGGCTCTGGGCTAACCAAGCCTGCAGCAACGGCAGTTTCACACCGGCGTAGAGATGACCGGCATCGAGTTCATCGATGGCTGTTTCCAGAATATTTAACTCACCATGATTGAACATTCGCCAGCCGTGAGCGAGCAGAATCTGAGTGGTCAAATCATGGTTGGTGGTTTGCTGAGCGTGTTTCAGGGCCTGATGCGGAATGTCGAGTTTCAGCCAGGCCTGAGCAGCCCGGCAGTGGAGTTGCTCTTCTTCATCAGGAATAATCTTATGCCGCTGGTGGGTCAGAAATTCCGCAAACAGATGATGAAAGCGATACCAGTTCTGTTCACTCTCCAGTCGATGAATGAAGAGACCATACCGATTGAGCGACTCAATCATATTCAATGCATCGCTGCGCTTGGTCAGTTCCGCCACCAGAATATCGTTAAAGGTCTCCAGCACGGCACATTGCATCAGAAATAACCGAGTGTCGCTGTCAATATAGGCAAAGACTTCTTCAATCAAATACTCCCACAGATGATCATGATTAAACCCGGCGACCGATTGGCGGGATTGAGCCAAAGAGCGATTCTGATGTTTGGCTTGTAACGCGATCAACTGGAGGGCTGAGGGCCAGCCTTCGACATAATGTCTCAGTTCGCTGACGGTTTCCGAATCAAACTCATCATGAACCACCTGACTAAAAAAGCGGGTGGTTTCTTCTTCATCAAATGCCAGCATTTCGTGATCAATTTCAATCAGCAGATCGCGCACCCGCAGGTTCGCAATACCCAGCGGCGGACTCGAGCGGCTGGTGACAACGACCGTCAGATTGTCCGGCATGTGTTTAATAAAGAAGCGCACCGCTTCATGGATTTTTTCATCATCGATCAGATGGTAGTCATCCAAGACCAGATAGCAGGGTTGTGTCACGTCCTGAATTTCATGAAAGAGTTCGGCAAACAGCGAAGAGACCGAAGCGTATTGACTGCGCTCGGCAAGGGTCTGGCTATTCGGACAACCATTGCCGGTGGCCATATTAATCGCCTGAATAAAGTAATTGATGAACCGGAACGAATCATTGTCACCCTCATCAATGCTATACCAGCCGACCGCCGGGCTGTCAGCCAGCCACTGAGCTGCCATGGTGGTCTTACCGTAACCGGCCGGTGAGCGAAACAACACGACTTTACATTGATGTGCATGACGCAGGGCATCGAGTACCCGCTGTCGTGAGATTGCATGGTGCAGACGACTTGGACGTGTCAGTTTTGATGGAATCCACATAAATTCTGTATTTTTCTTCGCTTTGCATAAATTCCGGTTAGTTTAGCGTGGAGCATCCGGTTCGGAACTTGATCGACTTCTTAATACACAAATTCCTAACAATTTTGTGAATTGAGTGATGTTCTTTTGAGCTTTTCGGTCAATCATCGGGCTCTACGCCCATTGACTCCTACCATAATTCCCCCACCGCGGGAGGATGTTTCATGACGCAGGACTATGCAGGATATCCCCATACCTTGAGCCCTTAAATGTAAGCAAGATGCTGCAGAGAGTGAGATCGTCATGAACAATGAACCAACCCATCATTTTGAGCCGGAGGCATTCAGACAGAGTGTCTTACATCATTTGAAGACTACCTATTCACAAGACATTGAACAGGCAAGCGCCCGGTCATGGTATCTGGCAATGGTCAGGGCACTGTCTGAAATCACCATTGCCGATATGGTCGATACGGCACATGACCCGCGGGTTCGTCACGCGAAGCATGTGAATTATCTGTCGCTCGAATTTTTGATGGGCCGCCTGACTGGCAATGCACTGATTAACATGAATTTGTATGCACAGGTCGAACATGTCATGCAGATGCTGGGACAATCGCTGTCTGATTTACTGGAACATGAGCGCGATCCTTCGCTCGGCAACGGTGGGTTAGGGCGTTTAGCCGCCTGCTTTATGGATTCCTGCGCGGCGCAGCAATACCCGACCGTCGGATACGGCTTACATTACGAATACGGGCTGTTTAAACAGTCTTTTGTTGCCGGACGACAACAGGAAGCGCCCGATGAGTGGCGCGGAGATGAAGGCTATCCGTGGGAACGGCTGCGGCCGGAACTGACCCGCCGGGTCGGATTCTTCGGCGATGTGGAAACCTATCAGCAACAAGGCAAAACCAAATACCGCTGGCAGCCTGCGCAGATCGTGAAAGCGATCGCGTGGGACATTCCGATTGTCGGCTATAACAGTCACACGGTGTACCCGCTGCGTTTATGGGAATGCCGGGCAGAACAAGGCTTCTCGCTCGATCAGTTTAATCAGGGTGCCTATCTTGAAGCGCAGCAGCGCATGATTGAGGCTGCCAACCTGACCAAAGTGCTGTATCCGAATGATAATCATGAACCGGGCAAAGTGTTGCGTTTGATGCAGCAATATTTTCACAGTGCGGCATCCATCGGTGACATTGTCGATCGGCACGAGCAAGCCGGACGTGACTGGGAAAACTTACCCGACTATGAAACCATTCAGCTCAATGATACCCATCCCGCGATTGCGATTCCTGAATTGATGCGGGTCTTGATCGATGAAAAAGATCTGACGTGGCAAACCGCATGGTCGATTTGTTCACGGGTTTTTGCATATACCAACCATACCCTGATGCCCGAAGCGCTGGAAACATGGCGCAAATCACTGATGACGAAGTTGCTGCCCCGACATATGGCGCTGATTGCGGACATTGATCAGCATGTCCGGCAACTGGTCGAGCAACAGTGGCCGGACGATGCCGAGAAACAAGCAAAACTCGCGATTATCTCCGCCGGGAAAGAGCCGATGGTGAGAATGGCGAACTTGTGTGTCGTCGGCTCTTATGCCGTCAATGGAGTCGCGGCGATGCACACCGAGCTGGTACAAAAAGAGCTGTTTCCTGAATTTAATACATTATTCCCCAACCGGATCCGCAATGTGACCAACGGGATAACACCGCGCCGCTGGTTAACCTATTGCAATCCAGAGCTGGCCAATCTGATTCGTCATAAGATTGGTCACCGCTGGGAAGACAACCTCGACCATCTGGTCGATTTAGCCGCCTATGCCGATCAGGCCGATTTTCAGGCTGCATTTATGGCGACCAAAAGGGCTAATAAAGAACGTCTGGCGCAATGGGTATCGGAGCATCTCGGGCTGGACATCAATCCCAGTGCACTGTTTGACGTCCAAATCAAACGTCTGCATGAGTACAAACGCCAGCATTTGAACCTACTGCATATTTTATCTTTGTATCATCGCCTGTTGCATGAGCCTGACTTTGACATGGTGCCACGGGTGGTCTTTTTTGCCGCGAAAGCCGCTCCCGGCTATCACTTGGCAAAAGAGATTATCTATGCGATCAACCGGGTTGCCGACACCATCAATCACGATGAGCGGGTCAACGATAAACTGAAAGTTGTCTTTATCCCTGACTATCGGGTCAGCATCGCGGAATTAATCATTCCCGCCGCAGACCTGTCTGAGCAGATTTCAACCGCAGGCAAGGAAGCATCCGGCACCGGTAACATGAAACTGGCCCTCAACGGTGCGCTGACCATCGGCACGATGGACGGGGCTAATGTGGAAATTCGTGAAGAAGTCGGCGAGGAGAATATCTTCATCTTTGGCCTGAACGTACATCAGGTGAATCAATGCCTTCGTGACGGTTACGACCCGCATCGTTACTACCAGACCGACCCGTTACTTAAGGCCAGCCTTGACTGGCTCAATACCGACTATTTTACCCCGGGAGAGCCGCACGGCCTGAAGCCGGTTTACGATACTTTGTTACGTGATGGTGACCCATATTTATGTCTGGCTGATTTTCGGGCTTATGTCGATGCTCAGGCTGCGGTTGACCGCCAGTATTGTGATGTACAGGGCTGGGCACGCAAAGCCATTTTAAATACGGCGCTGGTGGGTAAATTCAGTTCGGACCGGTCGATTCGTGATTATGTTGAGACGATCTGGCATCTGCAACCTGTCAAACGTTAAATCAGCAACCGATTCACTTACGGATCCGTTCATCCACGGATCCATTCATCGATGAATCGGTTCATCCAGAAAAAGCATGGCATGGTGTCTCGGCGCCGGGCAGGTGTCTCGGCTCATTTCATCGTCTGAATGCTTATCAATGCAATGTCATTGGAGTGAAACATGATAACAAAATCAACATTGGCACAGGTGGCGGATCTTGCCGGGATTGCGCCATGCTATACCGATGCATGGGGCAATGAAACCGAAGTCCCTGAGCAGACGTTGCGTCAGATTCTTACGATTATGGGCTATGATACGTCTGAGGATGCCCGACTGATGGCATCGGCTGTCAGCAAACATCAATCCCACTTGTCACCGCCGGTCGTGGTTGTCCGCGGAGGCGAGCAACCGGTCGATATTCCCCTCAGAATCGGCCGGGATGTATCCTATGAACATTTCTCGTGGCAAATCCGCACCGAAGACAATCAGCATTTTGAGGGGGCGGTGGCAACACACCTGCTTGCGGAACAGCGAGATGATGACGGCTGTGTGACGCTGCGTATTACCGGGTTAACGCTGGGGTATCATCAGTTGACTGTGAGAGATAACCGCGACGGTCACTTGGAGGAGAGTCTGCTCATCATTGCTCCGGCTGCGTGTTACAAACAGCCCGCGTTATTGTCAGGCCAGAAAATGTGGGGGCTGAGCATTCAGCTTTATACGCTCCGCAGTCAGGCCAACTGGGGCATCGGTGATTTTGGCGACCTGAAACAGCTGGTCAGCGAGGTTGCCGATCACGGTGCTCAGTTTATCGGTCTCAATCCACTGCATACGCTTTTTCCGGTCGATCCGGCGTTTGCCAGTCCTTATAGCCCGTCTTCTCGTTTATGGCTAAATACGCTATATATCGATGTCAGCTCGGTGCCTGAGTTTGTCCTCAGTCATGCCGCACAATCGTTAGTCGGCAGTGCCGGTTTTCAGCACCGGCTGGCGCAGACAAGAGCCAACCCTTGGGTCGATTACCCCGAAGTCAGTGCCCTCAAAATGACCGTATTACCATTGCTGTATCAGGAGTTTCGTCACCGTCATCTGGCCCATCACTCTGAACGGGCTCAGGCCTTTATCCAGTTTGTCAAACAGGGTGGTGAAAGCCTGACTGCGCTGGCGGCCTTTCATGTGTTGTCCGAGACATTTTGTCAGACCGGAGCCGATAGCAATGGGGTGAACCGGCCTTGGGGATGGACGCAGTTTCCGCCTGAATATCAGGATTATCAGAGTGAGACGGTACAAGCTTTTATTGCAACGCATCAGGAAGCGATTTATTTCCATATGTACTTGCAATGGATTGCCGAAAGCCAGTTGAAAGAGATCCAGCATATGGCCCGGGAACGCGGCATGGCGATTGGTTTATATCGGGATTTAGCTGTCGGGGTCAGCAAAAATGGGTGTGATACTTGGGTGGACAGCGCGCATCAGACGTTGGTCAGAACAGCAAGTGTCGGGGCGCCACCGGATATTTTAGGGCCGCTCGGTCAGGACTGGGGACTACCGCCATTTCATCCAGACACGCTCCGGGAACAGGCGTATCGTCCTTTTATTGATCTGCTGCGAGCCAATATGAAGCATTGCGGGGCGCTACGGATCGATCATGTGCTGGGCCTATTGAGACTGTGGTGGATCCCACAAGGAAAAACCGCTAAAGAGGGCGCTTATGTTTACTATCCGGTTGAGCATTTGCTGGCGATTCTGGCATTGGAATCACACCGTCATCAGTGTGCCATTATTGGTGAAGACTTAGGCACCGTTCCGGCGCAGATGGCGGACATTCTGGCAAGCGCGGGGATTCACTCATATAAAGTGTTTTTCTTCGAAAAATCTCAGCAAGGGGTCTATACACCGCCGCCAGACTATCCTTATCAGTCGATGACCGCCTTATGTACGCATGATATGCCGACCCTGAGAGGGTTCTGGCATGGTTGTGACCTGTCATTGGGACAACAACTGGGACTTTATCCCGATGAGGCGCAACTGGAACAATTGCGTCAGGATCGCGCTCAAATGCGTCATGGTGTGTTGCAGGCGCTGGGAATGTTAAATGCACAACAGGCAGTGCGTGCCGGTGCTTCGCCAACCGACTCAGCAGAGACACACCGCGAGATGGATCCATTACTGGGCGAGTTAATTCAGCTGCATGTCGCTTCTGGTCGTTCCGCGTTGGTCAGTATTCAGCTGGAAGATTTACTGGCGATGGATGAGCCGGTTAATGTGCCGGGAACCGTGGAGCAATATCCCAACTGGCGGAGAAAGCTTTGCGCTGATTTAACGACGATTTTCTCAACACCGGCGATTCGCACCATGTTGGATAAGCTCACACAGATTCGGGCGGCCTGACTCGATCTCTGAAAAGCTTGAAAGATCAAAACACCGGTTCTCAAACGAGAACCGGTGTTTTGATGCGGCAAGGCGTCTCCGAGTTAAGACGCATCATCGAAAAGTGTATCGAAATCCACGCCTTTTTCACGATAACGTCTCGGACAAGCCCGGCCATCACTGTGGAATAGATGGCAACGGTTCGGTTCAATACCGATGGTATACGAATCACCGACCGCCACATCCAGGGTATCCATCGCCCGATAAATCACATTGGCATCTGCCCCTTTCAAATGCAGATAGATCTGCGTTTCGTAGCCGAGTTTTTCCACAATCTGCACTTTGCCTGATACGGTGAATGTCGCGGATTCGGCACTGATTAAATGCTCGGGACGAATCCCCAGAGACATTCGTTCGCCCGGACGAACCTGATCGCCTTGAACCGGAATCCAGAAGGTCTCACCATTGGGTAATTGCACCATGACTCGCTCCGGTTCCGCGGCTTCGACATTGACGGTCATAAAATTCATTTTCGGTGAGCCGATAAAACCGGCCACAAAGCGATTTTTCGGATAATGATAGAGTGCCAGCGGCTGACCGACCTGAGCGACAGACCCCGATTGCAGCACCACGATCTTATCCGCCATGGTCATGGCTTCAACCTGATCGTGCGTGACATAAATCATGGTGCAGCCAAGCTGACGCTGTAATTTGGTAATTTCACTGCGCATATTGACCCGTAAAGACGCATCGAGATTCGAAAGCGGTTCATCCAAGAGAAACACATTCGGTCTTGAGACCAAAGTCCGGCCAATCGCAACCCGCTGACGCTGGCCACCGGATAATGCTTTGGGCTGACGGTCCAGCAAGTGGCCGAGCTGAAGGATTTCCGCCGCTTCCACAACGCGTGCGTGAATAGCTTTCTTATCGGCTTTGGCTAGCTTGAGGCCAAACGACATGTTGTCATACAAGTTTAGATGCGGATAAAGGGCATAGGACTGAAAAACCATGCCCACCCCTCTTTTGGATGGCTCAATATCATTGACGCGCTGTTCACCGATATACAAATCACCCGAGGTGATATCTTCCAGACCGGCAATACAGCGTAACAGGGTCGATTTACCGCATCCTGACGGGCCGACGAACACGACAAACTCACCATCGTGGATCTCCAGATTCACATCCTTGGTGATCACGACATCATTATAAGCCTTTGATACATTTTTCAGGGTGACACTTGCCATTCGATCATCCTTAACTCAAATATAGATTTGTGACATGTAAAGGGCTCAGCCATGCTCAGTGGCTAAACCTCATGAGCGGGTGTTGTTTCACCTTGCCTGTACTTTGTATGTACTTTGTACGGACGTTGCTCGGACTGTGCGTCGCAGTGGTGACTTGAGTGTAGTATGCGTGAAAGGATGACGCTGTGCATCCTCCTGTCGGTGAATCCGCGGGGCGGACAACAAAGGATTAGCAACCGTCAAGGGCGGAGGTCTGGGCCGATGCGGGCGGCTCAGAAAGCGGGGGGAATAGTGTTATCTGTCACATTTTATCTATCTTTTCAGGAATTCGGTCACGTAGATGTTGATGGGAGTCACGAAAAGACCGTTATCTCTCAGGGGCGTAGGGCTCAGGATGATGATGAATACAACAATATTTTTCATCATATGGCATCACCTCCTACGACAAGTGAACAATAAGGATAAGCGCATGAAAAAGACCCTACACGCTGTCGCGATATGCACCTGTACGGCTCTGGGCTCGTTGAGTCTGAGTTTGAGCGCACACGCTGCCATTGCGGAAGGACAGCTTACAATCTGGATTAATGGAGATAAGGGCTACAACGGTCTGGCGGAAGTTGGTAAAAAATTTGAACAAGATACCGGGATTCCGGTCACCGTTCTCCACCCGGATGCGTTACAGGATAAATTCCCGCAGACCGCCGCCACCGGCGACGGGCCGGATATCGTTTTTTGGGCTCATGACCGGTTTGGCGGATATGCGGAAGCCGGTTTACTTGCAGAAATTCATCCTTCCCCGGAACTCAAAGCCAACATGTTCGATTTCACCTGGGATGCCGTTAAGTATCATGGCAAATACATCGGTTATCCGGTGGCCGTTGAGTCACTGTCGCTGATTTATAATAAGGATCTGGTACCTGAGCCGCCCAAAAACTGGGAGGATATCGCCAAACTGAATGACAAGCTGAGCAAACAGGGTAAAAGCGCGATTATGTGGAATCTGAAAGAGCCGTACTTTACTTGGCCATTGCTGGCTGCCGATGGCGGGTATGCGTTTAAATTCAGTGATGATAAAGGTTATGACATCCATGATATCGGGGTTAACAAGCCCGGAGTCCGTAAAGCGATGACGTTCCTGAAAGGGCTGGTCGATAGCCATGTCATTTCACCGGATATGGATTACTCGGTGTCTGAGTCCGAGTTTACCAAAGGTAAGACGGCCATGACCATTAACGGGCCGTGGAGTTGGGGCAACATTGATAAATCCGGCATTCATTACGGTGTCACTACGCTGCCGAAGTTAAACGGTCAAAACTCAAAACCGTTTGTCGGGGTTCTTTCTGCCGGAATCAGCACCGCTTCACCGAATAAAGATCTCGCGGTTGAATTTATTGAACACTATCTGTTGACCGATGAGGGGCTGGCGATGGTGAATGCGGATAAACCGCTGGGTGCGGTCGCGTTGAAATCTTATCAGCAAAAACTTTCCAGCGATCCGCGTATTGCTGCCACCATGTACAATGCGACATATGGTGAAATTATGCCAAATATACCGCAGATGAATGCATTCTGGAGCGCGATGAAAAATGCCATCATCAATGTCGTCGATGGTCGTCAGCCGGTTGATGCGGCACTGACTGATGCGCAAAAGCAAATTGCACATTAATGGAAGCGGGTCAGGCAATACTGAGCCGTCATGATTCATCTGTGATGATCCATGAGTGGCGTATCGCCTGACCTGAATTAGCTTGATTAGATTTCAGGAAGTTTTATGCAGTTCGTTCAGAAAGCAGACCCCGGCAGTTTGAGTACCGGTGATAAAATCAAGTGGATCAAATGGGTAACCCTGTTTGCGATAGGTATCCTGAACGGTTATGCCAGTATCATGATGTATGCGCGCGGAGAAATTGCATTTGCTTTGTTAACCATCGTGCTGACAGCGCTGGCACTCTACATCTTTGGCAGTCGGAAAACCTACGCGCATCGCTATATTTATCCCGGGATCGCCGGGATGATCCTGTTTATTCTGTTTCCGCTGGTTTACACCATCGGACTCTCATTCACCAATTACAGTGCCAAAAATCAGCTCTCGCTGGAACGGGCTCAGACCGTGTTACTCGACCAGACTTACCAAAGCGGTCAGAACTATCCTTTTACCCTGTACCATGCGTCAGACGGCTATCGTTTGGTCGTCCGTGACGGAGAGCATTTACTGACCACACCGGTATTTTCACTGGGCCGCCATGTCGCTCAATCGTTGCCATTAACGCCGATGCAACTGCCGCAAGAGTGGCGCAAAGAGTCATTGAAGACGGTGATTCAGCATCGGGATACGCTGGCCGGACTGAAACTAGTCACCCCACAAAAGCAGACCATTCGGATGAATGGGTTGCGGCGATTCTCAGCGATTGCCCCCAGATATCAATTGCTGGATGATGGCGTGACTCTGCGTAACCGGCAAAGTGGTGAATTACTCAAGCCCAATATGGACATCGGTTTTTATCAGCCGGTGGATCAAAACGGTCAGTTTTATCGGGATCCGATTTCTCCCGGATTTATCGTCAACATCGGCGCGACTAATTTTCAACGGGTATGGCAGGATGACGGTATCAAAGAACCCTTCATCAGTATTTTTATCTGGACGGTAGTTTTTTCCGCTCTGACCGTCGGGCTAACTCTAATCATTGGCTTGGTGCTCGCCAGTGTCGTGCAGTGGGAAGCGTTGCGCGGACGGTCGGTCTATCGTGTGCTGCTGATTTTACCTTATGCGGTGCCGGCTTTTATTTCGATCCTGATTTTTAAAGGATTGTTCAATCAAAGTTTCGGTGAAATCAACATGGTGTTGAATGCGCTGTTCGGTCTGAAACCGGCATGGTTTTCCGATCCCATTATGGCGCGGGTGATGGTGATTGCGGTCAACACTTGGCTGGGTTTTCCCTACATGATGATTTTATGTATGGGGTTGCTCAAAGCGATTCCCGAAGACCTCTACGAAGCATCGGCCATCGACGGGGCAGGGCCGCTGTATAATTTTACTAAAATTACCCTGCCATTGATGATCAAGCCGTTAACCCCGCTGTTGATCGCCAGCTTCGCATTCAATTTTAATAATTTCGTGATGATTTATCTGCTGACCGGCGGCGGGCCGAATATGATTGGCACAACCGAGCCGGCCGGCTATACGGATTTGCTGGTCAGCTACACCTACCGGATAGCCTTTGAGGGCAGCGGCGGCCGCGATTTCGGTCTGGCCAGTGCGATTGCGACCCTGATTTTCTTACTGGTGGGTGCATTGGCATTAATCAATCTTCGTTTCACGCGTGCAGGACAGGATTAAGGAGGCGTTGCATTATGGCAATGGTTCAGGGAAAAAGTTTGAAATACCGGGTCTGGGCAACCCATATTGGCTTATGGTTGTTTCTCTCACTGATTATTTTTCCGATGCTGATGATCGTGGCAATCTCATTACGAGAAGGTAACTTTGCCACCGGGAGCCTTATCCCGGAGCATCCGTCTTGGGAGCACTGGAAATTGGCACTGGGGTTTGCGGTGACGCATGCGGACGGTAGCGTCACGCCGCCACCGTTTCCGGTTTTGACTTGGCTGTGGAATTCGGTCAAGGTTGCCACGGTTTCCTCGGTACTGATCGTCGCTCTGTCTACCACATCGGCATACGCGTTTGCCCGGATGAAATTTGGTGGTAAAAGTCTCATTTTAAAGGCGATGATGATCTTCCAGATGTTCCCGGCTGTACTCGCGCTGGTGGCGATTTACGCCCTGTTTGATAGGTTGGGGCAGTATATTCCGTTTCTGGGGTTGAATACCCACGGCGGGCTGATTTTCTCTTATCTCGGTGGTATCGCGCTCCATGTCTGGACCATCAAAGGGTATTTTGAAACCATTGACGGTTCGCTGGAAGAGGCTGCCGCACTCGATGGAGCGACACCGTGGCAGGCCTTCCGTCTGGTGTTGTTACCGCTGTCCGTGCCGATTCTGGCGGTGGTATTCATTCTGTCGTTTATTGCCGCTGTCGGTGAAGTTCCGGTGGCATCGCTGCTACTGTCCGACATCAATCAATACACCCTTGCGGTCGGGATGCAGCAGTATCTGTATCCGCAAAACTACCTGTGGGGAGACTTTGCCGCTGCCGCAGTATTATCGGCACTGCCGATCACTCTGGTGTTCTTGTTAGCACAGCGCTGGTTAGTCGGTGGCCTGACAGCCGGTGGCGTGAAGGGCTGATGCGGTCATTTTCTCAGTCGGTGGCGGTGCGTAGCCGCCCTGACGGGTAGTTTTGACGTTCAGTCTGACCAGACTTTCACACAGCGACACGGCACAAGTAACCCCGTCGAGCACCGGGACTGAGAACTGAGCCGATAACTGTGCCGCCAGATCAACCATCCCGGCACAGCCGAGAACGATTGCTTCTGCGCGATCGTCGCGAAGCGCCAGCTCAATTTCCTGAGCTATTTTGTGGGCGGCCTCTGAGCCGTCCCGTTCTAATTCAAGCACCGGAATGTCAGAAGCACGCACGCGGATGCACTGTCGTTCCATCCCGTAACGCAGTAAATTGTGTTCCAGTGCCGGAACGGAGCGGGACAGCGTGGTGACAACACTGAACTTATTGGCGAGCATCGAGGCCACCCGGTAAGCGGCTTCACCAATCCCAATCACCGGTTTATCCGTGATACAACGGGCTGCATCCAGACCGGTATCATCAAAACAAGCAATCACAACGGCATCGAAATCGTCATGTGCCTGAATCGCCTGAAGCATACCGGGCACAGACATCGCTTCATCGTAATAGCCTTCAATTGAAACCGGGCCGTGTGCCGAAGTCACTGCAATAATTTCAGTGCCTTCCGAGGCCACTTGCCGGGCTGCAAGACATGCTTTTTCAGTCATCGTGGTGGTGGTATTCGGGTTAACAACGAGGATCCGCATTGGTTCATTCTCTCCATGAATTCGGGAACTGGGTGGGTCTTTCAGAGCATGATGCAGATTGTATACAATTTCAAACGCAATTCAATTTTCAACTGAATCTAATTTCAAACGTGCTCTCATTTCAAACATCATGGCTTGTCGGTTTTATGGGATGTGAATTCGTGAGCCGGTGCTGAGGTATTTATCAAACCAAGCGACGGTCTTCGGTTGATCAACGTTGCATCGATCAGCCGAAGGCCGCGCTTAAATCACGGGTCAGACTTGTTCTGAACTCAATACCATGGCTTCGCTGGCTTTGGCACGCTGAGATTTGGTGGCCAGAAAATAGAGATAGCCGACAAACATCATAGCCGCGAATAACAGGGCGATGATGAGATTAAACCAGATCATGGCGATCAGGCAGATTACCGATAAAACCAAAGCAATGGCGGGAACAACCGGATACCCCGGCGCCCGGTAGCTGCGCACCATGTGGGGTTCACTCTGGCGCAGTTTAAACAGACTGAGCATACTCATGATATACATCACAATTGCCCCGAAGACTGCCATAGTGATCATCGCGGCAGTTAAACTCATCCCTTGCAGATTAATGATCCCGTCACTGAAAATCGCAATAATTCCAATAATACCACCGGTGATAATCGCACGTTGCGGGGTCTTGAATGCCGAGAGTTTTGCCAGACCTGCGGGCATGTAACCGGCACGGGCGAGAGCAAAAAACTGGCGGGAATAGCCGAGAATAATGCCGTGGAAACTGGCAATCAGACCAAACAGGCCAATCCAGACCAGCATATGCAGCCAGGTAGAGTTATCGCCGACAATCATTTTCATCGCTTGGGGCAGCGGGTCATTAATCCCTGACAGGGTTTGCCAGTTTCCTGCACCGCCGGCGAATATCATGACACCAATCGCCAGCACAACCAGCGTCAGAATCCCGGAAATATAAGCAACAGGAATGGTTCGTTTCGGATCTTTGGCCTCTTCCGCAGCCATAGCAGCACCCTCGATAGCGAGAAAGAACCAGATCGCAAACGGAATGGCTGCAAACACTCCGGTCATGGCGTGAACACCAAAGGTATCACTACCGGCCCAGCCGTTGGCGGTGAAGTTCGCCAGACTGAATCCGGGGGCGACGACGCCCATAAATACCAATAATTCAATCACCGCTAAAATGGTTACCAAGAGTTCAAAGGTCGCGGCAAGTTTGACACCCAGACAGTTCAGCCCCATGAAGACAATATAAGCGCCGACGGCGGCATATTTGGGATCCAAACCGGGATACTGAACATTGAGATAAGCACCGATGGCCATTGCAATCGCCGGTGGCGCGAAAACGAATTCAATCAGCGTCGCATAACCTGCAATAAGCCCGCCGATTTCGCCGAAAGCGCGTCGGCTATAGGCAAACGGCCCGCCCGCATGTGGAATCGCGGCGGTCAGTTCCGTAAAGCTAAAAATAAAACAGGTATACATGATGGCAATTAAGGCTGTGGTAATCAGGAAGCCGAGTGTTCCGGCTACGCCCCAGCCATAACTCCAGCCAAAATATTCGCCGGAGATCACAAGCCCGACCGCAATTCCCCACAGGTGAATCGTGCCCAGCGTTGGTTTCAATTTTTCGGTCATGATTGCCCTCCATTCATTCCATTTCATGACGATGAGATCCTTTCCCAACATCCATGTTTTCAACAATATGACAGACGTCCAATGCTTAAAGTGTGCCTGAATGGTTTCGGTGGTGTGCAAGGGGGGAAGAGACGGCTGTGGTGATATCCGTGTGGGTAGGTGTGGATTACATCAAACGAGAGAGTGTGGTTGTTTCGTGGGGATTCGATGTGGTGAAACGATCCATATTCCGGCAATTGAGAGCGTCGATGTTATGCCGGAAAAGGCTCGTAAAATCAGTGGGAAGACCGGCCGTCAAGGGGATGATTTGCGCAATGATTGTGCACGGAGAACTGTTTTTGTGCGTTTCTTTCGGTGCATGACCTGAGAATATCCGATCATCGTTAAGCAGGGCACCGGGCGTGCCCTGCATCAAGATCGTTATTGAAGACGGATCTGAGTCAGCGCTTGAAACAGGGCTTTTTTATCTGCGTTAATGAGGTATTTTGAATTGAGCGTGGTTTTAAATGTGGCATAGTCGCTTGCGGAGAAGTGCCCGCCGTCGCGCAGATACGCCGCAATATCGGTATTAATTTGGTTACCGAGTTTGATCAGCGCAGGGCGAATCACCGTTTTTAAGTCTCTGGGTTGCGCGGCCGTCGGCTGGCTTAATAAATCAGCACGATAGCGATACTGTATCGCTTTGGCGGCTGAGATCTGTGCTTTAAAAAATCCGACCACACTCTGTTTATCCAATCCTTTTTGCGCTGCCGACTGGCTCGCCTTGTCAATCACAACCACTTCACGCTCAAGATCTTCAATCGGTTTTCTGTGGATGGCTTTGTACAAGGCGACATCTTCCATATAACTGAGTCGCTGGTTGATGGTTGAAAAAATCTCCGCAGGTGTCGGGGCTGCGAATACATTGAATGATAACAATGCCACGACCAGTACGGTTATCGTTTTAAACATAACTACCTCATATTTTATGAATAAGATTGATTATCATAGAGTGATTTGTCGGTGGCGCAATCGATTTTATGACTGGTGTTGAGGAAAGGGGGCGTCCTAAACACTTGTATTACAAGTTTTATCTTCCCAGCCTTCCGGTGTTGCAGTTTGACGCACAATTGTGTTTTTCGGTTTCAGAGGCATCGGTGCTCTGTGCGCCAGTTCATCTTTCAGAGATGAAAGACGAACCAGAAAATCTTTTTTGTTGGGCTTGGTCGCGGGTTGTCCAGAACCAGCTTTTACGGGCGTCCTGCCCGGAAAAGCCTAATCATTCATCCTTGAATGATTTTCTTTGATTGGTGGTTTGTTTGAGTGAAGTGAAACATGTTTAAAACGAAGCTAAATTGATCGATGCTCTCAGGGTGAAAAATCATGGACGATTTTTCAGGATTGCTTGAGCAGGATGCGAATCAATCCGACCCTGATGACGTGCGCTGAACTCAAACTCTAGGCCTTTTGGGGTACTTTTTCGGCCTTGAAAAAGTACCTGGGGCGCAGTCGGAGATGGCAATGAGATCGAAGAAAGTCATTGCGTCCCAAACTCAGCAGCATCCTTTTACTTTTCCAGCCTCCGGCGTTGCAGTTTGACGCACAATTACGTTTTTCGGTTTCAGAGGCATCGGTGCTCAGTGCGCCAGTTCATCTTTCAGAGATGAAAGACGAACCAGAAAATCTTTTTTGTTGGGCTTGGTCACACGCGTTCCAGAACCGGCTTTTACGGGCGTCCTGCCCGGAAAAGCCTAATCATTCATCCTTGAATGATTTTCTTGGTTGGGTGGTTGATTTGAATAAAGTGAAACATTGAATCAACAAGGCTCAATTGATCGATGCTCTCAGGGTGAAAAATCATGGATGAATTTTCAGGATTGCTTGAGCAGGATGCGAATCAATCCGACCCTGATGGCATGCGCTGAACTCAAACTCTAGGCCTTTTGGGGTACTTTTTCGGCCTTGAAAAAGTACCTGGGGCGCAGTCGGAGATGGCAATGAGATCGAAGAAAGTCATTGCGTCCCAAACTCAGCAGCATTCTTTTACTTTTCCAGCCTTCGGCGTTGCAGTTTGACGCACAATTACGTTTTTCGGTTTCAGAGGCATCGGTGCTCTGTGCGCCAGTTCATCTTTCAGAGATGAAAGACGAACCAGAAAATCTTTTTTGTTTGGCGGCGTCACACGCGTTCCAGAACCAGCTTTTACGGGCGTCCTGCCCGGAAAAGCCTAACCATTCTTCCATGAATGGTTTTCTTTGTTGGGTGGTTGATTTGAGTTGGGTGAAACATAGCAAAAGCTAGATTGATGATAGGACTCGGAGTGAAATTTTTGTTTGATATTGGGACATTGTCAATATTTTTCATGAGTATTTTCAATTCATTGCATGAGGTTTTTATCGAATCGTTCTGTATAATCACGATGACGTGCTACTGAGAATAAAAAGGAGATTTGTCGTGAAGGTCTATGGAGATATCCAATCTGGAAATTGTTACAAGGTAAAACTGTTGCTTTCATTTTTAGGGATTGCGCATGAATGGTGCCACATGAGTGTTTTAAAGGGCGACACTAAAACGGCTGCGTTTTTGTCAATCAACCCGAACGGCAGAATACCAGCAGTTGTCTTGGATGATGGCCGCTTTTTGTCAGAGTCGAACGCCATTCTGGGGTATTTTGCTGATGGGACAGCATTTATTCCTAGTGACAAATATGACAAAGCTAAAATGTATGAATGGTTGTTCTTTGAGCAATATAGCCATGAGCCATTCATCGCAGTAGCGCGTTTTATACAAAAATTTCAAGGTATGCCAGCATCAAGATTAGAGGAGTACCATGCATTGCAGCCCGGTGGTAACAAAGCTTTATCAATTATGGATAGCCAACTAACTCAAACGGATTATCTTGTTGGCAACCAATTGACGCTCGCTGATATTGCGTTGTACGCGTATACGCATGTGGCAAATGAGGGTGGCTTTGACTTATCCCGTTATCCAAACATTCAATTATGGTGTAAACGAATTCAAGCACATGAAAGTTACGTTGGTATGGCCTAAAGCACAGATTAGACTGCACGATAATTTCTGCTTGGCATGATATTACCCTGATTTTTATACGATTATGTGAAATGTTTATTGGACGACAGCAAGTGATAGAGAAGTATTCCTATTGCATGGTTTTGTATCACTTTCTGTTAGCTGTAAAGGAAAAAAATGAAGAAAAAACACTTGATTTATGGATTGGTTGGTTCGCTTGTAATCACTGGTCCGTTAGGTGCTGAAGCAATAGGCGGTCGGTCCGGCACTTTAGACATGCAGATACTGTTTACGATGCTTGCGTTTACTGTCTATAGCATTATCGGTTTGTGTTGTCATGCAACATTGGCAAGCAAATATGCTGATGTTGGTAAGTTTGGTTTAGGCGTTACTTGCTGTGGACTGGTATTTTCTATTGTGACGACTTGGGCAGAATTTCGAATTGAGGATTTTCTTCCATTTCGTTTCACTTTGTTAGTGATCAGTATTTGCTTTGCTCACTGTTCCCTGATGTTGTTAGTAAAAGTTTACAACTCCGCTATCTCAGCAACAAGGATTATCTCGATATCTGCAAGTATACTTTGCGCTTGCATCGCCTTGTCTATGACGGATATTCGTAATCTAAATGTAGAGGTACTTATGCTACTTGGCATCGTTGCTATTGTGGGTTTGATATCAACAATTATCACATCAATATTGTCATTCACAGCGGATAAGTCAAATTACACGGACGACGAAAACGCCACCGATGTTTGAGAAGCGTTAATGTTACAAGGAAGTGCCAATTCCCAAGCTTTAAATATCATCCTTTTATTTTTCCAGCCATCGGCGTTGCAGTTTGACGCACAATTGCGTTCCTCAATTCCAGAGACATCGGTGCTCTGTGCGCCAGTTCATCTTTCAGAGATGAAAGACGAACCAGAAAATCTTTTTTGTTTGGCTTGGTCGCGCGTTGTCCAGAACCAGCTTTTACGGGCGTCCTGCCCGGAAAAGCCTAACCATTCTTCCATGAATGGTTTTCTTGGTTAGGTGGTGAATTTGAGTTAGGTGAAACACTGAATCAATAAAGCTCAATTGATCGATGTTCTCAGGGTAAAATTCACGGATGAATTTTAAGCTTTTCGTGAGCAGGAGCGAATAAAAGCGACCCTGATTACGCGCACCGAACTCAAAAAGATGCTTTTGGTTCCTTTTGACATCCATCAAAAGGAACTGGGGCGCAGTCGGAGATGGCAATGAGATCGAAGAAAGTCATTGCGTCCCAAACTCAGCATCATCCTTTTACTTTCCAGCCATCGGCGTTGCAGTTTGACGCACAATAGCGTTCCCCAATTTCAGAGACATCGGTGTTCTGTGCGCCAGTTACTCTTGCCAAGATGCAAGCGTAACCAGAAAATCTTTTTTGTTTGGTTTGATCAAACGCTTTCCAGAACCAGCTTTTACGGGCGTCCTGCCCGGAAAAGCTTAATCATTCTTCCTTGAATGATTTTCTTGGTTGGGTGGTTGATTTGAATAAAGTGAAACATTGAATCAACGAAGCTCAACTGATCGATGTGCTCAGGGTAAAATTCACGGATGAATTTTAAGCTTTTCGTGAGCAGGAGCGAATAAAAGCGACCCTGATTACGCGCACCGAACTCAAAAAGATGCTTTTGGTTCCTTTTGACATCCATCAAAAGGAACTGGGGCGCAGTCGGAGATGGCAATGAGATCGAAGAAAGTCATTGCGTCCCAAACCAGCAGCATTACCATTCCACACACCAAACCACAATTTAATCACCTCAAGCGAGCTTCCCTGTTACTCCCATTCCAAAAATAACCACTCCTCATCAAAACCCCCAAATTTAAACATGTTTTATAAATCCATTTGAGTATAATTATTGATTCATATGAAAATAATTTTATCAATAAGCATCCATCGATAAAACAATCACGGCTCAGTCAACAACGTCAATGAACTATCAAACCACTCAAATCTACAACCTGATGCGTTATGAATTTGCTCAAGTTGAAGGGGATTTTGCCTCTTTAAGTGAGTCAGAGATGAAATCTGTCATGCCTGCCGGAATGCGCTTTGCTGATTTTCTTGAACAACTTCACTACGGTCATCAAGTGTTACTCAGTGATGTGCCATCGGTTCCGTTGCTGATTCGGGATCGGGATGAATGGGGCAATCAATATTGGCGAGTCAATCCCGGGGTTGAGCCTCATCTCGATTCATTAGCCTTCAAGGCTTATACCGCCAGAGTTGAACTGGTCAATCATGGCATCGGTTCATCTTATTCCGGCAGCGTTAACGCTTCTGTTTCTACCGAGCCTTATGTCGAGCGTGAACCTGTGAAACTCACTTTAGCAGAACGTCTGAACAAGCAGCGTCAGGAGCGACTACGGGAGCTGGATAAAATCCCACTGCCTTCATCCGCATGGCAGAACGTATTTAACAAACCGCCCGTCAAACCCTCCCGTTTCGCCAAATCTGCGCGAGTGCCGAGCGGTACGTGTGACATCGGTACACAAAGAGAGTCGCTTTCTGCGCTGGGGGATTATGCAGCTTATACACTGGCCGTCGGGCAAGGGGTAAGTGCAGCATCTGGAGAAGCCTTTTTAACGCGTATTGGCGGTGCAGCGCTGGCAGAACTGCCGGGAATGGCGATGAAAATCGTCGGGCGAGCTGGCATTCTGGCTGCATTTGTGCCGAACAAATTAGCGGACAGTACGCTCTACAGCGCTGCTGATATGAGTAATAAAGACACGGTTGAAACCAATATTCGCTTGGGTTTCAATACGGAAGGGCGAATTTACGGCTATCACGTCAATGGGGCGAATATCCCTAAGCGTGAAGTAAAACAGGTCGGTGAGCGGTTTGTCGTTGAGTTAGAGCCGGATATCACTATTGAATGGGTGCCGATCAGTGGTGATTTTGGCGGTAAACCGATCCTTGTCAATCCTATCCCGGAGATGGAAAAGTTCGATATCTGGATCCATCCGGAAGCGGAGCAAGGTCAAGAGTTTGATAATACCTACATTACGCCAATTACTGATGCGGATCTGCAAGACTATATTCTGACCTTTCCGGCAGTGACTGGGTTACCGCCGTTGTATGTGGTGTATAGTGAAGATGCTTATTCAGCAGGATTTAAAACAACGCTTTCACCCGATTCATATCCGGGGGTCTCACGGGCTAGACATTTTCAAGAAGCCAATGAAAATTTATTGCAACAAATGGAGAAAGATCCCGAATTTGCAGAAAAAATGAGATTATTAGGTATTCACTTGGAGAGAACACCAAGAGGATTAGCGCCACGTAGACCGCCCGACGGCTGGACTTGGCATCATGAAATCGGGAAAGGGGAAATGATTTTGGTTCCTCGTTCTCAGCATACAATAGGGAGTGAAGAATGGGATGTTCTTCATCCAAAGAATAAAGGGGGTTACGCAATATGGGGAAAATGAGATGACATTGAATGAAATCATACAAAATATCGATGCCTTTGATTCTGAACATACAATATACATTGATAGCAACTGGAATTCGGATTCAGAAGCCATTGTTTGTAATGAGCCTAGTGATGGGCAAGCGCCAGAGGGATATGAATATTTTTTAGAAGTTTTTCTGGTGCAAGAGATTATGAAGGATTTAGGGACATCATCGGTTGATAGAATTATTGCATACGCTCAGAATGATGCTTAAAAACCCCTGCACTGAAAAATAGACCTGTGAAGAAATCATTCCCTCGTTCACAAGACTCGAACTGAAATAAGGAAAGCTATTCGCTACTCCTTTGAATTCCATCGCATTTTTTCTCAATGAACAATGTAAAACGAGTGGTGATGGTGTTCTTTGTCAGCCGCTTCTTTTATGCTAGCGCTATTCATCCACAACGAGCCTCAATACTGCGATTATGAAAACATCCCTCGACCATCTGCCTGAATATAAACAGCGTGAGCTGGCGGACATCTCAATGATTCTGCGCGATACACTGGAAGATTACCTGCAAGGCAAACAGGGCAGTAAGCGTGAGTTTCGCATTCTGAAAATTATTCTGTTCGGCAGCCATGCCAAAGGCAGTTGGGTCAAGGATCCGGTCAATGGTTATATCAGCGATTACGATATTCTGGTGATCGTTAATAAAGCCGCCTTGGTGGAGGATTATGTAGTCTGGCAGAGGGCCGAAGAGCAAATTGATCGCAAAGTGAAATCGGCCCCGTTGGGTTTGATTGTCCACGATTTAAAGGAAGTGAACGAGCGCTTGCAACAGGGTCACTATTTCTTTAAGGATATCCGCGAAGAGGGCATTGAACTGTTTGCCGCGACGCCGAAACCGTTGGCGGAGCCGGGTGATTTGACTGAGGAAGAGCTGCGAGAGATTGCCCGTAAGCATTATGAACACTGGTTTAAGCGTTCATGTAGCGGATTAAAAATGTTTCATTTCGCGTTTGAAAAATCAATGATTCACGATGCCGCTTTTACGCTTCATCAAGTCACAGAAAAACTCTTTGCCTGTACATTACTCACTTGTACCAACTACTTGCCGAAGTCTCACAATATCGAGAAACTCGGTAATCTGTGCGCACAGATTGATCCGGCCTTTGCTGAGATTTTCCCGATGGACAACAAATTCCATCGCCGTAGTTTTCGGCGTCTGCAACGGGCGTATGTTGATGCGCGTTATTCAGCGCACTACGAAATCACTGAAGAAGAGTTGAATTATTTGGTGGCAGAGGTGCAGCGGTTGCAGGCATTAACCGAAGAGGTTTGTCGGGGGAGGATCGGGGATTGAGTGTTGTATTTTGATTCGTAGCTTTTGGCATTTGGATGTGACGCACAATTAAATTTTTCGGTTTCAGAGACATCGGTGTTTTGTGCGCCAGTTACTCTTGCAGAGATGCAAGAGTAACCAGAAGATCTTTTTTGTTTGGCTTGGTCACACGCGTTCCAGAACCAGCTTTTACGGGCGTCCTGCCCGGAAAAGCCTAACCATTCATCCGTGAATGGTTTTCTTTGTTTGGTGGTTGACTTGAATAGCGTGAAACATTGAATCAACAAAGCTCAATTGATCGATGCTCTCAGGGTGAAAAATCATGGACGATTTTTCAGGATTGCTAGAGCAGGATGCGAATCAATCCGACCCTGATTACGTGCGCTGAACTCAAAAAAGATGCTTTTGGTTCCTTTTGCATCCATCAAAAGGAACTGGGGCGCAATCGGAGATGCTAATGAAATTGCAGAGTCTGATTGCGCACCAAACCAACAGATTTACTATTGGTTACACCAAACCACAATTTAATCATTTCAAGCTGGCTTTCCTGTTACCTTGTTTGTTACGGTTGGTTGGACTATTATTTGTACGTAATTATGTACAAATAGAGGCTTTTGCAATGAAACGTATTCGCTTTGACCAAGACATCAAACCGTTATCTGAATTTCGTTCAGGTGTGGCTTCGTTTATCAAACAAATCAATGAGACTCGGCGTCCGTTGGTGATTACTCAAAGGGGCAAGGGGGTTGCTGTGGTTCTGGATGTAGAAGAATATGAAGCAATGCAAGAAAAAATAGAATTACTTGAAGAAATGCGAGCGGCAGAAGCACAACTTGCTTCAGGTATGGGAATTTCTAACGAAGACGCTCGGGCTAATGTACTGGAACGTATTAAAAAATGAATGTTGTTTGGGCGCCATTCGCCCTTGAGAAATTAGGAGATGCGGCAGAATTTATTTCGTTAGACGATCCTGTAGCAGCAGAAAATTGGGTTAATGATGTTTTTGATAAAACGGAATTATTAGGAACTATGCCTGAAATGGGGAGAGTTGTTCCCGAGCTGCCGAATACGAACTATCGAGAAATTATCTTTGGTCACTACCGTATTATTTATAGTTGCTCTATTGAAATACGGATACTCACAGTGAGAAATTGCCGTCAGATATTAACAAAAGATGACGTATGCTGAACTTAAACTTAAGGCATTTTTAATTTGCAGTCTCCGGCTCCCAAATTTGACGCACAATTGCGTTCCTCAATTCTAGAGGCATCGGTGCTCTGTGCGCCAGTTCATCTTTCAGAGATGAAAGACGAACCAGAAAATCTTTTTTGTTTGGCTTGGTCGCACGTTGTCCAGAACCAGCTTTTACGGGCGTCCTGCCCGGAAAAGCCTAACCATTCATCCGTGAATGGTTTTCTTTGTTGAGTGGTTGATTTGAATAGCGTGAAACATTGAATCAACAAAGCTCAACTGATCGATGCTCTCAGGGTGAAAAATCATGGACGATTTTTCAGGATTGCTTGAGCAGGATGCGAATCAATCCGACCCTGATGACGCGCGCTGAACTCAACCCCTAGGCCTTTTGGGGTACTTTTTCGGCCGTGAAAAAGTACCTGGGGCGCAGTCGAAGATGTGATTGAAACCGATGAACTTGATTGCGTCCCAAACCAACAGCGTTACTGCTTCGTGTACCAAACCTCTTCATCACACCTTACTGATTGTTTAAACACTGCAATTTCTTGCAAACCTTACCTACATCAAAGAATGTCATATCTGTGTTAATTTTTTCTGGATGTTTTCTGTAACCTATTCAATGCTATGTAGCGTGTTTAGATGCTTATTCGAGATATATGATAAGAGGACGTATGGCGGTAACGTGGGTGAATCAGTTGTGCGCAGGTTAGACGGCACAGAGCTGTAATTTCTGCTTGGGATATTTTTCATCCGTGTTTTCATAAGATTATGTGAAGTATTCTATTGGATGACAGCAGGTTATACAGAAGTATTCTTATAGAGTGGTTCTATATAATAAATTATTAGGCTTCTGGCGGTAATTACCTCCGAAATTAAAAAAGGAAGATATGAAACCAATAATTATTGATGCTGCAACGATATTTGACCCAGCTAGATTATTAGCAGTATTGGCTTCAGTTGATATAAGGCACTCGGAGGTTTGGGTGTCGCAACGCTATGACCACTTTAAAGAGAAAGACTTTATTACTGGATTTGGTACAGATAGCAAGTTTGCACTTCTGCCAGATGCCAATGGACGGTACAAGACCGATCCATTGGAAATCCCTTCTATTAACGAAAAGTTGAATCCTAAATCATGGGTTACAGGCCCTAAAATACTGCGCTGGGCTCTTGATAAGGGTATGGTTGTTCCAAAAGATTTGTATAAATACGAAGAACTTGCCATCGAACTTGAGAAGGAAAATCAAATTAGTAATTTGTCCGAAGCAATTATGCTCGGACCTCCTTCGGAATACGATATTCGAGCGGGAAAAGAAAGAACAGAGGAATATCTAAAACGGACTGGGCAAAAAAGTCTAGGCGCTGAATATGCTTGGAGGCTGGAGCCCTACGGTATAGGGCATGGGCTGGGTTTGATTTTGGCAGCGGCACAAGAAGATGGCGTCGAACCATTTCTAAGTCACCCCAATTTCCGAGACAATCAATCAACATATAATTATTCTTTCTATAAGCGCGATCTGTCGCTCGGATTTGCGCTTGAGGATAAACCCCAGAGCCCAGAAGCAGTAATTGAAATTGAAGCAGCCTTAAAAGATGCATCGAGGTTACTTAAGAGCCCTGAGCCTATAGTACTTTCTGAAGTGGCTTTCTATCTTGAGCAAAAGGAAAGAATTGAGTCAATTACGGGAATTATCACGGCCTCCAAAGATCTGGAGTCGAGAAATAAAGATATTGGTATCATAACTGGAAAGTATGCTGGAACTGTAATCGCAGACGGTGCTTTCTTTGGAGGCATACCAGTAACGACCACATTAGTATCTCTGTATGATGTGGGCATCAGGTATTTCAAATCAAAGAAATGAGCTTGTCATATAAGCCTAACAATCCAATGCACGCGGAGCCAGCTACGTTGCGCAATTTGTGTGGTGTCGCTTCGCTCTTTTACCACAAAAATAGCTGGCCCGGTGAGTGGAGCGTTAGCCGTAAAAATTTATATCGAGTACAATTTGAAAAAGTTCTGTTTGCTAAAAATTTATTTGAGGAGTAATGAGTTCGTGAAGTGGCTTTTTGAAACCTTAATTGTTAACCCTTTGATTTGGTTGTTTTCATTTCGACCAGAAGAAAAACAGGAAAAAGATCCTTCCCAAAAGCTGCTAAACAGTATGAGAATTACTGCAAAGTGCAGATTTAATGCATCTGTTAGGCTGGAAAGGGCTAGTACCTATTCCTTTTTAACCACGACAGTGTTGTCTCTGGGTCTTATTTTTATCCCTCTTTATCAGAACTCTGGCTTAGAAATATCCTATAGTGAGCAAGTACTAAGTATGTTGCAAATATTCTTAGCTGTAGCCGTTTTGGTATACTCTGTGGTTATTGGTACTTCTAAACATGACCTACGTTCAGCTGCGCTTGACCGTTGTGGCGTTGGTATCAAAGAACTTATACGAAAGTTAAGAAATGAGATATCAGAATCAAAAGTTAGTGGAGTTAGTATTGATTTAGAAAAATATCATGCTGACTATCATGAAATATCCACCGAACCAGAGAATCATGTTCGTGTAGACTATTTGTTCGCTGTATTAGAGTCGAGGTCAGACTTTGATATTACGGGGGTGAAGAGACTGTATTTATTGGGTAAAGCTTACCTTATGTACTCTATTCCTTATGTCATTCCTACAGCTATGATGTTGTTTGAAGTATTGTTTATTTTGGATGTTTTAGGTGTAACAAACTGCTTTACTGATATTTTTGGGATTGCTAAATCAACCACATCGGTTAATCACGGCTAACAAGATAATTGGACTCCCGCTCTAATGACCGACTAACCTTTTTAGGCAAGTCAAAACTTTAGGAGAACAACATGGGTACTACGATCATTGGTGTTGACCTAGCCACTAAGGCTATCTAAGTATGCGTTTATTCGAACTCAAAGGTACTTTCTAATAGGGTGACACCTCAGTAATTTAGTGAATTCTTGCGTCAACAATCTCCATGTGCCGTGGTATTCGAATCTTGTAGTGGTTCTAACTATTGGGCTCAATACTGTCGTTCTGTTGGACATCAGGCCAAACTCATTTCTACTTGGCTAGTTATGGCGACAATGGCGTCAATAGTTAATTTTTCGCCATATCCGCATCCCACATAGTGCCATACCTTAACATTGAATTTAATATCACATCATTTTTTCACATAGCTAATGACTTTTCGGCTGACCAATATTCGTAAGCCTCTGATAAAGTGTTTAAAAATAAAACTATAAAAGGATATATAAGGAAGAATGGCAATTGCTTTTCCCCCTCGTTCGGGCAAAATCACAAGCTCACTATGCGGAGGAATCTATGGCGACATCTCTTTTTATTGGCGGGGCGCGGAGCGGGAAGTCGAGCTATGCGGAGCGTCAGGCGTTGGCGTTGTTGCAGCAGCGCTTGGATGAAGGGTGTGCGGCTCGGCTGCATTATGTTGCGACCGCGATTGCGTTTGATCAGGAGATGCAGCAGCGGATTGAACAGCATCAGCTTCGCCGCGGGCCGGAGTGGTGTCAGCATGAATCGCCCGTGATGCTGGCGCAGACGCTGGCACAGTTTCAGCAGCAGGATATCGTGCTGGTCGATTGCCTGACCTTGTGGCTCAATAACGTTATTTATAACGATGGTGAAACCGCCACCAAAGCACAGATTGAACAGTATGTTCGGGCTTTGGTCACCGCGCTGCGCGACTCTCCGGCGACGATTTTATGTGTCTCCAACGAAGTCGGTCTCGGCATTATCCCGATGGGTGAAATTTCCCGCCTGTATGTTGATCATGCCGGGTGGATGAATCAGGCGATTGCGGCGTTAGCCGAACAGGTGACCTTTATGGCGGCCGGTTTGCCGATACAACTGAAAGGTGCTTAACGGTTAGTCAGGCGCAAGCACGTCGCGGAGTGCCTGTAGCAATTGCTGGTTCTCTGCTCGGGCGCGAATGGCGACGCGGTAGTATTGTGGCGATAAGCCCCGGTAGTTGGCGCAGTGGCGGATCAGGATGTTGCGCTGCATCAGGGCGTGTTGTAAATCGAAATCAGCCCGGTGCAGGCGAAAGAAAATATAGTTGGCCGCGGGCGGATAAACCGTCAACCCCGGTAACTGAGACAAGCCTTGGAACAGGTAAGATTGCTCGCTGTGCAGCCAGTGATAAGTCTGTTCCGCATACCCATCGTCTGCAAACAGGATTTCTCCGGCCAGTGCTGCGAAGGCGTTAATCGTCCACGGTTCACGTTGATTGCGCAGTGCAGCCAGAACCGGCTGATTGGCTGACAACAAATAGCCGAGCCGCAGCCCGGGAATGGCGTAAAACTTGGTCATCGAACGCAACACAAACAGGTGCGGATGGTGTTCCAGCACATCGGTCAGCCCCCGATGCTGCGGTAAAAAATCAATAAATGACTCATCCACAAACAGCCTGATCCCCAACTGAGCGGTGCGTGTGACGATGCGTTGCAGTAAATCAGCTTGTGGCATCAGCCCGGTCGGGTTATTCGGGGTGCAGAGGAACAGACAGTCCAGCCCTTGATGCAATGCATCCAGTAAACGCTCAGTGAGCACAAACCCTTCACTCTCCTGCAAGACAAACCCTTCAATCTCACACCCGACCCGGGTCAGCGCTTGGCGATATTCGGCAAATGTCGGTTCGACAATCAAGGCGTGGCGCGGCTGCGTGTGCAGTACCCACTGATAAATCAACTCGGTCGCACCATTGCCTGCGACCACATAACTGGCCGGAAAACCGCCTTCAGAACGGTGGGTCTGAGTGGCATGGTGACGGGCAATCGCCTGATGGAGGTGCTGGTAATCAATATCCGGGTAGCGTTCGACACAATCGATCTGAGCGATCAGGGCTGCGCGTAACGCTGGCGGCATACCGAGCGGATTGATATTGGCGCTAAAGTCCAGTATCTCTGCTGCGGTTTGGCCGTATTTCTCTGCCATTTCCCGGGTGTTCCCGCCATGTTGTCCGCTTTTTGCCATTGAATCGTCTGTGTTATGTCTGTCATCAATGGCTGACAATGTAGCGGATTCGCGATTGAAGCGCCAGCTCAGGCCGATGCTGTCGGTGCGTCGGGTGTTGCTGACGAGGTTTGGCCCCAGTGATAAATGGTCCAGTTTGGTTTGCCTTCGGCCTGCTGCGCAAGCGCCGGGGCCGGGTTGATCAGATAGACATAATCGGCGTGTCGGCACAGTGGTAAGTCGTTGATGGAATCGGTATAGAAATGCACGGCAGAGAAAGATTGCGATTGACTCGCGAGCCAGTCGTCCAGTCGGCGGACTTTGCCTTCCCGATAGCTGGCAATACCATCAATCTCGGCGGTGTAACGTTGATCGACGGTGACCAGATCAATGCCTAACGCATCGGGGATGCCGATTTTTTGCGCCAGTGGGCGGACGATAAAACTGACCGTGGCCGAGATGACGAGCATCGGAATCTGTTGGGTGATGAGGTCGCTGATCAGTTGCTGTGCCTCATTGAACAGCCGCGGCAGAATTTGAGTTGTCACGCAGGTTTCGGCCAGCGCATCGACGGTGGTTTGCGGCAACTTGGTGAGTGGAGCAAGAGTAAAATTCAGATAGGTCGCCATATCCATCTTGCCGGCGGCATATAAAGCCATCATCTCGCGATCCCGCGCCAGAAAGTCAGGGTCGGTGACGATACCTTGCTCGACTAAAAACGTATTCCAGATCATGGCACTGTCGCCGTCAATCAGGGTGTCATCCATGTCGAACACATATAAAGGGTTGGCCATCTTAATCTCTCACCGGTTGAATTTCGTTTAAGTTAAATAAAAGTTCCAGCGGATGTCCAACCGGAAATAATCGTTCTGAAGAGCGGTTGAGCAGATCAACGGTCAGGTGTTGATCGCCGATTGCGGCGGTATAGCGAATCACGTTTCCCAGTAGCTGATGGCTGACGACGGTTGCCGCCCGCGGCGCTGAAATGTGTGCGTCATACTGACGGCCCGGCTCTTTGACATAAATGGACTCGGGACGAATCGCGACCTGACCGGTGCTCTCAATCCCGAACCAAGTATGGGCTGTCAGGGCGTCAAGCAGATTGTAATGCCCCATAAATTGCGCCACAAAAGTATTGGCCGGTTGGGTGTAAATCTGTTCCGGGCTGCCTTGCTGCACGATCTCGCCCTGATTCATCAGAAAGATTCGATCAGACAGTTGCATGGCTTCTTCCTGATCGTGAGTGACGAAAATCGTCGTCAGGTTGAGTTCTTTCTGAATGGCGCGGATTTGCTGGCGCAGCACCTTTCTGATTTTGGCATCGAGCGCAGAGAGCGGTTCATCCAACAGCAGAATACGGGGCCGGACGATTAACGCTCTGGCTAACGCAACCCGTTGCCGCTGTCCGCCGGAGAGTTCATGAGGATACTGTTTTTCTTTGCCTTGTAATTCGACAAGTTCGATAAAGCGTTGTGTTTCCTGGGCAATGGTTGGCTTATCGAGGCCTTTCATCTTCAGGCCGAAACCAATATTGTCGGCCACCGTCATGTTGGGGAACAGCGCATAAGACTGAAACACCATACCGATTTCCCGTTGCTGCGGTACCTGACGGGAGATCTCGTGGTTATCGACCCAGATCTCTCCCTGATCGATGGCTTCAAGCCCGGCGATACAACGTAACAGAGTCGATTTTCCGCAGCCGCTGGGGCCGAGCAGGGTAATGAATTCCCCTTGTTCAATGGTGAAATCAATCGCTTGAAATACGGCATGCTCGCCGAACACTTTGGTGAGTTGATTGACATGGACATAACTCATAGTTGAACTCCCCGGTTAAAGCGGCTGGCAAGCCAGGTACAGATAAAAATAAACAAGAAATAGGTCATCACCAGTGCTGAGGTAAAGTGACCGCTGGTCTGACGCATGTTGTACAAATACACCTGCAACGTTTCGTAACGGGTGCCGACCAGAATGTTGGCAAACACGAATTCACCGAGCAGGAATGAAAAAGAGAGAAACAGGGACGCCATCAGGCCTTTTTTTAAATTGGGCAAAATAATATACCAAAATGCTTTGGTGGTGCTGGCACCGAGCAGGTGAGCAGCATCAATCAGGTCGCGCAGGTGAATCGCCATCATATTGTTGGCAATGGCGCGGTACATAAATGGCAGCGCGATGGTGAAGTTGGTGCCGATCAGAATCCACGGCGTGCCGACCAGAACGATGTCGCTGTCGGCATAGCGCTGGAGCAGCCCGACCGAAGAAACCACCGGCGGCACGGCAAACGGCAACAAAATCAGAATATTCATGACTTTATCCAGCTTCGGATAGTAATAAAAAATCACGAATATCATTGGCAGAATCAGCACGGTTGCCAGCAGCAGTGCCGAGAGACAGACAAATAATGATCGGCCGAATGCTGCCAGAAAACGCGGATCGCTGAGGAGCTGAATATACCAATGCAGGGTAAACCCTTCGGGGAGGATCGAGGCTCCCCAGCGGGCGGAGAGCGCATAGGCAAATGTGGCTGCGATGGGGATCAGCAGGATAAAGAGGATCCCGTATACCACACTTTTATGATAGATCTGATGCGTGTTTTGCATGCGCTTTCCTTCTCATCGAACGGGGTGTGGCGGAACGGCGTTTGGTCTGGCCGGTGTGGTTACTTTGGGCGATCAGCCATTGATTGATGATGGTGACGAAAGCCAGAATCGCAATCAGTAACACAGAAATCGCCGCGGCAAGATTGGGTTCGAGAAACAGATCACCGGAAACCAGACTGGCAATGCGGATGGTGATCAGATTGTAATTGCCGAGGGTGAGGGCATACGCACTGGCATAGGCCCCGATAGCATTGGCGAATAGGATAATAAATGTCCCGAACAGCGCCGGAGCCAGTACGGGCAGGGCGATTCTCACCCAGTATTGACGTGTATTGGCCCCGAGCAGTGCAGCCGCTTCCTGCCAGTCTTTTTTCAGGGCATCAAATGCCGGATAGAGTAACAAAGCGCCGAGTGGGATTTGAAAATAGGTATAAATCGCCAGCAGTCCCCAGCGGCCATAGAGGTTGAATTCATCGAGAATACCGAGTTGGCGCAGAATCAGCGTCAGTGCGCCATTGGTGCCGAGAATAATGATAAAAGCAAACGCGAGCGGCACACCGACAAAGTTACTGCTCATATTGGTAAAGGCAATCACGGCATCGCGGATGCGGCTGTTGAGATGACGCAGCGATGAAACCAGCACGGCTGCGATCAGCAAGCCGATTAAACTTGACCAGAGAGCCAGCCATAAACTGTTGCTAAACCCTTGCTGAATAAAGGGCGAGTCTAAAATTTCCCGGTAATTGTCCAGCGAGAACTGAGTGCCGTCACTGAAACTATTGGTGATGACCCACGTCAGCGGCGAAACCTGAAAAAGGTAGAACACGACCGCAAACGGTACTAACCAGAGTAACGGCCGCCATTGTTTCAGCCGCATGAGAACGGTGTCGGGCGATCTTTGGGATGGTGAAGACAAACTCATCGAAGAACACCTCCCGCGATGGATTTTTGGTGGGTCAGTCCCAGTAATTCACAAATCACACCACAAATATCGGTCTGGGCGATTTGAGCCGCTTGGTGGCTAAAATGGTCACCGATCACCAACAGCGGGACTTCGCGCTCTTCCGGCAAGGTGCCACCGTGCGAACGGTCATTGTTCATGCCGTGGTCACTGGTGATCAAAATCTGATATCCCGCTGCCATCCATTGTGGCAAGTGGTCCGATAAAATCATATCGGCTTTGCGGGCGGTATTGCGATAATGAGCAGAATCGAGACCGGCGTGATGACCGGCATCATCAATATTCATCGGGTGGATCAGCAAAAAATCCGGGTCATAGTGACGGCGCAGGTATTCGGCATCGAGAAACAGTGCTTCGTCGGGGTAGTGATCCCAGTGATAAAAAATGCCGTGCTGAATATTCAGGGTCGGGTCGTTGGTAAAGCGATCTTCGACCGGATGGTAGGGGGAACGGTTATACAGTTCGCTAAACCAATGATAGGCCGCCGCGGCCGTTTTTTTGCCTTGCTGGCTTGCCAGACTGAACACCGATTCATGATGGGAACGGCGGTTGATCTGATTGTGCACGATGCCGCTTGCGACCGGCGGAACGCCCGTCAGTAAACATTCATAAAGTGGCCGGGATAATGAGGGCAGTTCACAGGTGAGCGGGTATAAGGTGGCTTGCTGCGAGGCGATCAGACCATTCAGGTAGCCCAGACACTGCCGGGCTACTGAAAGGTTGAGGCCATCCAGAACAACAAGGATAACTTTATTGTTCATCGGGTTGCCTTACTGCTGGTGGATGAGGACATTTTCCTGCCATTGACGCGGCAGGCGGCGGGCGGATTTTTCCCATGCATCGAAATTTTTAATCGGATGCACATGTTCGTACTGTTTGTTATCAAGTAATTTGGCTTTGGTTTCTGCCGGTAGCGCAATATTGGTGCGGATCGGGCGCGCATAACCGTTGGCAAGGTTGATTTGCCCTTGATCACTGAAGATATATTCACGGGTCAGTTTTGCCGCATTCGGATGTTTCGCGTATTTATTGATGATGGTGGTATAGCCGGAAATGACTGAACCGTCCTGAGGAATACTGACCGTGAAGCGAGAGCGGTCAATTTTATCGCGGTAGTTGAGTGCGTTGAAGTCCCATAATACCGCGACTTCCACTTCACCTTTTTCCAGATTTGCCAGACTCGGTGCGGTAAAAGACAGACGGCCTTGTTCAGCCAGTTTGGCGAAGAACTTGAGAGCCGGTTTTAGATTCGATTCATTACCGCCGTTGGCAAATGCAGCGGCTAACACCGCATTGTTGGCTTGCGAGGCAACACCGACATCACCGATGGTGACTTTATACTTGCCAGTGAGCAGATCAGCCCATGTCTTGGGTGGGTTTTTGACCAGATTATTGTTCGACATAAAGGCGATGGTGCCGGTATAGGCAAGCGCCCAGTAACCGTCTTTATCTTTTGCCCAGTCAGGAATCTCGTTCCAAGTCGATGGTTTGTAAGGCTGAGCGACACCTTTTTGTACCGCAACACGGCCGAACGCGAAGCCGACATCACCGATATCGGCAGTGGCATTGTGTTTTTCCGCCGCAAATTTGGCAACTTCTTGCGCTGAACTCATATCGGTATCCTGATGTTGCAGGTGATATTTGCTATTCAGATCGCGCCAGGTATCTTTCCAGTTGGCCCAGCTGTCGGGCATACCGACACTGTAGACTTGTCCTTCCGCTTTGGCGGCTTTCACCAATTCATCAAGCGACTGGGTTTTTGCTGTTGCATGAAAGGCCATTGCAAGGGAAAGCAACGATGTAGTTGCCATTATCATTCGGGGAGTACGACGTAATTTCATAAAGCCATCCTTTGGACTAGTTCAGTTTGCTTGCATTTCATCCTATTGAGCAAATGTGACGATTCCTTGGCTGTTTTCTAAATTATTTATGACAGATTGATGAAGATTTCAGTGCCTGTCTTGCTTGGATGGCAGGCTACCCTTACATTGAACGGTGTTCATTTGGACTAGTTCAGGTAAAGATAAATTAATGACACAACTGACTAAAATTAAAGATGTTATTCGGGAGCAGATTCGCGGCGGGACGATTAGCAGCCGCCAGAAATTGCCGTCGGAGCGAGAGTTATGTGCGCTGTTTTCAACCACGCGGATTACGGTCAAAGATTCGTTGGCATCTCTGGAAACCGAAGGCTTAATCTACCGGGAAGAACGCCGGGGCTGGTTTGTGTCCCCGCCCCGCATCCATTACAACCCGCTGTCCCGCAGTCACTTTCATCAGATGATCAGCGAGCAGAACCGGATTGCGGAAACCCATTTAATTCAAGTTGAAAGCCGCGTGGCGAGTAGTGAGGAAGCCAAGTTACTGGCACGCAATGAAATGACGCCGCTGCATATTATTCGCCGGTTGCGTTTGATTGACGGGCGCGTGGTGCTGTATGTAGAAAACTGCCTGATTGCCCATTGGTTTCCGGGGATTCTTGAAGAAAATCTCACTCAGTCACTGACCGGACTATACCGGGAAAAATATGGCTATGTGACCAGCCGCTCCCGCTTTGATGTGATTTCAACCGCAGCAACGCCTGAAGTGGCGAAAGCATTAAATATTGCTGCCGGTCAGCAGGTCCTGAAAATTTGTCGCGTGAATTATAAACAAGACGGGGCGATCATCGATTGTGAGTTTGAGTATTGGCGGCCCGATGCCGTCATGATTACCATCGATAGTCATACTGACAAGGCATCATGTTAACACTGCGTATTTTATAAAATGATGAGTCTGTCAGTGATCGACTACAAGAGTGTAGGAGCGCGTCTATTTGTCATCGTGCGGTTCAACCACCAAAGTCGATTGATAATCATATGGGTTTAGTTGCATTTTTATCATTAAGATGGGTGAATTTTTTGAGAACATTGCTGATTATTTTCATTTTTACGATGTTTTTTCATGGATTTGCTAGGCTAAAATAGTCAGGGTCTTATCTCACAACCATGTGTATACCAAGGATTGATTGCGAATACATGGTCGCGTGGTATATGAAGTGATTGATATATCAAGGAGCATTCGGTGGAACCAAGGATTAGTATTATCACACTCGGTGTGAAAAATTTAGAAACTTCATATAACTTTTATGCTGCACTCGGCTTTACTTCCCCTCAGAAACCGGCAGACGGGATTATTTTCTTTAAGACGGGTGGTGCCTGCCTTGCGCTTTATCCGCTGGAAGAACTGGCGGATGATGTTTCTCCTGAACTGGCTGCTCAATGTTCGGGGTTCTCTGGTATTACGTTAGCCCATAATACGCGTTCAAGAGAGGAAGTTGATGAAGTCTTGGCACTGGCAGTCAGTGTCGGTGCCAAGTTAGAAAAGCCCGCTAAGGATGCATTTTGGGGGGGCTATAGCGGTTATTTTTCTGATCCTGATGGTCACTTATGGGAAGTGGCTTATGGCGACTGCTGGGATTTTCATGAAGATGGCAGTCTGGTGATCCAGTAGCAAAACCGCTCTTTCGCATGCGCCGTCGGAGCCGCACGGGATTGCGTTTGGAATGACAAAACATCGGTTTGCATATTGATTGGCTCAGATATCCGATCAATATGCATAAAAATTCGTGTTAATTGAGTCGTTTATCTCCCAGCTTTGACCAACATCTCAGGTTCGCCGGGCCGAAGTCGCTAGAATGTCACCAGTATCGGACGGTTGTCGATTCGAGTTATTTTTTGATGTTGGCGTCTGCCAGCATTTTTTAATTTTTTGGATTTGAAATTTTTAATGGAGGATTTTATGCCTTATCAATTTGCGTTGATTGGCGATATTGGCGGCACAAATGCCCGTTTGGCATTATGTGAACTGGCATCAGGGAAAGTCAGTCAGGCAAAAACGTATCCTTGTGCCGAATATCCGAGCCTTGAGTCAGTAATCAAGCATTATATTGAAGCATCAGATGTGGCTATTCAGCAAGCCTGTATTGCAATTGCTTGTCCGGTGCAGGGTGACTGGGTATCGATGACCAATCATAGCTGGGCGTTTTCCATCGAAACCCTGCAACATAACCTTGGCCTTGAAACATTTCAGGTGATCAATGATTTTACTGCTGTCTCAATGGCGATTCCGGTACTTGCTGAATCGGACGTGGTGAAAGTGGGTCAGGGCGCAGTGGTCAAAGGGAAGCCGGTTGCGGTTTATGGTGCAGGAACCGGACTGGGCGTGGCGCATTTACTGCCGGTGAACGATCAATGGCTCAGTCTGCCCGGAGAAGGCGGTCATGTGGATTTGGCGCCGGGGAGTCAGGAAGAAGACCAGATTTTAGCGGAGTTACGCAAAGAGTTTGGTCGTGTTTCAGCGGAACGATGTCTGTCGGGACAAGGCATTGTCAATCTGTACAATGCGGTGGTGCGTGCCGACGGACGGACGCCGGAAGCATACATGCCGAAAGATGTGGTTGAACAGGCTCAGGCCAACACGCAAGCGGATTGTCGCAAAGCGCTGGAACTGTTTTGTGTTCTGATGGGGCGCTTTGCCGGAAATCTGGCACTGAATCTTGAAACTTTGGGTGGTGTTTACATTGCCGGTGGCGTTGTGCCCCGTTTTGTCGACTTCTTGCTCGATTCACCATACCGCACTGCATTTGAAGATAAAGGGCGGTTCAAGACTTATTTAGAGAACATTCCTGTCTTTGTTATCACCCATAAAGAACCGGGATTATTAGGTGCCGGTGCTTATCTGAGACAGTCGCTCGGTTTGTCTTTATCTGCGCAGTAATGTCTGATGAAGTGAGCAACGAATAAAGTGATCGACTGATCAAGCGATCAATGCAAAAGAAAGTACCGATGAAGGGCAGCGTTCATATCAGGACGCTGCCTTTGTTATTTTAATTAAAGTTGTTTCACTTCAGGGTGATATCGCCCCGACCAGCTGCCTGAATTGGGCATTACTGGTTGTTTTTTGATCGCTGGCTCATATTTTCAGGAAAGTGTACTGCGCGTTTAGTGGCATGAGGCGCTGATTTTTGGTTTTACTGCTCGCGCGCTCAGTGCGAAAACTGATAGAACCACAGCAAGGCAAAACACAGCAATAGCATCGTAATTGCGTAACGCCAGTTCATTTTAAGCAGGCTGATCGCACTGATGTCATAGCGAGACTGAATACTGAGCTGAACCCCTGAGAATGGCGAGAGTAAAATACCAAGTGACCAGCCCATCAATAACGTCATACCTAACAGGTTGGGATCATGAACCGATGGGGCAAGTAAGCTCCCGGCGAGCACCACGCTGGTGACCGGATGCATCCCCGTCATTGCCAGTGCAACCAGAATCATCACGGTAATGCTGGCTTCCAGCGAGCCGAAATGCGGTGGGGCAAGGTGGATATTTAGTGATGATAGCGTTGCCGCGGTTCCGGCCGCTAACAACGCTGCGGCTGCAAATAAAGCGACTTCACCGGCAGAGCCGACAATACCTGACTCGATATGTTGTTTAAAACGGAATAATCCGCTGAGTCCGTCACTGGTGAGTAACCAAATAAAAATAAACAGGATAGCCGTCAGGGTGACCAGTGTCAGAACGCTGATTTGCGGTTGCCATTCATGCATGCCGATGACAATGAATGCCAGCAAGCAAGGCATCCACAGTGAATGCCGGGCAATCGGATAACCGTGCAGATCTCCGGCGTCCGGCTGCCGGAGAATTTCCCATGCACTAAAAGCGATGGCGGCAATACTGATTGGAATACCATACAGCACCAGTGTGCTGAGTTGCGCTCCCGGAGAACTGATCAGTGCCAGTCCCATCGCAGCAAAAAAAGGCGACCAGAATGCGCAGATACAGAATGCCCGGAGCAATAATATTCCCTGCAAAGGGGTCATACGACGCTGACTGGCAAGCCGATCGCCGACAATAATCACAGAAGACATATTTAACACAGCCCCGAAGAGGTGTGTCCCCAGTAAGGTCCGAAGTAATGCGCCTTTCCCTTTGGGTAAGTTCTCTTGACTGTGAATGCTTGCGGTGGCAAAAATTTTCAAAAAACCGACCCCAATCAGCATATTAATCACTTTTTGATTGGCTTCTATCGCCTTGAAGATGTAACTGATGTCAGCCTGATTCAATAGTCCGAATAGCAAACCGGCGAATCCGATCCCCAGTAAAATGAATATTTGCCTTTTTTGAGTCGTTTTCAGGGTTGGGATTAACACGCAGGAAACCAGCCAGATCGGGACGCCAGCCCAGTAGGCGGGGACAGAATCACTGAAGGTGGAGGCGACGGAGAGGATCAGACTGAGCATCAACATCCAGCCACAGATTGCTGCTATTTTTTCTTTCATGGTTGAATCTACCGCAACACATATACGCATCGTACATCGCTGTCGGTGTGCGCTGAACCGCATCACCACAGGCATATACACGGGTTGACACTGATGCATAAAAACCGAGACACAGCAATATCAAACGAACAGAGATGATAAGAATTTGATCTCATATGATTCAGTGCATACCGGCAATCATACGCATTGATAAACAACACAGCAATAAATTCTTTAGCGATGACTCGCGTTTTTTGACAACATTTTATAATGACCATCGCTGCTTTAAGCATAAAAAGTTACAAGTAAGAAGCTACAAATAAAAAGCTGAGAATAAAACGGGTATATAACCCAAACGGCGTGGTGGTCTTGCATCTGTCCATCTGAGCAATGTATGGAACCGTGATCAGGCGCCGTGGTCTGGAAAAGTGCTGTCCACAAAAGTGTATTTATCGTCCATTTAATGGCATAACAGACTGCGCACATTTGTGATAACAATTACTTTTACAGACTTCCATGACGTAGGTAAACTCGATGATAAAACCGAATGATTCACGTATACCGGCTGATAGGAAACCAAATGGTGTAATCGAGGGACAGGGATGAGTAGCGGAAAATGTCTTGAACAAGCCACAGCTTGTGATCATTGTGACTGGGTCAATGTGATGCCAGCCATGCAAGCCGGAGAAGAACTGCATTGTGCCCGTTGTGGTCATTTGATTGTCACATGTCGTCCGAACGTCCCGCAGTTGCTATTGAGTAATGGGTTATCAGCCGTGCTGATGTTCATTATGTCGCTCTGTTTTGTTTTTCTTGGGTTCTCTTCACAAGGCAGCCATCAGCGAATCTCCTTATTGGATTGTATTTATGGTCTGATGGGCGAACATTACATCTCTCTCGGGATTATTGTGACCCTGACTTTGTTGGTGTTACCGGTGGTTTATCTGAGTGCAGTATTGTTGACTGCTCTGGCAATGCGTCAGGGCAAGCTCCGCTCGGTTCATTATGGATTGACGCACACGCTCAATGCGCTGAAACCCTGGCTGATGGTGGATGTTTTTCTCCTCGGCGGGCTGGTGGCTTTAGTGAAACTGCAAAGCTTGGCGGAAATTGAGCTGGGGCTGTCTTTCTGGGCTTTTTGTGGCTTTACGATTTGCTTATTCAGGACGGTCTCTTTGGTCGATAAGCGCTGGATTTGGCACGGTTTATGTGGCCCGGCCCCGGCGGTCGCCGTTCGCTCCGGCTCGGCATTGTCTCAAGGATTAAAGGGGTGTCAGTATTGTGGGGCGCTGATGAGCGCAGAGACGCATCAGTGTACGCGCTGTCACCATATTCTGCATCAGCGTAAACTCGGTAGCCTGAACAATACGCTAGCGTTACTGATTGCATCTTGTGCCTTGTACCTGCCTGCCAATCTGTTTCCGATTATGATTACGACGTTTCTGGGAACCAGTGAGCCTTCAACCATCATGGGCGGCGTGATTCTATTGTGGGGAATGAAGTCATATCTTGTGGCCAGTGTGATTTTTGTTGCCAGTATTTTGGTGCCGGTAATGAAGATTTTGATGTTATTTTGGTTGTGCTGGCAAATCCGTTTTGGCCGCGGAGAGCATGAAAAACCGACCCAACGTATTTATCACATCACAGAATTTATCGGGCGTTGGTCAATGGTTGATGTGTTTGTGGTCGCAATTTTGTCTGCGTTGGTTCAGCTCGGTGCCATGATGAATATCATTCCCGGTGTTGCTGCTGTTTCGTTTGCTGCTGTGGTGATCCTGACCATGCTGGCAGCTATGTCGTTTGATTCCCGCCTGATTTGGGATAAATCTGAGGAGATCACCATTTGAGTCACTCATCATCTGCTACAGAATCCGCTCACCGGATGCACTTTAATTCAATCTGGTTCGTGCCTTTAATTGCTGCCATTGTCGCTGGATGGATGTTAATTGAAAACTGGTCTCGGCAAGGGCCGGAGATTATTGTTGTCGCAGAAAATGCCGATGGATTAGTCGCCGGAAAAACCAAAGTGAAAGCGCATAATGTGGATGTCGGTGAAGTGACCGATATTCAGCTTAGTCCTGACTTTAATCATGCGATTATTCATATCCGAATGGAGCAGGGCTCTGAAGCCATGTTGAACAGTAAAAGCCAGTTCTGGGTGGTGAAACCCAGAGTCGGGAAAGAAGGGATCAGCGGACTGGGCACCATTCTTTCCGGTGCGTTTATCAACGTCAATCCGGGCAAAAATGGTGAAAAACGCGAACGCTTTACGATGTTGAAACAACCACCGTTATCGACGGCTGATAATCAGGGGATTCGTCTGACACTTTACTCGACCGATAACGCAAAGATGGAGGTGGGTTCTCCCGTCCATTTCCGCGGGTTTGAAGTCGGTTATATCGAGAATGTTGATTTCGATATCAAACGCAAAGCAATTACTTACCACATTTTTATCAAAGCGCCTTATGATGCGCTGGTCCACAGCAATGTACAGTTCTGGATGACACCGGGGCTCTTGATTGAAGGCACCGCAAAAGGGTTGGAAGTGCGGATGGACTCACTGCAGACGTTGTTCTCCGGCGGGATTTCATTTGGCACGACGACAGATAACCAGAATTCCGGCACTCCCGTCAAAGACTTAACTGAGTTTCGTCTTTTTTCTTCTAAAGAGGCCGCAGCCAATAACCGCTATGACAAATACATTGATTACATCATGTTAGTGCAGGGTAGCATCAGTGGCCTGCTACCGGGCGCACCGCTGGAATACAATGGCGTTCGTCTGGGGACGGTGGAAGAAGTTCCGTATCATGGGGCTGGCATTGAAACCGCCGGGGATATTCGTATGCAGTCCATCCCGATACTGGTTCGTCTGGAGCCTCAGAGAATCGCCTCTCATTTGAGTGATAAAATGATTGATCTGGATGAGTGGCGCAAGATGTTTGCTCAAGGATTTGACCGGGGAATGCGGGCGACGCTGACGAGCAGTAATCTGTTAACCGGTGCCAAAGTGGTGTCGATTATGTTTGTGAAAGATCCTCAGCCGGTGACTGACACAACGTACCACGGATATCCGGTTTTCCCGACGGTAAGTAATGCTCTGGCATCGATTCAGGAAAAAATCACCGTGATTCTCGATCGTCTGGCCGCACTACCGATGGACAAAACCGTGGACCAACTGAATCAAACACTGGTTTCTGCGGATGATACGTTCAAAGAGCTTCATGAAGCGAGCAAGAATTTGAAAAAACTGCTGTCACAAGAAAAGACTCAGGCGATCCCGGATCGGTTAGTGAGCACATTGGAAACCTTGAATGAAACATTAAATGATTATCAGGCTCAAGGTGCGGTAGGGCAGAATATTCAGCAAAGTCTTGATGCCATACAACGTAACCTTGAAACATTATATCCATTACTACAGGACTTACGCAGACAGCCGAACTCGATTATTTTCGGCAAGCAGAGTGAACAGGATATCGAGCCGAAAGTGACCAAAGGGAGTACAAAATGAGATTGACAGGACGTGTGGTATTACTATCGCTCATGCTGGTATTACTCGGCGGGTGTTCGGGCCGTACTGCATTGGAAACGACACAATATTTGCTACCGATGCCGGAGCAGGTGCCGGCTCTGAAATCATCCCCCCGGATCGACCTGCCGATTCAGATTAAAACGATTAAAATGCCGGGATATCTGGACAAGCCCAATATTGCGATGGTTGATCCTGACGGGCAGGTCTATCTGGCATCACAACATTTATGGGCTGAATCACTGAGTTCTCAGCTGGAAAAGATGACGTTAAGACGGCTGAAAGAACGGCTACCGACACTCACTTGGATTCCGTCTTATCAGTATATTCGCCCCAACTTATTGCTGGATATTGAAGTCTATCGTTTTCATGCCGACAGAGGTGGCAAAATCATCGCCTCCGGACACTGGTCGCTCTGGTCAGCGTCGAAACAGTTGCTCTATGAAGCGTCATTTGAAAAAGTTGCCATGATGCAACAGAGTGGCTACCCGGCCATGACTCAGCAACTTGCCCAAATTTGGCTGACACAAATTGTGGATCCGATTGCCACTACATTAGCAACTCGCCCGTAAATGATGTCTGACTCCGGACCTGAAAGGGTCCGGGGCTTATCCTTTCTGTCTGATGCTGTTTTGATCGCATTACTCATCACCATCGCATGACGATCTTATGATCAGCAATGTTCCTGAACATCGATGAATTCGCTTTGTGACCGATCCGACCCCCATCGATGAATCGCTTCTTTTCTTGATATTTTGATTAAAGAAAAAGTGATAGATGTCGTTAAAATGATGTAATCATGACTTTTTATTTCATGATTTTGGGGCGAAGGTAGAATGAAATCTTGATTCCGCTCCCAAATGACCTATGGGTATATGGTTCGGAATACATCGCAGATACGTGATAAGCGTCGTTTAATATTTGATTTCAGACGTCTTTCACAGAACTTTCATTCTGTTTTTGTAAGGTTCACCTATAGTTAGAAGTAAGTCAGAAACAGAAAAAAATAATTCCAAAAATAAGTCAGTAGAAAAATAGGGCATATGACCGAAATCCAATTTCTGTCATATGTGATGCATTACACATTAAAGTAACAATGAAGATTGTTTCATAAACTTAGGGAGTACTTCCTATGCAATTGAGTTTGAAGAGGAAGATCGTTCTTTCTGTCGTCGCTGCGATTACTTTAACGGCCACCATTTTAGTGATCATTAGTTACCAGTCGTTTAAGCAAGACAGTTGGCGGGCTATTCAGAGTGAGAGCCGCAATACACTGATGGCCTATGCAAAAGGGATCGGTGCATGGTTTTATGATAAGCAATTAGCAATTACGGGCCTAAAAGATGAAATCGAACAGAATCCATCCTTAGATGTTGTTCCTCATTTAAGACAAACGTTTACATCCGGCGGATTCGGTTTGAGTTATTACGGTAATGAGAAAGGGGAGATGTACAGACAAGACCCCGCTTTGAACAAACCTGGTTATGATCCACGCGTCAGAGGCTGGTATAAGCTGGCGAAGTCAAAGAACGCAGCGGTCACCACAGATCCGTATGTTAGTGTGACGATGAAAAAGTTAGTTGTGACATTGGCAGAGCCGGTTCGGCAGAATGGTCAGCTTATCGGTGTTGTCGCATCGAATCTGGCATTGGATCAATTAATCAATGACGTCTTAAACATGAAAGTGTTGGGTGACGGTTATTCGATTTTGGTCAACAAGAAAGGGACGGTCGTTGCACATCCGAACAAAGAATTGATTCTCAAACCGATCAGCGAAGCGATCCCACAGTTGAACATTCAGTCGCTGTCTCAGGCCTCTGATTCAGGAAAGCCACTGTTCGTCGATATTGGTGGAAAAGATAAAGTGGTGATGGGGCAAAATATTGCACACACGGACTGGATGTTGCTGATGATTATGGATCAGGCAACACTGGAAAAACCGATGAATTCATTGCTGCTCAATCAAATCATCATCGCTATCGTGATCCTTGTCGTGATTGCATTACTCACATCCTGGGTTCTTTCCCGACAACTCAAAGCCATTGGTGATATTGGTGACGCACTGGCTGAAATTGCGGAAGGGAATGGCGACCTGACAAAACGACTGGACGTGGATCGTAAGGATGAAGTCGGCTTGCTGGCAGAACGATTTAACAAGTTTGTTGATCGGTTGCATACGATGGTCAAAAAAGTTCACGATGTGTCAATCGCGCTGAATCAGAAAGCAGACTCGGCTGCATCGGCGGCAACCACACGTAGTCAGCAACTGAAAACTCAGCAGGATGAAATCACGATGGTTGCGACGGCTGTGACGGAAATGGCTTCTGCAACCGCTGAGATTGCCGGTAATGCTGAAAACACGGCGAAGAGTGCCAACCAGTCGGTTGAGTTGGGTGCCGAGGGTTATGAGCAGATGCAAAAGAGCATGACATCGATTAACCAACTGGCCGAAGAATTGACTCGTGCTGCTGGGATTATTGGTGATCTTGAAGTACATGCGAATGAAATATCGACCATCTTATCGACCATTCGGGCGATTGCAGAACAGACGAACCTGTTAGCCTTGAATGCGGCAATTGAAGCGGCTCGTGCAGGTGAACAAGGTCGTGGGTTTGCGGTCGTGGCTGATGAAGTCCGGGTGCTGTCGCAAAGAACACATGCTTCTACAGAAGAGATTCAGTCGAAGATCGAAGGGCTGCAGAAAGTGACCAACAATGCTGTCAGCGTGATGCAGGCCAGTCATCATTTGGTTGAGAATAGTGTGCAAGACTTCAATCATACCGGTGACAAACTACAGATGATCAGTGAATCGATTACCATGATCAGTGATATGGCAACGCAGATCGCTTCAGCCGCAGAAGAGCAGTCTCTGGTGACAGCCGACATTAATGGCAATACTGAATCGGTCCGTGAAGTGAGTGACCAGATGACTCATGAAGCTCAGTTGGCGGCAGAAGAAGCCCAAGAGTTCCATCGTCTTGTCACCGATCTGGGCCGGGAGATCTCTCGTTTCAAACTCTGAAACAGGGTCAATCACGCCATGGCTGTTTGCTAATCCAAAGCCCTGATCATGTGTGATCGGGGCTATTTTTATCCATCGAATGGACATGCAAATAAGGTCGTTATAAAAAACGTCGTGATAAACACAATGATAGGGAAGTCAGAGATGAAAATTATTAATGCGCGTTTAAGAGACGCTGAAGGACTTTACACCATTCAAATTGAAGGTGGCATGTTTCAGAAGATTCAGTTGCAGCCACATCGGATTGATGACGTAGCTGATATTGATGCTATGGGAAAGTTATGTTGCGCGCCATTTGTTGAACCTCACATTCATTTAGATGCCGTTCTGACCGCTGGTGAACCGCGCTGGAATATGAGTGGGACGCTCTTTGAAGGGATCGAGTGCTGGGCGGAAAGAAAAGCGCTGCTGGATATCGATGATGTCAAACGACGCGTGCTGACTGCGGCTGAGTTGTTAATTGCTAACGGCGTTCAGTATGTTCGTACGCATGTGGATGTGACGGATCCTGAATTAACGGCACTGAAAGCGATCAATCAACTGAAACCTATCCTCCAACCTTATCTTGATTTACAAATTGTTGCGTTTCCTCAGGAGGGGATATTTTCTTACCCGAACGGCAAAGCATTAATGGAAAAGGCACTAGATATTGGTATTGATGTTGTCGGTGGGATTCCTCATTTTGAATTTACCCGGGAATATGGTGTTGAATCGATGCACTGGGTGGTCGATTTTGCCCGCCGCCACGGAAAACTGGTCGATGTTCATTGTGATGAAATTGATGATGAAAACTCCCGGTTTCTTGAAGTGCTGGCAACGGTAGCACTGGAACTGAATATGGGCCCTAAAGTGACCGCCAGTCATACAACCGCGATGCATTCATATAATAATGCCTACTGTTCGAAATTATTTCGGTTACTGAAAAAGTCACAAATTAATTTCGTCTCTTGTCCGACGGAAAATATGCATTTACAGGGACGCTTTGACGAATTTCCGAAACGGCGAGGAATCACCCGGGTCAAAGAACTTCATCGGGCGGGGATCAATGTCGCTTTGGCTCAAGACTCGATACAAGACCCGTGGTACACCTTGGGAAATGGCAAACTATTGCGTGAATTAGATTTTGCGATTCATGCTTGTCATATGATGGGATATGAGGATTTAGTGACTGCATTAAGCTTTATTACCGACCATGGTGCCAGAGTGCTGAATATTAGCGATCAATACGGAATTGCTGAAGGCAAGCCGGGGCATTTGATTATTTTAGATGGGACCGATGATGTTTCTGTTTTGAGAAATCAAAGTGAAGTGCTTTGGTCCGTCAGAGCCGGAGAAATTATAATTGAGCGTCAGCCTGCAATATTGAAACACAGCGTTAAAATGAATTCCTGTACTTAATATTGTTGATGATTTTCTAACCCAAACAAGTTAACCTGCTACAAATAAGAATATTCTTATTCAATAATAAACTGACAATCTACGTTCTATTACGACTCCTGCGAACACTGGGGAGCGGTTAAAAAATAATGCTAATATGATTTGAGAATTTGCGGCTATGAGTAGTGCTAATTCGCCTTTGGGAAATGAGCGACATTTATTGTGGATTATTCAACTGGCGCCAATATTTGTCGTTGGTTGTCTGGCACTGGTGCTAAATAGCTATCTGTATGAAGCGGACCGGCAACGATTAGCTGAAAATAGCAGTGCGCTGTACCATGAGATGATGCTTTCAGAGAAGTTGTTAACCCAACAACATGTCGCATTGATCCACAAAGAATTCGGCCGACAAAAGTCCTATCTGATGCAACATCTTCAGTTTCAGGTTCGTCAACGGGTTTATGACGCGTATGAACTCATCAGTCACCTCTATGATCAGGATAATGCCCTGTCTCCGGAAGAGATTAAACTTGCTGTGACACAGGCACTTCAATCTCAAGGTGAACTCCCTCGTTCCAGTTATTTTTTCATTCAGTCCCGTCACCAATCGGGCATGTTGAGTCAACCGCCTGAACATATTCAGGTTTTACCTGCCTCACTTCATCCCGATACGCCCGTCTCCGAAGATTTTTTAAAACAGATTGAACGTCAGGGAGAATCTTTTTTTCGCTGGGATGTACAGTCTCAGTTCCCTTCATCGTTATCGGAGTCCAGTCAGAGAGAGAAAATGGGATTCGGTAAGTATTTCTCTCCACTGGGATGGGTCATCGGAGCGGTCGAGAATGTTGCCGATATGGAACACAGCGTTCAACAGTCATTACTCAAATGGATTGATCAATATCCTTATGAACATGTTCGTCACCAAAGTGGTGGCACGTATATGATCTCGGTCGTTGACCAGAATGGGCGGGTGCTGGCCGATAATGAATCTATCTATGTCGGCAGACAGTTGAAAGATATCTTACTTCCCGAAGGGCATACCAATACCTGGCAATCATTCTCACAATCTCATCTGCCAAGTCGTTTTGTTCAGGGACGCATGGTATTCAGTCAAGGTTCGATGAGCGATGACTCGATGTTGTATATCGAGAGTCTGGGGGATTGGGGCTGGTATGTTGTCGCTGGATTTCCGATGGCGCGTTTTGACAGTTACTTCCAGCAGAAATTCGAACAGATCAAACAGAAAAGTGATCAAGCCTTGTCGAATATCGTTATTTTCAGCGTATTGTTTTCGGGGATCGTTTTACTGTTGTCTTTTTATATTGGCCGGCTGATCGCAGGCCGGTTCTACCGATATCAGGAAAAAATTCGTCAGCATATTGAGCATGTTGAAGATAGTCGGGATCAGATGCATTTTATGGCCATGCATGATGTGCTGACTTCGTTGCCCAATCGGATGATGTTCTTAAAAGGGATTAAAAAGGAAATTTTCAGGCTGCGCTCTCAATCCCAGATGCAATATCTGGTGATTGTGTTTGTTGATCTCGATGAATTCAAAAAAATTAATGATACATATGGTCATGCGATGGGCGATCAGTTGTTGATGAGTGTCGCAGAACGTTTCCGTCACTTACTGGGTAAACATGATTTGGTTTCGAGGTTCGGTGGCGATGAATTTGTCTTTTGCTTCTCGGCACTGAGCCAAAAATCGGATGCAGAACATAAAGTCTCACGGATACAACGGGTATTCGATGAGCCTTTTGAGCTGGGTGCCGTTCAATTACAAACAACATGTAGTATCGGTGCCAGTTTATATCCCGAGGACGGCAAATTAGCTGAAGAGTTATTAAATAAAGCGGATGTGGTGCTTTATCAGGCGAAGAAAAAGCAGCGGGGCAGTGTGGTGTTCTATAATCAGGAGATTCATGCTCATCTGCAACACTTTCTGGTGATTGAAGCCCAGTTGCAACATGCTTTGCGTAAACATGAAATGTTTATTTGCTATCAGCCATTAGTGCATGTCAAAACCTGGAATGTGCTCGGTGTTGAAGCTTTGGTTCGGTGGGATAACGATGTGCTCGGGGCGGTGAAGCCGGAAGAGTTCATCCATATTGCTGAAGATGTCGGTCTGATTTATACATTGGGCAACTATATCTTTGAACGGGCTTGCCGCGAGGTTTTAGCGCTGAGTCCGAATGGTCTTTATGCGTTAAGCCTGAATGTCAATGTTTCGGCAAAGCAGCTGCTGACCCCGGGATTTGTGAATGACATTACAGCAATCATTGAGCATGTCGGTATTGATATCAGCCGAATTCATATTGAAATTACGGAGAGTGCTTTTATTCGCGAATTTCAACAAGCCAGAGAGGTCTTATTCTCTTTGAGACGGGCTGGTCTTCGCATCTCGCTGGATGACTTTGGTAAAGGTTATGCTTCTTTGAGTTATCTCAATCAGCTGCCGATTGATGAAGTGAAAATTGATAAAAGTTTTATCGACAAGATGTTATGTAGTGAAGAGAGTTGCTCTCTGATCAAAACCATACTGGCGATAGGGCAGTCAGCACCTTTCCGTGTTGTGGCGGAAGGCGTAGAAACTTACGCACAATTGCTGGCATTGACCAATCATACGGCGACCGGCTGTCTGGTTCAGGGCTATTATTTTGACAAGCCAATGAGTGTCGAAATGATTCAGCAAAGAATGCGCTCTTCAAAACGTTGGGACTGCGGTATTCCGTCTGACTGAACGAAATCGATCAACAGCCCCTAGACAGCCGGTTCTCCTTGTAGCAAGATAAATTCGCATGTTATTGATATAAAATATGCTACTTATCAAAAGGAGAGTTCATGTATAGTCACATCGTCGTTGGTTCAAACGATATTGAAAAATCAAAAAAGTTTTATGATGCTATTTTGACGGTTTTAGGTTATCCGGCTGGCGTGATCGAAAAAGATCGCTGTATATATGCCAATGAGGAAGGGGTGTTTATCGTCACACCACCGGTTAATGGTGAGGAAGCGACTCACGGCAATGGCATGACCATCGGCTTTAAAGCTGCAAGCCCGGAACTTGCCGAGGCATGGCATCAGGCCGGTATCGAAAATGGTGGCGTTACCTGTGAAGATCCACCGGGCGTTCGTGAATATCCAACCCGGAAATTATATTTAGCCTATCTGCGGGATCCGGCTGGCAATAAACTTTGTGCGGTTCATCAGATTGCTTAATCTGCGTTTAAGTCCGCCTCATAAAATTCATCCCGGATGACCGGGATGAATTGTTTCCAACCAAAGATTGAGAGCACATCATTAAAAGGATGAATGGCCGAACGGACAAATCAAAGTACCGCTGCAATCGCTTTACACAGGGGTAACATGTTGTTCTTTGTCATCCCTGCGACACTGATTCGGCCAGAACCGACAATATAAATCCCAAACTCATCTTTTAGCTGTGCCACTTGCTCAGGATTCAGCCCGGAGAATGAGAACATACCGTTTTGACGGGCAATGAAACTAAAGTCTTGCTGCACGCCTTGCTCTTTTAAGGTCGCTACAAACAGATCGCGCATTTCCTGAATGCGATCACGCATTTCAGCGACTTCCTGAATCCACTCGGCATACAGTTCCGGATGACTCAGAATTGTGGTGACGACGGCAGCACCGTGCGCCGGTGGGTTTGAGTAGATTGCGCGAATAATACTCTTCACCTGAGAAAATGAAGTGGTGGCAACGTCTTTAGATTCAGCCACAAGTGTAAATGCGCCGACACGCTCGTTATACAGCCCGAAATTCTTGGAGAATGAACTGGCAACGAGTAGCTCTTGATTGTAACGGGCAAAGATACGCAGACCGGCGGCATCTTCTTCCACCCCTTTTGCAAAGCCTTGATAAGCAAAATCGAAAAGCGGAATCAGGCCTTTCTCTGCCACTAGCTTCGCGAGGGTTTCCCACTCTTCAGTGGTTGGGTCGATCCCGGTCGGGTTATGACAACAACCGTGTAATAAAACGATATCACCGGCATCGGCACCTTGCAGGTCGGCAACCATCGCTGAAAAATCTTTATCTTTGGTTTCTGCGTTATAGTAACTGTATTGAGCCGTTTCAAGGCCGGCTGCTTTGAAAACGCCATTATGGTTCGCCCAAGTCGGATTACTAATCCAGATTTTATTGCTGCTCAGGTGACGTTTGATGAATTCACCGGCAACGCGCAGTGCACCGGTTCCGCCCGGCGCCTGAGCGGTTTTGGCTCTTTGACTGGTGACAATGTCTGCATCAGCGCCAAACAGTAGTTTTTGTACTGCCAGTGCATAGTCAGCCATTCCTTCAATGGTAAGATAAGATTTGGTTTTCTCTGACTCGAGCAGTATGGCTTCCGCTTTTTTTACTGTCGCGAGGATTGGGGTTTGACCGGATTCATCTTTATAGATACCAACCCCGAGATTAATCTTCTCTGAACGGGGATCGCTTTTGAACTCTTCAGTGAGTCCGAGAATGGGGTCAGCCGGTGCTGCGACAACTTTTTCAAACATGTTTTTCATCCGTGTAAAATTGAAAGGAAATGGTGAATTTTTATGCCAGTTTCATGACATCGTCATGCAATTATTTATACATCTATGGCGATCTTGTTACAACCGTCCCTCGATGAAAAAAGTAAATAATTTCCGATTCTGTTTTTCTGGCATGGCAAAATGGTTTTGTGTCAGCAATCGCTGGAAATCCGTTGTAAGCAATGACAGGAAGGGATAATAAAAATGCCATCGTGATGATGGCATTTTCGGGCTGATGTAATTTCCGATACCAACTTGTTTCGGATTAGAAGTTCGCTGAACGCGGGGTTCTCGGGAATGGAATCACATCGCGGATGTTACCCATACCTGTGACATAAGAGACCAACCGTTCGAAGCCGAGACCGAATCCTGAATGAGGAACAGTGCCGTAACGGCGTAAGTCACGATACCAGTTCATACTTTCCGGTTCGATGCCCATATCGAGCATCCGCTGATCAAGAATATCCAAACGCTCTTCACGCTGAGAACCGCCGATAATCTCACCGATTCCCGGTGCAAGCACATCCATTGCAGCAACGGTTTTACCGTCATTATTCATCCGCATATAAAATGCTTTGATATCTTTCGGATAGTTTTTCACAACCACGGGTGCTTTGAAGTGCTCTTCCGCCAGATAGCGTTCATGTTCCGAAGACATATCGATGCCCCATTCAACCGGGAACTCAAACTCCTTACCGGAATCGAGCAGGATTTGAATTGCATCGGTGTAATCAACCTGTGCGAAATCTGACTCGACAAAGTTTTCAAGACGACTAATCACCTCTTTATCAATTCTTTGGGCAAAGAATTCCAGATCATCACGTCGCTCTTCAAGCACGGCTTTAAAGACATACTTCAGCATGTCTTCTGCAAGTTTGGCGATATCATCCAGCTCAGCAAAGGCCACTTCGGGCTCCACCATCCAGAACTCTGCTAAGTGGCGGCTGGTGTTTGAGTTTTCAGCACGGAATGTCGGCCCAAACGTGTAGATTTTGCTCAGGGCACAAGCATAGGTTTCACCGTTTAACTGACCTGAAACGGTCAGAAATGTCTCTTTGCCGAAGAAATCTTCATTAAAGTCTACATGACCTTGCTCAGTCAGCGGCAGGTTGGTCAGATCCAGTGTTGAAACCCGGAACATTTCACCGGCACCTTCACAGTCAGCGGCTGTAATCAATGGTGTTGAAACCCAGAAAAAGCCCTGTTCATGATAGAAACGGTGAATGGCCTGAGAAAGACAGTTTCGCACGCGAGCAACCGCACCAATCACATTGGTTCGAGGACGCAGGTGAGCCACTTCGCGCAGGTATTCAATCGAGTGGCGCGTTTTCGCCATCGGATAAGTGTCCGCATCTTCGACCCATCCAACGACTTTGACGGCTGTTGCTGCCAGTTCAAAATCCTGACCTTGTGCCGGAGATGCCACAATCTGACCGGTGACTTCAACGGAACAGCCGGTTGTCAGCTTTAAAACTTCGTCATTGTAATTATTGAGATTATTCGGGACCACGGCCTGAATCGGGTCGAAACAAGAGCCGTCATAAATGGCGAGAAACGAAATTCCGGCTTTGGAATCACGACGTGTACGGATCCAGCCGCGGACAGTCACTTCACTGTCAACTGCAAGCTTGCCGCTTAATACGTCAACAACAGGCGCGTACGTCATAGTAGTGTTTGTATCCTTTAGTTAATTAATTATTACAAATCAAAAAGTTATGCAGAAAGTGTTGGGGACGGTTTCTGACAGTCAGCGTTCTCCAGCACCAGTATCTCTTAACAATACACTAAAATTAGTGACTCTTGAATGGTTTAGGGTCAAGAAAGCCGGAGAAGCGTATCCTTTGATGACATTTTTAAGACATCTTGGACGATAATGGATGAACTTTGTGCAATCTTAGCGGGGGAAGGTTTCTATCCTCATGGTCAGTCATGCACGCATAGACTGACCGAACCATGACAGAGCGGCAGCAAGTTGTCTCGCCCTCTGCTATAAAATAGGGATAAAGAACTTATCATGGGTTGACTTTATTCCCTGTCTTGTCGATATCCGTGGTCAGGGGGCGTTTTAACGGGGGCCGTCATGGTCTGCACCGCGAATCATTCAGTATTCAATAAGGCCCGGACTTTTGTAGGAGCGAGTCATGAGTATCAGCGTATTTGATCTGTTTAAAATCGGGATAGGGCCGTCCAGCTCTCACACGGTCGGTCCGATGCGGGCCGCCAGCCTCTTTGCTGAAGCGCTGGTGAGTCAGCAACTGTTGGAGCGTGTTGAACGGGTTGAAATAAAATTATATGGCTCGCTCAGTGCTACGGGGATCGGCCATCGTACTGATAAAGCTGTCGTCATGGGACTGATGGGATATCAACCGGATACCATGGATCCCTCGACAATTGAACCGACCATCCAAGCGACGATCGATACAGGCACATTACAGCTGGCGAAACAGAAGACGATTACCTTCGACTGGCATACCGATTTACAGTTTATGGATGAAACCTTACCGTATCACCCTAACGCGATGTATCTGGCGGCTTACAGTCGGGATCAGACGGTTGTGACCGACAATACTTATTACTCGGTCGGTGGTGGGTTTGTGTTGGATGACGCGTCCATTCAGCAGGCGGAATATGTCACACCACAGATTGCACTCCCTTACGAGTTTACGACAGCGAAAGCGTTACTTGAGATTTGTCATCAGCACAAACTACGGATCAGTGAGTTGGTGATGAAAAATGAGCTATCCTGGCGAACGTTACCGGAAATCAATGCAGGGATTGCTCAGTTGTGGCAAGTGATGCAGGCATGTATTGCCAATGGGATCGCTCAGGAAGGGATTTTGCCCGGAGGACTTCAGGTGAAGAGACGAGCGGCCGCTTTATATCGTTCTTTGACCCAAACCGGTAATGACAATGTGATATACAGCTCATTGAGTGGTATGGACTGGGTCAATCTGTATGCGTTGGCGGTCAATGAGGAAAATGCTGCCGGTGGGCGGATGGTAACAGCTCCGACAAATGGTGCCGCAGGGATTATGCCCGCAGTATTGATGTATCACATGCGCTTTCATCCGAAGGCCAAGGCAGAAGATGTTCATCAGTATTTTCTGGCAGCCAGTGCGATAGGGGCTTTGTGTAAAATGAATGCTTCGATATCCGGTGCCGAAGTCGGATGTCAGGGGGAAGTGGGGTCTGCCAGCGCTATGGCTGCTGCTGGACTGACGGAGGTGCTTGGTGGTACTCCGGGGCAAGTAGAAAATGCTGCTGAAATCGCTCTGGAGCATAATCTGGGGCTAACCTGCGATCCCGTCGGAGGATTGGTTCAAGTCCCCTGCATTGAACGCAATGCAATTGCAGCGGTGAAATCCATCAATGCCGCCAATATGGCGTTACGTGGTAACGGAGAGCATTTTATTTCTCTTGATAAAGTGATCCGCACAATGAGAGACACGGGGCGGGATATGCAGGATAAATATAAAGAAACATCTCGTGGCGGATTGGCGGTCAACGCAGTAGACTGTTAAGCCATTGCACGCGACGGCTGAAGATTCACTTTCCATCATCGATGCAGGTGATACCTGTCAGGGCTGCCATGTCGCAGCCCGTTTTATCCGAGTCTATCAATCATGATATGCATGAAAGGGGATTTTGAACCCTGAACGGCATCAACTGACGATTATATTAGTTTGATCAACTTAGCATGTGACAAGAGCGCGTTTTCGCGTATAATAACTTGCTTGTTTTTATTTTAAGTTATTGATATTTATAGAGTTTAAGATGATCATATATAAAGAGTTTACATTTGAAGCCGCCCATCATCTGCCTTATGTTCCTGAAGGCCACAAATGTGGACGTCTTCATGGGCACTCTTTTCTGGTCCGAGTTTCCGTGGAGGGAGAGGTTGATCCTCAAACGGGTTGGGTGATTGATTTTGCCGAAATTAAGGCTGCATTTAAACCCATTTATCAACGCCTCGATCACTATTATCTGAATGAGATAGAAGGGTTGGAGAACCCGACCAGCGAAGTCATTGCGCGCTGGATTTGGCACGAATTGAAACCAAATCTGCCGTTGCTCAGTCAGATCGAAGTGAAAGAAACCTGTACGGCAGGATGTGTTTATCGCGGCGAGTAACTGCTAGCGAATAGATGAGAGCGTCTGACGAAAAACGCCCTTATGATAAAGGGCGTTTTTCATGGATGCGTCATTCGGGGGCAGCTCGGTGTCTGGTGTTGGCTTGCCATATCTTGGCAAGCCGCTTTGTTTAAGTCAGTTACCTTTGGCTTAGCAAGTTACTTTGACGGCCAGACCACCTTGTGAGGTTTCGCGATATTTGGCATTCATATCTTTGCCGGTTTCAAGCATGGTCTCGATGACCTTATCGAGAGAAACCCGGGGCGCAGAAGAACGTCGTAGTGCCATCCGTGTGGCATTGATGGCCTTCACCGCAGCAATCCCGTTTCTTTCGATACACGGAACTTGAACCTGACCCGCAACCGGGTCACAAGTCAGACCGAGGTTATGCTCCATCGCAATTTCTGCCGCCATGCACACTTGTTCCGGACTACCGCCCAATAGCTCGGCCAGACCTGCTGCGGCCATTGAACAGGCGACACCCACTTCGCCTTGGCAACCGACTTCTGCACCGGATATCGATGCATTACGTTTGTAGAGCCCGCCGATAGCGCCGGTGGTTGCCAGATAGCGAATGTAATCTTGTTCATGTACGGTCTGAATAAACTTATCGTAGTAGGCCAGTACCGCAGGGACGATACCGCAAGCACCATTGGTTGGTGCGGTAACGACGCGCCCGCCGGCAGCGTTTTCTTCATTGACGGCAAACGCATACATGTTGACCCAGTCAATGACCGCCATCGGATCGTTCGACGTCCGCTCTGATGTTTGCAGCTGCTGGTTGAGCGCTGCTGAACGGCGAGGGACGCGTAAGGGCCCGGGCAGAATGCCTTCGGTTTTCATGCCTCTGGCGATACAGTCTTTCATGGTCTGCCAGACTTTGCTCAGATGCGCATGAATCTCTTCTTCGCTTCGCAGTGCTTTCTCATTTTCTAACACCAGTGTACTGATAGATAAGCCCGATTCACGGCACTGACTTACCAATTCTGAGGCACTGATATAAGGGTAAGGAACTTCGTCAGAGGATTCGATCGACAGGCCAAAGTTTTCTTCATCGACAATGAACCCACCGCCGATTGAATAATAGGTCTTGGAGTAGAGTCGTTCATCGTTCTGCCAAGCGTGAATTTTCATCCCGTTCTCATGCAGAGACAGATTACTGGTATGAAACGTCATGCCATCCGCTTTGAGGAAATCAACCTGATGGTCATAGCAGGTGATCGGGAGTTTTTCCGTCTGTTCGACCTGACGGATAAAGTGGGGAATCTGATCGATTTCTACAGACTCCGGGCTATACCCAGCCAGTCCGAGAATGGTTGCAGTGTCGGTTTGGTGGCCTTTCCCTGTCAGTGACAGAGAGCCGTAAACATCAACCGTAATCTTGGTCACATTGGGTAAAATTGCTTTCTGGTATAGCTCGTCAATGAACTGTTTTCCGGCCTTCATTGGCCCTACCGTATGAGAGCTTGATGGCCCTATGCCGATTTTAAAAATGTCAAAAACACTAATCATAGATGGCTTACTCACAAACAGCTTATATTAACAAACAACAGTAAATGATCATTTCATCCTGTATGACGCAAAGCAACTCGGTCTGGGCAGGATGAAATTGCGGTGGGAGAGTACATGACTCCTCGGGTCTGCACAACTGATAATCTACTTAATCTGCGGTTATTTTTAGGATATATGAACGGCCTCAAAATGCTAAAAACTCAGCCCGATATATGCGCCATACATCTGGTATTCATTCTTACCGCTGTTTGCCGTTCGATAGTAGCGGGCGTAGGTTGCCAGTTTGAGATTGAACAGCGATAGTTCGACGCCAACCTCAGGATAAACCCCGACGGTCAGATCTGCATCACAATCGGTGTAATCATAGCGATTGCTGGTATTGTTATATTGTCTATCGCACATTTTATTCTGTCCGGCAAAAACGCCGGCACCCACGTAGCCTTTTAAAAACGGTGTGCCAGTCGTGAGGTTCATGCCTGCGTTAACGCCTTCATAAAGGTTTTGATCGTGGGCAAACCACATGGCTGCGACGTTCAATTCCGTAAACTGCGAAGTCGGGACTCGGACGCCAAGTTCAAAAACACCGCTCTGGTTGATATTTTCATGCAGATATCCCATGTAATACGTGCCTTTTTCTTCATTGGCATTGTTCTCTTCGGCTGCATTGGCATCGAGTGAGGCAAAACATAACAGGAGCAGTAAAACATACTTGTTGTTCATGGGGCGATTTCCAATTATCTGGATTAAATGAGTTTAATCATGCTTTCCAAAAATGAAAGTGTGATAGGTAACTTATTGATGTGCCGCAGTTTATACTATATATGCGCCTTGATTTCTACTAGAGATCAAATGATGAGTTGTTTTTGTAGAGCATGAACGATCTGAGCCGTCGCCCCCCAGATAAAATGCCGTTGGTAAGGGATCGCAAATACCCGGTGGCGGGCATTTTTCAGGACAAATGTGGCATGGTGAAGATTTCGGGGATGGAGTAAATAATCCGCCGGAACTTCAAAGACTTCTGCAACTTCATTGGGATCGATGGTGACTTGGTAGTGGGGAGAGGCAAACGCCACAACCGGTGTCACGGAAAAGCGGCTGACGGTTTTTAATTCCGGCAGGCAGCCAATTAATTCAACTTGCTGTTGAGTCAGACCGATCTCTTCATGTGCTTCCCGCAGCGCGGTTGCGTAGACTGATTCATCCCACTGTTCACATTTGCCGCCGGGAAAGCTGACCTGACTCGGGTGATGTTTCAGATGTGCCGCACGTTTGGTAAAAATGACATTTAATCCGGTGGGACGTTCAACGAAAGCAACCAATACCGCGGCTTTGCGTAAGTTTTGCCCGGAAAGATGTCTGGTCCGCGACAACGATTCTGAGGCATAGTCGCTGGGTTGACGGAGTTGAAAATCTCTTAAGATGGTTGTTCGGGTCAGGTGCATTTTTAGTCTCGTAATGGCAGATTATGACGATAAGACCGGTAATATTCGACTCAGTTTATCGAATGTTTCCTGATATTCGCTGGCAGGTTCACTATCGGCGACGATACCGCCACCGGCCCAGACGTAAAGTTGCTGGTTGGTCGCAATCAGGGTACGAATCGTAATGCTGGTATCCATCTGACCATCACGGCTGATATAGCCGATACTGCCGCAATACACACTTCTGCGCTGAGGTTCCAGTTCTTCGATGATTTCCATCGCCCGGATTTTCGGAGCTCCGGTAATCGATCCGCCCGGAAAACAGGCGCGCAGCAAATCTGCTGATGTATAACGTGCATCCAACTCGGCTTTGATGGTACTGACCAAATGGTGAACCGCCGGAAAACTTTCAATCGCGAATAAATGGGGAACATGGACACTGCCCGGTTTTGCCACCCGGCCAATATCGTTGCGTAATAAATCGACAATCATCAGGTTCTCGGACTGATTTTTTTCCGATGCGGCTAAGGTCTGCGCATACTGCTGGTCAAGGGCTTGATCAGCGCTGCGAGGCATCGTTCCCTTAATCGGTTTGGTCTCAATTACCGGCACTTTATAGTGTAGAAAACGCTCCGGAGAAATACTTAAAATGACCCCGTCTTCAATCCGAAGGTAAGCCGAAAACGGTGCACGATTTTCATGTTCCAGTCGTTGATAGGCTTGCCATTCACTGCCCGTATAACCAGCTTGGAAACGTTGCGTCAGGTTGACTTGATAGCAGTCACCGGCACCCAGATAGTCATGAATTGCGTTGATTTTATCGTGGTACTCATGCTCAGTCATGTTGGCTTGCCAGTCTGACGTCAAATGAAACGGGGACTGTTCTGTGGTTTGCTGTGCATCGAGCCATTGCTCAGCCGCGTCTGTTCCGATCCCAACCAATGCTGCCGTTTGCTGCTGATGATCAACAACCAGTGCCCAAGTATAAATACCCACGGCCATTTCCGGCAGGGGGATGTCCTGCACCGCCTGTGCGGGTAATTGCTCGATACGCCGCCCCAAATCATAGGCAAAATAACCCAGCGCGCCGCCAACGAAAGGGAAGACGGTTATTTCATCGAGCGCAGGGAGATATTGATTTTGGTAGCGTGTCAACAGCTCAAACGGATCATCGGGGGATTCGGTTTGACCGTCTTCAGTTTGAATCTCGGTCACCGCGCCGTATGTCTTTAACGTGGCAACGGGCCGGGCAACAAGAATATCGTAGCGACTATCGACATGTTCTGCCGGAGAACGCAGTAACATCGACCAAGGCAGATGCTCAATACGAGCAAAATACTCGATAGCGAGCCGGGGGTGATAGATGAGTGATTTGTGTTCAATATCTCGGTCAGTTGCATTCTTCATGGTTGTTCATTTGTATAAACTGTGACGAAAAGTCCGATCGTCGCATAGCTTGTTGGTGCAACCAAGAGTATCATAAAAAGCAGTAACTATAAGTAATATAAGCCCGTGAAATCTCCGGTAAATGACAGTTTTTGATGCGCGACAGTCTCATATTCTGTCGCCTGAAATGACTCCGGAAGCATAAATAAAATGAGGTAAGCAATGACGCTAATTCGAAAAGAAGATGTCATCAGTAGTGTGGCTGATGCGCTTCAGTATATCTCTTATTACCATCCGCTTGATTTTGTTCAGGCGTTAAAGAAAGCCTATGACCGCGAAGAAAGTCAGGCTGCGAAAGATGCGATCGCTCAAATTCTGATTAATTCGCGCATGGCTGCGGAAGGGCATCGTCCGATCTGTCAGGATACCGGTATTGTGACGTGTTTTGTCAATATCGGTATGAATGTTCAGTGGGAAGGTGATATGACCGTTCAGCAAATGGTTGATGAAGGGGTTCGTCAGGCATATACCAATCCGGAAAATCCACTTCGGGCCTCTGTATTGCACGATCCTGCGGGAAAACGGATCAACAGCCGTGACAACACACCGGCTGTTGTTCATATCAATATGGTTCCCGGTGATCAGGTTGAAATCCAGATTGCTGCCAAAGGCGGTGGTTCTGAAAACAAAACGAAAATGGTGATGCTCAATCCGTCAGATGATATTGCTGAATGGGTTGAAAAAACACTCCCCGCGATGGGCGCTGGCTGGTGTCCGCCGGGTATGCTGGGCATCGGTATCGGTGGGACGGCAGAGAAAGCGGCTGTACTGGCCAAAGAATCCCTGATGGAACATATTGATATTCAAGAGCTGATTGATCGCGGCCCGCAAAATGCCGAAGAAGAGTTGCGTCTGGATATCTTCAACCGGGTGAATCGTTTAGGTATTGGTGCGCAAGGTTTAGGCGGATTAACCACCGTTGTTGATGTGAAGATCAAAACTGCCCCGACTCATGCGGCATCGAAGCCGGTTTGTCTGATTCCGAACTGTGCGGCAACGCGTCATATCCATTTCACATTAGATGGCAACGGACCGGCTGAGTTTGTGCCACCAAAATTGGAAGACTGGCCGGATATTACATGGGAAGCCGGTGAAAATACACGTCGTGTGAATCTTGATCAGGTGACCAAAGAAGATGTCCGTCAATGGAAGAGTGGCGAAACCCTGCTGTTGTCCGGCAAAATTCTGACCGGACGCGATGCGGCCCATAAACGGATTCAAACCATGTTAAGCAATGGGGAAGGTTTGCCGGACGGGGTGGATCTGAAAGGTAAGTTTATCTATTACGTCGGGCCGGTTGATGCCGTGGGTGATGAAGTCGTCGGGCCGGCAGGGCCGACAACCTCAACACGGATGGACAAGTTCACGGATATGATGCTGGAAGATGTCGGCGTGATGGGTATGATTGGTAAAGCTGAGCGCGGTGCTGCTACGGTTGAATCGATCAAAAACCATCAGGCGGTCTATCTGATGGCCGTCGGTGGTGCCGCTTACTTAGTGGCAAAAGCGATTAAGAAAGCGCGGGTTGTGGCATTCGAAGACCTAGGGATGGAAGCCATCTACGAATTTGAAGTCGAAGATATGCCGGTGACTGTGGCGGTTGATTCACATGGTGTCAATGCGCACCAGACCGGTCCGGATGTCTGGAAAGTGAAAATCGCAGAAGCCGAGCAATAAACACTTTGCTGTCAGCAAAAAAAGCCTCTGAACTAAACAGAGGCTTTTTTTCGGGGGAGAACCCTGTTTCAAGATATATCACTCACATCGGAATGGTCAGATATTGCTGATATTGATTGACTTCAGATCCACTTGATTATTATTACCAGTGTAATCATCTTTGCTATCGGTAAATGTACCTTGGCTGAATACATCTTTACCGGGAATATAATCTGCACTGCTGACGCCATCACTGAATTCAATATTAAATGGGGTCGCACTGGAAATTTTATTCAGACTTTGTTTGACCAGCGGGGCGTCTGCATCGCTTGAAGTAAAGGCCCGGTTGATTCTGAATATCAGATGATTACTGACAAACGTATCGTTGAATGTGGTGAGTCTGTAGGAGACTGAGCCAATATCGTTGGTCAGAATATTACTCCCGCCCACAATAACACCGCTGTTTGGCCGTACGGACAAGATCGTTCCGGCTTTGTTATATTCGACAATAAAGTCACCGACAGTCCAGCCCGTCTCATAGTAAACATTGGGGATGCCTGATGTATTGCCGACTTTAATCCGAATATCGCCATCATCAAATGTGGAATTATTGTTAATGTCGAATGTGATCGTGGCATGGTCTTTTTCTATCTTGTCTTCATCCAACAGATTATATAAGTGAACGGTGATATCGAAGCCATCGGTGATATCACTGAATCCTGAACCATTGGACTGGTAATTGACGAGGGCGTTTTTACCATCCCCATCGGAGCCACCGCAGCCAACGAGTGAGACGATTAATATGGTACTGCCAATTATTTTTTTCATTTTTTATATTCCGTTAAATAATAACTTCGTAATTTTCGGAAGAACGATGTTGGATCATCTATTGATTAAAGAGTGTTGTAGTACTCGTTATTTATTGTACTCATCAATATGCTCAGGGATTTTATCATCTATATATCAATATCTGTTCAGTGAAAATACCTATGATTTAATTATAAAATGAGCAGTGTCAATAAGATGGACTATTGGTGGCTGGCTATGTGACAGATTGTGACAGGTTTTTCATAAAATCTGTGTCGTATCGTTGTCTGACATGACGAAACACTTTCAATTTTTATCCAGTTTGGTATGGTTTGCTACCGATTTTTATTTTACGAGAATAACCATGCAGTGGTTAAAAAAAATCATCCTGATTGCCGCGATTATTGCTGCCAGTCTCTATATGGCGAGCGTCGGATTTCTGACCTATCTGTTTTCTTCTGCTGACGATGATGAGTCACAAGAACAAGAGCAGATCTCTGAACAGGTGTCTGTTTCAGCACCCTCCGCAACATCCCATGACCGGTTATGGCTTGGCTAGTGATTGGATTTGTGTCTGAGCCTCATGGATGAGGGGGCGGGATCTGATAGACGGCTTCTTCGATCACCGCCGCCATATTGAGGAACGTTTCATAAGTCGAGCTCAACAAGAGTTTATTTTCCAGCCATAGCGGCATATGACCAGCAGCACTGCCCTGACCTTGATACGAGATCTGAGTCTGCTGGTGATTCAGTTGAATGGCTTGCCATTCTCCACTCACATGTTTCATGCGCACATAACCGCGTTCAAGAGGGTATTGCTCACCCACATCTTGTACGCTAATCGTGATTTTTCGGGCTTGCGGATCATAGTGAATGACGGAATCAATGACCATGTCCCGATCTTCAACAGGCCAAGGCGCACTGTAATAAACATGGATGATTCGTTCATGGTCGGACTTAGTTTCAATCACGACACGGCGGCAGTTGGCAATCCATTCGGGACCACGTTGTGCATCATGCAATAAGGCAACTAATGCACCGGGAATGGCTTGAACAACGGCGACAGCTTTGACTTCCAGATGGTCGGCTGCCGTTTTGTGACTGTATACTCTGACGTTGCCATGCTCTTTATAGATGGACCATGTCGCTGTCGCTGATTCTGTTGCATGAGTGAATGTGGGTAGGTTCAGTAACAACACAGCCAGGGCAATCAATCTCATAAGATGTCCTTGATGATCCTGAGGGATATCCTCCGCTTCGTGTTACCATCATAGCGATGCTGTCACCCGTTAGCGAGGGGAAAAATTCATATTCCCCTCACAAGGATATTGTTGGCAACGCATCGATGTTTTTTGCTGCAATGACGATCAGCACCGAGCGAGTCTGAGACGCTGTCCGAACAGATTAATCAGCGCACCGGAAACAATGAGGATGCCGCCGATCAACGTCCAGAGCGATGGAATTTCATCAAACACCGCGATACCGAGCAAGACAGAAATGACGATTTGTACATACGCAAATGCGGAGGCTCGGCCTGCATCTTGTGTTTGCATCGCTTTGGTCAGCCCGTATTGCCCCACCTGTGTGAACACACCGACTAAAATCAGCAAAATAGTGAGATTAAAATCAGGCCAGACAAAATCATCACCAATGAGTAAAGATGCGATTGGCAGTGCAACCAGCGGGAAATAAAAAATAATGACTGAGCTGTCTTCGGTCGGACTCAGTTTTTTGACAATAACATAAGCTACAGAACTGCCGAGTGCCCCCATGAGCGCGAATGCGACACTCAATAAAGGGAGCGGGGTCGACGACGCGGAAGACATATCGGACTGTAAGATAAAGTAAAGTCCGAGCAGGCAGGTCACAATACAGATGATCGTGGCCGGCTGAACCCGTTCTTTCAAGAAAAACACTGCTAACAGGGCGGTAAATACCGGATGGATATACTGTAAAATGGTTGCTTCAGCCAGAGGCAGGGTGGTCACGGAATAATAGACGCACATCAGTGCGACCGTACCGACAGCGCCGCGTGCAAACAGCAGCGGTTTATTGTGGCCCCAGACGGAAATTTTTTTACGTTTGACATCGGCATAACTGATGACCAGAGAAACCAGTGCCCGGGCAGCAACAATCTCGAAAACGGGAATGCCATACTGACTGGCTGATTTGACACATGCCGTCATCAGGGCAAATCCTAAAGCAGACAGAAACATAAATCGGACACCGATGGGAAAAATCGGTTGTTGGGATGATTTCATTTTTATAACAGCTTATATTGGTCAGAAGATTGGACAAAAGAGAGACATCGCATTTTAGCTTGGTTAGCGTGATTTGTCTCTCTTTTTGCTGGTTGATCGCCAATGGATAGCTGTTCAGTTTGAGATGTATTTTTTATGACTTTAGATGAGTACAATGCATTCTGTCATGCATTACCTGCGACGACTTATGTGGTGCAGTGGCACCATTCTCATGTCTGGAAGATCGGTGGGAAGGTGTTCGCCATCGGGAGTTTGAATCGCGAGGGGCAGCCGGCGTTTACGTTTAAGACCTCGGTGCTGAATTTTGATTTTTTAAGCGAGCATCCGGGATACAGACCTGCGCCTTACTTTGCTTCCCGCGGGATGAAGTGGATACAGCATGATCACAGTACAGCCGAAACGGATGAAGCGTTGCGTTATTATCTGACCGAGTCTTACCGAATCGTTTCATTGGGGCTGAGTCAACGCATGCAACGGGCGCTCGGACTGAACCAGTCCCCGTCATCCTGATTGTTCAGCACTGTATTTTAGATGGCTTGGGTCTGTCATTGTCGTTCATGAGAATTGTCGTTCATGAGGATTGACGCCAATGACGAACAGGCATGATTTGCAACAATCGCTTAAAAGAATAAAGGTGGTATCGATGCGACAGATTGGTCAGGATGTTTCGGAATTGATTCAGCGAGGGTTGGACGCGAATATCAAAATCGCGGTCACAGGATTGTCGCGGGCCGGAAAAACGGCTTTTATCACCTCATTGCTCAATCAAATTCAGTATCTTTCGACACATCGCCATTTGCCTTTTCTGGCTGCGAGTCAACAACAACGTATTATCGGCACCAAACGGATTCCGCAACGCAATTTGATGGTCTCTCGCTTTGACTATGAAAAGGCGATCTCTGCGATTCAGCACCAGCCTCCGTTTTGGCCGGAGCCTACCCGGGATGTCAGCGAAACAAGAGTTGCGGTTAAATACCGACCGGCAAAACGAAGTAAACGTCTTCTGGGTAAGTCGCTGACATTGTCGATTGATTTGATCGACTACCCGGGAGAGTGGCTACTCGATTTACCGTTATTAGAGATGAGCTATGAACAGTGGTCAGCACAGCAGATTCAACAGCTCAGCGGTCACAGAAATGCGTTGGCTGAGGCGTGGCTGGAACAGAGTCAGGCTCTGGATCTGAATGCCGAAGCCGATGAGCAACGACTGGCAGACATTGCAACCATATACACCACGTACCTGCACCGTTGTAAAGCGGAAGGATTTCACTGGGTACAGCCGGGGCGTTTTGTTTTACCGGGAGAACTGGCCGGTGCGCCGGTCTTGCAGTTCTTTCCGTGTTTCCCGCCCGAGGAACAGGGGGCTCGGCGTTCACGGTCACAACGGCATATCACCAACTATGACATGCTCAAAGCGCGTTACCACGAGTATCAGACCAAGGTGGTGCGCCACTTTTACCGGGAATATTTTTCCACGTTTGATCGTCAAGTGGTGTTGGTGGATTGCCTGAGTCCGCTTAACGCCGGACATGATGCATTTGTCGATATGCAACATGCGTTGGTACAGCTGTTGCAAAGCTTTAAATATGGCCGGAGTGGTTTGTTGTCCCGGCTGTTTTCCCCAAAAATCGATAAGGTGCTGTTTGCTGCCACCAAGGCCGATCATGTGACACCGGACCAACATGTCCATTTGCTGCATTTGCTGAATCAGATGATTCAGCCGGTCTGGCAGGATGTCGCTTATGACAATGTGGCGATGGAATGTATGACTTTAGCGTCTGTTCAGGCGACACAAGCTGGATATATCTCAGCACCGGAAGGGCGTATGCACGCGATTCAGGGGACGACACTTAGCGGAGACAATGTCACCCTGTTCCCGGGAGAAGTCCCGGACAAACTCCCATCCCCGGCATTTTGGCAATCACAGCAGTTTGATTTTACCGAATTCCGCCCACAGATATCTGACTCCCGGCAGCCGCTTCCTCATATTCGTCTGGATACGGTACTGGAGTATTTAATCGGAGATAAATTGCGATGACACCTTATCAACCGAAACGAGTCTTTCAACAAGATTTGGAATCCTCACATGACAAAACCGCATCGCTGTTGGCGCAACAGCAGTTTGATGAGGCCACATTTACACCTGAATCGGTGTCACCATCGTTACTGACTGAATCAGATGACGTCGATCTCGACACAGTGATTCGGCCCCGGAATCAATCCCCTTGGTTCTGGCGACTGAGTGGCAGTGCTTTTATTGGTCTCGTCGGTTGGCAAGCTGTTGACACGATTACGGCGGCATATCAGAACGGTGAATGGTTAACACTGGGATGGGCGGCGCTGGTGACAGCGATCGCCGGCGTTGGCCTCAGCCAGTTGCTGAAAGAGTGGTTCACGCTGCGCTCATTGCGAAAACACTTCACTCGCCAAGCGGAAGCCGAAGCCTTGATTCAGTCACAGCGTGTCGGTCAGGCGACGGAATTATGCCGTAAAATGATTGATGAGGCGGGCTCGAATGGTTCAGCGCCGGCGATTGAATCTCAGCATGTGGCTGAATGGGAAAAGCATCTGAATGCAGCGTACAACGATGGGGAAGTTTTGGCCTTATTTGATGTCTTTGTCCTCAAGCATCTTGATGACAAAGCGATCCAGCTGATTTCCCGCTATGCCACTGAATCTGCTGCACTCGTTGCGGTCAGCCCGTTGGCGATCACCGATATGTTGTTGGTGGCGTGGCGTAATCTGGCGATGATTAACCGGCTGTCTGATTTGTACGGCGTGCGGCTGGGTTATTGGTCACGGATCCGGTTATTGCGAACCATGTTTGTCAACATGGCCGCTGCCGGTGCCAGTGAAATTGCCATTGATGCCGGAACCGACCTGCTTTCGGCAGGACTGGCCGGAAAAATATCAGCCCGGGCCGGGCAAGGGGTCGGGGTTGGGATTCTTACCGCACGTCTAGGACTTCAGGCGGTCACACTACTGCGGCCATTGCCATGGGTTCCTGAGCGGAAAGCGAAACTGACCCGTGTCAGAAAAGCGATTGTTTCGAGAGTGCTTGCACTGGTGAAAAAGCCTTAATCAAATCATACGATCCGATCGATTGATGACCATCCCGGTCGTGCCCGGATGGTCATTTTATGATTGGTCATACCTTGCATTCGGTTGATCGACAAGCGATGTAATCAGGAAGCCTCCCTTGAAATTGTGATATTTATGCATCGATCTTTATCGGGGCATGTTTGTCACTTGACGGAGATTCAGTGTTGATAGAAACTACTGTCAACTTTTCCTTACACATTTGGGTTGCTTTTTGTGCGTCTAGAAGTCTTTTGTGAAGACCGGCTCGGCTTGACCCGAGAGTTGCTGGATATTCTGGTCTCCAGAAATATCGATTTAAGAGGGATTGAAATTGATATTTCCGGCATTATTTATCTGAATTGCCCGGATATTGATTTCGCGACGTTTAGTGAACTGATGGCTCAAATTCGGATGATTTCAGGCGTGAAAGATGTCCGGAAAATTCAGTTTATGCCAATGGAACGACATAACACGGAATTGGTTTCACTGCTGAATAACCTACCGGATGCCGTGTTGGCTATTGATTTAAAAGGCTTTGTCGATACGGCCAACCATGCCGCTTTATCATTGCTGAATAAGTCGCAAAACGAAGTCATCGGTCATGCCATTTCAACCTTGGTTCATGCCTTTAATTTTGCCCGTTGGCTTGAGGGGAGTAAATCCCGTCAGCGCGAGGACATTGTGCTGAATGGTCTGGACTATGTATTAGAAATCATGCCTGTTTACATTCAGAGTGAGTCGAAGGAGTCCATTCTGGCCAGCGCTATGGTGATCCTACGGGCGAGACAGCTCCATCATGAGATACAATATCCACAATTACCGATTCACAGTGAGCTGGGATTTGAACATTTCGTCGGAATTTCCAACCGACATAAGCATCTGATCAATCAGGCAAAAAAACTGGCAATGCTGGACCAACCTTTGCTGATTGAAGGCGAGACCGGTACCGGCAAAGAAATGCTGGCGAAAGCTTGTCATAATCGTTCGGAACGTTCATCGAGACCATTTCTGGTGGTGAGCTGTGCGTCGATGCCGGATGATGTCGCCGAAACTGAATTATTCGGTCATGCCCCGGGGTCTTTCAATCATCGTGAAGGGCACAAGGGCATTTTTGAGCAGGCGAATGGTGGCACCGTGTTTCTTGATGAAATCGGTGAAATGAGCGCACATCTTCAGATTAAGCTTTTACGTTTTCTTCAGGATGGGACATTCCGCCGGGTCGGCGAAGAACATGAAATTCACGTTGATGTCCGGGTGATCGCTTCAACGCGACATAATCTGGCGACTTTGGCCGAATCGGATAAGTTCCGTGAAGACCTGTTTTATCGCTTGAATGTGCTGACCTTGTCGATTCCGCCACTGCGTGACCGGCCCAGTGATGTGCAGCCATTGCTGGAACTCTTTATTGCCAAGCATGTCCGCCATATGGGAATGGCCAAACCTCACTACGATGAATCACTCATTGAACAGCTGTCCCACTATCAGTGGCCCGGTAACATGCGCCAGTTGGATAATATGGTGCTAAGAGCCTTGACTGAAATGCCGGATGACGAGTTAAAAATCGACTATTTCCATCTGCCCGGTGTGGAAGCCGTCAATGGCGGAATCGGACTGGTGAACCTCGATGGTTCTCTGGATGACATCATGAAAGACTATGAAGCCAAAGTGTTAGAGCGGCTCTATCAGTCATTCCCTTCAAGTCGCAAGCTGGCAAAACGATTGAATGTCTCTCATACCTCAATTGCCAATAAATTGCGGGATTACGATATTCGGAAACATTAATCGCTTCGGGATAGCAATTGCCTTGGATTGAGGCGGACTCTCCCGGAGCGACAAGCAACAAGGACGCGAAATAATTTATGTATAAACAAGTCTATGATGTCGATGGTGATATCGTGCTTCGTTCGGCCCGTATTGATGATGCCAGAACGATTGCCCGGTATTTCAATGTGAACCGTCGCTACCTGACACCGTGGGAGCCGAAGCGGGACGAGGAATTCTTTCTTGAGCAAGGCTGGGCACAGCGTCTGATTAAACTCCGGGAATTAGAAACGATGGCGCTTGGGTTTTATCTGCTGATTTTCGATATGTCTACCGATGAAATGGTCGGAACGATCTCATTTAGCCAAATTTCACGGTTTCCGGTTCATAGCTGCTATGTCGGTTATTCATTGGCTGAAAGTGCACAGGGCAAAGGGATTATGACCCGGGCATTAACCATGGCTTGTCGGTTTATGTTTGAAGCGCAGCACATGCACCGGATCTGCGCAACATACATGCCGCGAAATCAACGCAGTGAAGCTGTGCTGAAGCGGCTCGGGTTTCAGTATGAAGGAGAGATGAAAGATTTTCTGTTGATTAATGGTCAGTGGGAAGATCACTACCTGACCTCATTGATTAATCCTGACTGGAAAGCTAAACCCGCCGCCTGACCCCCATTGAGTGATCGCTGGATTGTTGAGCATGCAGGAACATATCATGGTTCAGCGTTGTTTATTTTCAGCGATTTTTTATCCCTCCTTTGCTCTGTTGGGTATTGACCATAACAGAGCAATCAAGACCATCTCTTGCGGTCAGTCAAATTTTGTATTGCACAGCTCTCAGTTTCATTTTTTCGCATCATTCATATCCACTCATATCCATTCACACCAGTAACGATTGACTTGATCGGTACCTGACCTGTCCGTGATGTCGATATGCATATAAAGTCGATGAATTCGGTTATATTGTTGACAATTTTTAGCGGGTGTGTGTTTGCTTAAAATTATCTTATTGTTTTTATTTAATTTATGCATCTCGTTATTTTTGTATCAAATAATAATGGTTAGACATTAGTCTAAATTGTCAACAATTTGCTTGCGCTCAGGTCCGTGATTCGGCTATTTTTTAGGCATGTTCAGTTAAAAGACCTCATCAAAAGCGAGATAACAGTGGATCAAGCGACCGATTTAATTCAGCCAGAGAAAGACAATACCAAATCAGAACATCTGACGGATTATTTGATTGAAGCGATTGTTCAGGGTGAGATTGCCCCCGGCAGTAAAATCTCCGAACCCAGCCTTGCCCGCCAGTTTCAGGTGAGCCGTGGCCCATTGCGGGAAGCATTAATGCGACTGGAAGGGCTTGGCCTGATCGAACGGATCCCGCATGTCGGGGCGAGAGTGATTGCACTGTCTTATGAAAAATTGATTGAGCTGTATGCGGTGCGGGAAGCCCTCGAAGGCATGGCCGCCCGACTTGCTGCCCGATATATGACTCCGGCGGAGTTGATCAATTTAGAAGCACTGTTAGAAAAACATGCGCAACATCTCAGTCACATCGAAGGTGCATCCTATTTTCATCAGCATGGCGACTTCGATTTCCATTATTGCATTATCAAAGCCAGCCGTAATCAACAGCTTATCCGACTATTGTGTGATGAGTTGTACCATCTATTACGCATGTTTCGTTATCAATCGCCCCGTGCTCACAGTCAGCCCGAAGAAGCGCTCGGGGAGCACCAGTTTATCCTGAAGGCAATCCGGGAAGGGGATGAGGAGTTGGCGGAAATGTTGATGCGGCGTCATATCGCGGGCAGTCGGAAACTGATTGAAGTCCATATGCTGTCCGAACAGGGAGAACCATCATGAAGAGTCCGGGTAACAAATTCAGAGCCGCCGTCAGGGACAACCAGCCGTTGAAAATCGTCGGTACGATTAATCCGTATTGTGCCATGATGGCGCAACAAATCGGACATCAGGCGATTTATCTTTCCGGTGGCGGTGTTGCCAATGCATCTTACGGAGTGCCCGATCTCGGGATCACGACACTCAATGATGTGTTGGTCGATGTTGAACGGATTACCAATGCAAGTGATTTACCGCTGCTGGTGGATATCGATACCGGATTCGGCGGCGCGTTCAGCATTGCCAGAACCATCCGGGCGATGGAAAAAGCAGGGGCCGCGGCAGTTCATATTGAAGACCAAGTGCTGCAAAAACGATGCGGGCATCGCCCCAATAAAGCGATAGTCAGCTGTGATGAGATGGCCGACAGAATTAAGGCCGCAGTGGATGCGCGTACCGATGATGATTTTGTCATCATGGCGCGAACCGATGCTTTAGCCGTTGAGGGGATGGAAAAGGCGATTGAACGGGCGATCGCTTGTGTTGAAGCCGGTGCCGATATGATTTTCCCCGAAGCGATGGTCGAACTGGGGCAATATGAACAGTTCGCGACGGCACTGGAAGATGCCGCAGGCAGACCGATTCCGATTTTGGCGAATATCACCGAATTTGGCCAGACACCACTGTATGACTGCGACGTATTAGCCGGGGCAAAAGTGAGTATGGTGCTTTATCCGTTGAGTGCATTCCGGGCCATGAATCAAGCGGCAGAAATGGTGTATCAACATCTGCTCACAACCGGCAATCAGCAGGCCTTACTGCCGCAGATGCAGACCAGACAGGCGCTGTATGACTATCTGAATTATCACACTTATGAGGACAAGCTGGATCAGCTGTTTTCTGACCGGCATCCGTAAATTTATATCCATCACGTGAAATTAACCCGGCCGACTGAATCATGGCCCCGTGCGGGGACAATAATTATCCGTCAGAGAGCAGCGGCAGGGAACATAAGGAGCTCAACATGCCAAACAAGCAATTGGGAGGCGCAGGGTTGCGGGGGCAGAGTGCTGGCACGACTGCTTTATGTACTGTCGGTAAAACCGGAACCGGGTTAACCTACCGGGGTTACGATATTACAGATCTTGCCAATCATGCGCAGTTTGAAGAAGTGGCGTACCTGCTACTGAAAGGTAAGCTGCCAAACCAACAAGAGTTGGATGCCTACACCACCCACCTGATGCAGTTACGCGGATTGCCGCAGGTACTCAAAGACGTTTTAGAGCGTTTACCCGCCGAAACTCATCCGATGGATGTGATGCGCACCGGCTGCTCGGTACTGGGTAATCTTGAGCCTGAGACTGACTTTTCACAACAATTATCCGCCACTGAACGACTATTAGCCTGCTTCCCGGCGATCATCTGCTACTGGTATCGTTTTAGTCACGATGGGGTGCGAATCAATACGGAAGATCGGTGTGAAGCATCGATCGGGGGCTACTTTCTGAAGATGCTGTCGGACCGCGAACCCGATGAGCTATCTCGTCAAGCGATGCATTGTTCCCTGATTTTATATGCTGAGCATGAATTCAATGCCTCTACATTCAATGCCCGGGTGTGTGCTTCGACGCTATCGGATCTCCACTCCTGTATTACGGGAGCGATTGGCACGCTTCGCGGTCCGTTGCATGGCGGTGCCAATGAAGCGGCAATGGCGATGATTTCACAGTGGCAGACTCCTGAACAGGCAGAAGCCGGTTTATTGGAAAAACTGGCCCGGAAAGAAAAAATCATGGGGTTCGGGCATGCCGTTTATCGGGAATGTGACCCCCGTAATGCATTGATTAAACAGTGGGCGCAACGTCTTTCTCAACAAGTCGGAGATCGCCACCTGTATGCCGTTTCAGAGCGGGTAGAAGCTGTGATGAAACGGGAGAAAGGACTGTTTTGCAATGCCGACTTTTATCATGCTTCCGCTTATCACTTTATGGGAATTCCGACGCCACTGTTTACGCCGATTTTTGTCATCAGTCGTTTGACCGGTTGGGCCGCTCATGTTTTCGAACAGCGGGACAATAACCGGATTATTCGTCCGAGTGCCGATTATCAAGGCCCGGAACATCAGCATTGGATTCCGATTGAACAGCGTTAACCAAGGACAGACTCATGAGTCAGAATGTAGATTTTAATCAACGGCAACAACCCGATGAACTCTTGGTACAAATTGCCGATTATGTCGATCAGCAGCCCATCACGTCACCTGAAGCATATCAGACCGCACGCAATTGCCTGATCGATACGCTGGGCTGTGGCTTGCTCGCATTACGTTTTCCTGAATGTACCAAGCATTTAGGTCCGACCGTGCCGGGAACGACCGTTGTCAATGGTGCCCGGGTGCCGGGGACCTCCCATGAACTGGATCCGGTCACCGCCGCCTTTAACATTGGGTGCATGATTCGCTGGCTGGATTTCAATGACACATGGCTGGCTGCCGAATGGGGCCATCCCTCCGATAATCTGGGAGCCATTCTTGCCACCGCCGATTATCTGAGCCGCGTCGCCGTCTCTCAAGGAAAGCCGCCACTGGTGATGAAAGATGTGTTAACCGCGATGATCAAAGCCCATGAGATTCAAGGTGTTCTGGCCTTGAACAATAGCTTTAACCGGGTCGGGCTAGACCACGTACTTTTGGTACGTGTTGCCTCCGTCGCTGTGGTGACAAAAATGCTTGGCGGCAGTCGGCAACAGATTATTGATGCACTGTCTCAGGCCTGGGTCGATGGCGGGGCATTGCGAACCTATCGTCATGCACCGAATGCCGGTTCCCGCAAATCCTGGGCTGCCGGAGATGCGACTTCCAGAGCGGTTCGGCTGGCGATGATCACCATGAAGGGCGAAATGGGGATCCCGACCGTTCTCTCCGCGCCGCAGTGGGGCTACTATGATGTGCTGTTTAAAGGTAAAGCATTTGAGATCCCCCAACCATTCTCCAGTTATGTGATGGAAAATGTGTTGTTCAAGATATCCTTTCCGGCGGAATTTCATGCGCAGACCGCAGTGGAATGTGCCGTACAATTACATCCGCATGTCCGGGATCGGATCGACGATATTGATCGTATTGAAATGACAACCCATGAGTCGGCGATTCGCATCATCTCCAAAGTGGGTGAACTGGCAAACCCGGCCGACCGTGACCACTGTCTGCAATATATGACGGCCGTACCATTACTGTATGGTGATTTAGTGGCGGAATACTATGAAGACAGTTTCCATCAGCGCGATCCGCGCATTGATCAGCTCCGGGAAAAAATGGTGATTCAGGAAGACCCGCGTTATAGCCGCGAATATCTCGAATCTGATAAACGTTCGATCGCCAATGCCATTCAGGTTTTCTTCCGTGATGGTTCCTGTACCGAAAAAGTTGAGGTGGCGTATCCGATTGGTCATCGCCGGCGCAGAGAAGCCGGGATTCCCATCCTCGAGCAAAAGTTCATCCGTAATTTACAGACCCGTTTTCCTCAGAGTCGTGTTGCAGCGATCACGACACTCTGTCTGGATCAGGCGCGTCTGGAGCGGACACCGGTTGATGAATTTATGGCCTTGTTTGTGATCAATTAATGGGTGATCAACTAATTCGTGACCAATGAATCCGAGATCAATGCATTGGTGATCAACAACGGATGTGAAATTAACTTCCCAAAGTCGCGGGTATCGGTCTGATACCGGCCACTGACAATGGGGGAAATGATGCTTACATATGAACGAGAGTATCAATTTGCCAAAGATTATCCAGAGAGCTTCTGGGGTGAACAGGCAGATAAACTGGATTGGTTCCAGAAACCACAAACCATTCTGAGTGTCGATGAACATCAGATCGAGCGCTGGTTTTCTGATGGGGTGATGAATACTGCATGGATGGCACTGGACTACCACTGTCAGCAAGGGCGGGGTGAACGGACAGCGTTGATTTATGATTCTCCGGCGACGGGGATTCAAAAGCAGTGGAATTATCAGGCGTTACGGGATGATGTGGCGCGTGTCGCAGGCATGTTGGCTGCTCAAGGCGTCACCAAAGGTGATCGGGTGGTACTGTACATGCCGATGATTCCAGAAGCGGTGATGGCCATGTTAGCTTGTGCTCGTCTGGGGGCGATTCACTCGGTCGTATTCGGTGGTTTTGCGCCGAATGAGTTGGCGGTCAGAATCGAAGATGCCGAGCCGAAAGTGCTGATCACGGCCTCATGCGGGATCGAGTTCAATAAAATTATTCCTTATAAGCCGCTGGTTGATAAAGCGATTATGGACAGTCGCTGGAAACCGGAACATGTTATTGTCGTACAACGTCCGGCGCATTCGGCTGAGCTGAATCAAGCCAGAGACCGGGACTGGCAACATCTGTTTGAGGGCGCGATACCGCACGAGTGCGTGCCGGTGCGGGCCACCGACCCGTTATATATCCTTTATACGTCGGGAACGACGGGCAAACCCAAAGGTGTGGTGCGGGATAATGGTGGTCATGCTGTCGCGATGAAGTATTCGATGTCTGCGATCTACAACATGCCGCAAGACGGGGTGTTCTGGGCCGCCTCTGATGTTGGCTGGGTTGTCGGTCACTCCTATATTGTCTATGGGCCGTTGATTCATGGTTGTACGACGATTCTTTATGAAGGTAAACCGGTACGGACACCGGATCCGGGTGCATTTTGGCGAGTTTGTGAACAGTACCATGTCGATGTGCTTTTTTCGGCACCGACGGCGTTCAGAGCGATTAAAAAAGAAGACCCGCACGGAGCATATATCCGGCGTGATGCGCTCCGGTCATTGCAGGCGATCTTTATGGCCGGAGAACGGCTTGATCCGCCGACACTGGAATGGGTTCAGTCCCACACGGATAAACCGGTGATCGATCACTGGTGGCAGACGGAAACCGGCTGGGCCATTGCCGGTAACCCGTTAGGAATTGAAACGATGCCGGTCAAACCGGGGTCATCAACCAAAGCAACACCGGGTTATGTGGTCGAGATCCTCGATGAGCAAGGTGAGCTTCAGGTGTGTGGTCAACAAGGCTATGTCGCTCTGAAGCGGCCGCTGCCGCCCGGTTGTCTGCCGACGATTTGGCGTAATCATGATCGGTTTGAGTCGGGTTATCTCAGTCAGTTTCCCGGTTACTATGTATCCGGTGACGGCGGATATGTCGATGAACAAGGGTATCTGTTTATCATGGGGCGAATCGATGATGTGATTAACGTGGCCGGTCACCGGTTATCGACCGGAGAAATGGAGGAAGTTGTCGGCGCACATCCGGCGGTGGCAGAATGTGCAGTCGTCGGGGTACATGATGAGTTGAAGGGGCAGCTTCCGTTGGGCTTGGTGGTGCTGAAAAATGGCATGAAGGTCGATACCCATCAGTTAGAGCTTGAGTTAGTCGGACAGGTGCGTGACAAAATCGGAGCGATTGCCTGCTTTCACCATGCGGTTGTGGTTGAGCGGCTACCCAAAACGCGTTCAGGTAAGATTCTACGCCGGGTGATTCGGCAGATTGCTGACGGGGAAAACTATACGGTTCCTTCAACCATTGACGATCCACTGAGTCTGTCTGAGCTTGAACAGATATTATTACGTGATGAGAACTCATAATACGATGTGAAATATCACCGGTAAGATAGAGTGATTCATTCTGCTGCAAAAGGGGACGGACAAACGATATCCCTTTTGTGGCTTGATTTCGATGTTATTTTTTTACCTGAGAGTGTGTCAGGTATAAACTAGCCATATTCCTATCTCTTGTCTGAGGCAGCTATGGCTAATATTCGGTTGGCGAAATCGTCGGATCTCCAGGTTCTTGAACTAATGATGTATGAGTTACACAATGAGCATCACTTGGCTTGTCCGCAACACTTCAAGTCGGCACAGGCGGTGATGCAAGAGAAGCGAATTACTGATTATTTAGATTCCCCGGAAGGATTAGTGTTTATCGCTCTTAGTGAACATCACTGTATCGGTTTTGTCTCGGGTCATTTTGCCGATTTAGTTTCTTCCGTCAGCAAACCGGTATTGATGGGCAGTATTGACGAATTTTATGTGTTTCCCTCCTATCGCGGACAGGGGATCGGCAGTCAGCTGTTACAGCGTATAGAGCGAGAATTTGATGACTATGGCGTGCAACAAGTTTTTGTTGAAGTGTGGGATTTTAATCAGCCAGCCATCAAACTCTATCAGAAGCTCGGATTCAGCCACCACATTCACTGTCTGAGAAAGGGAATTCGCTAAAAAACGCCGGAGATAAACCCTCTCCGGCGTTTTGATGGTTCACTCAAATCTATGCCCTTCAGCGATGATTCGTAGGCATTGGCTTAGCTGCGGCGGTGGACTATGTGGCAGATGAGTATTTACGCCAGCACAAACTTTTCAATCGCTTGTGCCACACCGTCTTCATCGTTGCTCGCGGTAATGTAGTCGGCAATTGCTTGGGTTTGCGGCATGGCATTACCCATCGCAATCCCGAGACCTGCATATTCGAGCATGTGATGATCATTTTCGGCATCCCCGATACACATCACCTGTTGTGCCGGAATCCCTAAACGTTCGGCTACCGCCTGAATGCCCAATCCCTTATTACTCTGCGGGTTCAGAAACTCAAGAAAATGAGGTGCGCTTTGCACAATGGTAAATCGTTCGACGACAGCCTGAGGTAAGTTTTTATAGGCTTGAGCCAGCTTTTCCGGTGCATCCACGATCATCGCTTTAATCATCGGATGATCATCATCCAGTGTCTCAAAATCGACTTCATGAATATCGATACCATTGATTTGTGCTTCGAGACGGGTGTATTCAGAGCTTTTCGGTGTAATCAGCCCCAGTTTTTGGCTGAAAGCATGCGTATTGACATTGAGTGCCTGAGCCGTGCGGCCAATCATTTTAACATCGGCAGCGCTGACAACTTGTTGGCGAATGATTTCCCCGGTCAGCACATTTTCGACAAACGATCCGTTGTAATGAACCACATAGTCGTTCTCGCGGTTCAATCCGAGCAGATCAAGATAAGCACGCAGCCCTTCAATCGGCCGACCAGAGGACAAAACGATTTGGACACCTTGGTCTTTGGCTGCTTTTATAGCAGCTTGAGTGCGGGCTGAAACTTGTTTTTGACTGTTTAGCAGGGTGCCATCCATGTCGAGTCCAATCAATTTATACATGCTTTATCACCAGTAACTTCAGAAAATGTGGGACTAAAAATAAAAAGTGGTTTGGGGTTCTGTCCATGGGATGAATCCCCCGAGATGCACCAATATGAGGGAGTTTCCGAACAAATACAAGTATAACCTCAGGTATAATTTGACCTTCTGACAAGCTTCTATTAAGGTCTGCGACTCGCATAATATGACCGCTGAATTAGGATTCATTTTGAGTATTTATAGAGTCAATGAAATCTTTCAAACTATCCAGGGTGAGGGTGTCTTTACTGGGGTGCCTGCTGTTTTTATCCGGTTACAGGGATGCCCGGTGGGATGTGCCTGGTGTGATACCAAGCAGACCTGGGAAACGGAGCCGCAGGATCAACGTGCCGTTGAAGAGATTATCGTTAAAACTCAGGATAATCCGCTTTGGTGTCAAATGAGCGCAGCAGCGATGGTTGATTGCTATCATCAGCAAGGCTATACCGCGAAACATATTGTGATTACCGGCGGAGAACCGTGTCTTTATGATCTGACGACGTTAACCGCAGCTTTTGAAGCTATCGGATGTCAGTGTCAGATTGAAACCAGCGGCACGGCTGAGATTCGGGCATCAGCCCAGACATGGGTGACCGTGTCCCCTAAAATTGCGATGAAAGGTCGCTTGCCTGTACTGGAGAGCGCGCTTCTGCGAGCGAACGAAATAAAGCATCCTGTCGGCACCCGTAAGGATATTGAGCAGCTCGATCATTTACTGCACCAGACTCCGGTTGCCGATGATACAATCATTGCTTTACAACCGATTAGCCAGAAACCACGAGCGACTGAGTTATGTATTGAAGTGTGTATCGAGCGCAATTGGCGTTTATCGATTCAGACGCATAAGTATCTGTGTATTGCCTGAGGAATTGTTATGAAAAAAGCTGTTGTTGTATTCAGTGGCGGACAAGATTCCACCACTTGCCTGGTTGAAGCGCTGCAAACTTATGATGAAGTTCATGCGATTACTTTTGATTATGGACAGCGTCACCGGCTTGAGATTGAGACCGCACGTCAATTAGCGGATCAGTTAGGTGTGAAAGCCCATAAAGTGATGGATGTCGGCTTGCTGAATGAATTAGCGATCAGTTCACTGACACGAGACGATATCCCGGTTTCGCATGAGTTACAGGACAATGGCTTACCCAATTCATTCGTGCCCGGCCGCAATATCCTGTTCCTGACGTTGGCAGGCATTTATGCCTATCAGATTGGAGCTGAATCAGTGATTACCGGTGTGTGTGAAACGGACTTCTCAGGTTATCCGGATTGTCGTAACGAATTTATCCAGACGATGAACCGGGCGCTGGTTCAAGGGATGGATCGAGAGATGAAAATTGTCACACCGCTCATGTGGCTCAATAAAGCAGAAACATGGGCAATGGCCGATCATTATGATGCATTGGCGCTAGTCAGAAGTCAGACACTGACATGTTATAACGGTGTGATAGGGGATGGTTGCGGTGAATGTCCGTCCTGTCACTTAAGACAAGCCGGATTGGATGAATATCTGAACAACCGAGATTTAGTCCAACAAGCCTATTTAGACAAGCGAGCCACGCCGACGCCGCGATAATCACGGGCGATCATGAGTGCTGCTACCATGATGGTCGTGATCGTCATTGTCGCGATAGTCATTGTCGTGTCGTAATGGTTAGAGCGCGATGTGTTGTCATTGACGCTCTGACATCAAAGTCAGTGAGCGGTGAATTTTCTCTGTTCATGCCTCTTTCTCAGTCGCATCCCCACCGGAAAGGTCAGGCACATCTTGCTGAATGGTCAAACTATCCTTCCTGAGTATCTGTTATTTCATCGTCTGACTTGTCATATTTTGAAACAATTTCATGATGTTCGATGGGCAAAATAAAATAACTAACAAAATATTTATTTTCATATCGAGAGGGACTGAATTATAAAAGTGAGTCAAAATATATTTTTATATTAAATCTTGTATCAATAATATCATGGATTACTACATAGCAATTTATAAGCCATCTGGTGGGTGTATAAATATATTGTCGAAAGTCTCGCGCTTATTTAGTGAGATAAAATAACATTGATGGTTTAGACGGGACATATATACGATTATCGAGTTCATGGCGTTATTATTGGTGGTTTTATTCAATTGTTTTTAGCGATGTAGGGCGTTATTTTATATAAACAATAAAGAAAAGCGTCAGTTTAATCAGTCATGTAGTGAACGATTTGACCCATAATCTGAATATTGTCTATTTGGTAATAATACAATTTTCATATTTCGTTATCTGAAATAAGTTGACCTGCTTGCTATATTCATTGCACTGAATATTCATGGGGAGCCCAGATTCGGTTCGATAGCATGATTGTTGCGTGTGACAAGGGTTAGTTGCCGATATCGACAACAAAACCGCTGTGATTTGGGATTGTTTGAGTCATGTCCTCCGTATGAGCCGACCCGGCCCATCAACAGTTGAAATACAGGGGTAGGTAAAAATTATTATTTTTATAATCAAAAAGATATTTATCAAAGGGCATGTAAATATTGAGTGAGTCATATTATAATAATTCATGCATTTAGATTTCATATTGAATCGGTGAATATTATTATTCATAGCATTATAAACAGTATTTCGAATAGAGTTGGATCATCATCTCATTTTTCAATTCATTTATTATTTTTATACAACAAATGATCGGTTATGCATTGTGATGCGTATATTTTCATCCATAATATATTTGCTTGCCTGTTTTATATCGGCTTTATTTATTCTTTGGTTAGAATAAAAATATAGAATGACGGCAGGTGTTAGAAAGTCAAAAAATATTAAATTGTATTCAGTCTGTTGATCGTTGAAAAATTCGCTGTGACCGGTATTTGAGTCACTGGTGATTATTTCATATATGAACATTCTGATTTAATTTTATTTTGTCTTTCATAATTGAATCGAAATGAATGTTAACAAAATTAGCCTATAAAAACGGAAGAGAATATTATGAAATTAACACCTTTATTTGCAGCGTTAATCGCATCAGTTGGTATCAGTAGTCAAGTGGCAATCGCATCGTCACAAGAGCATGCATCTGCAACTCAAGCGCCGACAGTCGCCAGTTGTACACTCCCTGACTGGCTGATCGCTTCAGGAAGTCTCTCGCCATCAACGGTTGTTGCGGGTGGCGAAGTCTCGGTTGTGACGACAGTTGCCACATCTTGTCCGCAGACATCGGGGCCTGCACCAACGTTAGGTATTTTGCTTGCCGATACGAATGGTCAGCCGTTGGGTGTTTTCGGTGAACTTCCGATTGCACTCCCATATGGTTCGAAATATAGCTTCACGCTTCCTATCCCTGAGTCACTTCCTGCAGATGATTATCTGATTGTTTTATATGCTGATTATCGTCAGGTCGTGAAAGAGAGCAATGAGGATAACAACATTGCAGCGGCAAGGCTGACGGTTGTTAACAGTGCGGCAGAAGTGGCTGATGCACAAAAAGAACAGTCTTCGCAACTCAGCATCAGTGGTCCGGTAAGTTATATGGATCGCAGTACCTTGAGTGCCGATATCTTCACCGGGGCTGGCGTACCTGAAATCAAAGGCATGACGGTTCTCGAAGAGGACACCAAAGTTGTAGAAGAGTTACTCAAACGTCATTCAGTCAAATAAGATCTTGATTGATTCCGGGCGAATGATTTCGCCCGGGTTTTGCCGATCGTGAACGTGAAAGCCCGTTCGGTTGATGTTTGCCTCACTCCAACCATGACTCATTTCTGTGTCGTGGCAATGATTATGTAGCCCTTTGACTTACTGAATTAAACGCAAGCCACTCGGCAAGGTTTCACCGAAGATCCGTTTCGAATCACTCTCTGAGACCGCACTCATCTCATCAAGCAGGGCCAACCAGCTTTCCGGTGCTTTACTTTGTTTCAGTTTTACGGACACTGACTCGCGCAGGTCATCGGCAATATCCACTTCCCGATCTCCGGTTTTCCGGGACATCATCATTGCGGCAAAACCGATCATCGGTTCTTGTTTCCAGTCTTGTTGCAGTAATTCCGGCAGCCATTGATTGAGTTGGGCCTTCGGGATCACTTTATGCCGGCTGCCATAGAGTAACACTCTCGACGCCAGACGACCGACAGCCCACCAATGCGCCTGAGCATATTGAGGCTGACTCAAGGCTCGTTTGATAAACCAGTTACCGAGTAAGTTTTTATCTTCTGGTTCGAGATGTTCCAGTGAAGCCGCTAAACGAACCATGGACTCATAGCCTTTGTCTTGAGCGGCTTTCGCCTGTTGACTGTTGTGATGAGCACCGGGATGGAGGTATTTGGCAATATCGGCCAGCAGTGTCTCTTGTTGCGCCTGATTGAGGCCACCGCAGACCCGCCGCCAGAAGGTCCACCAGTCGTTCCAGCTTTGGCGGGTCTGAAACTGAATCCCCTGTTGGTAGAGCGGCCAGACTTGATCAATACGCCATCCGTCGACCGGATCGCCAAATCCCGGACGCAGCGTGAACCCGGCAAACCGTAGCCAGTTATTTTCATGGGCTTCGGAGCGACGGCGTCTTTTTTTACCTTGTGCGAATCGGTCAAATAACTGCCGGTTCGTGGCGATATCCCAATCATCTTTGTCACCGAGCAACCGTGCCAGAGATTTGTTTAAGGTGCGCGGGTTGGCCTGAAGATCACTGTTTTTGTTGCCACTGTATAAGCCAGTAATCAGCTCACCGGCTTGTTCAAGCCCCGGTACATCAGATGATGCGGTGTTTGTATGATGGGCTTGATGACGGATTTCAAATTCTAACTGCCAGCGCTGCTGCTCGTTGCCGACCTGTACACATTCGAGCTTTAAGGTGCCCACCGGTGTCAGCTGGGTAGACAGAAAAACTTCAGCACGCTCTTTTTGATTGGCGGCCAGCGTCTGTTCAGAGGTCCGTTCCAGCGAGGTAATGTAAGGGGGCAGGGGGGAAAACTGTTCCGGTTCTACATCGATCAGCTGCCCGTTTTGAATCGGAGATTCTCCATCAAGGCTATCTTGGCGTGTGGTCAGCAGATTAAAGCGAACTGGCTCGCCGAGCGTGAGCGAAAAGCGGCGACTCGACAAACGGATCTCATGGCCTTCTTCGGTGCCTTTGGCTAATAAACAGATTGCCTGAGCGGATTGCTGTTTACGCTGTTCTAAATGCAGAAAGTAAGAGCGTGCAGCGCCGCCGCCGATTTTGAGCTGTGAGCCCCGGCAGGCTTTGAGATAACCGACCGACCCCAGCGCTACCGCAAAATCGGGGTGAGGGTTGTCGAGGTGAATGACCGGTTGTCCGGTCCAGTCTGACAAAATATCGATCAGCCGCTGCTGGATCAAATCACTGTTGAATACGCCGCCATTGAGCAACAGCCCCAGCGGTGCCGGGGTGTCTTGGGCCGTTCGGGTTAGAGCCGGGTGCTGTGCCAGAAAAGCAGCAATATGTTTGGTAATCGCCGGATCGGCAGCATAAGGCAGGCCGAATTCAAGCACGGCTCCTTTTCTTTGTGCGGGCAGGGTATCAGCCGTGGTATGCGGGAAAAAACCATCTAAGGCGACTTGCTGAACTTGGGTTTTATCAAGGGTAATACTTTGGGTGCCCCCCAGTAATTTTGAACCACTACCCAGTACCGTAATTTTAGCCGACTCGGGGGAGCGTGTTGTGAGGAGACTTTCTTTGGTTTTGCGCGTTTGCTGGATCAGTTTGCTCAGGCGGGCGGTGGTTAACTTCTGGCGTTGCTGCGTCAACTGTTGCTCGGCAAGATGGGCCAGTGCCAGATCGATATTATCGCCCCCCAGCATCAGGTGTTCTCCGACTCCGACCCGATCTAATTGCAATGTATCCTGTACTAATGTGGCGGCAATCAGACTGAGATCGGTTGTGCCGCCCCCGACATCACAAATCAGAATGGCAGAGACATCTTTGAGTCGGGCTGTTGCTTGTGCCTGATAACAGTTATACCAGTCATAACAAACCGCCTGTGGTTCCTCAAGGAGTCTGACATGAGGTAATCCCGCCAGCGAAGCTGCTTCTAAGGTAAGCTTGCGGGCGCTTTCATCAAATGAAGCCGGGACGGTGACAACGATGTCCTGTTGTTCGAGCGGGTCAGCCGGATGATGATAGTTCCACGCCTGACGAATATGATTGAGATAACTGGCACTGGCGATCAGGGGGGAAACTTTCTCGACATCCTGCGCGGCTGACCAGGGCAGAATTGCATCGTAGCGATCAACCGCCGGATGCGATAACCAGCTTTTGGCACTGACGACCTGACGCCCTTCGACTTGCGCGCCCAGCTCCCGCGCCCATTCACCGATAATCACCGGGGTGAAATCCCCGGCAACAGGCTGATGTGTCCAAGGCAAAGAGGCATCGGTCGGATGATATTGCCCGGCTGCGGGATGAAACCGGAATGAGGGCAGGGTTGGTTTCCGGGCGACTTCTCCCGGGCCGATCAGCTGATCAATGTCAAACAATTGAATCGGACAATCGGATAAATCGGGGCCGTTTTCACAATAGGCGACAACCGTATTGGTTGTGCCTAAATCGATGCCGACTAAATAATGTTGGGTCGCCATAGTTATCCTTCGCGTACATCAAACTCAACATGCCAGGTTTGGCCGTTATCCGTGGCAATCGCTTCCAGATACAGGGTGCCCACTTCGGTTACCCGGGCGGCAAGGGTTACGGGCACAATCTGACCGTTTTGGCGGCCTTCGGTGACCGGTAAAGTCACCTGAATTTCAGGGAGTTCCTGTAATTCATCCGCAGACCAAGTCTCGAGATGTGTCCCTGCGGCGTCTTCACGTCGCACGGTAGAACCGAAGAACTGGAAGTTGACCGGCTGACCGATCACCAAGCCAAATTCACGCTGACTGATGGCAACACTCGCGCCTTCTTCCATACCGAAGGGAGCAACACACATCGCTTCCAGCGGGGGAGCCATCCCCGGAATCGCGGGCATGGCACTTTCAATCCCGACATAATAAGCACTGGCTAATCCACCGCGAATTTTGACGCCGCTGCCCTGACGGACGGCACCGTAATATGCAGCGCCCTGAGACACCGCCAGATCAAGATTAATCCCGGTCAGGGTGCGGGCGGATTCAGCGCCGGCATCGGTCAGCCAGCGGTTGATGGTTGCCAGTAATCGCTCTGCAAGTAGTGTTGATTTGAGCACTCCGCCATTAAGTAAAATTGCACTGGGTTGGATAAACGCCGGTGTTTCGGGGGGATCCATTCCGGGAATTGTGCCAAATGCCATCATCGGATCGGCATCGGTAGTGCCTCCCGCTTGTTTGGTTAAAAATGCGGCAATGTGGCGGGTAATGCCGGCATCTTGTGCATAGGGCAGTCCCATTTGGGTCAGAGCGCCACGGGCGCGTTGCTGAGGCAATTCATCGATACCGACTTGAGGGAAGAAGCCATCAACCAGCGTCTGGCGGACTTCTTGCTGGGTGAGTTCGGTTTTTAATGTTGCACCAAACAGTTTTGAGCTGCGGCTCGGTACAATAATCGGCACCGCGGCGAGGTCGGTATCATGAAGCAAGGCTTCTTTGGCATCGCGGCAAGCGTGCGTCATTGCCTGAATTTGCCATGCTTGCAGCGTTTGACCATTTTGTGCCAGCTTCATTTTCAAACGATAAGCCAGGGCGAGATCCATATTGTCACCGCCCAGCAGAATATGCTCACCAACGGCAACTCGCTCTAAAACTAACTGACCGTCATTTTCTTTGACTTCGACCAGCGACAGGTCGGTTGTGCCACCCCCGATATCGACCACCAGCACCACATCACCGACTGTGACGCGGTCACGCCATGCTTCACCATTGGCATCAATCCAGTTGTAGAGTGCGGCCTGCGGTTCTTCGAGCAGTGTCCGGCGGCTCAGACCGACGTTTTTGGCGGCTTCTGCGGTCAAATCACGGGCGGCGGGATCAAATGACGCCGGAATGGTAATCGTGACATCCTGCTCCGCTAAGGGGAATTCTGGGAACTGGTGGTTCCAAGCGTTTTGTAAGTGCTCGAGATACAATTCGCTGGCCTGTAGCGGCGACAGTTTACTAACATCATCCGGGCTGCCAGCCGGCAGAAATGCATCACGGCGATTGATGCCGCCATGACAGAGCCAGGATTTGGCACTGGCGATGAGGCGAATCGGGGTTTTACTGCCCAAATTGCGGGCGATTGCACCAACCAGCGCCTGAGGTTCATCACTCCAGGGAAGAATCCGGGCGCTGGAAGACATTTCATGCTCATGGGGCTGATAAACAAATGAGCCTAACTGAGGCAGGGATTCAACCGTGCCCGGCGCGGTCATTTGCGGGATCGACAATACTGTCACTTGTGGGGTTTCTGCATGCATATCCACATAAGACAGCACGCTGTGAGTGGTGCCGAGATCGATGCCGACACAGTAACGCGCATGTTGTTCCATTACAGCTCTACCTCTGCCGGCGCGACAATCGAGACATCATAGTCCGGCGCGATTTGAGGAAGGTTGATTGCTGTGACCTGCCAGCCTTTGTGCACCAGCAGTCCCTGATAAGGGGCTTGACCGGTGACATGGCCTGTCAGTCGAATGGCCTGCGGATTAAAATCGGCTGCAACGGTGATCCGGGTTTCTTCTGCTTCATCGCGAATCGGTTGCAGATGCAAATAGTCATCCAGCACTTTTTTTCCACCGCTATGGATCACCCGAGCTGCCGCACCGACCTCTTCATCAGAGTAATGGATAATCTCTTCATTGAGAAAATCGATCAGGCGGGCTTCTTTCTGCAACAGGGCAAGGAGTTGTAATGCAGCGTCGGTTGATGCGGTGGCCAGTTTAGATTCGACAACTTTCTCGACAACTTTTTCTACTTCAACGACTTTTTCCACCTCGACAATCTTTTCAACCGGTTTTTCAACGATTTTTTCGACTGGCTTCTCAACAATTTTCTCAACCACGGTTGCCCGGCGGCTGATCACGACAATCAATAGAATGATGGCACACAGGGCCAGAATGGCATGAAGCATGTCGAAACTGGTCGGCATGGTGTTTAGATCGAAGGTCATATGCAATTCTCTGCTACATTAAAAAATAATGGCGCAAATATTAACACAAAAGGCCATAAGTCCATGTATCAGGCATTGGATTTACAGCCATCAGACGCTTGTTCGCTGAATATTTGTGCATCCTGTTCTCGGGGGTGTATCCGGGATTCGCTTTTTGTGATGATTCGATTATGATCACCGGTTTGAGCGAAAGACGGGATAGATAGGTTATGAACTGCAATCGTGTGGTCTGTTTCGATCTGGAAATGTGCTGCTGGCATGAAAACGGGGTCGGGACAACCGGAGAAATTATTGAAATCGGTTTGGCAGAAATCGCACTGGATCAGGGAAAAATCGTCAAAAGAGCCCAGTATTATGTTCAGCCGGAACAGGATGAAGTGTCGCTGTTTTGTGCCGAATTGACCGGTATCACGCCGCGCAAACTAGAAAAACAGGGGCGGCCACTGGCAGACGTGATTCAATCGATGATCAAAAACTTTGGCTCAACCAATAAAGTTTATCTGGCGTGGGGCAGAGATGATCTGATCTTACGGCAAGAGTGTGAACAAAAAGGGATTGCGTCACCGATTCATGAGTTTATTAATCTGGCAACCTTGTATCGGATTCAGCATCGAATGAAAGAACGTCGCATCGGACACCGGACGGCTCAAGAAGCGGCAGGAATCGCATGGGAAGGACGCCAGCATTCCGGTTATGTTGACGCCTATAATCTCGCGAAACTGGCATTGACCATGTTATAGGTTTCTCACAGGGTCGCGACGGCAACCAGAATCACACTGCCGACGATCATGCTGCCACCGATCCATTGTTGCAATGTCATCTGTTCATTAAAACGCCGTTTGGAAAAATATAGCGTCCCGAGAATTTCGATTTGTCCCAGCGTTTTGACCAGTGCCGGATTGATCAGGGCAAATCCGGTAAACCAACCAATCGATCCCAGTGAGCTGAGAATCCCGACTTTAGTGCTGAGCCGGAAAGAGCGCTTTACTGGCGCGAAGCAATCACGGCTGCGATAAATTTGCAGGCTACACAGAAGCACGGATTGTAAGGCGAGCACATACCAGATAGTCACGCCTGCACTGGTAATAATCGAGCCTTGCAGTGAATGGCTTGCCAGTGACGCTGTCACCGATGTGACGGCAAAACACAAGCCGCTGCCCAATCCGGCAAGCAGTGATATATCTTTGTGCATATGTCGTAAATTGCTCAGTCGTACACTCATCACTAACGTGCCGATCACCCCGAGTGCAATCCCGCTCCACGCGGTGAAATTCAATGAATTATGCAGTAGCGGGATCCCGATCAGCGCTGCCAGAACCGCTTCGGTTTTCGCCAGCAGAGTTCCCAAAGCAAAACTGCCGGACTGAAACACCCGGAGCATCAGATAAGTCGCGAGGATTTGCGCAATCGCACAGACCGATGCATAGCCCAGAAACAGCCCGAGAGAAGGCCATGTGACGGCACCGATAACATGCCAGCAAATGAATAGATAGACACTCACGAGCGGTAAGCCATATAACGAGCGGGCCATCGTTGCGTGTAAAAATCCTTGCTCTTGAGAGAGCGTTTTTTGATAAGCGGTTCGGAGAGATTGGCAAGTTGCCGCAAAGAGGGTCACAAGAATCCACATCTTCAGGAATCCTTCTTTTATAAGGAAAAGAAAAAAAGAAAAAGCAGCATAGCGCCTGTTGCTGCTTTTGTAAAAAGAATCATTCTTGAGTAAAACGATTACGCTATCGAGGGGGAACCGCCCTCAAGGCTGAGAAAAATCTGACGACGTTCTCAGCCTCCCGGCGCTTAGGGGTTGTCGCTGATTCAGTTTATTCAGCGAGCAGACTGCCCCACAGATCATATTCGTCAGCATGTTCAATCGTGACCGTGACCAAATCTCCCGGCTTGACTCGGGTTTCACCGTTGAGATAAACCACACCATCGATTTCCGGGGCATCAGCATAAGTACGGCCAATCGCACCTTCCTGATCGACTTCGTCAATCAGTACTTGCATCTGATGACCGATACGCTCTTGTAGCTTGGCGGTACTGATAGCTTGTTGTAATGCCATAAAGCGCTCATAGCGGTCTTGTTTGACGGATTCTGGCACCTGCTCAGCCAGCTCATTAGCGGTTGCACCTTCAACCGGTGAATATTTAAAACAGCCGACGCGATCAAGTTGTGCCGCTTGCAGCCAATCCAATAAGATTTGGAAATCTTCTTCTGTTTCTCCGGGGAAGCCGACGATAAAGGTGGAACGAATCACCAGCTGCGGACAGATTTCACGCCACTTATGAATCCGTTCCAGCGTACGTTCGGCCTGACCGGGACGTTTCATCATTTTCAGAACACGCGGGCTGGCATGTTGGAACGGAATGTCGAGGTAGGGCAGAATTTTTCCTGCTGCCATCAATGGAATGATGTCATCCACATGCGGATAAGGATAGACATAATGCAGTCTGACCCAAATGCCTAATTGACTCAGTTGTTCACTCAGCGCTTTGATATTTTGTTTCACCGGCGTCCCGTTTGAGAACCCCAGACTGTGTTTGGTATCGACACCATAGGCACTGGTATCCTGACTGATCACCAGTAACTCTTTCACGCCAGCGTTTTTCAGCCGTTCCGCTTCACCCATGATTTCACCGACCGGGCGGCTGACTAACTGACCGCGCATGGAAGGGATAATACAGAACGTACAGCGATGGTTGCAGCCTTCTGAGATTTTCAGATAAGCGTAGTGTTTCGGTGTGAGTTTGACGCCGTGATCCGGTACCAGACTGATATAGGGGTTGTGGGTTGGGCGAGGCACAAACTGATGCACATGTTCGAGTACATTTTCGTAAGCGTGCGGGCCGGTAATCCCTAACACATTCGGGTGCACTTCCCGGATTTCATCTTCCCGGGCGCCGAGACATCCGGTCACGATGACTTTGCCATTTTCATTGAGCGCTTCACCAATCGCATCCAGTGATTCCTGAACAGCACTGTCAATAAAACCACAGGTATTGACGATGACAAGATCCGCATTCTGATACTGGCCGACAATGTCATATCCTTCGGTGCGTAACTGGGTCAGAATGCGCTCGGAATCAACCAGATTCTTCGGGCATCCGAGAGAGACAAATCCGATTTTGTTGCCTGACACCGATTGATTCATGGTTTCTTGCTGCGTCAGCGTCTTCTGCGCTGTATCCAGAGTCGTGGTTTGATTTGGCGTATAAGTATTGACTGTCATTGCTTTATTTTGCTACCTAATCGTCTGTTATCGATGGTCATCGCTGTCACACTGCGATGTGACCAATCACGGTTCAAATCGTGGCTTTCTATGGATTCTGAATGAGCGGAAAATCCACCGTATTGTCATCCAGTGATCAAAGGGGACACATTATAACGGACGTGTAGAAATTGAACAGAAGAAGTCGCTTCGGTTGTCCGACTTCTGTCCGTTGATAAATATCGGTGGATGGCATTGATCGTGATAAGAATGTGGCCATCAATCACGGGCGATAACGCGCCAAGGTATGACACGCTAAGATTTATGCTCGGTGACACTTAATTTTGCCCGGATGAATTCACTGTGATCGACATATAGCAGTTCTGCGGTTTTACGAATCACTGCATCTTCAAACGGATCGATATAGTTATCGGCATTGGCAACTTCCCACATCGCGTGAATCAGTTCAAAACGTCTTTCCTGCGATAACGTTCTCAGTTGAGATGTAAAATCATAGAGGGAAGCCGATTCTTTGACTTGTTGTGCTGCCTGCTTTAACAGATTGTCAGCTTCAGGTTGAGTTAACTGACACAGTTTGATCAGCAGCTGAGTTTGCGCATCTTTTTCTGGCTGAGAGATATCGTGATCAGCACCGGATACTTCCGTCAGCAGGCAAGCAATAGCCAGTTGCGGACTGTCTTCATGATGACCGAGATCCTGACCTTCAAGGAGTTCTTTAAAAAGCGATGTAATGGTATTAAACATATTTTCCTCACAGAAGCGCTTGATTATCAGCCGTAAGAAATATCATAGGATCATGCGAAAATAAATGTGATCCCGTCGATATTGATTGTTTTATAGCCAAGTGGATTTGGGCAAGGTCAGCAATGTCATCCTAAATCATGTCATCTGACGCAATATCATCCGGTCGGTTGGTCACGGTTGACAAGGTACGTCACGGTTAACAAGGTACATTGAAGCCTCTTTTTTTATTTTGACCACCGGCGGGCGATCCGGTTCATTTTCAGCGTTTCCGACATCGGTAGCTGGTTTACTGTATCGAGGATGACAACGGGAAGTCTAGGGTGGTACCTAAATGGGAATAATTCTCAATCATATATCAGTTGACGAAGACCGTGATCTTGGATTAATTTAGAGTGACTAGTCACTCTAAAGATATTGTTTTTGATGAACACCAAGAAACTTCAGCTTATTGAAGCTGCGATTCGTTTGTTTGCGCAAGAGGGCGTCGGGGTCTCAACGGCGGCCATCGCCAAAGAAGCCGGTGTTTCCAATGGCACGCTGTTTAATCATTTTGAAACCAAGCAAATGCTGATTGATGATGTTTATCTCTTCATTAAACGCAATATGGCAGATGTGATCTTGAGCCATGTCGATTTCTCTGCTTCAGTCCGCGATGTCTGTTTTACCCAATGGCTGACTTTTGCCAATTGGTCCTATGACCATTTGACAGAATATCGGGCTTTGGATGTGTTGAATTCTTCTCAACTATTAGGTGAAACCGCACGTCAATATGCAGAAGAGCTATGGGAGCCGATGATCGAAAAACTGAGTGATGCTCAGGAGAACGGCATCCTGCATCCGTTGCCGCCTGAATTGCTATGTATCAATGCACAAAGTTATCTGCATTCGCTCGTGGTTTATACCAATCGCAAGCAATATTCACGGCATGAGATGGAAATGATATTTCGGGAGGCATTTCGTGTGTATTGGCGCGGAATTGCAACGTCTTTATCCAGTGTAGATGAGATCAATTAAATCATGTATCGCATTGACCGAAAATCACCGGTATTGGTAACCGGCGCCACAGGATATGTGGCGGGATGGCTGATTAAACGCTTACTTGAATCCGGCGTGACAGTACACGCGACGGTTCGGAATGTGCAGGATCAGGACAAACTCAAACATCTCAATCGGATTGCCCGGACTGCGCCGGGCACCATTCGCTATTTTCAGGCTGATTTACTCGATGACGGCTCTTACGCCGAGGCCATGCAAGACTGTCGGGTGGTTTTTCATACCGCGTCACCATTTCGACTGTTGGTCGATGATCCGCAAAATGAACTGATTGCGCCTGCCGTTCAGGGGACACGAAATGTTTTGACGCAAGCGACGTTAACCCCTTCGGTGCAACGGGTTGTGCTGACCAGCAGTTGTGCCGCCATTTATGGCGACAACGCCGATTTGTCTGATTTAGAGCATGGTGTGGTGACAGAAGAAGTCTGGAACCGTTCCAGCTCTCTGAATCATAATCCATATTCTTATTCCAAAACCGAAGCTGAAAAAGAAGCATGGTGTATCGCGCAGAATCAAAAGCAATGGACGTTGGTTGTCATTAATCCTTCTTTAGTCATGGGACCTTCGATTAATCCTCATATGACCTCTGAAAGTTTTCATATCATTCGTCAGATGGGGGATGGCACCATGAAAGCCGGTGTGCCGGACTGGGGGATAGGTGTGGTGGATGTCCGGGATGTCGCTGAAGCGCACCTCTCTGCCGCCTATACCGCCCATGCGCAAGGTCGGTATATTATCTCCGGTTACAATACGACTTTCCTTGAAATGGCCCGACAACTCCAGCCCAAGTATGGCAAGCATTATCCCTTGCCGAAACGGGTGCTGCCGAAGTTTCTGGTCTGGCTCGTGGGGCCGATGCTCAACCCGGCAATGACCCGAAAAACGATTGCACAGAATGTGGGGTACACCTGGAAAGGCAACAATACCAAAAGTATTGGCGAACTAGGGCTTAAATACCGGCCGCTGTCGGTGACGATGAATGATTTCTTTGCTCAGTTGATTGAAACAGGGCAACTGGAGCGCTAGCCCCACATGCCGCTGACAGGGGATTAAATGTCTTGATCGCTTTCCTGTAAACGACTTTCTTGCAGACTGAGCTGTTCAAGCATCTCGACAACATCGGATGAAGAGTGCTCGTGGGCATAAAGAATCAGAGCCAGAATGGCATCTCGCTTATGTTCCAGCGGGGCTTTTTCGAGAAAGATCTGCATGATATGACTTTTTAGCAGTGTCAGTTCATGGTCGACGAATCCTCTGCCTTCTTCTTCACCCTCAATCTCTTCCGGGGCATTATCAAACTGACAAAATAACAAATCGTCGAGATAGGAGACCTGTAATAAACGCTCCGGTAGCCACGTTTCTCCGGTCACGATTTCCGGATCATTGGGCAGGGCATTAAGTATATGAATGAATTCAGAAGCTTTCACGTTATCTAAGGTCTCATCCTGCATGTCTGACATCAAACGAAATATACATCAAAAATGGTAAGCCTGCATCAGATTGGATTGAGAACTGTCTGGTCAGACGGGTGATGAAAATCAAGGAGTTTTTGGTGTCATGGCCTGACAGTGATACAATCCGGCCAGTTTTAATCAAGTATACAGTAGGATTCGCTTTGACCTCGTCACAGCCACATACCCAACCGCCTCAGGCACAGCCTAATACCCCGGAAACACTGCGTCATGCATTGAACGAATGCATGCTGAAAGATCGCTTCCGCCTGAACAAACGGATTCAGGGCGCCCGTAATATCAAGAATTCCAACGCCAAACAGGCTGTTTTTGATGAAATTGCGCAGGATATTGCCAAATCGATGATGGCTGCCGAGCTGCGTAAACAAACCACCGCGGTGTTAGATTACCCGGAAATTCTGCCTGTCAGCCAGAAACGAGATGATATTGCACAAGCGATTGAAAACCATCAGGTCGTGATTGTCGCGGGGGAAACCGGTTCAGGAAAAACCACCCAGTTGCCGAAAATCTGTGCAGAACTGGGGCGTGGTACTTACGGGGTCATTGGTCATACGCAGCCGCGTCGCTTGGCCGCTCGTTCGGTTGCGACCCGAATTGCTGAGGAGACCCAAACCTCACTGGGAGATTTTGTCGGCTATAAAGTGCGGTTTAATGATCAAATCTCCGATCAGACACAGATTAAACTGATGACTGACGGGATACTGCTGGCGGAAATTCAGCATGATCGATTCCTCAATCAGTATGACACGATTATCATTGATGAAGCCCACGAGCGTAGTCTGAACATCGATTTCATTCTCGGTTATCTAAAGCAGTTGTTGCCAAAGCGCCCTGACCTGAAAGTGATTATCACCTCCGCAACGATCGATCCTGAGCGTTTCTCTCAGCATTTTGACGGTGCGCCGATTATTGAAGTTTCCGGCCGGACCTATCCGGTCGATACCCGTTATCGCCCCTTAGCCGGAGAAGATGACAGTGATCGTGATCAGCTTGAAGGGATTTTTGAAGCGGTCGATGAACTCAGTGATGAGGGGCCGGGGGATATTCTGATCTTTATGAACGGCGAGCGCGAGATCAGAGATACGGCAGATGCTTTGAGTAAGCGCAATCTGAAACATACCGAAATTGTGCCGTTGTATGCGCGTCTTTCCGCCGGTGAGCAGAATCGGATTTTTCAGCCCCATAGTGGCCGCCGGATTGTCTTGGCGACCAACGTCGCTGAAACTTCTTTAACCGTTCCGGGCATCAAATACGTGATTGACCCGGGAACCGCCCGGATCAGTCGTTATAGTTACCGCACTAAAGTCCAGCGGTTACCGATCGAACCCATTTCTCAGGCCAGCGCCAACCAGCGGAAAGGACGTTGCGGCCGGGTTGAAGCCGGGATCTGTATCCGCCTTTATGCCGAAGACGATTTTCAGTCGCGTCCGGAATTTACCGACCCGGAAATCCTCAGAACCAATCTGGCATCGGTCATTTTGCAGATGACCGCCTTAGGGCTTGGTGACATTGAAGCATTTCCTTTTGTTGAAGCCCCGGATAAACGCAATATTCAAGATGGTGTCCGTCTTCTTGAAGAGTTAGGCGCGATTCAGGCCCAGTCTCAGGAACGCAAAAAGCGCCTGACCGCCATTGGGCAAAAACTCTCGCGTCTGCCGATTGATCCACGTTTGGCCCGTATGGTGCTCGAAGCACCGCAGTGGGGCTGTCTCAAAGAGGTGATGATTATTGCCTCAGCCTTGTCAATTCAGGATCCCCGCGAGCGCCCGGCAGACAAACAGCAGTCTGCCGATGATAAACATCGCCGTTTTTACCATGAAGATTCTGATTTCCTGACCTTTGTGAATTTATGGGATTACATCAAGCAACAGCAGAAAGCGCTGACCGGAAACCAGTTCCGACGCCAGTGTAAGAGTGATTATCTGAACTATCTGCGTATTCGCGAATGGCAGGATGTCTACTTCCAGTTGCATCAGAGTATGCATGATCTGGGGCTGAAGCTGAATGACGAGCCCGGCAGTTATCAGGGGGTACATACCTCGATTTTAGCGGGATTATTGTCTCATATCGGGATCAAAGATCAGGAAGAGAAAGAGTACCACGGTGCGAGAAATGCGCGGTTTCATATTTTCCCGGCTTCCGGTTTATTTAAGAAGCAACCGAAATGGGTGATGTCAGCCGAGCTGGTGGAAACCTCAAAACTCTGGGCCAGAGTGGTCGCAAAAATTCAGCCGGAATGGATTGAACCGCTGGCACAACACTTGATCAAACGCAGCTACAGTGAGCCGCACTGGTCGAAAAAACGTGCGGCGGTGATGGCTTATGAAAAAGTCACCTTGTTTGGTGTACCGATTGTTGCCAAACGGCTGGTGAACTATGGAACGATTGATGCGACTCTGAGCCGGGAAATCTTTATTCGCAGCGCTTTGGTTGAAGGAGAGTGGGAAACCAAACACGCGTTCTTCAAGCAAAACCGCAAGCTGTTACAAGAAGTTGAAGAGCTGGAGCATAAATCGAGACGCCGGGATATTCTGATCGATGATGAGTCCTTGTTTCAGTTTTATGATCAGCGCGTCGGCACCGAGGTGGTTTCCGGCCGCCATTTCGATACGTGGTGGAAAAAGGCCAGCCGGGAGAATCCCGAGTTGCTCCATTTTGAAAAAGAGATGTTATTCAAAGGCGATGCCAGCCATGTGACTGAGCTCGACTACCCGAATTTCTGGCATCAGAATGGTATAAAACTCAAGCTCAGTTACCAGTTCGAACCCGGTGATGATAGTGACGGTGTCACGGTTCATATTCCACTGCCGGTCTTGAACCAGATTGAGCCAGTGGATTTTGACTGGCAAATTCCGGGGCTACGGCACGAGTTAGTGGTTAATTTGATCAAATCGTTGCCGAAAACATTGCGCAAGAATTTTGTCCCGGCACCGAACTATGCGGATGCTTTTTTAGCCCGGACAACACCGATGGAACTACCATTATTGGACGCATTGGAAAAAGAGCTGAAGCGAATGAGCGGTGTGACGATTCTGCGGGAAGACTGGCAGGTTGACCAGATCCCGGATCACCTGCGAATCACATTCCGAGCGGTTGACCATCGGCATCGAAAATTACGAGAAAACAAAGATTTATTTGCGCTTAAAGAGAGCCTGAAAGACAAAGTGAAAGAAACCCTCTCGCAGGTGGCTGATGATGATATCGAACAGCAAGGTCTGCATACCTGGAGTTTTGGGGAGTTACCTCAGGTTTATCAGCAGAAAAAAGGTGGCTTTGAGGTGCGCGCCTATCCGGCTCTGGTTGATGAAAAAGACAGTGTCGCGATTCAGCTCTTTGAGACTGAGCAGGAGCAGCAACGCGCAATGCGCGCCGGAGAGCGACGCTTAATTTTGCTTAATGTGCCGTCACCCGTGAAATATCTGCATACCAATCTACCGAATAAATCCAAACTCGGGCTCTATTTCAACCCATACGGCAAAGTATTGGATTTGATTGATGATTGTATTGCCTGTGGCATCGACAAACTGATTGATGAGCAGGGCGGATTGGTCTGGCAGGCTGAGTCGTTTGAAGCGTTGAAAGAGTATGTGCGTGCTGAGTTGGGCGATACGGTGGTTGATATTGCCAAGCAAGTGGAAGAAATTTTGACCACAGCGTACCAAATCAACAAAAAGCTGAAAGGAAAAGTTGATTTTACGATGGCGTTTGCACTTTCTGATATCAAAGCACAGATTGAGGGCTTGATCTTCAAAGGCTTTGCCACGGAGTGTGGTTGGAAAAAGCTACCGGATATCCTAAGGTATATGAAGGCTATCGAGCGCAGATTGGAAAAACTACCCATTGATCCGAACAAAGATCGCCTGCATATGCTGAAAATCGAATCGGTGACACAAGATTACCGGGAGTTACTCAACAAAATTCCGAAAGGTGCGCCGATTCCTGAGTCGGTTAAGGCTATCCGGTGGATGATTGAAGAGTTAAGGGTGAGCTTCTTTGCGCAACAACTTGGTACGCCTTACCCGGTATCTGATAAGCGAATCATCAATGCAATCAGTGAGTGTTAATTCAGGTTCGATTTTTGCATATGACAAACTATTATAGAAAATCCTGTTGATTTTTTGACGAGCATCGGCAATTTTATACCGCTTGAGTCATGATCACTGATGGTATTGATTATATTTGATTGTATGGTCACCGATGAAAAACAGTAGAGAAGGTTCATCATGAAAAAAACATTAATTGGATTGGCACTGTTGGGTGCATCAACGTCTGCTTTTGCAGATTCATGGATTTATGGCGGTGCTTCCGTTGGACAATCTGACTTTAAAGGTGAACATGGAACCGCCTACAATATTCACCTCGGGACTGGGATCCTGCCATTGATTGGTGTGGAAGGTGGGTTTACCAAATTTGAAGAAATTGATGTTTCCCCGGCCAATAAAACCAAGGCGACATCTGCTTATCTCGCTCTGAAGCCCAGCATTGATTTTGGTCCGCTGCATATTTATGCCAAAGGTGGCTTGCATTTCTGGGATGAAAAAGTCAATGGTGCCAAAGTGGATGATGGTGTTGACATCATGTACGGTGTCGGTGCGGAATATTTCCTGATGGGGCCGGTTTCCTTTGGTGCAAGCTATCAGACTTATGTCATGGGTGATGATGACATGAAAACTTTCAATCTGAATGCAACATTCCATTTTCTTTAAGTTTTCCCCATTCTTGATTGATCAAGTTAAGCCAGCATTTTGCTGGCTTTTTCTATTTCAAATTCCGACAATTTGAAATCCCGACAAATAGAGGAGAGAGAGCAGATGGCATTGCCATATAACGCAGTTATTTTTGATATGGATGGGGTATTAATTGACTCAGAACCCTTTTGGCGGCAGGCGCAGATTGAAACGCTGGCGACATATGGTGCTGAGATTACGGTCGAGGAATGTATTCAGTACACCATGGGAAAACGTTTGGATACCATCGCTGCCATTTGGTGCCAGCGCTGTCAGTTAGAGGTAGACCCTGCGATTTTAGCACAGGAAATCATACAAAAGCTGATTGTGCAGGTCAGAGAGCATGGCCGTGCAATGCCCGGTGTTCATCAACTGTTATCGACATTACAACAGGCCGGGTATCGTATCGGACTGGCTACATCATCGGGGCCGGAAATTATTCAGGCCGTGCTTGAGCGTCTGGAAATCAAAGATTATTTCAGTCAAATCTGTAGTGCCGATCATGAAGCATATGGCAAACCGCATCCTGCAGTTTATTTAAGTGCAGCCCATAAACTCGACGTTGCGCCTCAGCAGTGTTTGGTCATTGAAGACAGTGTCACCGGGATGATCGCCGCTAAAGCCGCTTCGATGACCACATTTGTGGTGAACGAGCACCATCCGGACCCTCGTTTTACACTCGCCGATCAATGCTTTCATTCATTGGAAGAAATCATACCGTTGATCAACTGAATCTTCGCCCAATAGAAAATCCGCCTTATCTCTGTGACCGAACCGAATCGGTGACCACAGAGGTAGGGCGGACAGGCAGTGTTGTATTAATTTAGAACCGATAGCTATTTATTTAGACAACAAATTTATTTAGACAACAAATTTATTTAGACAACAAATCGCTATTTAGACAGATAGCTAGTTAGAAGAGATATTTGACTCGCAGACGTAAACCACTATCGGTTTTGTCTGAGTCTTTTACGTCCGAATAATAGCCGCCAGCGTACAGCGCGAGGTCTTCCACATCCATAATATTGGCGAACTTATACGAGGAATAGACCGTGGTGCTTTTCGAAGTTTTTCCCGTATCGGTTTCGCCATAGACATAAGCAATAAAGAAATTCTGATACTGAGCGTTCACACCGTAAGTGGTATCTTCTTGGTTGGTGGTGTCATCAAAGTCACGAGTCGCATAGCTCACGTTCATATTGAAATCGCCCGTTGTATAATTCAGGGTTGCACCATAACCGGAAAAATCGTTGGCTGCATCTTCGGCATCAGCCGTTACATTCACTTCTGCACCGACGGCTAATTTGAGTGAGTCAGTCAGTGCGGCCGCGACGACCGGGCGAAGAAATACGGCATTATTTCTTGCGTTTTTATTGGTGTCATCATTGGCCATAAAGTTGGTGCTAAGTTCGAAGTAGACACGTTCAGTCGTTTTGGAAAGATTAATCTGGCCGTTATCACTGCGTCCCCGGGCATACTTAGTCATATAGACATCTTGCGCGTAATTCACAAACGTATCCTGACCCGCCGGGAATAAGTCATATGCTTCAAAACGGCCCATTTTAATTTCCCAATCGGCTTTCTCACCAATGGCAATCCAGGCATCATCGGCAGTAATATCGCCATCCAAATGCAGTAAGGTTTCCGCATTTGCATTGATATAGCCATTACTGCCCACATCCCGCGTACCGGAAACACCAATCAAAAGGCGGCCATTTTGATCATAAGTGGTTGTGTCGGGCCCCGTTGTCTCTTGGTTACGATAGTCATTATTAAACTCGACATCACCGTGGATCGCAAAGGTTCCCATTTCATTCGTCACGCTGGTTCCTGCATAAACATTGAGGGCTGCAGAAGTGAATAGGGCAACAGCTGATAGTTTCAAAATACCACTTGTTTTCATCGTTATACTCCGTAAAAAGTTCAAATTTTTCATCCCCATGAGTGGTTTAGCCACACTTATTCTTTGCTGGGGGATCCAATCATTGATTGAATATTTTGTTTCATCTTGGTGATGAATCTAGAGATTACATTGACTGTTTGAATGAAAAATTCGGTTGGATCACTTTTTGGTATCGTTCCCTATTTAAGTGTCGGTAATTTTGACTTGCTTCATACTATTGACTTTGTCGTTAGTAATTTTGAGGGGTTATCTATAAAGTTGATCGATTTTACTCATGATTTATCGAGATTTTAGTCAGTTCATTGGATGAATTGGTTGATATGTAGTCATTGTTAATATTGGGAACGTTTTCTTTTTGTGGGAATGGTTGTTAGTCTGACAAGGCAACTGCCTTCCATCAAAGATATGCTTTGATCGTAACGATGAGATGGAATATGTGAACTGAATGTGATGTAACAATATGGTTTACATTGAGATCTTGCTTCAAAAATTACTATCGGTGCTAAAAATATACTCATCATATTCAGTTTGTTTCAATACGATAGTACGCAATTCATTTTAATCAGTGTGATTACAAATAAAACATCAAAGGTTTCTGCATGGCAACGTTAGGTTTCAGGCTCACGATCAATGGGGTCAATGATACGTCATTGGTGGTGCGTGACTATCAGGGATTTGAATCCGTTTCAGCATCGGTGGACGCCGGCGGGCATCCGGTTTACGGCTATCGTTATCAGATTGAACTCGCCAGTCGCAACAGTGACTTAACTTTTGAGCAAATGGTCGATACCACGGCGCTGCTCGAAGTGCTGCGTAACGGTCAAGTGGTGCAAAAGGTGCACGGCATCATCCGTAATTTCAGCCGCGGCGATACCGGCCACCATCACACCTTTTATTCTCTGACGCTGGTGCCGTCGCTTGAGCGGCTCTCGCTGCGCCACAACAGCCGTATTTTCCAGCAAAAAAGCGTGCCGCAAATCCTCTCCGTTCTGCTACAGGAAATGAACATCACCGATTATGCCTTTTCCACCAAACGGGAAAGTCAGCCGCGTGAATTCTGCGTGCAATACCGCGAAACCGATTTAGATTTCTTCCACCGTCTGGCGGCTGAAGAAGGGCTGATGTACACCTTCACCCATGACTCCGACAAACATACGCTGGTGGTGACCGATAATTCGGAAGGCTTTACCCGCCTCGGCGGGACGGTGCCGTATAACGTGCTGTCCGGCGGCGTCTCTGAGACGCCGTATGTTTCTGCAATGACGGCGCGCAAGCAGTCAGAGGTCAGCGCGGTGTGGTTGCAGGACTACAGTTTTAAAAAGCCGACCTACAGTTTTAAACAGAGCGTTGAAGGCAGCAATCTCGATTACCAGCTCACCACGTACGAGCACTTCGATGCGCCCGGGCGCTATAAAGATGACGCGACCGGCAAAGCATTCAGCCAAATCCGCCTTGATGCGCTGCGGCGTGAGGCGCATACCGCCCGCGGTCAAAGTAATCAGGCGATGCTTCAGGCCGGAGTACGGTTTGAACTCAGCGAGCACCTTGATGCGGCGATGAATCAGAGCTGGCTGGTGGTACAAATTGCCCATCAGGGCAGTCAGCCGCAGGCACTGGAAGAGTCCGGCGGCAGCGGCGCCACCACCTATGCCAACCAGTTTACCGCCATTCCCGGTGAGAGTTTGTGGCTGTCACCGGTAGAGAATAAACCCCGGGTGGACGGCCCGATGGTGGCGACCGTGGTCGGCCCGGCCGGTGAAGAAATTTACTGTGACGAGCATGGCCGGGTGAAACTGCATTTTCCGTGGGACCGCGAAAGCAACGGCGATGAGCTGAGCTCATGCTGGGTGCGGGTGTCACAACAGTGGGCGGGCAGTCAGTACGGCATGGTTGCCGTGCCGCGCATCGGCCACGAAGTGATTGTGGATTTCCTCGACGGTGACCCGGACCAGCCTCTGGTGACCGGGCGGGCTTACAATGCCACTCAGGTGCCGCCTTACCCGTTGCCCGAGCACAAAAGCAAAACCGTGCTGCGCACTGAAACCCATCAGGGCGAAGGCTTTAACGAGCTGAGTTTTGAAGACCAGTCCGACCGTGAAAAAGTCTATATTCATGCCCAGAAAGACACCGAAGCGCTGATTGAAAACGATGCCACCACGCTGATTCGTCACGACAGCCATTTCACGGTGGAAAACGACCGTTATGAACACATCAAGATGAATGACCATCTCACCATTGATGGTGAGCAGCGCCTGAAAATCACCCAAGACCAGACCCACGATATCGGCGGCTCGCTGGCGCAGCAAATCGGCAGCCTGACGGCGGTCGAGACCGGCAGTGCCATTACTCTGAAAAGCGGGGCCAAAATCGTCGCCGAGGCGGGCTCCGGTTTAACCTTATCCGCCGGGGGTAGTTTTATTAGCATCGACAGCGGCAGTGTCAACCTCTCCGGCCCGGCGATTAACCTCAACGCCGGCGGCAGTGCCGGCAGTGCGGTGGCATATGGCGGGCAAGCCGCGCAATTACCCGATGAAATCACCACCAAGCCGGATAACCCGGCGCCTATCCTGACTCCGGCGCAGATTGCCACGATGAAAGCTGCGGCACCGTTCTGTGAAGAGTGTGAAAAATGTAAGGATGGCGCATGTGCGATTTAAACCAGCAACTGACCCCGGATTTAAACTGGTACGTCATTCTCAATGAAACCAGTGACGGCCAGCCGCAGCGCTGGTTTTACCTCAATGGCGGCAGTGATGCGCAGGGCATCTGGCTGAGCACGCCGTATGCCGAATGGCGCGAAGTGATGCCGAATCTCGCGCAGATTACCCCTGAGCACCCGTTTCTTGACTGGATTGAACAGGCGTCATGCGAGGACTGGGGTATCCTGGTCGGCAGTCATGCCGATTTTGCCACCGTTCAGGCGCATTTTCGCAGCCTGACCCATGTGTGGCTGCCATCCGGCGAGCATGTGTTTTTCCGCTTCTACGACCCGCGTTTCGGGCTGGATGTGGCGACACTGTGCGATGACGAGCAGCGCATCGCTCTGATGGGGCCGACCCAATGCTGGCTGCGCTTATCGGCTCAGCAAACACTGACCCGGGTAGAAAACCCGGCCCCCACTGCGCCAGCCGATTTTCAGGAGCGGCCTTTCCCGTGGTGGCAAGTGCCCGAGGCGGTGCTGGCAGGGTTGAGCGAAGACCCGGGTGTATTGGTCAATAATCTCCTTCAGGGATTAAGTGAGTATCAGCAGGCTTGGTATGACGCCTATCCTGAGCCGGTTTTACGTCAGAAAACCGAGCGTTTTGTCGCGCGTTATCAGGGAGAGCAAGACGGTTATCTCGCGGCTTTCATTCAATTGATAGAACAAGAACAACAACGGTTAGGGATGCTCTCATGAGTGAACAACAGGCATTTTATCATTATATCAATCAGCAGTTGAACAGCTTTCCTGATTTGCTGACCGAATATCGGCAAATGACTAAGAAGTGGTATTTCGAACTCGCAGATAAAGCCACAGCAGCGATGGATCGCCCTGCTCTTTTTGCGATGGATAAACAGCTCAAAGTCAGTGGCGAGAGTACCACGGTCGGTAAAGATGATGATAATTACAAAACCACCGTGCAATGTCCGCTCAGTGGCAAGCTGGAAATCGAAAGTGTGTTCCAGTCGATTTATCATGTGCCGCTCGGGAATATTCAGGCGATTGTCAAAGCAGAAGACGGCAGCGATACGCGGGAAGTGATGCTTGATGAGCAGGGTAAAGCCACTGTCACCGGTCTGACACCGGGCAAATATTACGAGGTCTTTATCGACCATAAGCCGACACCGGCAGAGATGGACTCGCTGTTTTCCCATTATGATACGTTGAGCAGTGATTTGTCGGGTTGGCTGAATCAAAAATGGCAAGGGTATCAGCCGCAGTGGGACAGTTATTTTAACAGCTCGGCCGCGCAGTCAGTCTTGACCGTGATTTCGAATTTTGCGGATGGGATCTGGAGTGGTTTGAAAGCGCTCTGGAGCGGCATTGAAGAGCTTTATGAGATGCTCAAAGACCCGGTCAAAACACTGAAAGATTTGGGTGAAGGCGTCGCTGATATTATCAATACGATAAAAGAGACTGCCAGCAGTGCGCCGGGGATGATGGAAAAGGCCTTGCTGTTCGCCTCGGATGAAGCCGCGATGTATCTGTTTGTGCGTGGCATCATGACTTATATCTCGATGGTACCGATGACCACGATACTGAATAAGCTCGCCAATTGTAGCGGTCAGGTGATTGTGGATGTGTTACTGGGGCTGCTCGGTGGGTTGATTATCTCTTTTATTGCCACCCCGGCAACCGGCATGGCCTATGCTGTGCTGCGGTCGATGAAAACAGCTGGCAAACAGATTTTTGAAGCGATTAATTCGCTGGTAGAAGTTGTCAAAGAGATTTTCACCTTTGCTAAAAACTTGATTAACAAGGCCAGCGATACCTTCAAACGTCTGGCCATCAACAAAGGCGGGCAGGGCGTTTACCGTAATGGCCGACTTGAATTTGTGGCCGATAATCGTCGTACTACCACCTTGCATCATGAACGCGATACACTGCCGGATGACAGCCGTGCAGCGACGAATGAATCAGGGCGCTCGACACAAGACAGTGAAGCCACGGTGTGCGACAAAGACCCGATATCGATGGCAACCGGTGAAGAGCTGCTGTCACTGACGGACGGCCACCTGATTGGGCTGTTGCCGTTTGAGTGGCAACGATTGTACCGGACCGGGGCGGTGGAAACCAATGTCGGGCTCGGTTATGGCTGGTCGCATTCATTGTCACACCAGCTGACGGTGGACGGTGATACGGTGGTCTGGCGTGACGGCGAAGGCAAACTGACCCGCTTCCCCAAACCGACAGCACAACTGCCGGCGATTACCAACCGCATGGCCGGAGCCGCCGCCTTTTTAGGCCGGGATAAGCAACACATCATCATTGCCAGTGGTGAGCGGTTTTATACCTTTCAGATGCGCGGTGACAGTGGCAGGCTGACCTCGATAAAAGACCCATATGACCATACACTGAGTCTCAGTTATGACCGTCAGCACCGTCCGGTGCGGATTTCAACCGAGACCAATCTCAGATTTGAGCTGGTTTACGAGCATGACCTGATTGCCCGGGTGGATTTGTATGCCTATCTGGCCGAGCAGGATGAATGGCAGTTTGTCCAGACGCAGGTCAGTTATGGCTATAACGCGCAGTCGCAGCTTATCACGGCCACCAATGCCAGTGGTGAGACGGAGCGCTACACCTACGATGCGCAGCATGTGATTCAGTCGCGCGAGCTGGCCGGCGGGGCGATATTCCGCTGGGAATGGCAGGGCGAAGGAAAGCAGGCCCGGGCGACCCGTCAGTTCAGTAACCTGACGCAGGTGGATACCCGCTATGAATGGGATGAAGATGCCGGCACGGTGACGCTGACCAACAGTGACGGCTCACAGCAGGTGTACCAGCATGACGGCAATGCCCGGCTGATTAAAGAAGTTGACGGCAGTGGCGGTGAATACCTCAAGGCCTACGATGACAAAGGGCGGCTGATTCAGGAGACCGATGCGCTCGGCAATGTCACCGAATCGGTGTATAACGATGCCGGTGAGCTGGTCGCAAAAATCGCGCCCAATGGTTTAACCACCCATTTCAGCTATAAAAACGGCCTGCTGAGTCAGGTGCAGCAGGACAAGGCCATCTGGCGTTACCGTCATGATGCGTGGGGACATATTATCGAGCAGACCGACCCGCTCGGTCACACCACCCGATATGACTACAATGACCACGGCCTGATTGAGCGCATCATCTACCCGGATGGCGGCCTGCACCAGCTGACATGGAACCGCAATGGTTATCTGGTCGATGAGACCACACCACAAGGGGAGGTGATTCGTTATCGCTACGATATTTTGGGGCGGCTGCGGCTGCGCCATGACAGTCAGGGGGTGACGGAGCTTGCTTATGACCGCAGCGGGCGTCTGACCAAACAGGTGTTGCCCGGCGGACAGACCCGGTGCTATGAATACAACGCTTACAACAAGGTGACCCGATTCACCGATGAGCAGGGGCGGGTCACCACCTATGACTATGAATTCCCGCTGCATCTGGTGACGCAGAAAACCAACCCGGACGGCAGTACGGTGCAGTACCGTTATGACAACCCGTTCCACTTTGTCAGCGCCATTATCAACGAGCGCGGTGAGCGCTACCAGATAGACTATACGCCGACCGGCCATGTGCAGCGGGAAGTGACTTTTGACGGGCGTCAGTTCGTCTATGAATATGACAGTCACACCCAACTGACGGCGAAAACCGAAATCGGCCGGGAAGGCGGGGAGCTGACCACCCGTTATGCCTATGATGCGCAGGGCAAATTGATTGAGAAAACCCTGCCGGATGAATCCACTATCAGCTATCACTATGACTTGTCGGGCAATCTGACCGGGGTGGATGACGGTCAGTGGCCGCTGGCGTATGCCTATGACGTGATGGGTCGGCTGACGGTTGAGCATCAGGGCTGGGCGAGTGCCGGTTACCGTTATGATGCGATGGGCCACTTAACCGCCCATCTGTTACCGGACGGTCAGCAGATTGATTATCAATTTCAGCACGGGCGGTTGCAGCAGGTCAGCCTGAACGGGCATTGCCTGACGCAACACCAATATCAGGTGAGCGGTCTGGAAACCCGCCGGACACAGGGCGCGTTAACCAGTCATTTTCAGTATGACGAGCTGGGCCGGTTGAGTGAGCACCGGGTGAGTCAGGCGCAGCAACAGACGTTATTCCGCCGTTACCAGTACAACCGCTCGGGTAACCTGACGCAGGTGGAAGATAACCTGCGCGGGGTGACGCAATATCACTACGACCCGTTAGACCGCCTGACACAGGTGCGCGGCAATATCAGCGAGAGCTTTGCTCATGACCCGGCCGGTAACCTGATACAAGACCGACTGAGCAATGTGTCCGGCAACCAACTGCTGTTTCAGGGGGACTGTCATTATCAGTATGATGAGTTCGGTAACCTGATACAGGAAGCGCGGGGCACCCAGCAGTCTCTGGTCACAACCTATGCATATGACTGTCAGCACCGGCTTATCAAAGTTGAAAAGCCTGACGGCAGCAGCGCTGAATATCGATATGACGCGTTCGGCAGACGGATTCATAAAGCGGTTACCGACAAAACCGGGCAGACCCGGCAAACTGAATTTCTGTGGCAGGGAGATAAACTGCTGGCAGAGTCGGGAGAGCATCACTACCAGACTTATCTGTACGAGTACGGCAGCTTTAAACCGCTGGCACTGGTGACCGGTGAAGGGGCAGACAACGCCACACCTTATTTCTATCACCTTGACCAGATTGGCACACCACTGGAAATTACCGATGCAGAAGGCCGTGTTACCTGGTCGGTGGATTACCACAGTTACGGCAATGTGGCTTATCAGCGCAAGGCAGAAATCGTCAGCCCGCTGCGTTTTCAGGGGCAGTATTATGATGCAGAAACGGGTTTACATTACAACCGTCACCGTTACTATAGCCCGAGCACCGGACGCTTTATTACCCCCGACCCGATAGGGCTTGCAGGTGGTTTAAACAACTACCAGTATGTAAAAAATCCGACGGGATGGATTGACCCGCTGGGGTTAAGCCAAAAGCCATGTTGTGGGCCTGGTGTTTCTTATGCCCCTCGAAAATTTAAGGATGGGGAAGATTTAATTCATTATGAAAAGCATGGGAAAGAAATCGCCACAACATTAGGAGAGCCTTCTTACTCTTTAGAACAATATGTTAGTGATGCAAACTCTGTAATTCAAAATGGCCAGTTTGTCCCTGAAATGAATGGTTATGTTTCTATTCCTGGAGGACAAGGTGGGGCTAAGGGATTATTTGTGGGATTAGACAGAGCTACAGGTGAGATTACAACAATGCACCTTAAACCCGTTTCCTTTTTTGAGCAGAAAGCACCTAGCTTAGGATGGTCAGCTAAGCCTAAAACTGAATTAACGGATTTAGTTGGAAGCAGACCAGAGCTAGGTTGGAAAGCTCCTTATCGCTATGCAGATGAATAGGTTATGAAAATAGAAAAAATTAATTGGATATCTGAAATTGCTCAAGAAGCTGAAGTATTTTTGACAGACGGCGAATATAAGTGTATGGCATTTTGCCAGCCATGTAATTATGACGTGGGTATGTCTATCAGTACTGCTCTTCACTCATTTATGACAAAAAATATTATGCTTTCTTATAGTGAAAACTGCTTATTGAAGCAGATAGATAGTGAGAGATTTCCTCATAAATGCACAGCTATTGTTAAAAATGTTAGTAGCTCATTGGTTTCTGTGGGAAAGTTTGTTATTGAATTAGATAGTATAATTCCTGCAGGTGTTAATGATGGTGATATCATAGATTTTGAGTGTGCCAGAATAGATCTTTGGTAGTTATTAGGCTCTGTTTTAGCTATGTTATAGTTCAAGATGAGCCGTGAGCGCGGCTCACAAAGCAACAGTCGGCCTAAGAATTTGGTGGTTCACTCAACCGATGTTGGTGGTAAGCACAATGCTTCCCCAGTGATGTTGATGGTGATTGATCTCCATCTCGGCTTCCGCAGCCATTTACCCTTGAGATGAATATCCGGGGTAGCAGTATCGCCTTGGTCAGAGACGTAGACGAGTTACACCTTATATTCCAAAACGAGCCGCAACCGCGGCTCGAAATCCAAATAGACCCATTAATTACACCAAATTCTCCCCGTCAATCTCTTGATAGTAGCGCACATAATGAGTGGTAATCAGATTATTCAGATACAGCAGTACGTTGCGTAGCTCTTGACTGTTGTGCCGCTGTTCGGCTTCGAATATTTCTTCTAACTGACGCAAATATTCACGGGCTTTTTGGGCGAACTCGGGATTATAAGGGATGGTTTCGTACATAGTTAATTCCTTGGAGAATGATGAAAATAAACTCACCACAAGAGTTCCTACACTCGGGTGGTGAACTGGAACAAGGTGTAGGAATACCGCTCTCCAAGACACGGTCAGCCAAGGCTGCCTTGCCCAGCTCACCATAATTCAGATGTGCTGAGGCCGCATATAGTAAAAAACCAACGTAAAGTTAGCAACCTATAATACTTGGAGTCTTGTGAGCGGGTTCCTACGCCCGGCACCGGATTTTGCCAGTGCAGGGCGTAGGTTATCTGTTTTTGGGAAAATAAAAGTATGAAAAAAGTATGAGATTTTGGGTGTGGGTCCTAAAAATAATCAGCCGATGATTGTCTGAAATTGATAAAATTTGATCCAGTTGCAGCACTTTGGAAAGATGATTTTTGTTCTTTAAAATGTTGGTAGATTGTTAATGATGAAATTTGACCTTCGACGGGCGTCAGTTCGTCTATGAGTATGACAGTCACACCCAACTGACGGCGAAAACCGAAATCGGTCGGGAAGGCGGGGAGCTGACTACGCGTTACGCCTATGACGCGCAGGGCAAATTGATTGAGAAAACCCTGCCGGATGAATCTACTATCAGCTATCACTATGACTTGTCGGGCAATCTGACCGGAGTGGATGACGGTCAGTGGCCGCTGGCGTATGCCTATGACGTGATGGGTCGGCTGACGGTTGAGCATCAGGGCTGGGCAAGTGCCGGTTACCGTTATGATGCGATGGGTCACTTAACTGCCCATCTGTTACCGGACGGCCAGCAGATTGATTATCAGTTTCAGCACGGGCGGCTGCAGCAGGTCAGCCTGAACGGGCATTGCCTGACGCAACACCAATATCAGGTGAGCGGTCTGGAAACCCGCCGGACACAGGGCGCGTTAACCAGTCATTTTCAGTATGACGAGCTGGGCCGGTTGAGTGAGCACCGGGTGAGTCAGGCGCAGCAACAGACGTTATTCCGCCGTTACCAGTACAACCGCTCGGGTAACCTGACGCAGGTGGAAGATAACCTGCGCGGGGTGACGCAATATCACTACGACCCGTTAGACCGCCTGACACAGGTGCGCGGCAATATCAGCGAGAGCTTTGCCCATGACCCGGCCGGTAACCTGATACAAGACCGACTGAGCAATGTGTCCGGCAACCAACTGCTGTTTCAGGGGGACTGTCATTATCAGTATGATGAGTTCGGTAACCTGATACAGGAAGCGCGGGGCACCCAGCAGTCTCTGGTCACAACCTATGCATATGACTGTCAGCACCGGCTTATCAAAGTTGAAAAGCCTGACGGCAGCAGCGCTGAATATCGATATGACGCGTTCGGCAGACGGATTCATAAAGCGGTTACCGACAAAACCGGGCAGACCCGGCAAACTGAATTTTTGTGGCAGGGAGATAAACTGCTGGCAGAGTCGGGAGAGCATCACTACCAGACCTATCTGTACGAGTACGGCAGCTTTAAACCGCTGGCACTGGTGACCGGTGAAGGGGCAGACAACGCCACACCTTATTTCTATCACCTTGACCAGATTGGTACGCCGCTGGAAATTACCGATGCCACCGGTGCCGTGGCATGGTCGGTGGATTACCACAGTTACGGCAATGTGGCTTATCAGCGCAAGGCAGAAATCGTCAGTCCGCTGCGTTTTCAGGGGCAGTATTATGATGCAGAAACGGGTTTACATTACAACCGTCATCGTTACTATAGCCCGGGCACCGGACGCTTTATCACCCCCGACCCGATAGGGCTTGCGGGTGGTTTAAACAACTACCAGTATGTGAAAAACCCGACGGGATGGGTGGATCCGCTGGGGTTAACGCAGTGTGTGGGGGATTGTCCGGGTGGAAAAGTGCCTTTGACACAAGGACAGATAGATGAAATTCGTTCTATTCCTCATGGTGAGAGACCAGACCCAAGCAAATATTTATCAAAAGATTATATAGATTCTCATCTTTCCCAATTTAATGATGGAGCTAGTTATTTTGTCCCAACCGATATATTAGATAGCTATGGAAGAGGGCTACTAGGTTTTCCAGATAATACCCAGTTTGTTATGCCGACTAAACAGTTGAACGAAGTTATAAAAGAATCAGGTGGTGATATCGCTAAGCTAGAAAAAATAATGGGGATACCTGAAGGTTCTTGGCAGGGACGGAAAATATCGGTTATTGACATTCCAGAACCTGTTACTTTGAATCTTCGAATGCCAAGTGGAAATGAAATGGGAGCCAACTCAGAATGGATACCTGGTGGTAAGTTACCTACTGGTCGTTCAGAAGCAATTGTTGATAGAATTCCAGAAAGAAAATTTAGTGAAAGGAAGTTTGAATGAAGGTTATATCTAGCGAGCCTTATAATTATAGACTAGTTTATGAGCAGGATTCATATTTCTTGTTTGTAGTTTGTGGGGCAAGTGCTGCAATTTATGAAAAGAAAATAGAGTTATCAGAAGATGAAGTAAATAAGATAAAAGATGATCATGAATATCTTAAAAATTTATTACAAAAAATTAGATTAGAGTAATAAATTAACAGGGATACGCTAACCCGAACCACAAATCCAGCTCCCTTAGCAGCCGGGCTAAACATAGTCCCGGTTGTTTTCATTCATATCAACTGATATCGGGGACAAGCACAATTCAGTCCGCAGTGATGTTGACGGTGCCCGGCCTCGCGCAGCCATTTACCCTTGAGATGAATATCCGGGGTGGCGGTATCGCCCCGGTCAGGAACGTAGCCGACGAGTTACACCTTATATTCCAAAACGAGCCGCAACCGCGGCTCGAAATCCAAATAAACCAAATAACTACACCAAATCCTCCCCGTCAATCTCTTGATGGTAGCGCACATAATGAGTGGTAATCAGATTATTCAGATACAGCAGTACGTTGCGTAGTTCTTGACTGTTGTGCCGCTGTTCGGCTTCGAATATTTCTTCTAACTGACGCAAGTATTCGCGAGCTTTTTGGGCGAACTCGTGATTATAAGGAATGGTTTCGTACATAGTGCAGAGACTCCGTGAGTGATTTTGAAATACCGCCACACAAAGTTCCTACGCTCTGAGTGGCGAACTGAAACAAGGTGTAGGAATACCGCACTCACGATACGGCCAGCCAAGGCTGCCTTGTCCAGCTCACCATAATTCAGATGTGCTGAGGCCGTACATAATAGAAAACCCAAATGATGTTGGCAATCCATATGCTGTGAGTTGTTGCGGGTTCCTACGCCCGGCACCGGATTTTGCCAGTGCAGAGGGTAGGTTATCTGTTTTGGGGAAAATAAGAGTATGAAAAAAGTATTAGGTTTTGAGGGGGCGATCACGGTAATTTAATGGTGGCTTAACAATAAATTGGACAGAAGTGAGTTACAAATGATGATTCACTAATCACTACACATTTGATAAGTATTCAGTTCTTCTTTGAGCTCCTGCCTAAAAGATTCGTTTATCCCCTCAAACATATCAGTAATGGAATATCAATTGACTAGATTCAATGCAATTTAAATGTCTTAATACTAAATTTATCAACTTTGCATAACAAGATAAATGCATAGAATAAAATTGCTCTACGTCAATGTTGTATCAAAAAGTAGCATATATGGCTTTTGTACCGATTGACCTACTTTTTTTGATGATCAATTATAATCATGGTTTTATAGAAAGGAGTGGAATATGGTTTACAAAAAACCAGTAGTTTTAGCACAAAGCACTACACATATGGCTCAATGTCGTCCTAATAGTAAGCCGAGCGGAAGACCTTGTAACCCACCTGGACCAAGTGGCCGTTAAGGTGTCATTAATAGCGACAATGTTGTGGAGCCGCATTCGTCGCTTTCTTCAATAAGGCCATAATTATGTTTTTTAAGCAAAAATCAAATGTTCTCTTTAGAAATTATAATACATTTGGCTATATTACAGATAATAGAAATTTTGGATATGAAAAAGTAAATAATATCGGAGATAAGATAATATCTCAAAGTGGTGCCATATTTTTTTCTATTCTGAAAAAAGAACCGCAAGAAATAAATGTTCTTGCAAGAAGAATAAGTAGTATATTTCCAGATGTAGACATTGATGATATTAAAAATGATGCAATTGAATTTTATTCTATGTTAGAAAAAGAAGGATTTATTACATCTGGAAGTACATTAGAAGAATGTAACGAAAAAGATATAGGTTTTTCTTACGAACATCCAGAAGACTTTCGGGGTAAGAGACGTTTCTCTCCTGAAAATATTCACCCTAACAAATCCACACAAGATTTCTTCGAAGAAATCTTTAAAAATAAACCTCAACTTACAAGTCTTCACATAGAAATTACGAGTAAGTGTAACGAGAGATGTGTGCATTGTTATATTCCTCATGATAATAAAATGAAAAATATTGAATCTGATTTATTTTATGATATTTTAAATCAATGCTATGATATGAATGTGTTACATTTAACATTAAGTGGTGGAGAGCCTTTGCTACATAAATGTTTTTGCGATTTTTTGAAGAAATGTAGAGAATACGATTTTTCAGTAAATATACTCAGTAATCTGACTTTACTTGATGATACATATATTGAAGAGATGAAGAAAAATCGTTTATTAGGCGTTCAGGTTTCATTGTATTCAATGAAACCTGATGTTCATGATAAAATAACAAAAATGAAAGGTAGTTTTGAAAAAACAAAAAGATCAATTTTAAAGCTAGTTGAAAATAATATTCCACTGCAAATAAGTTGTCCTATAATGGAGCAAAATAAAAATTGTTATCTCGATGTTATCGAATGGGCAAAAGAATACAACATTCCCGTAGGAGAAGATTACGCATTAATAGCAAGATATGATCATAACACAGAAAATTTGGATAATCGTCTATCAGTTAATGATATTAAAAACATCATTAATAATAGAATTAATTGTGATGATGAGTATTTGAAAGATATTATAAATAAAGCAGAAGAAAAGAAAGAAATTACATCAGATGATATCGTTTGTAGTATCTGTTATTCATCAATCTGTATATCAGAAAATGGTAGTGTATATCCTTGTGCAGGCTGGCAAGATTATACTGTTGGCAATATAAAAGAAAACTCTCTGAAGGAGATTTGGTATAACTCTAAAAAAGTACAATATTTGAGAGGTTTGAGAAAAAAAGATTTTCCTAAATGCATACAATGTGGAGAAAAAGAGTTTTGCACCATGTGCATGGTTAGAAATGCAAATGAGAATTCTCAAGGCGATCCACTAGTAGTTAATGAGTATTTTTGTAACATAGCAAAACTTAATAAAAGTATTGTTCTTTCAAATGAAAAAAAATCATAATTTTGTTAAGAATTTTCCTCTTGGAGATTCTACGGGTCTAACAATATGTAAATTATTTCGGGCATAGCAAAAATTTTCAAATAGCGTATCCAGTGTCACTGGTACAATTCATACTCAATCCATTACCTAACCCTACCTCTTTAAGTCTCTACTACCCACCGCCTGTGCCGGCAGTACGGTGCAGTACCGTTATGACAACCCGTTCCACTTTGTCAGCGCCATTATCAACGAGCGCGGTGAGCGCTACCAGATAGACTACACGCCGACCGGCCATGTGCAGCGGGAAGTGACTTTTGACGGGCGTCAGTTCGTCTATGAATATGACAGTCACACCCAACTGACGGCGAAAACCGAAATCGGCCGGGAAGGCGGGGAGCTGACTACCCGTTACGCCTATGACGCGCAGGGCAAATTGATTGAGAAAACCCTGCCGGATGAATCCACTATCAGCTATCACTATGACTTGTCGGGCAATCTGACCGGGGTGGATGACGGTCAGTGGCCGCTGGCGTATGCCTATGACGTGATGGGGCGGCTGACGGTTGAGCATCAGGGCTGGGCGAGTGCCGGTTACCGTTATGATGCGATGGGTCACTTAACCGCCCATCTGTTACCGGACGGCCAGCAGATTGATTATCAATTTCAGCACGGGCGGCTGCAGCAGGTCAGCCTGAACGGGCATTGCCTGACGCAACACCAATATCAGGTGAGCGGTCTGGAAACCTGCCGGACACAGGGCGCGTTGACCAGTCATTTTCAGTATGACGAGCTGGGCCGGTTGAGTGAGCACCGGGTGAGTCAGGCGCAGCAACAGACGTTATTCCGCCGTTACCAGTACAACCGCTCGGGTAACCTGACGCAGGTGGAAGATAACCTGCGCGGGGTGACGCAATATCACTACGACCCGTTAGACCGCCTGACACAGGTGCGCGGCAATATCAGCGAGAGCTTTGCCCATGACCCGGCCGGTAACCTGATACAAGACCGGCTGAGCAATGTGTCCGGCAACCAACTGCTGTTTCAGGGGGACTGTCATTATCAGTATGATGAGTTCGGTAACCTGATACAGGAAGCGCGGGGCACCCAGCAGTCTCTGGTCACAACCTATGCATATGACTGTCAGCACCGGCTTATCAGAGTTGAAAAGCCTGACGGCAGCAGTGCTGAATACCGATATGATGCGTTCGGCAGACGGATTCATAAAGCGGTTACCGACAAAACCGGGCAGACCCGGCAAACTGAATTTCTGTGGCAGGGAGATAAACTGCTGGCAGAGTCGGGAGAGCATCACTACCAGACTTATCTGTACGAGTACGGCAGCTTTAAACCGCTGGCACTGGTGACCGGTGAAGGGGCAGATAACGCCACACCTTATTTCTATCACCTTGACCAGATTGGCACGCCGCTGGAAATGACCGATGCCACCGGTGCCGTGGCATGGTCGGTGGATTACCACAGTTACGGCAATGTGGCTTATCAGCGCAAGGCAGAAATCGTCAGTCCGCTGCGTTTTCAGGGGCAGTATTATGATGCAGAAACGGGTTTACATTACAACCGTCACCGTTACTATAGCCCGGGCACCGGACGCTTTATCACCCCCGACCCGATAGGGCTTGCCGGTGGTTTAAACAACTACCAGTATGTAAAAAATCCGACGGGGTGGATTGACCCGCTGGGGTTGATGATGAAGGCATGTCAAGGGCTTTGTAAGCTTGGCGTAGCTCAGCATGCTAAGACATCGAAAGGGCTTTATCATAACGCATGGAATGAATTTCAGAAAGATCATGCAGGCCAATTTAAAACTAGGGCTGAAGCGTCGAAAGCATATCAGGATTTGATTCAGAACGAGTCGCCTTGGCCTTATGGATATACTCCAGCACAAAGAACAATTCAACCAGGGGAAACATTTAATATGGCTGTCGCCCCTATGCAACCAGTAACGAGTCCTGGAGGTTTTGGTACAATAGATACTATTCCAAACTCTAATTATGTCTGGAATGAACTTGCAGTTAAGCGGTCATGGAAACCTCAAGGTGTTGATCGGGTCGTTACATATAAAGTTGATAAACCTTTTGAAGTTCTCGAAGGTCCTGTTGGCCCTCAAGTCGAGGTTCTTTCAGATGGTAAGAAGAGATATATCCCGGGTGGAGGAAGTCAACTCCAACTTCTGTTACCAAGAGATGTCAGCTTAAAAATGAAATACTTAAGAGTAGAGGATACGGTGAAGATAAAATGATTGTTGAAAACTCTGAAAATTTTGATTGGAGTCGTTGGTTAATTGACGGTGAATATTTCTATATTAGATATGAAAATCTAGGCTGTGCTGCATATAGTCCACATTATGATATGATTGTCAGTATGGAATATGGAGGAAAGGAAAATGTTCAAGCTACAGTATTTTCCATTCAAGGTGAAATATTAGGGGAAATAGCCAATTCAGATGAAGATATTTATTATCAGTACCTATCTGAAAACCCAGCAGCTAAGAGTAACATATCTGTTATTGGATCTTATGATTCTATTGTCAACAATTTTCAAGACTGGCAGTTTGAAATTGATTTGGATGATTTCAAAGTAGGAAAACGCTTATCACCAGCATATTAATAATTAATAAACATGCTAATCTGATTCACACATTCAGCCATCCTCAAAAAAACAGTCGGGCTAAAAATAGTCCCGGCTGTTTTCATTCAAATCAACTGATATCGGGGATGAGCACAACCGTACTACTATCACCTTGACCAAATCGGCACACCAACAGAAATCACCGATGTGGCCGGGCAGAGTGTGTGGGCAGTGCAGTATCGCGCTTATGGCAGCGTACTGACTCAGCAGGTTGAAGAAATTCAGAGCCCGCTACGTTTTCAGGGCCAGTATTACGATGCAGAAACGGGTTTACATTACAACCGACACCGTTACTATAGCCCGGAGACTGGACGTTTCACCACCGCAGACCCGATAGGTTTAGCGGGCGGGTTGAATAACTATCAGTATGCGCCGAATCCGACGGGGTGGATTGACCCGTTGGGGTTGGTAAATGAGTTGATAGATTGTCCGGGGAGTGCTACTGCAAAATTAGGGAAAAATTCTTATAAGAATTTTGTTGATGATCCTCTTAAACCTTCATCTTTAAATCCGCAAGATATCCGCTATATGCAGAGTAGTATTAAAAATACTACGGGTGATTATACTGTACTTGGCAATGCTGAAGCTCTGAAGAGTGGGGCCCTGAAGGCTGAAAATTTAACTACGATTAAAGTGTGGAAAGATACAGAAGGAAATATTTGGTCTCTGGATCATAGACGGTTAGCTGCATTTAAGGAATCGGGTATGAATAGTATACCTGTTGAGTGGGCAACTGCTGATGAAGTTAAAGCTCAAGCTTGGAAAATGACGACTAAAACGAGTGGCGTGACGATAAAACTAAAGCTTGGAGATGGTCAAAATATAACTTTGGGAGCGAAATGAAAGGCATTATTATGAAAGATAAAGAGTTAGATATAGTATTCGATGAGTTGTGCTTTGATTTTGTGCCAATGGAGAAAGTCTTCTATGATGCGAATAAGGGATCGTTGGAAATTTCAGCGGAACTAGAGGATGGTTCTAAAGCTACTATATATTTTAATCGAGTTGATAGTTTTTCTCTCGAAAGTAATGAAGGATTTGATATGAATGCCTTTTGTCCTAATGACTTTTTTGTTGTTAACTTATATAAGGTACAGGATGAAAATATATATTTTTTCCCCACGGAAGAAAATGTATGGAAGATATATTCGTCTTCCTCCCCAGTTGTAAATTAACAGGGACATTCTACCCAGTGAATAAATCCACATCCTCAAAACAGCAGCCGGGCTAAAAATAGCCCCGGCTGTTTTTTTTCATCAACTGATATCGGGAACGAGCACAATACAGTCTGCGGTGATATTGACGATGATCTTCGTCCAGACGTAATCGTGGTGTTGATAGATTTTGGCGAGAAGAAAAGAAAAGACTTAAAAATGGTCAACCGGGAACCAGAAATTGGGATGAGGCTCAAACAGAAGCTATAGTGAATGGCAAAAGGCCTAAATTTGAGGGTGAGAAAATGGAAGCACACCATCGATATAATGCTTTATCTTATCCTCATCTTGCGGATAATCCTGTGAATCTGTATCCCGCAACAAGATATGAACATTTATATCGTTGGCATGGTGGAAACTTTAGAAATGAAACAAGTGGAAAACCATTGAATGTTAATGTGAAAGAGGAATTTTAATGTCTAAAATATCTATATCAGTTAGTCAACCATTGGATAATATTGATGCTGCGAAATTTCTACATAAAACTTTAGGGATGTCATTAGTCGCAGCTAAAAAGACATTGGGATATGGTTATGAAGGTGTTTTTTTTACAGCAGAATTGTTCTTAAATGATTACCCTCAAGTTGCAAAGAAAATTCGTAGTATTCTTAAATATTTTGATTCGATTGGTGTAGAGTTGTACATCGTTGAAATATCCCCAGAAGAAGATTGGGAAGGTAAGATTAATGACGATAACAGAATATCTAGAGATGAGCTGATTCATATTCTGGATGAATCCGAAGGTAACTATGAATGATTTTTATGCTCATTAAAACGAGCTGTGAAAGTTAATAGAAACAGACCGCTACCTGATTCACAAATACAGCCTCAGATGTTGACGGTAGTCTTCGCTCTGATCGAGTGATGTAGCTGTAGCTGAGGTAGTGTTCAAAATTCTGTGTCATTTCTGTAAACTGAACCAAAAAGGAAATGACACTTTATGTCTGACGATAAATTCGAAATCGATATTCGGTAGTGTTCAAAATTCTGTGTCATTTCTGTAAACTGAACCAAAAAGGAAATGACACTTTATGTCTGACGATAAATTCGAAATCGATATTCAGGCCTTTGCCAAAGCTCTCCAATCTGGACAAGGACTGAACGGCAAAGATGGCCTGCTCACGCCGCTGATTAAGCAAATCACTGAAGCTGCTCTCGGCGCTGAAATTGACCAGCACCTTGCTGATGAACCCGATAATCGAAAAAATGGTAAGTCCCGGAAAAATATCAAAACCTCATCCGGCGAATTTGAACTCGAAACTCCCCGTGACCGCAATGGCTCTTTTGACCCGCAAACTGTCAAGAAGCACCAGACCCGGCTGACCGATGAGATGGAACGCAATGTCCTTTCCTTGTTTGCCCTTGGCAACAGCTATCAACATATCCGCGAATATCTGCTGGATATGTATGGTATCAGCGTTTCCAATGGCACGATTAACGCCATCACCGACCGTCTTATTCCTGAGCTCAGAGCATGGCAGGAGCGCGATTTAGACCCCGTCTATCCGGTCGTATGGCTCGATGCCGTTCACTACAAAATCAAGGAAAACGGCCGCTTTGTTTCCAAAGCTATTTACACCATCCTTGCACTCAATATCGAAGGAAAAAAAGAGCTGCTGGGCATTTATCTCTCTGATGCCGAAGGCGCGCATTACTGGCTCAGTGTCCTGACCGACTTACAAAATCGCGGTGTCAAAGATATCTGTATTTCCTGTGTCGATGGTCTCAAAGGATTCCCAGAAGCGATTGAAACCATTTATCCGCAAACCGAAGTTCAGCTCTGTGTTATCCATCAAATCCGCAACTCGATGAAATATGTCGCCAGCAAAAATCAGAAAGCTTTTATGGCAGATTTAAAGTGCGTCTATAAAGCTGCGACGCTCAAGGCTGCCGAGCACGAACTTGATGAGCTGGAAATCAAATGGGGGCAACAATATCCGTTGGTGATTCAGTCATGGCGCAATAAATGGGAGAACCTATCGGTATATTTCAAATATCCCGAGCAGGTTCGCAGAGCTATTTACACCACCAATGCGGTTGAGGCGGTACATCGGCAGTTCCGCAAGCTGACCAAGACCAAAGGTGGCTTCGCCAATGAAACCAGCTTGCTCAAGCTATTGTATGCAGGTATGTTGAAAGCCAGTGAAAAATGGACGCATCCGGTGCAAAACTGGAACCTGACGCTGTCTCAGCTCAGTATCCACTTTGAAGGTCGACTCACCCCATACCTGGATTTATAAAAATGGGCGTGACACAGAATAATGAACAGTCTCCGATATTCAGGCCTTTGCCAAAGCTCTCCAATCTGGACAAGGACTGAACGGCAAAGATGGCCTGCTCACGCCGCTGATTAAGCAAATCACTGAAGCTGCTCTCGGGAGATTGTTCATTATTCTGTGTCACGTTTCCCGCAGCCACTTACCCTTGAGATGAATATCCGGGGTGGCAGTATCGCCTTGGTCAGAGACGTAGCCGAGTTACACCTTATATTCCAAAACGAGCCGCAACCGCGGCTCGAAAACCCAAATGATGTTGGCAATCCATATGCTGTGAGTTGTTACGGGTTCCTACGCCCGGCACCGGATTTTGCCAGTGCAGAGGGTAGGTTATCTGTTTTTGGGAAAATAAAAGTATGAAAAAAGTATGAGATTTTGGGTGTGGGTTCTAAAAATAATCAGCCGATGATTGTCTGAAATTGATAGAATTCAATTCAGTTGCAGCACTTTGGAAAGATGATTTTTGTTCTTTAAAATGTTGGTAGATTGTTAATGATGAAATTTCTTTTTATTGATCAATAATCTATATTTGGAGTGTTCCCCGTACACACGGGGATGAACCGACTGGTATCTCTATCGCTCGAATGAATCCAGCGTGTTCCCCGTACACACGGGGATGAACCAGTCTTGATTATCAATTTCAGCACGGGCGGCTGCAGCAGGTCAGCCTGAACGGGCATTGCCTGACGCAACACCAATATCAGGTGAGCGGTCTGGAAACCCGCCGGACACAGGGCGCGTTGACCAGTCATTTTCAGTATGATGAGTTCGGTAACCTGATACAGGAAGCGCGGGGCACCCAGCAGTCTCTGGTCACAACCTATGCATATGACTGCCAGCACCGGCTTATCAGAGTTGAAAAGCCTGACGGCAGCAGCGCTGAATATCGATATGATGCGTTCGGCAGACGGATTCATAAAGCGGTTACCGACAAAACCGGGCAAACCCGGCAAACTGAATTTCTGTGGCAGGGAGATAAACTGCTGGCAGAGTCGGGTGAGCGCCACTACCAGACCTATCTGTACGAGTACGGCAGCTTTAAACCGCTGGCACTGGTGACCGGTGAAGGAGCAGACAACGCCACACCTTATTTCTATCACCTTGACCAGATTGGTACGCCGCTGGAAATTACCGATGCTACCGGTGCCGTGGCATGGTCGGTGGATTACCACAGTTACGGCAATGTCGCTTATCAGCGCAAGGCACAAATCGTCAGCCCGCTACGTTTTCAGGGGCAGTATTATGATGCAGAAACGGGTTTACATTACAACCGTCATCGTTACTATAGCCCGGGCACCGGGCGCTTTATCACCCCCGATCCGATTGGGCTTGCGGGTGGTTTAAACAACTACCAGTATGTGAAAAATCCGACGGGGTGGGTGGATCCGCTAGGGTTGATGATGAAGGCATGTCAAGGGCTTTGTAAGCTTGGCGTAGCTCAGCATGCTAAGACATCGAAAGGGCTTTATCATAACGCATGGAATGAATTTCAGAAAGATCATGCAGGCCAATTTAAAACTAGGGCTGAAGCGTCGAAAGCATATCAGGATTTGATTCAGAACGAGTCGCCTTGGCCTTATGGATATACTCCAGCACAAAGAACAATTCAACCAGGGGAAACATTTAATATGGCTGTCGCCCCTATACAACCAGTAACGAGTCCTGGAGGTTTTGGTACAATAGATACTATTCCAAACTCTAATTATGTCTGGAATGAACTTGCAGTTAAGCGGTCATGGAAACCTCAAGGTGTTGATCGGGTCGTTACATATAAAGTTGATAAACCTTTTGAAGTTCTCGAAGGTCCTGTTGGCCCTCAAGTCGAGGTTCTTTCAGATGGTAAGAAGAGATATATCCCGGGTGGAGGAAGTCAACTCCAACTTCTGTTACCAAGAGATGTCAGCTTAAAAATGAAATACTTAAGAGTAGAGGATACGGTGAAGATAAAATGATTGTTGAAAACTCTGAAAATTTTGATTGGAGTCGTTGGTTAATTGACGGTGAATATTTCTATATTAGATATGAAAATTTAGGCTGTGCTGCATATAGTCCACATTATGATATGATTGTCAGTATGGAATATGGAGGAAAGGAAAATGTTCAAGCTACAGTATTTTCCATTCAAGGTGAAATATTAGGGGAAATAGCCAATTCAGATGAAGATATTTATTATCAGTACCTATCTGAAAACCCAGCAGCTAAGAGTAACATATCTGTTATTGGATCTTATGATTCTATTGTCAACAATTTTCAAGACTGGCAGTTTGAAATTGATTTGGATGATTTCAAAGTAGGAAAACGCTTATCACCAGCATATTAATAATTAATAAACATGCTAATCTGATTCAGACATTCAGCCATCCTCAAAAAAACAGCCGGGCTAAAAGTAGTCCCGGCTGTTTTCATTCATATCAACTGATATCGGGGACAAGCACAATTCAGTCCGCAATGATGTTGACGGTGCCCGGCCTCGCGTAGCGACTTCCCCTTGAGATGAATATCCGGGGTGGCGGTATCACCCCGGTCAGGGACATAGCCGACTAGTTACATCTTATATTTCAAAACGAGCCGCAACCGCGGCTCGAAATCCAAATAAACCCATTAACTACACCAAATCCTCCCCGTCAATCTCTTGATGGTAGCGCACATAATGAGTGGTAATCAGATTATTCAGATACAGCAGTACGTTGCGTAGCTCTTGACTGTTGTGCCGCTGTTCGGCTTCGAATATTTCTTCTAACTGACGCAAGTATTCGCGGGCTTTTTGGGCGAACTCGGGATTGTAAGGGATGGTTTCGTACATAGTGGAACTCCTTGTGGTTGTTGAGATATGAACACCACACGAAATTCCTACGTTTCGGGTGGTGAACTGGAACAAGGTGTAGGAATACCGCTCCACAAGGTTAGCAGCCAGCCGAAGCTGCCTTGCCCAGCCCACCATAATTAGGCGAGCTAAAGCGTAACATAGAAAAATACCAGTATAAACTGACATTTATCATGCCTTGTGGGGAAATGCGGGTTCCTACGCCCGGCACCGGATTTTGCCAGTGCAGAGGGTAGGTTATCTGTTTTTGGGAAAATAAAAGTATGAAAAAAGTATGAGATTTTGGGTGTGAGTTCTAAAAATAATCAGCCGATGATTATCGAGACTGTTCATTATTCTGTGTTACGGTCATTGTTATAAATCCAGATATGGGATGATTCGGCCTTCAAAGTGGATGTTGAGCTGAAGCCGCATCATTTCAGCGGCAGCTATCGCCTTTCTTTTTCTACCACTTTCGATGATACTCTTGCACATGATTATTTAGCTGGAAAACGGCATGCCTCAAGCAAATTCCGTGGTCGTACTTGACTTTGAAACCACTGGCCTCTCTCCTCATCTTGGTGACCGCGCAATCGAGATTGGTGCGGTTAAACTCGTCGATGGTGAGGTTGTCGATAGTTTTCAGCAATTGATGAATCCGGGCTTCAGGGTGAGCTCATTTATTGAAAGCTATACTGGCATCACCAATCACATGTTACGTACAGCACCAAGCTGTGATGAAGTGATGGCATCGTTTAGTGAGTTCATTACCGGTGAGAACCTGATTGCTCACAACGCTTCGTTCGATAAACGATTTTTAGACGCAGAGCTTGAGAGAATCAACCGTGGTTATTCAGGCGAGTTTGCCTGCTCTTTACTGGTGGCAAGGCGACTGATTCAAGATGCACCGTCACACAAACTCGGTGCGCTTGTTCGCTACAAAAATATCGACAATGACGGTGTATTTCACCGGGCATTAGCTGATGCACAGATGACAGCCAAACTTTGGCTTCAAATGGTAGAGGACTTAGAGCAATCGGGAATCGTCAAGCCAAGCTTTCAGCTTATGCAAGCCATTGGTAAAACAGCAAAAGGGAAAGTGAACCTACTCCTCGCTAAACGTCGTGCTTAACACACGCTTACTCAAACAATTCTTTATCAAAGGTTGGATCTGAGAGACGCCACATGCTGTAAAGCATCGAAGCCGCATCGACTTCATTATGCACATACTTCCAGTTTCCAGAAAGCCGACAAACTCTTTGATATCACAATCCGCGCTAACATCTGACCGGCAAGTCACTTGGTTTGTGGCAGCTTCATTCCTGATTTAAATGCATTGCACGTATGTGCAATGCATTCATATTTCTGTCATCTGACTCTTTTAAGGTAATCAGCATCAACACCTCAGAAGGAGCGCATTGTGTCTGGATTACCAACTTGTTCTGCGCCAATGCAAACAAGTGCATTACACAAAGCAAAACATCGTTTTGCGGTTGCTAAGCAAGAGCCGGCGAACCTGTTAGCGTTATTGCTATTGATGTTTTTCGCTTATTTAATTGTTGCTCCGGTGCTGTCCATTGCAACTGACGCATTCGTTGTTCAGTCCGGGGATGAAATACGTACCCATCAAACAGAAGGTGCAACGACAAGTTATTACCTGAGTCGGGCACTGACTTCTCGGATGTCACAACTCTTATTGTGGCAACCGTTGCAGCACACGCTCAGTGTCGCCGCACTGACCGTATTTTTCGCTTTGTTACTGGGTGTGGCGCTGGCGTGGTTGGTTAACCGTACCGATATGTTCGGCAGGAAATGGTTTGCGACGGCCTTGATTGTGCCATTTATGTTGCCTTCATGGACTTTCGCCTTGGCGTGGACAACCATTTTCAAAAATCGCACCATTGGCGGTCAGCCCGGATGGCTCGAAGCCATGGGTGTCACGATGCCGGACTGGATCGCCTATGGCTTTTTCCCGATGGTTGTGATTCTGGTGATTCACTATGTGCCGTTGGTTATTTTGATTGTCGGTAATGCACTGCGCCGTTTTGACTCTCAATTAGAGGATTGCGCACGCATTCTGGGGGCTAAACGTAAGACGATTACTCTAAAAATTATCCTCCCTTTGATTCGTCCGGCTCTGCTTTCTGCGGCATTACTGATTTTCGCCGATTGTATTGGTGAGTTTGCGATTCCTTATATCCTTGGTTTGCCTGTCAATTTTAATACGCTGTCGACCAGCCTGTATCGTGCCTTAGATTCCCGGCAAAGTGGCGTAGCTGCTGTGGTCGCGCTGGTAATCATGTTGATTGGTATCGTCACACTGATCATTGATATGCGCATGATGAAAGAAGCCCGCCGCTTTATTACCGTCGGTGTGAAAGGGCAAATGGAACGAACCAACCGGCTCGGGATTATGCGTGTACCGGCAACCGGACTGGCAAGCCTGTTTGTGATGATTGGGGTTGCAATCCCGCTGATTACTTTATTCCTTTCTACGATTATGATTCTGCCGGGGCGCTTTAATCCGGAGAATTTTACCTTTGACTATTGGATTGGTGAAAACCTCGATACCTTAGCCCTGCATAGTGGCATTCTGTTTACGCGGGAGTTCTGGGATGCCGTCTGGAATACCGTCATGATCGTCGGAAGTGCCTCCCTTATTTCAGGTGTGTTAGGACTATTGGTCGGTTATGCGGTTATACGCTGTACGATTCCTTGGGTCGGACAGTTTCTCAAACAAGTCACATTTATGCCGTACTTAGTTCCCGGTATTGCCTTTGCTGCTGCGTTTCTTTCTCTGTTTGCCGTTTCACACGGGCCCATTCCTGCGCTTTATGGCTTACCGGTTTTACTGATTATTGCGCTGATTGCTGAACAAATGCCATTCGCCAGTCGTTCCGGCATCGCTGCGATGACGCAACTCGGTAAAGAGCCCGAAGAAGCCGCCCGAATCGCGGGGGCCAACTGGTGGACCCGCCTAATGCGCATTATCGTGCCGATTCAGGCTGCACCTTTGGCCACGGGAATCTTATTACCTTTTATTTCCGGAATTAAAGGGGTCAGCCTGTTTATTATTCTCGCGATTCCCGCGACCGACGTCTTAACAACCTATTCACTACGTCTGATTGACTATAACTATGACCAAGCCGCGAATGCTGTGGTACTGATGATTGCGCTGGTTGCCTGGGGAGGCACGGTACTCATTCAACGTATTTCAGGCACCGGACTGGCACAAGGATTGGAGAGTTAATATGCCAACCATCACTTTATCTCAATTACAGAAAACTTATCCGGGCGCCAAAAGCGCAGCGGTAAAAGGGTTGGATTTAACCGTCAAAGAAGGTGAATTCATGTGTTTGCTCGGTCCTTCTGGTTGTGGAAAGACCACTATCTTACGGATGATCGCCGGGATAGAGCATACAACCGGCGGCTCTCTTTCAATTAATGATCAACTGATGGATTCCGTCGAACATGGCTGTTTTGTTCCACCGGAAAAACGCGGTATCGGGTTAGTTTTTCAGAGCTACGCCTTATGGCCCCATATGACGGTAGAAGAGAATGTCGCCTTCGGTCTGAAACTGCAAAAAATCGCCAAAGATGAACGATTACAACGCTGTCAGGATGTGATGGAAAAGCTGAGAATTGCCGGTTATGCCAAGCGTTACCCTGCACAGCTATCCGGCGGCCAGCAACAGCGCGTCGCGCTGGCCCGCATGCTGGTCGTGAATCCCAGTGTACTTCTGCTGGATGAACCATTGTCGAACTTAGATGCGGCACTGCGTCTGGAAATGCGTGCGGAACTCCGTCGAATTCATCAAACCTTCGGCACAACGATTGTATTTGTCAGCCACGATCAATGGGAAGCCATGACACTGGCAACCACCATTGCCGTGATGAGTAACGGAGAACTCCAGCAGGTTGGTACCCCGGACGATATCTATGCTACACCCGCCAACCGTTTTGTTGCTGAATTTATCGGGACACCGAAACTGAACATGATCGATTTTACCGATAGCGCCAATAGCAAAAGTGATATCAAACGTGAAATTGCCCGCCGTTATCCCGATATCGATAAAGTTGCACACTGTGGTATTCGTCCCGAAGCGTTGGTACTACACCAAAGTTCAGTGATGAACAGTGCTGAAATGGTGGTTGAATCCATCATGCCGACAGGTGGCAGTTGGGTGATTGAACTGGTGAGCGGGCAAGACCGACTCTTTCATTCAACCCAGTTACGACCGACCTATCAAGCCGGAGACATGCTCTATTGTGAACTGCCCGATGAAGCTCTGCACTTTTTTACACCGCATGGCGAACGGGTCGAGCTCTTACCATTTCGCATCAATTCTATCTGGCCTGACGTGACAAATGCTTGTGCTCATTTAGCTTAACTCAACCTGAAACACAGTGATTGACAATTCCCATGAAGGAAATGGAGATGAAGATGAAATATAACTTGCTTGCGCTGTCGATTGTGACTGCAGGGCTATCATTCGCGACACACGCCAATGAATCATTTGATTTGAATGCATTAGTTGCTGCTGCGCAACAAGAAGAAGCGATTACGGTGTATGCTCCGACCGGTAAAATTGTTCAGCAAACAAAAGATTTCACTGCTAAATACGGCGTTAAGGCGGTTGGGATCAAAGCGAAAGCACCGAATATTATCGAGATCATCAGTCGCGAAGCGCAGGCCAATAATGTTAAAGCGGATGTTGCACTCATCGAAGATGCACCGGCGACCCAAGTTCAGCTCTTAGATAAAGGTTATGTTTTCAGCTGGGTACCCGATGATATGAAACAAGATATCGCTACCGATTATCAAAATCCATTGACGGTCGTGCTTGCATCCAATGTTTGGGCCTATAACACCGCACAGTACCAAACTTGTCCGCTCACCAATATCTGGCAACTGACTGAACCGAAATGGCGTCATAAAATCGCAATGCAGGATCCGCTGATTAAGCCACTTTATGCCGATACTTTTAATCAAATGGCGACCCACTATGATGATCAAATGGCCAAAGCGTATCAGGATCTTTATGGTCATCCCCTCAAAACGGAGGAAGGCTCTGCCACGGCCGAATTTGTCAAACGTCTGGCCCAGAATGGCCCGTTACTCACCAAATCCGACGGCGATGCCGCGCAGGCAATCGGTGCGCCTGATGTCAAAGACAGCTTTGTCGGACTGATCAGTACCGCTAAATTCCGAGAAAATAAAAACGGGATGAAACTGGGCATTTGTGCCGGAATGAAGCCATTTATCGGTGTGCTATATCCGTCCCCGGGGGTGATCACCACCAAAACCAATAGCCCGAACGCTGCTAAACTATTTATTCATTATCTGATGACGGCTGAAGGCATTAAATTACAGGGTATTGATGGCAAAATCTCTACGAACCAGAAAGTGGCTTTACCGGCAGAAGAAGCATCCGGTATTCAGCAATACCGCGATCAACTGATGATGTATAAGATGACGAGCCTAAATTCAGACTGGCAAAAACGTCAGGACTGGATGGACTTGTGGAGCCTCAATTACCAACGCTAATTGACTCTGCCCCTAGTTTATAGGGAACCTAGTTAGAGAACCTGGATACAGAACGACCAACTCACTTGCTGCGCAGAAACCCTGCGCAGTTTAACCGGACAGAATTTTTTGAACGCATTAGCATTAGACGCCAGAGAAACAACTCTGAAAGAAATATTACAGCAAGCCGGGGCGCTTGCGCTTGCCCATTTCAAATCTCGTCGCCCGGGGGAATATACCCTGAAAGGTGCTCAGGATTTTTTAACCGAATCCGATACGATGGTTGAACAGTATATTCGCCACAAACTCAAAGCGGCTTTTCCGGATGATGGTATTTTAGGGGAGGAAATTGGCGGGCAGGCAGACAATTCCCAGCTTTGGATCATTGATCCGATTGACGGTACGGCCAACTTTGCCCGGGGTATTGAGCACTTTTGTGTGGTACTCGCATTCGTGAAAGATGGCGTGACTTTGTTGGGGGGGATATTTAATCCGGCCACTGATGAGCTTTATCTTGCACGGAAAGGTGTGTATGTGGAGAAAAATGGTATGCCGCTGCGTGTGGCAACAACATCCGAATTACAAGCCACCTCATTTGAGCTGGGCTGGTCAAACCGAGTGACGCAGCAACGTTATCTGGATGTTTATACTGCGCTGCTGGCGTCCGGTGTTAATATCCGGCGCGGCGCTTCCGGTGCATTAGCCTTAGCTTGGGTTGCCGAAGGTCGCACGGATGGTTATGCCGAACTCCATATGAATGCGTGGGATTGCCTTGCCGGGCTCTTGATGGTTGAAGAGGCGGGGGGCATGATTTGCTGTTTTCCTAAAAAACACGCCGATATCGCTCACGGAGGGGCTGTCCTTGCCGCAACGCCTTACATCGCCCCGGCATTATCTGAAGCCACTCAGATCGAACTCAACCCCCTCGTTAGCTATTAAAATCGGGAAATCAATGATGACCACAAACCTGCCTCATTATACTCGTCCGCCGATTAGTCTGATCGAGCGTCATATGCCTGTATGGGATGTCGATATTTATATCGGCGGCTCGACCGGAGCTGCGGACATCGAGCTGCTGCGCCAACATAACATTACTACGGTCCTCAATTGTGCGGTGAATCTGGATATAGACTGGGTGGAACAGCTTGATCCTCAGCATACCGAATCCCTGTCGCAATTTGGCTGGGGGCCGGTTCGGTATTATAAAATCGGCTTGATCGACGGCCCGGGAAATCCCGAATCCATGTTGCTCGCGGGATATCACTTAATGCGTTCGTGTTTAAGCCAGCGGATACCGGAAAAACCATCATACAAAGTGAGAGAACAAGGGAATATTCTGGTTCACTGCCGTGGTGGCCGAAGCCGTTCTGTCACCGTTGTCGCAATTTTTCTCCATTTAGAATGGCCAGAAAAATACCCGACATTAGACTCAGCGATTGCTCATATTCGTGATAAACGTCAATTGCATCCGGATGAATGGTTCGAAACACCCAAACCGATGCTCATCGAACTTGCGCACCGCGTGATTAAAATGGAACATCTTTTACGTCAGGCTGGCTTTGGTCAAGCGCGATAGCATTCAACTTTGTGAGTCATTCAACATTAATTTTATGAGTAATTCGAAACAAAAAATTGTAGCAAGTGCAGCAGAAGTGGCACGTTTAGCCGGCGTTTCACGCTCAGCGGTTTCACGCACTTTTACCCCGGGAGCCAGTGTATCGGAATATACCCGGCATAAGGTGTTAGAAGCCGCGAAGACGCTCAATTATCATGTCAATCATCTGGCGCGGGGGCTGTCCAATGAACGTAGCCGACCGGTTTGTCTGCTCGGCGCTAACCTCAATGCGCCTTATCAGGCTCGTTTACTGGATGCCTTAACCCTAAAACTGCAGCAAGCAAGTCGTGCTGTGATGGTGATTAATACTTCAGGTGGTGAAGCTGATGCCGATGCAGCGTTACGGCAAACGCTGAATTATCGGGCTTCAGCGACTATCGTCTTATCAGGAACACCGCAGGCGTCTCTGGTCGAAACTTGTGTGAATAGTGGCCAACACGTCATTCTGGTCAACCGTGAAGGACAATTCGAGGGTGCCGATCATATCTCTCTGGATTATGCCAATACTATGTATGATGCGTTGTACATGTTGAAGCAAGCAGGGTGCCAAAGGCTTGCCGTTATTTCTTCCACAATCCAGTCACCCAGTTTATTGAAAAGAGAACAACTTTTCTTCGCAGCAGCTGATGAGAGTAATATCGAATGTACCGTCTACCGCTGCGGGCCGACAAGTTATCAGACCGGCGTTGAAACCGCGCGACAAATTCTGCCTTCGCGCCAGCGTCCTGATGGTGTGTTCTGTGTCACCGATTTAATTGCATGTGGCTTTATGGATGCAGCCCGACAGGAATTTAAACTCAATATACCGGAAGATCTTTGTGTGATTGGTTTTGATAATATTGAACAGGCGGGTTGGTTAAGTTATCAACTGACCACCTTCGGCCAACCTTTAGATGAAATGACCAATGCCATCATCGACCGGTTGGAAAAAACCGAAGGCGCGGAACAAAGTGCTGAGAAGTTGCTGTTCACGGCACCCTTAATCTGGCGTCAATCCGTGCGTTTAACGCCTTCATCTTGACGGATAGTGAATTTTTGAAGACGCCCCTCATCATTGAGGGGCGAGGGCAGTGATTGGGTGTGAGTTATTCGAGAAAAGCATCCAGCGCCTGAGTCGGGCGGCGTGTGTCCGGATTCCATGCGCCCAAGGTATAGCCTTGCCAATTATATGCCTGTGGCTCCCAGTAAAAAATCCCAATTCCTTTGTTTTGATTGACTTGCCGGACTTTGTGGATCATGTCTGCAACAATCGTTTTTGATTCAGGATCATCCCAAGGTACCCCGATTTCAGTGATCATCACTTCGGTCCCGTAGCGCTTGACCATATCATTCAGATTATTAAGACAGCGGCGGTTTGCTTCTTGCCAGCTCATGCCCGTTGCATTTTTAGGGTAAGATGATGCGCCAATCACATCCCACCACGCACTATTGGCCTGTAAGCCATCCAGGATCCAGCGAAAATTGGCGTTGTCATGGCAGTTCGCTAAGTGAACAATGACTTTTGCATTCGGGAAGACTTCTTTCGCAGCGTTGCGTCCGCTATTAAACAACCATGCATAATTGCGCATGTTGCTTGATGCCATGCCGTCATTCCACAACATACCGTTATTGGTTTCATTTCCGACCTGAATCCACTTGGGGGTAATACCGGCCGCTTTGAGCGTATTGAGTGAGTCACGGGTGTAAGACCAGACCCGGGCCATTAAATCGTCAAAACTGAGTTGCGCCCATGCCGCTGGCTTCCATTGATTGCCCGGATCTGCCCACGTATCGCTGTAGTGGAAATCAATCATCACATCCATATTGGCGGCTTTCGCCCATTTGGCTTTGGTGATGACGTCTTGCAGTGAATTGTAATAACCATCGCGAGGGTTGACCCACACCCGTAAACGGACAGCGTTCATGCCATGGTCGCGCAATATTGACAGGACATCTTGCCGATAGCCCCAATCGTTGTAGAACTCGTAGCCATTGTCTTCCATTTGCGTAATCCAGCTAATATCCGCGCCTTTAATCAGCGCGTGAGAATAGCCCGATACGACGATTGAGCCGAAGATAGCGAGTATTTTCAGAGTATGATTCATCATTTCACCGTTGTTATTGATTCACGTTATCGTCACGTCATGACGTCAGAAACAGAATAGCAACGGATTTTAAAATGGATGTGATTAATAAATAGATTCGGGATGTCGGAATCAAGTATTTTATCGGGTTGTGATTCTCAATGAATTGTCACAGTAAATTTACTTCGGGCATTGTGAGGCAGATCCTTGCCCAAATGAATGGCACCGATTCGATGCGCCATCGTGTGATTGCAAATAAAAACCGACCCGTATTTATTTGCGTTATTTATTTGCGTTGAAAACTGTCCCGCCAGATAAATTCATGACCAAATAAAACGGTCTTTTTATACTTTCTGCCTGCCATTTTCTCAAGGAACATATCGATAGCGACTTCTCCCATTTCAAAGGGAAACAGTCTCATGGTCGTCAGGCTGGGGCTCATATGTCGGGCGGACGAAATATCATTGGTTCCGATGACTTGTATATCTGCGGGAATGGTTAATCCGCTCTCGTAAATTGCGCGATAAACCCCGACGGCGACCATATCGGTTGCCGCGTAAACGACATCCGGCAGCTCATCGCGTTGGAGCATCTCTTTCATCGCCTGATATCCCGATTCGATGCAATATTCTTTACTGACTTTGCATAATGCCTCGTGATATAGGCCGTGTTCTTTGGTGACTTTACGAAAGACATGCAGGCGTTCCTCATTATTGCCGATAAAAGCAGGGCGTTTGCAGTGGTTATTTAATACATGCTGCATGACTTCATTGGATAATGCGAGCCGATCAATTAACACAGCATCGGTTTTACTGCCCAAGGGATTAGAATCGACAAAAATAATATCGGGGTTCGTCTGATATAAAGTATCGACAACGGATTGAGAGAAATGTCCGACTGCAATCAGGGCCGGGGCATGTTTGATCAGTTTTAGACTGGTATCAACTTGATCCAAATGCAGTGTTTTTAAATCGATACCTTTTTCTAAACAACGATTTTGAATCCCGGCCCGAATCGACGTGAAATACGGATCATCAATTTCTTGGGTCGGCGTTAAAAAATTCAACATCACCACATTTTGTTCACCAACCGGCTCAGTGGTTTTGGTTATTTCATGATGAACAAACTGTTTTTTACTCCGTTTCGGGGATTGATAGCCCAGCGACTCAACCGCCTCTAAAATCGCGCGCTTTTTATCCTCACTGACCGATAATGTCGGATCTTCGTTCAGAAAGCGCGAAATTGTGGACGTTGAGATGTTCGCTCTTTGTGCAATGTCTTTAAGTGTCGCCAAAAGATTACCCTATATGATTTTTATCGGACTCATTCGATGTTGCCAAAATATGTATTGCCAAAGTACAGACCGAACGCACTTTGGCGTGAATGCATTTTTTGTGAATACATTCTTTTGCGTCAATAAATCTAATGCGTTGATTGTACAGAATCAAATTGAATAACATTTCCATCGGGGTCAAAAATGTGTAAATGGGAAGGTGATGTAAATAACGAAACTGATTCACCCGGCTGTATTTGGGTATCCCCATGATGAAGATATTTAAAATCATCCACGCCACCACATTGACCAAAAATGTAGGTCATGCCACCGAGTCGTTCGATCACTTCACACTGGAATGTCAGCGTTATGATATCCGTAGTGGTCGAGAGGTGTTCTGGCCGAATTCCTAAGGTCAGTCTTTGACCAGCCTCAAGCCGCGCAGTTTTGATGGGCAAGGTGATTGAACGGCCGACATCCAGACTGACGGTTAAGCTGGTTTCATCCCACATTTCAACGGTGCAGGGGAGAAAGTTCATTTTGGGTGAGCCGATAAATCCGGCAACAAACCGGTTGACCGGATGATGGTACAGATCCATCGGAGAACCGACTTGCTCAACTTTACCGTCACGAAGCACAACAATTTTATCTGCCAGTGTCATGGCTTCGACTTGATCGTGGGTCACGTAAATCATGGTTGATTTAAGCTCTTGGTGTAATTTGGCAATATGCAGACGCATATCTACCCGCAATTCTGCATCAAGATTTGAGAGCGGCTCATCAAACAAAAAGACTTGCGGATCTCTGACGATTGCCCGGCCGATGGCAACACGCTGACGCTGTCCGCCTGAAAGCTGAGCAGGTTTGCGATCGAGCAGTTGTTCCAATTGCAGGGCTTTACTGACCAGACGGACTTTCTTCTCCAGCTCTTGTTTGGGCACTTTGTTGACTTTTAACGAGTACCCCATGTTTTCTGCAACCGTCATATGCGGGTAGAGCGCATAAGACTGGAATACCATTGCGACGCCGCGTTCTGATGGCGGTGTGTCGTTGACCACATTGCCTGCTATCGATATCGCTCCGTCACTGATCTCTTCCAGACCGGCAATCATGCGCAAAAGTGTCGATTTCCCGCACCCCGACGGCCCGACAAACACCACAAATTCTCCTTCTTCTATTGATAAGTTCACGTTGTGGATCGTTTGGGTATCGTCAAAACGTTTTACGACATTGGATAGTTGAATCGAAGACATTTTCAGTTCCTCATAAATGATAATAAATAAAAAGTGTGTGATCTAATTCGTCTTTTATTTAGTAAATTTTATTTTTACTTGCTTGTTTTATCACAATAAACAATTGCTAAAGTGACTTATATCACGTTGAAGAATTACTTCTATGGAAAAAATAACATAAAGGGGCATATTTGCACCATAAATTTTATTTTTTACCAAAAACAAAGGCGTGAAATTTTATGAATAATAATAAATTTAGTAAAAAATTAGCTGCGTTTGCAGTGACAGCTCTATTGTGTTCGCCAATGGTACTGGCACAACAATCCTTATTAGTCTGGGAAGACATCCAAAAGTCTTTTGGTAATGAACAGGCGGTTGCCGAATTTGAAAAACAGCATGATGTCAAAGTGAAAGTGCTGGAAATGCCATACGGTGGTCAGATCGAATCGCTGCGAATGGATGGCCCGGCAGGCACTGGTCCTGATGTGGTGTTGATTCCTCATGATCAGATTGGCGGGGCAGTCATCCAAGGTTTACTGGCACCACTTCAGATTGATAAAGCGGTGACCGACACATTCAGTCAGTCTTCGATTGATGCTTTGACATACAAAGGTGTTCTCTACGGCTTACCCAAATCTGTTGAAACCGTATTTATGGTTTACAACAAAGATCTGATTTCTGAGCTGCCTCAAACGATGGATGAAATATTTGCATTATCGGAGAAGTTCCGTGCAGAAAATAAATATGGCTTGCTGGCTAAGTGGGATGAACTTTACTACGCCTATGGCATTTTAAATGGCATGGGCGGCGATGTTTTTGGCAAACAATCCGACGGTGCTTACAACCCCAATCAAATATTACTGAACACTCCGGGAGCGATTGAAGGCGCGAAATATATTCAGAAGTTCTATACGTCTAAATTATTTCCCACCGGCATTATTGGTAATAACGGACTGAATGCGATTGATTCACTCTTTACCTCGGGCAAAGCCGCAATTGTTGAAACGGGCCCTTGGTCACTGCAACCCTATAAAGAAGCGGGCATTAACTACGGTGTTGCACCACTGCCAAAATTACCCTCCGGTCAACCGATGGGATCATTTATGGGGGTGAAGAGTTATAGCATTTCCACCTTCTCGAAAAATAAACCTCTCGCACAGGAATTTATTACCTTCATTAATAATTACGAGAATGCCAAGCGCCGCTTTGAACTGACAGGTGAAGTCCCGGCGGTGAAAAAACTGGTTAACGATCCTGTGATTAAAAATGATCCGGGTGCCAGTGCGGTTGCGATGCAATCCCTTCACGCGACGTCGATGCCTTCCATTCCTGAAATGAATGAAGTCTGGGGCCCGGCGAACAGTGCATTGCAATTGATTGCCACCGATAAACAAGATGCGAAAAGTGCTCTCGACGCCGCGGTAGAAAGCATTCATATGCAAATCGAAGCCAATCACGCCATGATGGGGCAATAAGTTTATGCCGATGGTTCTGGCAAAAGTTGTTGCTGGCCCGGTGTCTCTGTTGTTGCCCCGGGCTGGTCGATGCCAGACGTTTTCCCAGCTGTTTTCCCCAGATGTATTCAGAAGCGGAGTTTATCAGTGATACCTGACATGAGTGGACATTTCAAGCACGACAAGGGACGCTATCGATCCCACCGGTTGACCGCCGCCTTACTGGCATTCATTCCCGGCTTTGGTCAGTTCTATAACCGACAGTTTGTCAAAGGCATGATGTTTTTCATCTTGCTCACAAGTTTTTATACGGTGACTCGTGATTTTATTTCTCACGGTCTGTGGGGGCTGGTCACGCTGGGGGAAAAGCTACCTGAAGACAATTCTGTTTTCTTACTTGCTAAAGGGATTATTGCTGCGCTTGTGGTGGGATTCGGTTTAGCGGTTTATGCACTGAGTATTCATGACGCGTACAAAAACGGTCAGTTGTCCGATCAAGGTCGTCCGCTGAACTCATTACGTGTTCAGTACCGCAATGTGATCAATGCTGGCTTTCCTTACCTGATGATCAGCCCGGGATTTATTTTGCTGGTCTTTGTGGTGGTGTTTCCGATTATCTTCGGCTTTGCGATTGGCTTTACCAACTACAACTTATACAACTCGCCACCGGCAAAACTGGTTGACTGGGTCGGACTAAAGAACTTCTTTAACATTTTTCAAATTAACCTGTGGCGCAATACGTTTCTCGATGTATTGCAGTGGACGGTCGTCTGGACGCTTGTTGCATCGACATTGCAATGTACCGTCGGCGTGCTGCTGGCGATTCTGGTCAATCAGAAAGACCTCAAATTTAAGCCGCTGATCCGGACCATCTTTATCCTGCCTTGGGCGGTTCCCGGTTTTGTCACCATCCTGATTTTTACCGGGATGTTTAACGACAGTTTCGGGGTGATTAACAACGTGATTCTTAATAGCTTTGGGATTGAGCCGAAAGCTTGGCTGACCGATCCGTTCTGGACCAAGGTCGCGTTGATTATGATTCAGACCTGGCTCGGTTTCCCGTTTGTTTTTGCGATGACGACCGGGGTGTTACAGGCGATCCCAAGTGATCTGTATGAAGCGGCGACGATGGATGGTGCCAGTAAATTCCAGCAGCTCAGGACGATTACCTTACCGTTGGTGTTGTATTCCATTGCCCCGATTTTGATCACCCAATACACGTTTAACTTTAACAACTTCAATATTATTTATCTGTTTAACAATGGTGGTCCGGCGGTCATTGGCAGTAACGCTGGCGGAACCGATATTTTAGTGTCATGGATTTATAAATTAACGATGTCTTCATCGCAATACGGCGTGGCCTCGGCAATCACCTTATTACTGTCGATTTTCGTGGTGGGCATTGCGCTCTGGCAATTCCGGATGACCAAGTCATTCAAAGAAGAGGCGAGATAACCCGATGATGAATAAGTATCAAGCTATGAGTATGAAACGATGAGTATTAAACGTAGTAATCGCATTCGCCTGACTTTGAGTTACGGCCTGATCCTGTTGGTCGCGGTGATCATTATTTACCCATTAGTCTGGACCGTAGGGGCATCGTTCTATCCGGGCAACAGTATCATGGGGGAGTCGATTTTCCCGGATAAACCAACCTGGAGTCACTATGCCACCTTGTTTGCCAATGACAAAGTCGCCTATCTGACTTGGTTCTGGAATAGCCTGAAAATCAGCTTTCTGACCATGGTACTGACGTTGATCTGCGTGTCATGTACCTCATATGCCTTCTCACGATTTCGTTTTAAGGGCAGAAAAAATGGGCTGATGCTGTTCCTGCTGTTGCAAATGATCCCGCAATTTTCAGCGCTCATTGCGATCTTTGTGCTGGCACAGATGCTGGGTCTGATTAACAGCCACCTGGCACTGGTGCTGGTGTATGTCGGGGGCATGATTCCGATGAACACTTATTTAATGAAAGGCTATCTGGACGCTATACCGAAAGATTTGGATGAATCGGCCAAAATGGATGGTGCCAGTCATATCCGTATTTTTCTGGAAATTATATTGCCGATTTCCAAACCAATTATTGCCGTCGTCGCCTTGTTTTCTTTCACCGGGCCACTGGGCGATTTTATTCTCGCGACAACGATTTTAAGAACGCCTGAAAATTATACCTTGCCGATTGGTTTATATAATTTGGTCGTGGAAAAAATGGGCGCAAGTTATACCACCTATGCAGCAGGTGCGGTGCTGATTTCAATCCCGGTCGCGCTGCTTTATCTGTCCTTACAAAAATACTTTGTATCTGGCTTAACCGCCGGCAGTACCAAAGGCTAATACGAGAGAAAGAGATGAACCGAAAATTTAAAGTTGCACTGCTGAGTGCGGCAGTGGCTCTGGCTGGCTGTCAATCCGTTAATTCATCGGCTCATGGTCATGCAGAGAACCAGACCGGGGCGGGAGATGTGGCGATGCCTTCGCCGCAACTCAGAGCCGATTTCATCCGGGGAATGGATATTTCCATGCTGCCGGAAATAGAACAGTTAGGCGGCAAATATTATCAGGATGGTCATGCCCAAGATCTGCTCCACATATTAAAAGAGAATGGGGTGAATTCGATCCGTGCCCGTTTGTGGGTCGATCCGATGTCCGCCAGTGGCGAGGTATTTGGTGGCGGCAATAATACTCTGGCGCGGGCTATTGAACTTGGTCAACGCGCACAGCAAAACGGCATGTCATTCCTGCTTGATATCCATTACAGCGATTTTTGGGCAGATCCGAAGAAGCAACAAAAACCAAAAGCGTGGCAGCAACTGACATTTGAGAACCTCAATCAGAAAGTCTACGACTATACCGCATCGGTGATGAAAACCCTGCATGCGGCTGGCGTTGTGCCAGACATGGTGCAGATCGGGAACGAGTTAAACAGCGGGATGCTATGGCCCGACGGAAAAAGCTGGGGACAGGATGGCAAAGAATTCGACCGCCTGTCACGCCTCTTAAAATCCGGCATTCAGGCGGTGCATGACAATGACAGTGGTCAAGATATCAAAATCATGCTGCACCTCGCTGAAGCGGGAGATAACGGCCTGTTCCGCTGGTGGTTTGATGAAATCACCAAGCGCGGTGTCGATTTTGATGTGATTGGCATGTCTTACTACCCGTGGTGGCACGGCCCCATCGCCAAAGTCAAAGCCAATATGAATGATGTGATCAGTCGTTATCACAAGCCGATCGTCTTGGTGGAAACCGCGTTTCCGTTTACCACGAAAAATGGAGATTCACTCAGTAACAGCTATGCCGGGGCGGGCCCGATTGAAGGGTACAGCGTTTCAGTCAACGGTCAGGCGCAATATCTGACTGACATCATGACTCTGCTGAATGAACTGCCTGATCACCAAGGTTTAGGACTCTATTACTGGGAGCCGGCATGGTTACCGGTGAAGGGGGCGACTTGGTCAACCCGTGCCGGCATGCACTATAGCGGCGATAAAGGGGACATGGGGAACTCGTGGGAAAACCAAGCGTTGTTTGATTTCGAAGGCAATGCCTTACCGTCATTGAAAGTATTTAAAGGTCAATAATGAATTATAAAAAACAGATTATTCCCAAGATAAAAGGCTTACTTCACGGCGCAGATTACAACCCTGAACAATGGTTAGATCGGCCGGATATTCTTGCCAAAGATATTGAACTGATGAAGCAGACTCGATGCAACGTGATGTCTGTCGGGATATTCAGCTGGTCTACCCTTGAACCGGTGGAAGGTGAGTTTCAGTTTGAATGGCTGGACAAGGTGCTGGATAACTTGGCAAATCATGGGATCTCGGTCTTTCTGGCAACCCCGAGCGGCGCTCGCCCGGCGTGGTTGTCTGAGCGATACCCGGATGTGCTGCGAGTCAACAGTGCCCGGGTCAGACAATTGCATGGCGAACGACATAATCATTGTTACAGCTCCCCGAACTATCGGGAGAAGGTGACCATCATCAACACCAAACTGGCAGAGCGTTACAGCCAACACCCGGCGGTGATCGGCTGGCACGTTTCCAATGAATATGGGGGGGATTGTCACTGTCACTATTGTCAGGCTGAGTTTCGGGAATGGCTGAAAAATAAATATGGTTCTCTGGAGCGGCTCAATCAGCTGTGGTGGAGTACCTTCTGGAGTCACACCTATACTCGCTGGGAACAAATTGAGTCACCATCGCCGATCGGGGAGAACTCAATTCACGCGCTGAAGCTGGATTGGAAACGTTTCTGTACCGATCGGGCCGCCAACTTCTGTGCGCATGAGATTGCTCCGTTAAAATCGATCAATCCTGATCTGCCGACTACGGCAAACCTGATGGAGTATTTCTACGACTACAACTATTGGGAACTGGCAAAATCCATTGATGTGGTGTCTTGGGACAGTTATCCGCTGTGGCATCGGGACAGTGATGAAGTGGCGCTCGCCTGTTATACCGGCATGTATCATGATTTGATGCGCACGCTGAAAAACCAGCCGTTTTTACTGATGGAATCAACTCCGAGCCAGACCAACTGGCAGCCGATCACCAAGCTGAAAAAAGACGGTGTGCATCTGCTTTCTTCTTTACAGGCGGTGGCTCATGGCTCGGATTCTGTCCAATATTTCCAGTGGCGTAAAAGCCGCGGATCGGTCGAGAAATTTCATGGTGCCGTCATCGATCATGTCGGTCATGCCAATACCCGTACCGGCCGGGAAGTGACCGCCGTCGGCGAGTATCTGCAACAGATCAATGCTGTGGCAGGCTCGGGGACGCCAGCTGAAGTCGCGATTATTTTTGACTGGGAAAACCGGTGGGCTATCGATGATGCGTCCGGGCCTCGCAACGAGGGCATGCATTATGAGCAAACCGTATGTGATCACTACCGTGGCTTCTGGCAGCAAGGGATTAGCTGCGACATTATCGAGCAGCTTTGTGATTTTACACCTTACAAAGTCATTGTTGCGCCGATGCTGTACCTGTTGAAACCGAATGTCGCAGAGCGTCTGGAAGCGTTTGTTGCGCAGGGCGGGACGCTGGTCGCAACGTATTGGAGTGGCATTGTTGATCACAATGACCTGTGCTTCTTAGGTGGTTTTCCCGGTGGGGAAGGCAGCCCGTTACGCCGTACTTTGGGGATTTGGGCAGAAGAGATTGACTCACTCTATGACCATGAGCGGGTACGGTTTGACGTGGATACGAATGCCGGTCTTGGCTTCGGTGGTGAATTTAAAGCCAAACACTTAATGGAACATATTCATTTAGAGACGGCTCAGGCACTGGCTTATTACCGCGAAGACCTCTTTGACGGGTGTCCGGTCATCACCAAGAACCATCTCGGTCAGGGGTGTGCTTACTACATTGCAGCCCGCACCGGGACTGAATTCAATACGTTATTTTATTCCGCGCTGGCGGATTTGCACGGCCTTCATAAACCGATGGCGCATGTACCTGATGGCGTGTCCGTGACCACCCGTGAAGATCAACAGTCTCGCTACTTATTTATTATGAACTTTATGAATGAGCCGCGAGATGTAACCGTTCCGCCCGGCACATGGGTCAATGAAAATACAGGCGATGCCGTTGAGGAGAATATGATGATTCAACCTTATCAGGTGATTGTCATCAGCAGTCAAAAATAACGAAACCGATATCCATAATCCTGCCGCCTAATTATTTAGGCGGCGATGAATGATGAAATTAAAAAAATGAGATGACATTCATCTCACGGGTCACTATTGCCTGAATTTATGTCACGGCGATATTGACCCAGCCAATAACGCACAATAATACAAAAGGAAATAAAGATGAAAAAAACAATATTGACAGTCGCAATTTTAGGCGCTTTATCTGCCACTCAAGCTTTTGCGGTCGATTTCAATGGTTATGTCCGGGCTGGCTTAGGCGCCAGTTCCGACGGGGGCGGCACCAAAGGCGGGGATGAATTTAATAAAACTAAATTAGGTCGTCTGGGCAATGAATTTGATACATATTCCGAAATTGGTTTAGGTCAGGAATTATTTAATGCCGACGGCCGTTCGATGTATTTTCAAAGCATGATTGAAATGTCATCCAACGGGAATCTTGAATCTGAAAATAGTAAAGATGACAGCGCCAACTTTGGGATTAAACAGTTAAATATTCAGGCGAAGGGCTATATTCCGTCTCTGCCGGATGCGGTGATCTGGGCCGGTAAACGTTTTTATCAGCGCCATGATATTCATATTATCGATACCAAATACTGGAATGTATCCGGTTACGGCGCAGGGATCGAAAACATCAAGTTCAATACCGGTGCCATGTCAGCGGCAGTGATCCGGGCCGACAACGAATTAGCGACGTGGGACGGAAGCGGTAAGAAAACCAGCCACGGTGATCTCAATACATATTTCTTAGACTTACGTTATGCGGGATTCAGCCCGTGGGAAGGCGCGTGGACGGAGTTCGGTGTCGATTATGCAATCGTTAATCCAACCGATAAACAAGAAGATTTGGCTAAAAATTTCGATAACGGTTTGATGTTAACTGCAGAGCTGAGCCAGAAATTTTCATTGGGTTATAACAAATTTGTCCTTCAATACATGGACAAAGGGCTGGCACAAAATGCGATCTCGCAAGGCGGGGGATGGTATGACATCTGGAGTGGTGATGTTAGTCATGCCAAAGGTTTCCGTTTGATCAGTACCGGTGATTTGAACTTAAGCGACAACGTCGTGATCAATCATGTTTTCACTTACGGCAATGCCAAAGATCATGGCGACGGGCTGGATAAGGAAACCATGGTCTCATTTGTTGCCCGTCCGACTTATATCTGGTCGCCGTACAACAAAACCATGTTAGAGGTCGGCTATTTTGACCAAGACAAAACCAAAGACTCCGGCAGTGAAGATCAGTTTAGCGGCACAAAATTCACTCTTGCTCATGCAATTTCTGCCGGTGAATCTTTCTTCGCTCGTCCGGAAATCCGCTTCTTCGTGACTTACCTGAAAGACAATGAAGGTCATTCATTTGACAACAACAAGCGCAACAACACGTTTAACTACGGTGTGCAAATCGAAGCTTGGTGGTAATGAGCGTGGGTTAATCCGACGGTTAGGCCAGTGTGGTGCCACACTGGCCGATACATCGAAAAATTTTTATTGGTTTTTGAGGCAATTTATATTCAGCCGGAAGGGATGGCGAATATGTCTGTATTGCACTTTTTCAGCATTTTGATTTGGACTGACCTATGAAATCTCTGTCGTTAAAAAATAAGATCATTACCTTATTTGGGGTGTCATTAATGATGACCATCATCACGGCTTATTTTAGCGTTAAATCTGTGATTGGTGACTATATTAATCAAAGTTACGACAGTCGTATGGTGAGTAATGTCAGTTTGATTAGCAGCGAAATCAGGCAGTCGATCGAACGGGAAATATCGGTGATTGAAAGCCTTGATTTCGGAATCATTGGTATTCGGGATACGAAGCAAAAGCTCGGCTATGAACAAGTTGTTAAGCTGATTAATAAAACTGCATTGAGTGATAAAGGCAGTTTGGATAAAGCACAGTCTCAATACTATATCGATCTGGCTCGTGACCACGCCGATGGTATTAAAATCACGCAAGTTTTCTCTGACAGTGGTCAGGCAAAAGTGATCATCTCGAAGAAGAAAAATGGCGTCGTCGATTTTTTCACGATCAATCTGGGACTGATTGGTGAATTAATTGAACGGTATAGCGTGCCCGGTGTTTATTTTGAGTTGTTGGATGAACAGGAGAATTCTATTTATTCAACCGGAAAGTCAAACTTAGCACTCACCCAAGTGGATACAATTACCGTTGCGGGTTCACATTGGTATTTACGCTCGTATATTGACTATGGCTATGTCAATCAAATCATCGATAAGATCAATCAGGATATTACGAAGTATCTGTCACTGTGTGCATTTATGATGCTGGCGATAAGTCTGATTATTCTTAATGTTCAGTTAAACCCGTTATCAAAATTAAAGAAATTAGTGGAAAACCTGTCTGGCAGTGATGCAGACCTGACCCAAAGAATTAATCTGAACCGTCAAGATGAAATTGGTGATATCTCGAATTCTGTCAATTGTTTTATCGATAATTTACAGGCTCTATTTAAAAACATCTCAGGGTCAAATCAGGCGTTGAATGAAGCCAGAGCCGCGCTTGATGTGCAGGTCGGACGAAATATTGCCTCGGTCGCGAGTTATAACAAGCAAAGTGAAAACTTGTCGCAAGCTATCAGTGATATTCGACAGTCATCACTGGATATACAGCAACAAACCCGTCAGGCAATGGCACTCGCTGAACAAGTCAGCCATCAGGTCAGTCATGCCGCAGATAAAGGCGTTGTGGCTGAGAATATGGTCATCGCCTTAGATGAGAACACCCAAAAAATATCTTCATCAATTGATGTGATGGAAACGGTCTCGCAGGGAATCAGTTCCATTCTGAGTTCCATTCAGAAAATAGCCGATCAAACGGATCTACTCGCGTTAAATGCTTCGATTGAGGCCGCACGAGCCGGTGAATCCGGAAAAGGGTTTGCTGTGGTTGCTGAAGAAGTTCGGGCACTGGCGTCGAAAACCCGCAGCAGCACGATTGAAATTGATCAGTTTCTTATTCAGTTTTCCAACTCATCAGATCAAATTACCGGACAAATGTCTCAGGTTCAGAAGAGCAGCGAGTTAAGCCGCAACAGTACATTAGAAGTGATTGAACAAATTCAGTTGGTTGAGAAAGCAGTTGATGAAATCAATACCATTAATTCATGTATATCGAAGGCGTCAGATAGCCAGTGCGCCATGATGGAGACGCTGAACTCAGAGATCGAGCACTCTGATGCTTTGAGTGAAGACATTACCCGGAGTGCAAATGAGATTGCCAGTGTTCAGGGGGATATTCGCCGGGTTTCCTCAGCATTAACGAAAGACGTGGCAATTTTCAAAGTTTAACGATGCAGCAATGGTCTCAAATAGCAATGGTCTGAAATAAGGCAAGGAGAATCAACTATGAAGGTTTTGGTTACAGGCGGGATGGGATACATCGGCAGTCACACCTGCGTCCGACTGATTGAAGCGGGGATGACCCCCATCATTATCGATAATTTGTGTAACGCCAATATCGCAGTATTAAGCCGCATTGCAGCACTCACCGGGAAACAGCCTCTGTTTTATCAGGGGGATATTCGTGATGAAGCCTTTTTAGATTCGGTTTTCGCCAACCACGCGATTCAGGCTGTCATTCACTTTGCCGGTCTTAAGGCGGTCGGTGAGTCCGTTGCAAAGCCCTTGGAATACTATGACAACAACGTCACCGGCACTTTGGTACTGGCGCGTTGTATGCGGAAAGCGGGGGTGAAAAGTCTGGTATTTAGTTCTTCGGCAACCGTATACGGCGATCCTGACAGGGTGCCGATCACCGAAGAATCACCAACCGGTGCCACCACCAACCCTTACGGGCGCAGTAAATACATCGTGGAGCAATGTCTGAGCGACTTATTTGCCGCCGAAGGGGATTGGAGTATCACTTTGCTGCGTTACTTTAATCCGGTCGGGGCACATCCGTCCGGCACGATGGGAGAAGATCCGCAAGGGATCCCCAATAATCTGATGCCGTTTATTGCTCAGGTCGCAATCGGCCGCCGGGAGAAACTGTCGGTATTCGGTCACGATTACCCAACCCCGGACGGCACCGGTGTGCGCGACTATATTCACGTCATGGATTTAGCCGACGGCCATATCGCCGCGCTCAAAGCTGTGGGTGAAAAGTCAGGGCTACACATTTATAACCTCGGAACAGGCAAAGGCTCGAGTGTGCTTGAAATGGTCGAAGCCTTCGGCAAAGCCTGCGGTCATCCGATACTTTATGAGCTGTGTCCGCGTCGTCCGGGTGATATCGCCGAATGCTGGGCAAGCACAGCTAAAGCCGAACGTGATCTGGGCTGGAAAGCCACACGCACCATTGAAGAGATGACAGCCGATACTTGGCACTGGCAACGCAATCATCCACAAGGTTATGCCCGCCAATTGGACGGGGAAATACCACAAGAAAAATTTAACCGTTGAGTAAGTAAGATGCCGAACATTGAATTTAACCCGGTGGATCACCCACATCGTCGTTACAACCCACTGACGGGTCAATGGATTTTAGTTTCCCCTCATCGTGCCAAACGGCCTTGGTGTGGCGCGGATGAGCAACCCGCACTTGATGCGTTACCCGGCTACGATGAGACCTGTTTTCTCTGCCCGACAAACAAACGCGTTTCTGGCGATGTCAATCCGGACTATCAGGGCACGTATGTGTTCGATAATGATTTTGCCGCGCTGATGGTTGATTCACCCGATGCGCCGGTATCCGACCATCCGTTGTTTCAAACCCAAGGGGTTCGCGGTTTGAGCCGCGTGATCTGCTTTTCTCCGGATCACAGCAAAACCTTGCCGGAGCTGACGGTGGGTCAAATCCGTCATGTGATTGATACCTGGAATGATCAGATTGAAGCTCTCGGTAAAGACTACCTCTGGGTACAAGTATTTGAGAACAAAGGTGAAACGATGGGGTGCTCACAGCCGCATCCGCACGGCCAGATTTGGGCGAATAGCTTCTTACCGAACGAGATCGCGCGTAAAGATCATTATCAAAGAGCCTATTACCAAGCGTATGGCCGTCACTTGTTGGTGGACTATGTGCAAGCTGAGCTTAAAGATGGCTCGCGGATGGTGGTTGAAACTGAGCACTGGATCGCGCTGGTGCCTTATTGGGCCGCATGGCCATTTGAAACCATGCTGCTGCCTAAAACACATATTCGCCGTATGAGTGAACTGAGTGAAGCGCAGCGGGATGATCTCGCCGTAGCAATCAAAAAACTGACCAGTCGATACGACAACCTGTTCCAATGTTCTTTCCCGTACAGCATGGGCTGGCACTATGCGCCATTCTTTACCGACGCGGATGCGGAAGGGGAGAGCATCGAACACTGGCAATTACACGCGGTGTTCTATCCGCCGCTGCTCCGCAGTGCCACGGTCCGAAAGTTCATGGTGGGCTATGAAATGTTAGCTGAGGCGCAACGCGATCTCACCGCAGAACAAGCCGCGCAGCGTCTGCGTGAGCTGAGCGATGTGCATTATAAAGCACAGTAACCCGGCAAATTCGGTGAATCCCGGTCACGGGATAATGCAACTGACGACTCACAGGCAAGTGGCAATGTGTTATCCCGATCCCCATTTTCATGTTTAAGAGAGTGTTTCTATGTCTGATTGTATCCACAATGTGAATCAGGGCCTTGTAAAACAGGGTCTTGTAAAACAGAGCTTTGTAAAACAGAGCTTTGAACAGGTGTTGGGCTATGCGCCCAGCCATATCATTCAAGCCCCCGGGCGGGTGAACCTGATTGGAGAACACACTGACTACAATGATGGCTTCGTATTGCCCTGTGCGATTAACTATCAAACGGTGGTCGCTGCCGCGAAGCGCCATGACAATCTGGTGCGTGTCGTTTCTGTGGATTATGGCAACGCCGTCGACGAGTTCGATATCCGTCAGGCCATTACTTTCCAGCCAGACAAAATGTGGGCGAACTACATTCGGGGCGTGGTGAAGTGCCTGCTGGCCCGCGGTTATCCGCTCGGCGGCGCAGATATCACCGTCAGCGGTAATGTCCCGCAAGGTGCAGGATTAAGCTCGTCTGCGGCACTTGAAGTGGTGATCGGACAAACCTTTAAAGCGCTCTTCAATCTGGATATCAGTCAGGCGGAAATTGCATTAAATGGTCAGCAGGCGGAGAACGAATTTGTCGGCTGTAACTGCGGCATTATGGATCAAATGATTTCGGCACAAGGGCGTGAAAACCACGCCATGCTACTGGATTGTCGGAGTCTGGAAACAACGGCGGTATCGATGCCGGAAAACGTGGCTGTACTGATCATTAACTCCAATAAAAAACGCGGCTTAGTCGACAGTGAATACAATACCCGTCGTCAGCAGTGTGAAGCAGCCGCGCAAGTGTTTGGTGTCAAAGCGCTGCGTGATGTCAGTATCGAGCAATTCAATCAAAGACGTGCAGAACTGGACCCAATCGTTGCGAAACGGGCCCGGCATGTTATCACCGAAAATGCCCGGACGCTTGAAGCGGCAGAAGCGCTGGGCGCCAATGATATGCGGCGGATGGGCAGATTAATGGCGGAATCCCATGTATCGATGCGTGATGATTTTGAAATCACCGTACAAGAAATCGACCTGTTAGTTGAGATGGTGAAAGCCGTGATCGGTGATGAAGGCGGCGTGCGCATGACCGGCGGTGGTTTTGGTGGCTGTGTCGTTGCGCTGATACCTTCAACATTGGTTGAATCCGTCACAGCAACGGTCGAAGCCCGATATGAACCAGAAACCGGCCTCAAAGCCTCGATTTATGTGTGTCAGGCGAAAGCGGGTGCTGGTGTCATGGCAAGCGATGTTGATGATGTCACACCGCGTTGACGCTGCATCCCGCTTCGTTTATTGATGTGCTTCAGGCTCAGAGAGCAAACGGCCCTGTTCGTCCAGAATTTGCTCTCCATCTTCCTTGAAGTACGGGCCCGCCGGCCAGTTGTCGAGTAAAGCCAGCACCGCTTCACTTGGCCGACATAATTTGACGCCTTTTGGCGAACAGACGATGGGCCGATTGACTAAAACCGGGTGCTCAAGCATGGCATTGATGAGCGTTTCATCGGTGACATTTTCATCGAGTAATCCCAGCGCTTTGGCCGGGGATTTACTCGTTCTCAGCGCTTCCCGCGGTGTGATGTTCGCCGCGGCAAAAAGCCCCAGAAGCTGATTTCGTGTCCATCCGTCTTGTAAGTATTCGATGATAACCGGTGTATATCCTGCATCCTCAATGATCTGCAAAACATTTCTCGATGTACCGCACTCAGGGTTGTGATGTATCACAATCATAACGTTACCTTATTTTTTTCATTGAACATCCGGCATCCCCAACTCAGACGCAGGTGACAGTGAGAACACTGAATCCGTCAGCCAGTCAGCGAATTGGGCGAATAATTGGGTGAATACTGCTGCAAACATGTTTACGCTCCGAACCAATGCCGTGTGCGGTTCGCAAACCACACCAGCGACAGCATCACGGGAACTTCCACCAACACGCCGACCACTGTGGCCAGCGCTGCGCCGGAATGCAGGCCAAACAACGAAATTGCGACGGCAACGGCCAGTTCAAAGAAGTTCGATGTCCCGATCATGCAGGCGGGAGCGGCGACGTTATGGGGTAACTTCATCTGTTTCGCCAGAAAATAAGCAATCGCAAAAATGCCGTAAGTCTGGATCAGCAGCGGAATAGCAATCAGCACGATCGCTTGCGGTTTCGCAATGATCGTTTCCGACTGAAAGCCAAAGAGTAAAACAACCGTTGCCAGTAAGCCGATGATTGACCAAGGCTTCATCGTCGCTAAAAACTGATTCAATCGTGAATGGTCATCGGCCTTATCCAGCTTTTGGCGGGTCACCGCACCGGCAATCAGCGGAATCAGCACATATAAGATGACCGACAGAAATAATGTATCCCACGGCACGGTAATATCGGTGACGCCTAACAGCATTCCTGCAATCGGTGCGAAGGCAAAGATCATGATGATGTCGTTGATAGAAACCTGCACCAGTGTGTAGTTTGCATCGCCTTTGGTCAGTTGACTCCAGACAAACACCATGGCGGTACAAGGTGCAACACCCAGTAAGATCATGCCGGCGATATATTCGGTTGCCGTTTGTGGATCCACCCAGTCTGCAAACAGCCCCTTGAAGAATAACCAGCCAAGGAAAGCCATCGTAAACGGCTTGATTAACCAGTTAATCACGATGGTGAGAGCGAGACCTTTAGGTTTCTTACCGACGTCTTTCAATGAAGAAAAGTCAATCTGTACCATCATTGGATAAATCATCAGCCAGATGAGTACCGCAATCACCAGATTGACATGTGCATATTCGAGGCTGGCGATGGCAGAGAAAGCGTCAGGGACAAGACTGCCAAGGAGAATACCAACGACAATGGCAATCCCCACCCACACAGATAAATAGCGTTCAAATAATCCCATATTTCCCCCTCAAATCGAACGCTGATTGACACGCTGGCTTAACTGATCAGCCGACTCAACACGTTCAGAATATCTGTCTACGAAATAGTCTTTATTGCTCCGCAGCAATAAAGTGAACTTCATGAGCTCTTCCATCACATCCACAATCCGATTGTAATAAGAGGAAGGTTTCATCCGGTCGTTTTCATCAAACTCAAGAAAAGCTTTCGCCACACTGGATTGATTCGGGATAGTGACCATGCGCATCCAGCGGCCAAGAATCCGTAACTGATTCACCACATTGAATGACTGTGAACCCCCGCAGACCTGCATCACCGCTAACGTTTTGCCCTGCGTCGGCCTTACGGCCCCGATGCTCAGCGGTACCCAGTCAATCTGGCTTTTAAATATGCTGCTCATGGTGCCGTGACGCTCTGGTGAACACCACACTTGTCCTTCTGACCACATCATTAATTCCCGGAGTTCTTTCACCTTGGGGTGACTTTCATCTTCGGTATCTGTCTGTGGCAGACCTTCAGGGTTGAAGATTTTTACTTCAGCGCCCATTTGCGTGAGGAGGCGAGCACATTCTTCGACCACTAAGCGGCTGAATGAGCGCTTTCTTAACGAGCCGTAAAGTAAAAGGATGCGCGGCGCATGGTCAGCCGGTGTGCTCTGACACTGATCAAATGTTGGAATCTCAAACTGCGACTCATCAATATTCGGCAGGGTAATATCTTGACGCATACCTACAGCGCTCCTAACTTCGCCAATTCCGCTTTGAGTTCGGCAGGGGAGAGGTCTTGTGCTGCGATGGGGAGTAATTGGTTAACCCGCGCTGTGATTTCAGCAATACAGGCGCGAAACCCTTGGGCTTTCTCTGCTTCACTGCCTTCAATTTTAGAAGGGTCGGCTAATCCCCAATGGACTTTAACTGAATTACCAAACCACACAGGGCAGGCTTCTCCGGCAGCAGAATCACATACGGTCACAACCACATCGGGTTGGAAATCTTCAAACTCATCCCAAGACTGGCTTTGCAGACCTTCAACAGAAATATTAGCTTCTTTCAGGTACTGAACAGAAAGCGGATGCACCATCCCTGAAGGCTGGCTCCCGGCACTTTTGGCAATAATCCGTTCTCCGGCCACATGATTGGTGATGGCTTCAGATAAGATACTGCGACAGCGGTTGTGGGTGCAGATATACAGAATTTTCATGGTGATTCCTCTTGATTAGCAGCAAGAAGCTTGCTGTTTCGCTGCTTTCAGTTTTGACAAAGCATCAGCAAAGTAGTCGGGATTGCTATCAGCCGTTTGACGGATAACCGCTTTTGCCCAGTCAGGCAGTTGTTCGTGTAGTTGGTAATACACCCACTTACCACGGCGCTCATCTCGCAAAATATTACATTTGCGTAGCTCGGCTAAATGGCGTGAAACTTTCGGTTGGTCAAGCTCAAGTGCAGCCATGAGGTCACACACGCAAGCTTCTTCGAGTTGATGAATAATCAAAATCGACTTGAGTCTGGTGTCATCAGACAAGCATTTGAAAAATTGTAATGGTGTCATGTTTCACATCTCTTAAAACCAATATATATGAAATATAATATATGTGTTTTTCCATATGTCAATTTTGTAAGCAGAGCTGTCAGCGGAATGTCGCAATGTTTGCTGACTTTGTGGCAAGCCCGGCATCAGATTTTGTCAGTGCAGGCGTCAGGTTATCTGATTGTGGGGAAGGAAAAGTATGGAAAAAGTATGAGATTTTGCATGCTACTTTGTAATAAAAAGATCAGTTTTCAATGCTTACTTTTTCCGGCCATGCCAATCCCCCTTGGTTTAAGGAGGGGGAGCACTTTTGAAGATTAGCGTTTATGATGGCATTTCTGTGAAGCGTATTAGACGGGGTAAATTGGCCTGATATCATTCGAGTCATTTACTATATAAGGTAGAAAATGAAGCAAAATATTGTACACATTGCATTGGTAGTGAAGGACTACGATGAAGCGATCGATTTTTATGTGAATAAGCTTCAATGATGACCGAAATATGGTTGTGGGGGGGATTTCAGCAACATGTCGAAAATCTTCAATCTATTGCTCAGTACGTTTTTTATCATGTAAAAAAATAAAGGAGAAAGACCATGCAAAAACGACTCAGCTACACCGACATCGCACCGAAGGCAATGGACATCTTGTATGCTCAGGAAGCGTATTTCCATGAGCAATTCCGTCAATCTGACACCATGAATATGATCATATGGGAACTGGTCAAGTTGCGTGTTTCGCAAATTAATCAGTGTGCATTTTGTATCGATATGCACAGTAAAGACGCACTTAAACTGGGGGAGAAGCCTGAACGGATATGGGGGCTTAGTGCGTGGAAAGACATGTACTTCTACAGCGATGCAGAACAAGTTGCGTTGGGTTGGGCTGAATTACTGACGGCCGGTCTGCCGGTCGATGATGATACCTATCAACTGACTTTAGATACCTTTGGTGAAAAAGCGATGGTCAACCTGACGATTGCGATCAACGCCATCAATAGTTGGAATCGAATCGTGAAGGCATTTAAGCCTCAGGTGGGGGTATACCAGCCCAAATAATTGCACTCGGGTTAATCGAATCGGGACTTGACTGTTTATACTTTCACTGAAGACGAAAAAGAAAGAGTATCAATGGATACGATGTTCTTCTCGAGTCGTGGTTAAATCAGTTGTGGTTAAATAGGATAATTCGTTTGAGTTTAGACTTTGAGATATTTAAACCTCAGGGAAAGTTAGCCGGCCATATTCAGGCAATCTGGTCGGTTTCCGTCGCGCCTGACATGGTGCAAACGGTGCGTAAGGAATTACTCAGTGATGCCGGAACCGGTGTGACGTTCATTTTGCAAAATGAGGTGCAGATGGACGGCGAGTGGCAGAGCCCGGGGGTTTTGTTACTGCCCGTCAGCACGCTGGCGCATCAGGTTTGCCTGCCGCCCGGTACGGTTATGGCCGGGGTGCGCTTTCATCCGGCTGTCGGTTATCAGTTGTTTGGTCAACGCTTAGCACAGCCGTTGCGAATCGAGGGGGATCATCCGCTCGCCTCTTTGGCGCTTGCGACATTCGCATCTCTGCAAACCGCGCGTTCGCCGTCAGCGAGAATGGTGGTGTTATACCGCTGGTGCCAAGATCTGATTGCAGCATGTGCGCCTCAGGATGTCAGTCATATTATTGACCAAGAGCGAGCAACGATCAGTCAGCGCCAGAGAGAGCGTCAGTTTCAGAAATGGCTGGGGATTACTCCGAAACATTATCAGCGCATCACCCGGGTGAGACAGACTTTAGAGCAGCTTCGGGCACAGCCTGACATCTCTTTGTCGGATCTGGCGCTGGCGCAGGGCTTTGCCGATCAGGCCCATATGACCCGGGAATGTAAGCAGATTGCGCGGATGACACCCAAACAGTTTGTGCGGAAGAGAAAAAAGCCGAACTGGCCTTAATTGAGCGGCGATTAGGCGGTGTCAGCTCGTGACATGAAAGTCAAAAAGCGGAACGAATTCCGCGAAGCATGTGTCCCACACAAATGTTTAGACATGTGTTAAACAGTTTTAGTCGGGTCAATATTCACTATCACTGTATCTCTAGAAAGAGATCCCGAGTCAATGCCACCCATATCTTTGATATCACCAACAGTAATTTTAACCTTTGGCTCGTAATAAGGTTTGCCAGTGTCTGCAATGTTAACCAAGGCTAACTTAGCTACCACAATATCTTTAAGAACACCCCACGCCGAAGTCCAAATATACTTACCACTATGCATTGCTGATGAATCACTACCCTTGAGGTTGTTTTCAATAGACCTGCCTTCACCAGAGCCAATACCCATCACGTTACATAGCACCACGTATCGCAATGTTTTGCCATCTTGAGTTATCGTTTTTTCGTAACCAATTGCACTTTTTTCGTCAGATGCAGCCGAACGAATAATTTGTGGTGAAGTAAAACTCGACATTTTAAAACCCAAAAGTGGCTCACTAGGATAAGTACTGCTTCTGGCAGCATTATTCATATGGTTAGTCAGCTTAGTCATGCATTCACTCATCGCTAAGTCCATTTTTAATCGCACCTCAGAACTTTTCAGCAAATTGGCCTTAACGTTGGTGTTAGTTAACTCATCAGTATAGGTGTCATAAGGCGTACCGTCAGGATATTTGGCGTCATACCATTGAGCTACCATTGATGGAGCATGATTACTCTTCCATTCCAATCGGTTGTAAACCACATTTTTAGTCGAAGAGCCATGTGTGAGCAATTTCCACGTTTCGCCAAAACAAGCCGATCTATTTTTTAACGCGGTTGTTACTGTGGCGGACATAGGGTGAGTATCTGTGGCTTTGTTCATGTTTGAAGGATTCAATGCTTCTGTTGGCTCTACATCGACAATCATGTAGACATCATTATTGCCACCACTGGCACTACCGCTGTTAAGTCTTAATGCTTTATGTAATCCAAAAGCCCGCAATAAACCATAAGGAATAGTAGCCAACCTTTCTCTACGGCTGCCAAGAATGGCAGTATTATATTCGCTGGCATCACCAGAAGGGTTGCTAATGGGCTGCAATGCTGAAGTTTCTTTATTTAATAACCATGCACTGAAATCAATACAATAACGAATATCTTTGCTCTGGCCGAATGTATCTAATTTTTTAATCAATGATTGTTCAAATGAGCCAATTTCCCAATGACGCATTAAAGGATTGTTTAAATGCAAATGTACCAGTAATTCAGTATTCGTGTATTTAGAATCATCATTTTCACGGGCTTTTAAAAATACATCAGTCCACTCTTGCATTGCCAGCAAACCATAAGAAATACGATTAGAAATAATCAAAATCGTACATACTTTATTCGTTGGGTTGGGGCCAGAGGTTTTACCAAAATTTTTACTCACATGGGTTTGAACCAAAATACCTGATGTATTTGAATTAGAATAATGCTCAAGGCTTGGGCACTTTGACAACATGTAGTCATTAACTAATTTAGTATAATGACTATCGGAATGAATAGGACTAGAAAGAGAAACAGACAATTTATTCACCAATGACGATTTATAAAAGATAGCCACATCATAGGGCGAAAAAAATCTTCAAACACAGTGAGTGTTATGAAAAAAACTGTTTTATCGCTTTACCATAAACCGACTAGGTTGAGAAAGATATATTTTGGCGCCGTGATGATTTGAGCGGTGGTGTATCATCAAGGTTATATGATTCTGGATAAGGGAAAGCATGAAATTCTGGGGGCTATTTTGTAAAATGTTCGTCTTTCATTTTTTGAAAGACGAACGGTAACTAATTGATAATGTAAATAAAATTAAAAGACTTCATTGCGGTTCATAAGCTTGGTTTAGTGACTGGTAATATAGTTATTATGACCTTAAACCAAGATAGCTTAACCGAGGTAGCGACTTTCAAGATGAGCTTTAAAGTGCGCCGGATTCAATGTTTCCTCCGTTGCCTGTTTTACCAGTTCATCGGTGGTGAATAAGCTGCCTTTACTCCAGATATTTGCTGATAGCCAATTGAAAATTGGTGATAAGTCACCAGAGCGTATCGCCCCGTCAACATCCACAGTTTTCTTCATTGCCGCCATAAATTGCGCGGCATACATCGCACCAAGCGTATAAGACGGGAAGTAGCCGAATGAGCCATCGGTCCAGTGAATATCTTGCATACAGCCTTGGCGATAATTGCCTTGAGTGGACAGCCCGAGATAATGCTGCATCTTTTGATCCCATAGTTCAGGGACATCGCGGAATTCGATTACACCATTCATCAGATCACGTTCGATTTCGTAACGCAGAATGACGTGCGCAGGGTAGGTGAGTTCGTCGGCATCGACCCGGATAAAGTCTTTATTGACTCTGGTGTACAGTTTTTGCAGGTTCGCTTCTGCAAATACCGGATCATTATGAGCGTTGAAATGCCGGGCAGCCAACTCCGCCAAATGAGAAATAAATTGAGGATTGCGGCCAATCTGCATTTCAAAAAAGAGTGACTGTGACTCATGAATCCCCATCGAGCGTGCTTCTCCGGCTGCTGTTCCGGCATAGGCTTTCGGTAAGCCTTGTTCGTAGCGGGCGTGGCCGGTTTCGTGGACGATGCCCATCAGTGACTGGACAAACTCTGCCTCGCTGTAGCGGGTTGTAATGCGCACATCGCTCGGCACACCGCCACAAAACGGGTGGGTACTTTCATCCAGTCTGCCGTGATCGAAATCGAATTGCAGGAGTTGCATGACGGCTAATCCCAGTGATTTTTGCGTCTCACTCGGATAATTACCCCGTGGGAGCTGCACCGATTCATGCGATTGTTTCTCAATCACTTGGTCAATCAGCGATGGCAGCCAAGATTTCACATCATCAAATAAGCGATCCAGCGTTTGGGTGGAGGCACCGGGTTCATACAGATCAAGCATCGCATCATAAGGCGTTTTGCCAGTGGCGGCAGCGCGGATCTGGGCTTCTTCCCGTGAGAGTTTGACCACTTCTTCCCAGTTGGCTGCAAACCCTGCCCAGTCATTATCTTGTTTTTGTTGCCGCCAAGCGTGCTCGCAGCGGGCACCGGCGATTGATTTGGCCTGAACGAGCGATTCAGGCAATACCGTATTTTGTTGCCAGCGCCGTTTCATTTCCCGCAGGACGGCTTGTTGTTCGGTAGTCAGCGGGGCTTGTTCTGCCTGAGCAAACCATTCAGCAAGCTGAGGCTGGTTCATCAACTGGTGAATATGCACATGTAGTGCTGCCATGGCCTCGGCTCGTGCTGGTGCACCGCCTGTCGGCATCATCGCGGCCTGATCCCAGCCACAGATTGCAGCAAGATGTTCAAAGTGAGAGATATTTTTTACATGCTCAACCAACTGATGGTACGCGTTCATAGTTTCAACCTCTGTTTAAGTGGTAGCAAATGAACTCAAGGGTATATCAAGATGCGCGGAAACACACGATGGTTTTTGCTTTTTATGACTCATTGATTTGTATGTATTTTTTATTATTAATTTTATTTGTTAAGTGACTCCCAAAAGTGATCTAAATTGCAAAATGCAATCGTCAAGATGACAAAAAGGTTGATAGAATTATTTTCAAGCTCATTTGAGTTGTTACTTTGACTTAAATGAGTTAATTCGTATGATAAACAGTTCGTTGCATTCGCAGCGGATTTAGCAGCGTCGATTTTCGTCGATATAAAAGGAATGATCATGACAGTCACTTGTGATGCTTTTATCGGTTATTTTGTCCCTATTTTGAACAGGCCTGCTCACTTGCCTGATCACCTTCGTACGGATGGTCTTGAGCGATGACTATGTATCAATCTGAATCCATAACAGACTTGATTCCCTTTGGGGCGGACGATCATCTCTACCTGTTTGTTGACGGGCGTCAGCTGCCGCCTTATTGCCAAACCCATTTTCCTGATGATCCGATTGTTGAATCGGCTGCGGTGTATCTTTACGAGTCAGATGATGAAAGCTCTCCCTATTTATTAGCGGTGAATCGTTCGGTGAAGCTCTGGTTTTTGAAACATCAGCACGGGGCAGAAGGATTTTTCTTCAGTTCATTGTGGTCGATTGAGGCACTTGCTGAACATTTCAGGCAGCAGATACAGGTGTTGTCTCCTTATGGGACGACCAGTTATCTCAATATGGCACATGCCGATGTGGCATGGACGTTACTCAGTGCGTCGTGTCACTGGTTCTGGTTGCCAATCGATAAGGCTTGGCTGCCGACGTCTCTGGGCTGGCAAATCATGGTCCGGGCCGATTTTGAGCCGATGGTGTTTTTTGAATTGCCACTGCAATTCACTCCGGAGCAATGGCAGCAGATGAGCCATATAGCATGGCAGAGTCTATTAGAAGCGATTTATCATCACATGCAACGTGACTTTCCTGAGATATTATTCCAGCAGGAGCGGGGGGATCTTTGGGTAGAAGCGCATGCGCAAATTGCCCGTCAGAAAGGATTTGTCACCCGTCAGGATCAGTTGAATTACTTCAACATTATGGGGTGGCTGGGCGAGCCAGCGGTGACCGGCGAGTCGTACCCGGACATTTATCAGCTGATTCACTTTCCCTCAGCTGAAAGTACACCGACCCAGCGCATTCGTCAGGCGGCTCGTTTGGCGAAGCAGTATGCACTGAATCGGTGATGGCCGGGCATTTGCGGTCAGGAGAAGCATAATCATCAAAGCAAGACATTATTCAATGGTGTCTCATTACTTTTTATGCAAGATAAATGTCATAAAAGTCACGTAAGTTGTTATCAGTAGACAAGCAATGGTGAAGGTGATTATGCCGGGTGCATTTGCTCACATTACCGCAGTCAATCAGGCATTCATGCAAGGTGATGCGCTGGACTCTTTACCCAGCCGAATGCAGCGTATTTTACTCGTGAACCAGCGTTATGTGGAAATGGGCGCGGTTTCTCCTGATTTTCCTTATCTGAAAATTACGGACTCTCTGCAAGCGGCGTGGGCTGACCGGATGCACTATCACTCGGTCGGTGACTTATTGCGCTGTATGATCGGACATGTCCGTCGCTTACAAGGGGAGCAGCAGGATCGCGCATTTGCCTGGCTGAGTGGATTTCTTGCCCATGTCATTACCGATATCAGTATCCACCCGGTGATTGAAATCAAAGTCGGGGACTACGACCAGAACAAACAACTGCATCGTGAGTGTGAAATGCATCAGGATGCATTTATCTGGCAACGCATGGGGCTAGGGGATATCGGTTATGTGGAGCGCTTGTCCCGTCATTTGCTGCATTGTGCTGAAATTCAGTCACCCAATCAGATTGACCATGTGATTGAGACGGTATGGCGAGAATCGATTGTGGAGACGTACGGTCAGCAATTCGGTACGCCGGATATTCATGGGTGGTATGTTGCGTTTATTCGTGTGATGGCATTGGTTGAAGATCAATATCGGCTCTTTCCGTTTTCCCGTCATGTTGCGGCTTTTCTCGGTTTAGTCTATCCCCAGATTTCAGCTATTGATCCTCAGTATATTGAACATCTCGAGACCCCTTATGGTTACTGGCATTATGATCAGGTCTTTGATTTCACAGTCGAAAATATCATCCGGTATCAGTGTTTGCTGGGGGAGAGTGTTTATGAAAATGGTGCGACGGACTGGCTGAAAAACTGGAATCTGGATACAGGGCGGTGTGAGCAGGGCAATTTAACGCTCTGGTCTCAGACTGGTCTCCGGGCCTGCCAATGGGATCAGTCACTGACATTGAAAGAAGCAGCGCGCCTGTGATATGTCACACGACGCGCTCAAGGAAGGGTTAAATCTCCAACAGACGTCAGACTTCGGCAGGGGCCGATTTCATCAGACCGTGGCGGAAGAATAACGTGGTTTCTTCAATCACCACGTTTCTCAACATCAGCAAGCCAATCAGGTTCGGAATCGCCATCAGACCATTGACGATATCTGCAATAATCCAGATTAAATCCAGATGCAAAAATGCACCGGAGGCAATCAGCGCGATAAAAATCAGCTTGTAGGGCAGGATGCCTTTGGTGCCGAATAAGAACACCACACAACGCTCGCCGTAGTAGTTCCAGCCAAGAATGGTGGTAAATGCAAAGAAGATTAATCCAATCGAGACCAGCACCGGGCCGACGGTTGCGGAATCAAGGCCGACGGCAAACGCATGGGTGGTCATGGCTGCACCGGCCAAATCACCCTGCCATGCATTGGTGATGATTAAAGCCAAGCCTGTCATGGTACAGATCAGAATCGTATCAAAGAATGTCCCCGTCATGGAGATCAACCCTTGTCGTACACAGGAGTCCGTCTTTGCGGCAGCAGCGGCCATCGGTGCGCTTCCCAAACCGGATTCGTTGGAGAATACGCCCCGGGCAACCCCGGCCTGAATCGCTAACATTATGGTTGCACCGGCAAAACCACCGGTTGCGGCAGTCGAGGTGAAAGCGGACTGAATGACCAGCAGAACCGCAGGCACAAACTGGTCCGCTTGCATGATTAAGATTGACAGACAGGCCAGAATGTAAAACAGCGCCATGGTTGGGACGACTTTACTGGCAACCTTGGAAATTGACTGGATACCACCGATGGTGACAACGGCGACCAGCAGCGTCAGGATACCGGCAGCCAGCTCTCTGGAAACCCCGAAGGAGAGTTGCGATGCATCGACGATCGCGTTGACTTGCGGAAATGTCCCAATACCAAAGAATGCTACACCAATCGCAAACACGGCAAAGGCGGTCGCCAATAATTTCGAGCCGACGCCGTACTGGAGAAAATACATCGGCCCGCCAACCATCTGGCCTTTTTCATCGGTTTTGCGATATTTGACAGCCAGCAGGCACTCCGCATATTTAGTCGCCATACCAAATAAGGCAGCAAACCACATCCAGAACAGTGCGCCGGGCCCGCCAAGTTTAATGGCGGTTGCCACACCGACAATGTTGCCGGTACCGATGGTTGCCGATAGTGCGGTACATAGTGCCGCGAAACTGGAAACGTCACCGGTTTTACCTTGGGGTGAACGACCAAACACCAGTTTTAACGCAGTGGGTAAGTGGCGGAATTGCAGCAGTCCGAGACTGAACGTGAAATAGATACCGGTTCCGACCAGTAAAATGAGTAATGGCGGTCCCCAAATAAAACTATCGATAGCACTGAATATAGATTGCAGGTCTTGCATGATTTCCCCTTAAAATAAGTACAGATAAGGAGAAGAGGAAAGGTTGATTATAAAGTGATCGTCCTGAAATAACGGACGACGCGTCGAATAAATTTCAAAAAAATGGGCCTTTCACTCCTCTGTCCTTTTGCCTGAGAGTTTCATCCCGGATGGGACTTGCTCCTTCGGCGATCGATTCAACGATTCTCTCCAGAGGTTCCTCCAACTACAGTCCTCGCAATTCTTCATGGGGGAAGAATAAAGCACCTGAAAGATTCACTTCTTCGGCGGGTATGTTCACCTAATGTGTTAAAAATAGGTTAACAACCTCTCTCCTGTAGTCTTCACTGGAACAATCATCTAGATGATGATTTACGCGGTGATGTTAATCCAAAAATTTTGTGATGTCACTTACAGAATTTAGGTAAATCTATAAAAAATGATGACTTGATGTATTATCGACTTTCCTCTGACCTTAAATAAAAGAATCATGATATAAATCCCAAATGAGTAAGGCGGAATAATTATGGTTAGACTCATTGCAATTCTTGTTTTGATTGCGCTTGCATATGTTTTGGTTCGATACGACACTCGAGAAAACATCCAGAAAGGCATTATTGTCGTCCTGTGCAGCGCCTTTGCAATTTACCTGATCGCCGTTGTTGTAAGTGAACTAATGCGTTAAAGCAGATGGAGTTATTGTGAATAAACAATCTGACAGTTTGGATGATGGAGATGAAGACGTTGTTGTTATTGAGCAGAGAGACAAACGCACGTATATCTACATTGGTATCGCCGCTGTGATAGGGATTGCCGCAGGCGGGTTGATTGGTGCTTTGCTCTCGGGACAACGTTGGCAAGAGGCTTATCAGGTGCTGGAAACACGTTATCATCAGCTTGAACAAGCCAATCAGAAAACATTGGTCGACTCAGATCAACAGACACATTTAAAAGTTCAGCAGCTGAGTAAAGAGTTTGACCAAAAGTTAGCGGACGAAAAAAGTGCTTACCAAAAGCAGGTCGATGCGCTGAATAGCAAAGTCGAGCAGTTGGCTCAGGAAAAAGCTGAGCTGGCAAAGCAGTTATCTACAGAGAAGTCGAAGATCACTCAGGTCAACAAAGTCAATAACCGGCTGAATCATCAGGCTGATCTTCAGGCGACGATGTTTGAGCGGTCTCGTGAACTGTTCCAGAAAGAGCTGAAAGTGAAGCAGTCACTTGAGTCGCTGGAAAAAGAGCGGGAAACCTTACAGCAGAAGAAGAAAGAGCTGAAGAAAGAGTGTGATCTTTATCTGCAAGGCACCTCGTGGGATGCACATTCCGATGCCTGTGATCAACAGGATGCTGCCAATGAGCGTTTGGGTAAGGTCAATCAGCTGATCAAAGTCAATCAGATGGATTTGAAAGAAATTCAGGCGCTGGCCAAAGATCTGGGGATTGATGAGTAATGATGTGTCAATGAACCGGGACTTGGCGTTCCGGTTTATTGGTATATCTGTATTCGTTCCGGCTCGATCTGACAGTTTTGATTATGCCGTGTGACTTCATCGTACACCTACATTCTGCATCCTACAGGGCATTGTTGGGCAGAAATCGTTTAGTGGGATTACTCTATGTAATTTCCTACAGATTAGAAAAAGTATCTTGAAACCCTAAACACTTGTTTACGCATTTCAAGGGATAGCATCATAGCTGTATCCACCCGCTTCGACCGTTACCCCTTTAAATAAATTCTTTCCAAGCTTTGAGTTGTCTCTCATAGTACTTAGAACCAACTTTTAAGTGTTGCATTAAGTGATGAGCAACGCCTGCCATCCAATCTAATCCATTGTGTCGTAAACACTAAAACTGATTCAAACCAAAAATACCGGGCGTTGGAAATCCGTCTTGAATGCTTGTATGTTTATGCTTCGTACAGACACCAAAGGTAGTTCCACCAATATAGAATTAAATCGACTTTATCAACTAGCGTAAGCACAGTGGCTATAGCAAGTACAAATGTCAACCAAGCAACAGTTCTCTGGGTAACTGTTTGCGATTTTTGTAACTTAAGTAGTTGTACATCTTTCTTGTAGGCTTCTTTCGCTTCTGTATAAAAGTTTATACCTAAACCAGTTACCTTAACTCTCTCATTCGGACGGTATTTATTTATCGAGGCAAGCTCACCAGATTCAATCGCTGAGTCTATAAGAAGCTTCACAGAGTTGGAAATAATCGTTCTTGGAATGACACCTTTATACTCCTTTTTAGGATAAAGGAGATCTATTAAATCTGATTGATTAAATACACCACTTTTTACAAAATCTTTGCTCTCAAAAATAGCTTGGAATAATTCATATTTTGACTTAACTACATCGAGCGGTCTTAAACGATGAAAAATTCTATTCTTTAGCCAGCTTATCTTTTCCCATGCTATTGCTAAGTAGAAAAAAGCTAATTTTCTATATAGGTAGTATTTGAATAATGTAAAGGTTGAATATGTATTCGTAGAATCTGACCATCTATTTTGTTCAACATGAATAAAAACTTTCATATGAGCTAAATAATCATACGATAAATAGCACTGCTGTTCGCTCATGGATCCAGAATCGATGCCCGATAAAACTCTTAGTTTTTTGCTATATACCTTTTGAGGTTTAAATCTCAGCTTGACTCTAGAGTACATTACTAGGTCTTTACTAGCTCTCTTTCCTTCCTTGATATGTGTGTTTTCCGCTATGAATAGTTCAATATCATAGCGAGGTAAGAAAACAAATTGATCATGTTCTTTGCTAAGGTACTTAACAAAGTACGATATCAGATAAAACCGTACCAGCGCTCTTAAGTTATAGTAAATTTGAAAGACCAACTACTTCATATCCTCTTATAAACATAACGCCTATTAGACGACAAATTGTCGTCTTTCATCTTTCCATAATGCGACATTTTTCATATTAGCTCAACAGGTAATCAATACGTCACGCCACATGAAGGAAAACTAGGTCGCAAATGTCGTGTATTAAGGGGAATGCTAATTTATCAACTCAATCGGATAAATTTAAGTAAGGCAAACTCAGGTTAGCAAGACATGAATGAGTAAAAGCACTAACAATAAATGAGGCAAAACTAATTCAGAGTAACCAGTAAGATCCAGTCATATCAGGGAAACGAAGCTGATAGATTGCATTCAGACTATCAGCTTATATTAAACACTTCTGCATCAGGCTTCTGTTTTTTGGGCCGTTGCCGGTGCTAAAAATCGTTGCGGAAAATCACTGAAAATCCCATCAACGGCAGACAGGTGTCGGAAACGCGGGTTGTTGACCGTATAACACCAAATCTCAACTGACTTTTCGCGTAGCTTTTTAATCTGTTTCTTGGTCAGCCAGCGTGCGTTGAGATGGCAACTGAAAGCGGATGTTTCATCCAACAGACGGATAATTTTTTTGTTCAGTCTTTCGGCTAAAACACCGAGACGAAATTCAGGCAGCTGACGACTCATTTCCCGCATCACATCATGATGGAAGCTGGATAACAAAATCAAATCGGGTGAGACATCACTGGTCTCTAGTTCTTTCTTGAGTGAAGCAATCACCGGGCCGGTTGCCTCATGATCGAGTTTCACTTCGAGATTGACATGGATACCCGTTGCTTTCACAACTCTAAGCAGTTCTTGCAAAGTCAGAATGGTTTCTCCGGCAAAGCTTGGTGCAAACCAACTGCCGAAGTCGAACTGTTGAAGTTCCTCAACGGTTAGTTCATCAATGCGTCCCTTGCCATTACTACAACGATTGATTTTATAATCGTGACAGACCACCAGAACCTGATCTTTGGTGGGCTGAATATCCACTTCGATCCATTCAAGGCCAAGGTCTATCGCGGCCATGATACTGGCCATGGTATTTTCCGGGTAGTTTCCGGCGACACCGCGGTGTCCGACAATTCGGGGCTGCATGATTGACTCCTTGCGGGGAAATGTCCTGAATCATATACCGAAGTGATTGAGAACGATAGCGTTGTATGTCTGGCCGAATGCTATCCATCCTTCAATTGATTTATTGGTTGATAATGAGAGTTTTTCTCATTAAGATGAAATCAATTTGACGCAACCCAATTTATCTCTATGAATCGTTTCAGATACAGTGCATTCGCTTTGGCTGCATTGGCAGCATTTCCGACACTCGCAACACAAATCGATCAAGCCCACGCCATTCAGGAAAAAACCAATCAAACTTCGGCACGTAGTCAGAAGGTGATTGATAAGAGTGCTTCTGAATCGCTTGAATTAAAAGCATCCATCGAAAGGCTGAGAGAAGAGGTGAATAATTTACAAGTCTATCGCCATCATCTGAAGACCTTGATTGACAGCCAAAACCAAGAAATGACCAGTCTGTCGCAGCAAATCGGGGATATCAAAGAAACCCGACAGGGGATTGTGCCGTTGATGTATCACATGATTGACGGACTGAAACAGATCATTGCACAAGATAAACCGATCAAGCTTGCACAGCGCAAAGAACGTGTTGAGAAATTGACTGCGTTGATGGGGCGGGCCGATGTCAGTGAAGCGGAAAAATATCGTCGTATCTTAGAGGCTTACCAAATCGAAATGGACTACGGCAATAAGATCGCAACCTATCAGGATGATATTACCACCCCGGATAAGGTAACCCGTGAGGTGGATATCCTTTATGTGGGGCGTCTGAGTCTCATCGCGAGAAGTTTAAATCATCAGTCATTTTGGGTGTGGGACATGCAGTCACATCAGTGGATCAATGGCGATACTGCGTTGTTGACGCAGATTAATCAGGCGTTTGATCTCGCCAACCAACGTATTGCTCCGACTTTGTTAAATGTGCCTGTTTCTCTTTCTGTCGCGGAGGCCAAATAAGATGAAATTGAAAGTATGCCTCAGCCTTTGCTTGTTGAGTCTGACCACGCCAGTGATGGCTGATGACACTCACGGTCAAACATCTTTAGTCAATCAAGCGCAAACCGCACAACAGCAAGAGCAACAACATAACCGTCAAAGGGAAGCGGGGTTTCAAGAAACCGAGCAAACGCTGCGTGAGACTGCGGCGCGTTTACAAAAAACCAAAGCCGGGCTGCAAAAAGAGATTGACTCTCTGACCGCCCAATTCAGTAAAAATGAAAGTGTTTTGGCGAAGCAGGAAGAAAAACTGCGGCTGGAAACGGGCTCGTTGGGGGAAATTTTCGGTGTGGTTCGGCAAAACGCCAAATCCCTCAAATCAGATTTATCTCATTCGATCACGCAAATTGATCGACAAGCTTATACACCGGTTGTCGATGATATTGTTGCCGCGAAATCTCTGCCTTCCCTGAAGCAACTCAACGGGCTGTGGCAGAGTATGAACGAACAAATCCGGGCGAGCGGTGAAGTCGCTCAGGTGAAGATTCCTTATATTAATGCTGCGGGAATTAAACAGACGGAGCCGGCTGCTCGTCTGGGGGCATTTGGTTTGGTTACTGAGCAAGGTTACATGAACTGGGATCACAACAAGCAAGTGGCGATTCCTTATCTCAAACAGCCGGATGACGGGCCGACGCTGAATAGTATTGCCCCATTACTGGCAGGTCAGACCCAGCCGATGATTGTGGATCCGTCAAAAGGAACGCTGCTGACTCAGCTGGCCAACGCGCCGACGTTGCTGGATCGGCTTAAAGCGGGTGGCATTGTCGGGAATATTATTCTCGGTCTGCTTGCCATTGGCCTCATTATCGGTCTCTTCCGGGGCATTTCACTGGCAACCATCAAGCGAAAAATTAAGGTTCAGCTGAAAACGCCTGAGCAACCGGGGAATAATCCGTTAGGCCGGGTGCTGAGTGTTTATGATAAAGAAAAGCACCGGAGTGTCGAAGCGTTAGAGCTGCGTCTGCTGGAGGTCGTGGTTGATGAACAAAGCCATCTCGAAAAAGGATTGTCGATGCTCAAACTCCTTGCCGCGTTAGCACCGATGCTCGGGTTACTCGGAACCGTGACAGGGATGATTGAAACATTTCAGGTGATTACCCAGTTCGGAAACGGCGATCCGAAAGTCATGGCCGGGGGAATCTCGATGGCACTGGTCACGACCGTGCTCGGGTTAGTGGCGGCGATGCCGATGCTGCTGGCTCACAATATTCTTTCTTCTCAGGCTGAAAGTATTCGGATCATCCTTGAAAAACAAGGCATTGGTTTGGTCGCGGCACAAGCCGAACAGGATCAGAACGATGATTTGGAGCAGGCTGCGTAATGGAAAGTTTGTTCATGCCGCTTCACCAACTGTGGCTGCCGCTGAACCATTTTATGGCGCAAGGGGGCTCGGTGTTATGGTGGCTGGCGGCTGTGGTGTGTTTGAACTGGTTGCTGGTTATTGAACGCCTGATCTATTTGGTTTTCCATTTCCCCAAGCAAAGACAGCGCTGGATTGAAGCATGGACTGAGCGCGATGATCAAAGTTCATGGTATGCGCGTTCAATCCGGGAAAGCTGGCTGGGGCAGGCCCACGATGCTTTGTATCAAAATCTGAATTTTATCAAAGTGCTGGTCAGTATCTGCCCGATGTTGGGGTTACTCGGGACGGTGACGGGCATGATCTCCGTTTTTGATGTGATGGCGAATCAGGGCAGTAGTCAGCCGAAGCTGATGGCTTCGGGAATTTCTCTGGCGACACTACCGACGATGGCCGGTATGGTCGCGGCATTGGTGGGCATGTTTATCTATGCCCGGTTGTATAAAAAATGTCAGTGGCTCGAAATGAAGCTTGAAAAATCACTGAGGAGCCGTTTATGAGACTGGGAAGACGCTCAGTAAAACAGGATGAAGCGCAGGTCGATCTGACCTCAATGCTGGATATTGTCTTTATCATGCTGATCTTTTTTATTGTGACCAGTTCGTTTGTGCGTGAATCCGGTGTTGAAGTCAACCGGCCAAAGGCATCACATGCGGTCAGTCAGAAACAGGCGGGCGTATTCGTGGCGATAACGGCGGCGAACGACATTTATATTGATAAACGGCGTGTCGATGTTGAACGGGTACAGGCCACACTAGAACAGATGCTAATGGACAAACCTGATGCTTCTTTGGTAATCCAAGCCGATGAGCATGCGTATAACGGTACGGTGGTTGAAGTCATGGATGCGGCGAAAAGTGCCGGTGTCAAACAAATCGCGTTGGCGGCGGAGAAGCGGTAATGATGCGCTGGTTATTGGCGCTGCCGGTTGCGCTGGTTTTTTCTGTCGGTCTGTTTAGTTTTATGGCCTGGATGGTGGATAACGGCTCGCACCGGAAACCGGAAGAGCAGCCTGCTTTGCAGTTCAATATGTTGATGACCGAACCGGATGATGAAGTCCAACGCCGGCAGAGAAGTGTGCCTGAACAGCCCAAGCCACCGGTCGCCCCGCAAATGACCCAGGCCGCACAGCAACAGTCTCAGGTCAATCATGTGCCGAAAATGACCGCTGTCCCGGCATTGGGTCTGTCGACCGCGCTGGAAGGCGTTGCTATTCAGGCTCCGTCGTTTGATATCAATGCGATTGGCGGCAGTCAGCAGGCGATTCCGCTTTATCAGGTGAAGCCTGATTATCCACCCAAAGCGATGCGACGGGAGATTGAAGGCTCAGTGACACTGCAGTTTGATATTGATGAAACCGGACGGGCGGTCAATGTTCAAGTGATCGACAGCCAGCCCAAACGGATTTTTGACCGCTCGGCCCGACGTGCGATCAAGCAGTGGAAATTTCAGCCCCGGATTGTGAACGGTAAGGCAGAAAAACAGGTGGGAATGACTCAGATCATTAAGTTTGAGATAGATAAATGAAGATGAAATATATTTTTATCAGTTTGTTATGGCTCTATGCAAGTGCTGTCTCTGCGGTAGAACTGAGTCGTCATGTTGCTGCCCAAGTGATGCAAGCCCAGAAACATGCCGAACAACAGCAACTGGACAAAGCGATTCAGACATTGCGTGCAGTCACCGCTGAACAACCACAGGATAAGGCTTATGTCGCTTTACTTTTAGCCAACTACTATTGGCAGAATGGACAGAGTCAGTCCGCGATTGAACAAGCACGTTACGCGGTCACATCAAATCAACTCAAAGAAGCGATGGGGTGGCGAGCCAAACGGATGCTGGCCGATCTGTTAGCGAATGATCATCAGTATCAGGAAGCTGTGACGTACTACCGACAACTGGTAGAGCACGCGCCGGTGAAGAAGGATGTTCCTCAGCTCTGGTTACGCATCGGTCAAATTCATTATCAACTGGCTCAGTGGCAACAGACATTAGATGCCATTGCCCAATATGAACGTTTTCAATTGCCGGATGCGGTGATGCCGCTTTCGATTCAATTGGGGGCACAAATCCAGCTCACCCGTTATCAGGCTGCGATTCCGACCATTAAACGCCTACTGGCACTTGAGCCGGATCAGCGTAACTGGTGGTTACAGTTGGTGAATATGGAGATCAAAACGAAACAGTACCGCGCAGCGTTAGCTTCACTGGAATTAGCGCGGTTGAAAGGGGTAGAACTTTCGGATCAAAATTTGAAATTGCTGGCAAATCTTTATGCCCAGAATGGGATTCCTGAAAGAGCCGCCCGGGTGATGGCATCGCTGGCGGCACAATCACCATCGGTACTGACACTCGATGATATCACTCAAATGGCTTACTACTGGCAGCAGGCCAAAGAGTGGGATCAAGCGATTGAAAACTGGCGTATCGCAGCACAGCAAGATAAAAAATATTATCGGGATGTGGCCCGTTTGCAGTTACAGCAAGGTGATTATCAGGAGGCGCTGGAGACTTTGGCTTTATTGCAAGGGCATGATAAAGCTGCTGACATCGCACTATTACGCACTCAGGCGTTGTACAAACTGAACCAACTGGATCAAGCGCTGCATCAGGCAAAGAAAGCCGACAGCCTTGAACCATCGCGGGAAGCCAAAAGCTGGATAAAATATCTGACTCAGCTGCATCAATACCGCCAAAACCGAGAATCTTAACGGGAATATATCGAGGCATATCACTGAATTCATGAATTGTGATGTGACTGACGAATGAGAAAAACAAAGCTCACTCGAATCAGCGGGTGAGATGGGATGACACCGTTTCCACGTTCAGTCATGTTACCCGACAGCTTCACCGAACATAGGAATTGCTGTCGTGAAAATTAAAATGACCTGTCTTTCACTCCTGCTACTGAACTACGGTTCAGTGACCGAGGCGACGCCTCAATTGCCCGAATCCGTCATGCTGGCGAACACCTATCCCCCCGACAATCACCCCCTTGATTTCAGTCATTATCGAGTCAGTGAAAAACTGGATGGGATTCGCGGGGTTTGGGATGGCCGACAGTTACGGACTCGCAACGGTACGCCAATCCATGCCCCGCAGTGGTTTTTAAGTCAGTTGCCATCATTCCCGGTTGAGGGGGAACTCTGGGCCGGGAGAGGGTTGTTTCATGTGGTTCAGCAGACGATTCTCGATCAGCGTCCCGATCCAAAAGGCTGGCAACAAATCTCGTTCATGTTATTCGATATCCCTTTCGGTCATGGCCCTTACCATCAGCGCTATCATAAAATTGAGTCATGGTTAGACCGGCAGTCTGATATCCCCAATCTCAAGTTGATTCGGCAATTTCCGGTAACTTCTCAACACACACTGGATCAGTTGATGCAGCATATCGTCCAAGCCAATGGTGAAGGGATTATGTTGCGTGACTGGTATGCGGCTTATCATGCCGGACGTAGTGAAACCTTGCTCAAGATGAAACCCTATCTGGATGATGAGGCTCAGGTGATTGGTTACAAAAGCGGGAAAGGGAAGTATCACAATCAGGTTGGAGCGCTGCTGGTCAGAAACCGCAGCGGCATCGAATTTTATATCGGAAGCGGGCTGACCGATCAGCAAAGAGCAGCACCGCCGCCTGTCGGCAGTTGGATTACGTATCGTTATGATCGGATGACCGTCAAAGGAAAGCCGCGTTTTGCGCGTTTTCTCCGCGAGCGGCTGCCCTGAATTCAAATCGTTTTGCGGTCGGTTTGTGATGCAAAATGCTATGGCTGTAGTTTATGGTTGTCGTTGGTCGGCTATCAGCCTGACTGAGTCATGCGTATAGCTGATATGGCTGAAATGAAAGATGGAAATAGGAAGGATGGAAATCATAAGGGGATGCATGATGGCATCCCCTTATTCAAACCAGTTCGGTGATTCTCTGCTTATGACGAAGCCACGTTTAGTTTAGGAATCGTATGTTGTTTGAAGATCCAGCCGAGTCGAGTTCCTAACATGAGTGCGGCAGAAGAGAGCCCTATGATGAATCCAACCCAGAATCCGGCAACCCCCATCGGTTCGACTATCCAGTTCGTCAAGGCCAGAATACAGCCAAAAGGCAGCCCAAATAACCAGTAAGCAACAAAGGTGATGTAGAAAAGGGCCTTCATGTCTTTATAGCCTCTCAAAGCACCGGCAGAGACAACCTGAATCGAATCGGTACATTGATAAATCGCGGCAATAAACAGCAAATGAGCCGCCAAAGCAATAACTTCAAGATTGTCGGTATACATCCAGGCCAGTTGCTCACGGAACAGAATGGTTAATGCCGCGGTAATGACCGCAGTACTCAGACCCAGACCAATGCCGACTTTTGAGGCGATGATTGATCCTTCAAAATCATTTTCACCTAACGTGTGCCCAACCCGGATACTGACCGCGGCACCGATACTCATCGGCAGCATAAATATCATCGATGAGAAGTTCACGGCAATCTGATGCGCCGCCACAACGGTCGCACCGAATTTGGCAACCAGCAGAGCAACGACCGCAAAGAGTGAGACTTCAAAGAAGATCGCAGCCGAAACAGGCAGCCCTAAACTGAAAATCCGGATCTGCTCTTTCTTATTGATGCGTGTCAGCGACTTAAAGGGAGAAATGGGTTCCAGCCGCTTAGAGGTAACAACATAGAAGCAGAGCATGAAGAACATCAGCCAGTAGACAATTGCGGTTGCAACCCCACAACCAACACCACCCAATGCTGGCGCGCCGAACTTACCGTAGACAAAAATCCAGTTCAATGGAATGTTGATCAATAGGCCAAGAAAACCAATGACCATCGCAGGTTTGGTCAGCGACATCCCATCAGTGAAATTTCTCAGAGCCTGAAAGAGTAAGAAGGCCGGGGCACCGAACATCATGGCATACATGTAGTTGCTGGTCTTTGCTGCCAGAGGCGCATCAATGTCCATCCACACCATAATTTGATTGGTCTGGAATAAAATCAGAATCGTCGGAATGGTCAGCAAAAGGGCTGTGTAGATACCTTGCTGAACTTCGTAAGGAATGCTGTTCCGTTTGCCTGCGCCATTTAACTGAGCAATCACTGGCACTAAGGCCATCAGGATCCCCATCCCAAACAGAATGGTTGGCATCCAGATACTACCGGCGACAGCAACCGCGGCCATGTCGACAGCACTGGCACCACCCGCCATTACCGTGTCAACAAATCCCATGCCCGTTTGCGCAACTGAGGCGATTAAAACGGGCATAGCGAGGTTAAATAATTTTTTTGTTTCTGCTTTATAAAGGTGCACAAAATTACCCAATGAGACAAAAAATAAAACGTAATTTACTGCTATTCATACATACCAGATATTCTAAGACGTCAGGGATCGTATTTGATCACTGACGTCTCATTTGGTATGCAACTGCAGCCCGATAGCCTGAGCCCTGCTTGAGATGAGCTGGATAAATCCGGGTCATCTCATTGTGCCGATCCCTGCACTGACGATATTCAATGAAACTATTCGATGAGCATCATATGGGTGTCGTCTGAATATATTCTATCACTGTCATACTCAGGAGGCAGCAATAATGTATACAGGAATGACTGAAAGTTGTGTAAAAGTTAGTTGTAAAGAACAAGAAAGATTGTTTTTATTCAACCGGTTGCACCTGACTGACTGGGCCAGAGTCGGCCCCTGACTCATGATGTCAGTTATTCAGTGCGATCTAATTTAGAGAGAGCCTGTTGGGCGGCTTGACCGATAGACGCGACATCTGTGTTATTTTCGGCCAAAAAACGCTCAAACAATGGCATTAAAGCGCCCATTTTCTCATCAATGGCATCACGTACCGTATCTACAACCACTTGTGTCCCACGCTCAATTTCGACATTGATGTTTGAACCGCTTTGTTTTGCTTCGAAAGTTGTCATTCTGCGGGTTTCAGGGATCAACCAGACATCGAACCAGCCTTCAGTTTTGTTGACCTCAGAAACGGTTAAGCTTGCGCCATTCAAAGCAATATAACCTTTCGGGAAAATATACTTTAGCCATTCGCGTGGTGCTGAAATGCGGATACGATAGTTGTCATCGATTTGTTGTACGTCAAGCACTGGTGTTTTGAAATCGATATGTCCTGAGAGAGGGTGACCACCGATTTCTGCCCCGTCTTTTGCAGCGCGTTCGACATTGACGCGTTGGTTCTGCCGGTATTCACTCAGTGTGGTAATCTCCAGACTTTTCAGCATGACGTCAAACTTCACTCTTGTGGCTGTCACTATTTCAGTCACGGTTAAGCAAACTCCGTCAACCGCGACACTGGCGCCAATTTCGAGATCGTTGCAGAAACCAGGTTCAAACTCAATGTGAAACGTTCTGATCCCCTGATGGTCATGGATCGATGAGATAAGACCGACAGACTGAATTATACCTGTGAACATTGTTGTTTCTCCTGTGATACCCGAATGAAAGTGTCGTCGTTAGTATTCTGAACCAGTTGGCTCTGAATTCCTAGCGTCTTCTCTCATGGCAATCGCGCTAATATTATGATTCTTCTAATATATCGCAGATCATGTGCTGGGCATCATCGAGATAATGGCCACCGAAGCAATTACAGTGGTTGAGAATGTGATAAAGATTATAGATGTGTTTCCGTTCCTGATAAGCCAGTTCTAAGGGCAAAATACTTTCATATCCTTGATAAAACTCTGGTTCAAAGCCACCAAATAGCTCTGTCATGGCAATATCGCATTCTCGATCCCCCCAATAACTCGCGGGGTCAAAACAGAAGGGGATCTCGCCATTGTCAGCAACATTACCATGCCATAAATCCCCATGGAGTAATGATGGTGTCGGTTGATGAGCGCCAAGTCGGTGGGCGATAACTTCGACAAATTTGTCGATATCAACAAACACGATGCCTTTTTCATACAGCAATTGTAACTGCCAGCCGATTCGTTGTTCTGCAAAAAAACGATGCCATTTTTTATTCCATGAATTGGGCTGAATCGTGACACCGATATAGTTGTCCTGATCAAAACCATACTCTCTTTGCTCTTCCCACTGATGGAGACGTGCGAGCTGTTCACCAAAGCGGTAGCTTCGCTCGCCGCTTTCTAACGGTTTTAAATGGATATAATCCAAGACAAGAAAAGCATGGGTCTTTGAACTGCCGACTAATCGTACCTTAGGCAGGTTCACACAATGGCTCCGAGCAAGAGCCTTGAGGTTATCCTGTTCGCAAATTAACTGTGAGAGTGCTTCTTTCTCGGTGACTTTGACGAAATATTTTTCGTGCCCGTCACCGATGACATAGCAGGCATTGATATCACCGCCATGAATCCTTTGTCTCTCATGAATTTGAAACTCTCTGCCTAATGTTAGTGATAATTGTTCTAATATACCTTGCCACATAACGATTACCTCGCAATTACGCCTCCGTAAGTCTAGGTGAGAGTCAATTATTTTTCCTATTCTTTATAATTCATAGTGACTTGGATAGGATACATCCCTTGAATAATGTGACTCAATGCATACTCTACTGCTCTGATTTGAACATTCAGATCTTGAAATTCGCTACAAATTGTCTATAGACTGTGCTAAACGTTCAAAAACAATAATTTTCTGAACTGCGCTAGTGTAAAAATTGCGTTCTATAATTAGAATAGAAGTAATCGCTGGCTTAGACATGAATCATCGTGGAGTACAAAAGTGGTTGTAGAAACCGAAGGCTATCTGGCATTGATCGAGCATCTCTCATTAAATCTCGACGTGTTCATGCACGAAGGCGATATAGGTCAGGAGAGCGTTGAGGACGTGGTAACGGATCTGGTTGCTAGTAATATTATGGATATTTTTCAGCAGAACCCCGAGCTTCACTCAAGTGTCCGTTTTCAACTGCTGAAAGAAGCAGATATGGTTGCCGAAGACTTGGAAGAAGTATTGGCTGGATGCTGGAAGAAAAAAGCAACCAATGAACAGATTAGTTTTCTGGATGAGTTTATCTCGCTGATGAAGAATCTGTTTGATACTGCTGTTGCAAAGTATGATTGAGTATGAATAATCCTCGTTTTTCATGTTAGATTTTAGTGATATGTCTATCATCGTCATAAATTTGTCATATAACTGTTACGTGACTGAAATTTTTTATTCTTAGCATCAACGCAGGTATTCACCAGATGATCAATGCAGATGCTACATATTTTCAAATTCTTTTCCTCATCTTCTCTTATCAGAATTATCAGCGCTTGTTTCGTGGCGTTTATTCTGTTTGTTGTATTGCTTTCCTATCAAGGGCTGCGCGGGCTCCATTCTGTCGCCGGGCAGTTTGATCATCTATCCAACCGGGCATTTCCTCTGGCCATTACCAATGCCCAGCTCGTGCAAGCGATTCTCGAAAATACCAAGCTGATGAGTGCCGGTATTCGGACGGCACAACAAGATCAACTGACTCAAATTCGTGGCGGTATTGCCCAAAAAATCAATGCGACCCAAACCTTATTAGAACAGCTCAAGCAAGAGGCTGATCATTCGGATCAGCAGGGCAGTCTGACCAAGGCACAACTGGATACGATTATTCATGATGTGGATGCATTTATCGCTCTCAGTCGTTCATTGATGTCGATACAAGCTGAAAAATTAAAGGATCAAGCTCAGTTAAAAGATGCCGCAGAGACCTTTCGCTATGGCGTCAGTTCTATCGGGCCGGAAATGAACCGTATCGCCAACATGCTGGCTTATGAAAATCCTGAAGCAATGGATGCTGCCAATCGCTTTGTCGCGAATGCAGCAAAAATGGAAAGTCTGTTTTTGATGCTGATGATGGAGAAAGACGAAGCCGCGGCCCAAAAATTTTATAAAACGTTGCGTACCCGGGAGTCGGCTGTGTCACTGGCTTTCGATGATTTTCGGGAAATGTATCCCGAAGTGTCTGAATTCGCCAGTCTGACGGCCCCTTATGAATTGATGGAGAAGGGGTTTGCTGAACACGGGGTTATCAAGCAGGTACTGGCACAGATTGATTTGATTCACAAGCAGGATGAACAACTCAATCAAGCGATCAGTATTGCAACCGGCACGATTCAGAAACTGGATCAGATTTCACAGAATGCCAGTCAGCAGATTAAGGAGAATCAGTCTCTCGTGAAAGAGACGTTGAGCCTGACAACGACAGCTCAGGTGTGGTTCATGGTGATTGCGATCATTGTTCTGATCATCGTTTGGTTTCTGCTACGCCGCTGGGTTCTCCATAGTTTGCGGCATATTTTGACAGAATTACATTCTCTCGCACAAAAAGACTTTTCGGATAATCTGATTGAATCCGGGCCGTCGGAATTGAGAAATGTGGCCAGAAATCTCAATGAGGTGATCGATGCGATTCGGTTATCACTCAATCAGGTCACGGAAACGTCCTCATCACTCTATCAGGCATCTGAAATCAGCCATCAAGCTTCAGAAAGTAGTCAGCGACGTTTGACCCGGCAGAATGAAGCGCTGGCAGGCATGAGTACCACTATGACCGAAATTGAAGCATCGATTAGTGAGATTGCATCCATTACCGGGGATACTTATCAGGAAAGTCAGGTTTCCGTGTCTCATGCTCAGAAAGGACTCGAAGTGTTGCTGCAGAATCAGGATGCGTTGAAATCTCTCAATGCGCGTCTGGATAGTAGTGATGATGCCATGAATGAATTAGTGAACCGGGTGGATCAGATTCAGGGGATGGTCAATTTGATTAGCGGTATTGCTGAGAATACCAATCTGTTGGCCTTAAATGCGGCGATTGAAGCAGCAAGAGCCGGCGAGCAGGGCCGCGGTTTTGCTGTTGTTGCAGATGAAGTCAGAAAGCTGGCAAGTGGTACCTCTGAGCAGACAACCAACATTCGTCAATTGATGTCAGAGCTGGTCTCATCCGCGAATCGCTCTCGTCAGGCGGTGAATGATTCGCGTCAGCAGATGTCACTGGCGTTAGCATCCGGGGAAGAGGTCAAATCGTCATTCACCTCAATTGAATTGTCGGTACAAGGCATTTGTGCGCGTGTTGAACAGATTTCTGTCGCAGCAGAGCAGCAAGAAAAAGCAACAGCCGAAGTCAATCATTCCATTGCCTTAATTGCTGAACAAGGACAACATACGGCGTTAAGTTTACAGGAAGTCGTCGGGAGTGCCGGACAAGTCTCCGACATTGCCAATCAGCAGCAAGCCATGTTGTCACAATATCAATTATCAGCGACGTCAACAGCCGCTGCATCTGCGTAATCCTCCGTTTATTCCGGCGCCAAACATCAGGTTTGGCGCAACTCATTTCTGAATATATCATCGCTGCACTGGATTCATTCAACGCTATATTATGGTGAGGGCTATATTATCGTGAGGATAGTATGGCGTGGCTGTATGATGTCCGAATGTGTATGATTCCGATAGACAAGTAGCCTCTGGATACGGTGGTATCCCATCAGGGGCCTCACCTGAAACAGACACAATATTAAAACAAAGGATGATGGAGGGGCGCGCCATGTATTATGGCTTTGACGTCGGTGGCACGAAAATTGAGTTTGGTGCATTCGATAAAACATTAACGAGAGTCGCAACCGAGCGATTGGCAACACCGTTACAGCATTATGATCAGTTTATTGCGGTGATCGCAGAGCAGGTTGAAAAATATGATGAAATTTTGAATTGTGTGGGGCAGGTCGGTCTGGGATTACCCGGCACGGAACGGGTTGATGACGGCACACTGATGGTGGCCAATATCCCGGGTCTCAACGGTCGTCGCTTGCGTCAGGATTTGGAAACGCGATTACAACGGCCGGTCAGGCTGGAAAACGATGCGAACTGTTTTATCTTGTCGGAAGCATGGGATGATTCGTTACGGGACAGTCCTTCGGTGATGGGGCTTATCTTAGGAACCGGATTTGGTGGTGGATTGGTCTATCGTGGCGAAGTCTTTTCCGGCAGAAATCATGTCGCGGGAGAAATCGGCCATATGCGCATGCCAGTTGATGCATGGTTTTGGTTAGGAGACAATCCCCCCTTATTTCAATGCGGCTGTGGTCAGCAGGGGTGTCTGGAGAGCTATATTTCCGGGCGTGGATTTGAGGCGTTGTATCAGCATCGGCACGGACAATTCAAACCGGCTGTCGAGATCATTGAGCATTTCTACGCCGGGGATACGACAGTCATCGAGTTTGTTGAATTTTTCATCGAACTTCTGGCGATATGTCTCGGGAATATCTTTACCGCCCATGATCCGCATACGGTGGTGCTTGGCGGCGGGTTATCCAATTTTGAACGGCTCTATCAGGCGTTGCCTCAGCGAATTACACGCTATTTGTTACCCATCGCACAATGTCCGGAAATCAGAAAAGCAAAATATGGTGCGACCGGTGGTGTCCGGGGGGCTGCATTTTTAAATCTCCAGCCCTGAGCGGAAACATCAACATATGGTTTTATTCATGTGACAGCCTGATTCATTCGGGCTGGATATCTATGATGCTGTGTCTTGAACGTATCGGATGACAAATTCCGCTATCTGGGCCGCGTTATTCAAATCAAGGCAGGGCAGAGGACAATCGATGTTGCGATCTGTTGCAACGGCGATAATATCCGGATCATCAGGATAGAGCCATGGCTTGTCTAAATCGTGACGGTGTAACTCTATTTTTGTAAAACGCTTTTCTTTACACCCTTCAACCAAAATCAAATCCAGATTTTCTGTGTCGAACTGCCGGAGTAAATGATAAAAATCGGGAGATGCATTTGAATATTCCGTCGTCAGAATGGCGCGTTCCGGTGTGGCAAGTAAGGTTTGCAAGGCACCGGCCTGACGCAACCGAAAGCTATCTTTACCGGGTTTATCTTGTTCAATCACATGGTGAGAATGTTTGTAAACACCGACACGGAGACCTCGCGCAATGAGTAAAGGGATCAGCGATTCGAGTAGGGTGGTTTTTCCGGTTCCGGAAAAAGCAGCGAAGCCGAGTACCGCAATATTGGGGCGTTTATCGGAAAAACGGGTCATGTTAATGATCTATCTCCGCAGGTTGTTGGGGATTCAAGTTATCGGTTGAGGTTGCAGATTTAACAGTTGTTCCGGGGTATTCACATTCATGAACATCGACTGAATATCTTGACAATCAACGGGGCGGGCACCGACTTGTTCAAAAAAACGCATCACTTTTCGTTCGCCCTGTTCCAGAAAATGTTCAAGCGGAGCGAGTATCGTGCGGTGAGCCAGTGCATAAACCGGTTGATATTTCTCACCATCATGAGCGACATAGACTTTTCCGTTGTTGTCACTTACCTGACAGAAACGCTGCACTAAATCATGGCTGACTTGAGGTCCGTCACAGGGAAGAATACCGACCCATTCCGTTTGTGCATGTTTTAAGGCGCTGTGCAGTCCCGCTAATGGCCCCGGATAATCCGGGTAAAGATCTTCAATCACAGGGGCGTACTGCCGGTAAGCGGCTTGATTGCGATTTGCACAGATCCAAAGCAAGGACGCCTGAGGTTGTAATGCTTCAATAACCCGCTGGATTAAGGGTTGTCCCTGATAAACCAACAGGCCTTTATCGTGACCGCCCATCCGGGAGGATTGACCTCCGGCGAGAATCACCCAAGTGATTTGTTGTTCTTCGAGCATATTATATTTACTTCATACCGAAAGAGGCATTCACTTTATCTCAACCACAATTAATCTCAACTACAATCTGTATGAACGAATATTCGTTTCGCGGCCGTGAATATGACGAAAGATCTGATCGATTTACTTTTGAAATAAGATCACGAAACGATTGAAGAAATGACATGGATTTGATGAATCATCAGATGAAATGATGACAATAGTATCAGGGTGAGAGACAATATTCCGTACATCATCCTGAATAATATTTTTTCCTGAAAAGGGTTGATCATCGAGCCGAGAATCATACTTGTGAAATTACTGAACGAACGACAATTTCTGACCTTTTCTGTATTGATCATTAGCCGGCAGCCAGATGTTCAAGTACAGTTTGTTCAGGCTTTATCTGGTTTGGTTTCCGGATTAGATACGGCCTGTCATCTGGAGGATAAGCGCAAATTACTGGCGCTTTATGATCTGGTTATTCTCGATGTCAACGCATGTCAACCGCATGAAATCACGCAAATCACGTCATACTTTGAGGGGGAAGTCTTACTACTGCTGAGTGACAATGAACTCAAATCAGAGCTGATCCAAGGCCACTATTATCTCTCACCGCCATTCAGCCGGTATCAGATTCAGCATGCGGCTAAGTGTGCCTTACAACGATTGATTGAAAACCAAAAATATACGGCACTGACACAGGCATTAAAGCCGCATCATCAGACAACAATTGTTGGAAATTCGGAACAAACCAAGTCTCTCAGACAACAAATCATGCAGTATGCACCGTCAAAAGCACCGGTCCTGATCGAAGGGGAAGCGGGTACGGGGAAAGCGTTGGCGGCACGCGCGATTCATGAGGCAAGTGGTCGAATCGGGCCTTTTGTGGTGGTTCATTGTGCGGATATACAGTCGAATGCCGTGGCGACAGAACAATTGTTTCATCATGGTGGTCCATTGCGTCTTGCCAATCATGGCACTCTGTATTTGGATGGTATTGAAAATATTTCGGCTGACTTTCAACATATTTTGGTGCAGTTACTGGAGGGGAGAACCGTCCAGTCGTATGGCGGAAGTTCATCGTATTTAATTGATGTCCGTTTAATATCTGCAAGTTCTCAGGGAATGCTCAATATTGTCAGAGACAATCGGTTTTGCAAAGAATTATATGACCGGTTGTCGATATTAAAAATGAATATTTCACCACTACGGGAACGATTGAGTGATTTAAGAGAGTTATTCCCTTATTTAACCCGACGGCTATGTAAGCAATTATCAGTTCCCATTCCAACATGGTTAAATGAATATGACTTTTATCAAGGTAAATATAACTGGCCGGGTAATATAAGAGAAGTTATTAACCTGATTGAGCGGTGCCTGATTATAAACAAATCTCCTAATGATTATTGGTATGAATATATGATGCAGCCATCACAATATGCATCCAAAGTAATGGTTACCGTTTCTCATCATAGTGAAATTCCTGAACTTCATCGCACAACATCACAAACGCTGATGCGTGGGTACCCAAGTGATTGGAGTCTAAAAGAAATAGAGTGGTCCCATATACAAAAGGTGGTTGAATTTTATGATGGTAATAAATCAGCTGCAGCCCGACAACTCGGTATTTCACGAAAGACACTGGATAGAAAATATAAAGAATGGCAATCAGAATCTGATTAAGGTCACTAAAATGTGTCATATCCCATTTTTTACAATAAAATTTTCTACCAATACTTCACTCTGCTCTAAAAAATGAGACATCTGCTTATTTATTGATACGCTATTCTATCCTGATATTCGGATATTAAACCTTCTTTTTATCTTGGCATCATGATGTCTGTTATACAGAACATTGTAACAAATAAAAATTGGGATGACCGAATATTTAATGCTTGCTATTAAAAAATAAGAGCGATAAATATGTCATATTTAAAAAAACCTACAAAGTCAGAAATTACATGGCTAATTGAATGTCAGTTTATTGAGCATCAGATCACAGCCGGAGCATGGATCACGATCCAAAAACAGTTAGTCGGTTTTAAACTGATTCCCGATCCCACCTCGGAAAACCTCGGTATGCTTCAACTTCACCGCCGTGAAAAGAAAGACTACCGAAGAAATCTAAAATCTAAAGAGCCCAAACTTTATGCAATATTGAACACGACCCCTCAACGAGATATTCGAATGTTGACGGCGTCTCCCCGAATCGCCCGACAATATATGGACCAAGAATATTTGGTGCTATCGAATCGGATGCCAGATGAGGTCAAAGCATGGGTTGCCTCTTATGTAGATAAGCGCTAGCGCTGCTATCGAGCATTGCTTGATTCAATGGGTGCCCAATATTGATGCATAAAATCAATATTGGTGCACTCTTTTGGGTTACAGTCATGTTGGTTAATGTTAAATAAATAAAATAGTATTTATTATTCAATTAATTATGAGCATTTTATCAATGCTCATTTTTTCTTTATAACTTGGCATAAATACTGCTTAACTCGCTGCAAACAATTATTCTCCCCAAAATGGGGATTTTTCATTTTTATTAGCACTAAGTTAGAGCGCCTGATGAGATGTCGCTTTTTTAAGCGCTTGGTGCGGTTGAATTGATGGAGAGAACGCGAATGGAGCACAACTTAAGCCAAGTTCAGGGAGCGGTCCAGACCCTGACTCAAAGTTCAGATACACTGTTTTTACTGTTAGGTGCCATCATGGTTTTTTTGATGCACGCTGGCTTTGCCTTTCTCGAAGTGGGGACGGTCCGGAAGAAGAATCAGGTCAATGCTTTGGTTAAAATACTAGTTGATTTCGGCGTATCAACCATTGCCTATTTCTTTATCGGATACTGGATTGCATACCATACGACTTTTTTCTCCAGTGCTGAAGTTCTGGCTGCCGGTAATGGTTATGCTTTGGTTAAGTTTTTCTTTTTACTGACTTTTGCCGCTGCGATTCCTGCAATTGTTTCTGGTGGTATTGCCGAAAGAGCCCGTTTTCATCCGATCATGATTGCTACTTTTTTTACCGTAGGGGTTATTTATCCGTTTTTCGAAGGCATCATCTGGAACGGTAATTTTCAGTTTCAAAATTGGCTTGAGCACTTGTTTGGTCATCCCTTCCATGACTTTGCCGGATCTGTGGTCGTTCATGCTGTAGGCGGATGGATTGCATTGGTTGCGGTGATTTTTTTGGGTATGAGAAAAGGGCGAATCCGGGCCGGAAAACATACCAACTTCGCACCATCAAATATTCCGTTTCTCGCTTTAGGGGCGTGGATTCTTAGTGTAGGGTGGTTTGGTTTTAATGTTATGTCGGCCCAAACACTCAATGGGATAAGCGGTCTGGTTGCAATGAATTCTCTGATGGCAATGGTCGGTGGAATCCTTGCTGCATTTATTGTCGGAAAAAATGACCCCGGCTTTATCCATAACGGGCCTTTGGCTGGTTTAGTTGCGGTGTGTGCCGGTTCTGACTTGATGCATCCTCTTGGTGCACTGATCACCGGGGCTATTGCGGGGGTCTTGTTTGTCTGGGTCTTTACCTGGCTACAAAATAAAACTCACATTGATGATGTACTGGGGGTTTGGCCTCTCCACGGTTTATGTGGCGCCTGGGGCGGTATTGCCGCCGGTATTTTTGGTCAGCAGTCTCTTGGTGGCATCGGTGGGGTGAGCTTTGCAGCACAGTTGTCGGGGACGATTGCCGGTATTGTGGTGGCACTTTTGGGAGCATTGATTGTTTATGGCTCACTTCAGAACATCATGGGCTTAAGACTTTCTGAGGAAGATGAATTCAATGGGGCAGATCTATCGATTCATAAAATTTCTACCATTAATGAAGAGTAATCGGTAGCGGACAAGGCACGGGGTGTATCCATGCATCCCCGTGCGTATTAGATAATGTAAAGATTGGTTTCATCTGAATAACATCTCGCCAACAACCTCATTTCGCATCATTTTTTCTTATTCATATGATTAAAAATAATCATGCATAGCACGTGGAATTCGTGACCCGGATTGAGTTTTGTCAAGCTTCTCTTCAAGTTCATACACTTCCGTATTCCCAAAACTTCTCATTGCTGGTCAAATATAACTGAAACTTATTTTTAGTATATTATTTTGCCAATGATGAGAAACTTTACATGAATACAACAATATTAGTACAAAATAACAAATATTCATCTGGTAAATGGACTTACAAAGATTTTACATGGTGCCTCTCTCTGTTTGGAACTGCAGTCGGCGCCGGCGTACTTTTCCTGCCGATTAAAGCAGGTGCGGGTGGTTTTTGGCCCTTAGTGATTCTTGCTCTGATTGCAGCACCGATGACATGGTTTGCCCATAAAAGTCTGGCGCGTTTTGTGTTATCAGCCAAGCATCCGGAATCCGATATTACCGATACGGTAGAAGAACATTTTGGCAAAACCGGAGCCAACCTGATTACATTTGCTTATTTTTTTGCAATCTATCCCATCGTATTAATTTATGGTGTGGGAATTACGAACACGGTTGATTCGTTTTTGGTGCATCAGCTTGCGTTACCATCGATTCCTCGCTGGTTACTCTCTGGCGTGTTAATTCTAACCATGACGGGTGGGGTGGTGTTTGGTAAAAACCTGATGCTGAAAGCAACCTCACTGATGGTCTACCCATTGGTTTTGATCTTACTCGCATTATCGGTGTATCTGATTCCTGACTGGAATACATCGATGATGGAAGTCAAACCAGATTGGTCGGGAATGCCGATGATTATTTGGTTGGCCATTCCGTTGATTGTATTTTCGTTTAATCACAGCCCGATTATTAGCCAATTTACCAAAGAACAACGTTTAACCTATGGTGATGATGCCGCCCAGAAGACGGATATGATTACCGGTGGTGCTGCATTTATGCTGATGGCATTTGTGATGTTTTTTGTATTCTCGGTTGTTCTGTCTCTGTCTCCGGCGCAACTCGCTGTTGCGAAAGCACAGAATATTTCTGTATTGTCTTATCTGGCGAATGAACATGATTCACCGTTGATCTCTTATTTAGGGCCGATTGTGGCGTTTGCTGCGATCACTTCCAGTTATTTTGGTCATTTTCTGGGGGCTCATGAAGGATTGGTCGGGCTGATTAAGTCTCGCAGCAACATGGCGGTGAAATCAATTGATCGATTGTCGCTGATTTTTATTGTATTCACGACGTGGATCGTTGCGATTATTAATCCGAGTATTTTAGGGATGATTGAAACCATGGGTGCACCGATGATTGCAGCGATTCTGTTTATCATGCCCGTTTACGCGATGAGACGAGTTGACGCGATGAAGATGCTCAGAACCTCGCTACCGGTACAAATCTTTACGGTGATCTGCGGGTTGGCAGCCATTACTTCCGTCATTTGTGGCGCTTTGTAAAGATCAACTGTTCCGAATCGTCTCTCATTAGACACCCCCATCGGGATAATCCCTGTGGGGGTGTGTTGATTTTGATTGAATAGAAAGTATCTTGCAGATGATTATGCGACTGAAGGCGAGGTATACCATTGTCTATTTTTTTCTGCAAAAAAGATCAGGTATATTAAAGTCAAAACATGAAAGCATAAGGATATGACATGCACTATCCATATCGTAATATTGTTATTCTTACGGGAGCCGGCATTTCTGCAGAATCAGGTATTCAAACGTTCAGAGCGCAGGATGGCCTGTGGGAAAACCACAGTATCGAGGATGTTGCGACTCCCGAAGGGTTTGAGCGTAATCCGGAACTGGTTCAGAATTTTTACAATCAACGGCGCCAAAAACTTCTCTCTGCATCGATTCAACCCAATCCTGCCCATCTCGCTTTAGGTCGACTCGAAGCTGAGCTTGACGGTCAGGTGACCGTCATTACACAAAACATCGATAATTTACATGAGCGCGGTGGCAGCATGAATGTGATTCATATGCACGGCGAATTGTTGAAAGCGCGGTGTTGTGAGTCTCAGCAAGTGATTGATCAAACCGATGATTTACATATGGGTGATCTTTGCCACTGCTGTCAGATCCCTTCTCAGCTACGTCCTCATATTGTCTGGTTTGGTGAAATGCCATTAAGAATGGGAGACATCTATACCGCACTTGAACAAGCCGATTTATTCGTTTCCATAGGAACGTCAGGGGTGGTTTATCCTGCGGCGGGGTTTGTTCATGACGCAAAAATGCATGGTGCCCATACGATAGAAATTAATCTTGAACCCAGTGCCGTTGAGAGTGAATTCGTTGAAAAACGTTATGGCAAGGCCAGTATTGAGGTTCCGAGACTGGTTGATGAACTGCTCTCGTCTGATTAAGTGGTCGGGCGGAGCAGGAGAGTCGTACCGTATCGATAACCACCGGCAATGAAAAAAGTGGCGTGAGCCACTTTTTTCGATAGCGATCATTTGTTTGTTCGCGACTGAACAAACGATGTCATTAGTTACTGACTTTTAGTTTTTGATAATACGCTTCGTACAAATGATTTGCCTCTCCGACTTCATCTTGCCAGACGCCGCTGTCCATAACGGATTGAGGCGGGAAGATATTCGGATCATTGGCAAATTTGCTTGGTAATAATGGATAGGCAGCTTTAACCGGGGTCGGATAACCAATCTCCAGTGCAATTTTGGCGGCATTTTCCGGACGAAGCAGGAAATCGATCATTTTATGAGCCGCTTTCACATGTTTCGCTCCGGAAGGGATGGCCAGACTATCCATCCAGAAAATAGTGCCTTTTTCCGGCCAGACAATCTCAATCGGTGCACCTTCTTGCCGTGCCATATAAGCGGAACCATTCCACAGCATACCCAGAGAAACTTCGCCGGCAATATATGGATTGGCCGGAAAATCTGAATTAAAAACCAGCACATTCGGTATGAGCGATTTCAATGCTTCATAAGCCGCTTTGATTTCATCAGGATTAGTGGTATTCGGAGAGTAGCCCAGTTTTGACAGTGCGATATGGAATACTTCACGCGCGTCATCCATCAGCAAGATTTGGCTTTTCCATTTCGGATCCCACAAATCGTCCCAGCGATGGAGCGTTGATTTATCAACCAGATCGGTGTTGACCCCGATGCCTGTCGCTCCCCAGATATAAGGAATTGAATAGTTGTTATTCGGATCAAACGATTTATTCAGATAATTAGAGTCTAATCCGTCAAAGTGAGGTAGCAGAGATTTGTCAATCGGTTGCAACATCCCTTCTTTGCGCATTTTGGAGACAAAGTAAGTTGACGGTACAACTAAGTCATAGCCCGATCCTTGAGTTTTCAACTTTGCGTACATCGTTTCATTCGATTCGTAAGTTGAATAGATCACTTTAATCCCGGTTTCTTTGGTAAACTCCTGAAGGATTTCATTGGGAATATATTCTGACCAGTTATAGAAATAGAGCGTTTGATCGTCTGTCGCACTATCGTTTGCCATACTATAGCCGGAAAATAACGCGGCTGTAGCCAAAATACCTGCAAAGAATTTATTTTTCATTGTTGCTGTGGGTCCCTGTTAACCATGGAAAATTTAAATCACACGAAAGAGATGGTGCCGTCCGTCAGTGTGAATTCTGGAATTCAAAACAATTCATGATCGCAAATGAAGCTTATATCAAAATTCAAAGATAAATCGTTTGTGATCTGTGTGACCATTTTATTTTAGATGGCGTTGTAACTTGTCTCTCCCAATATAGTGAGAAATCGCAACCAGTGTAAATGAAATCAGTAACATGACGGTTGCCAGCGCATTGACTTCCGGAGAGATACCGACTTTTACCATCGAGTAAATTTTTAAAGGGAGTATTTCGTAGCTCGGGCCGGTCACGAAGGAGCTGATAATGACATCGTCCAGTGAGAGGGTAAAGCTAATCAGCCAGCCGGAGGCCACGGCCGGTTTGGCTAATGGAAAAATAATCTTAGACAGAATGACCCATTCACTGGCACCCAGATCCCGCGCAGCTTCCAGCATTTTGACATCAAACCCATTCAGACGCGTATAGACAGCGACAACGACAAAAGGCAGACAAAATGTAATATGGGAAAAGAATAATGTGAAGAACCCAAGATGGACACCGAGGACAAGAAAAAGAGCCAACAGAGAAATTGCCATGACGATATCCGGTGACATCATCACAACAAACAACATGCCATTGACAAGGGGTTTTCCACGAAAGCGATACCGAAATAGGGCGACTGCGGTCAAACTCCCGATGATAGTTGCTGTCGTAGCAGAAAACACAGCAACATTCAAAGAGTGCCATGCTGCTTGCATTAAACTGTCATTCCCGATGAGCGCGTGATACCACTTTGTGGAGAAACCATCCCACCGCATGCCAAATTTATTGGCATTGAATGAATTCACGATCAAAACAAAAATCGGTAGATACAGAAAACTATAGACGGCCGTCATCAAACTAAAACGAAAGATTTTTGTCATGATTTACAGTTCCATTTTTCTGTTTAACAGGCGACCGGTCTTATAGTAGACAAACAGTAACAGTGCCATGACCAATGTCAGCGCAATACTGGTTGCTGCCCCGGCAGGCCAGTCTCGTGCGTTGAGTATCTGACTCTTAATAATATTACCGATCAGTGGATTTTTCGCGCCACCTAATAAATCAGAAATATAGAACATGCCAAGTGCCGGTAATAAGACCAATAAACAACCGCCGATAATTCCCGGCATCGTCAGGGGAATAATAATTTTGATTAAGGTCTGAAACTTATTCGCACCGAGATCTTGGGCAGCTTCGACATAAGCGTGATCCAGTTTTTCAAATGCAGAGTAAAGCGGCAAAATCATAAAAGGCAGTAAAATATAGACGAGCCCGATCATGACAGCAATTTCGGTATACATGACTCGAAATGGGGTATCAATCACGCCTAAACTAAGCAGAAACTTATTCAGGATGCCATTGGTGCCCATGACGATTTTCAACCCATAGGTTCGAATCAGAGAGTTAGTCCAGAACGGCACGATTACCAGAAATAACAGAAAAGGACGGCGGGATTCCGGCATTTTTGCGATCATAAAGGCAAAGGGATAGCCGATGAACAAACAGAGTAAGGTTGCGATCCCCGCCATGTAAAATGAATGTCCCAGCACTTTGATATAAAGCGGGTCGATCAAACGAATATAATTTTCCCACGTGAGTGTAAAGTCGATCAGGCGAGTCTCATCTCTGGTGAGGAAGCTCGTTCCGATCACCATCAGGTTCGGGATGAAAACAAAAAGCAGTAACCAACTGACAATCAGGTAGATAATCGCTTGACGGAGACTAATTCGAGGCATTTTCATCCAGAACGACCTCCCAGCTTTCAACCCAAGTGAGGACAACTTTTTGACCGAGAGAGTGATCGACATCAGGATCATCTTCGTTGAAAAATTCACTGACCATAATGCGCAGGCCGGACGATAATTCCACCACTGAATCTAACGTCATTCCTTTGTAGGTCCGGTCAATGATATGTCCGGTAATTCCTTCGCTATCGGTTTCTTTTACTTCTTTCAGACGAATATCTTCAGGACGCAACAAAACCTGAAGCCGCTGACCGGCGGTTACCGGTTTATCGAAGTCAATCACCGCATTCGTGCCTTCAATTGACACAAGAATCCGTCGCTCATCTACTCTTTCGATTGTCACGGCTTCAAAGACATTGATTTCACCGATAAAGCGGGCAACGAAAAGGTTTTTCGGATCTTCATAAATGGCTTTCGGTGTCCCGTCTTGCTCAATATTGCCGTCTCTCATGACAATAATCCGATCCGACATTGATAAGGCTTCTTCCTGATCATGGGTCACGAAAATAAATGTGATTCCCAGCTGACGCTGAAGTTGTTTGAGTTCGACCTGCATCTGTTGACGCAGTTTGTAGTCGAGTGCGGATAATGACTCATCCAGCAAGAGAACTTTCGGTTTATTGACCATTGCCCGGGCAATGGCAACCCGTTGTTGCTGTCCACCTGACAGCTGATGCGGTTTGCGTCCGGCATAGTCGTCTAAGCGTACCATTTTCAGCACTTCGAAGACTCGGGTGTGAATCTCCGCTGCCGGTACTTTGCGCATTCTCAACCCAAAAGCAACATTGTCAAAGACGGTCATATGAGGGAAGAGGGCATAGCTTTGGAAAACGGTATTGACATTACGACGTTCTGCCGGGATAGCCGTCACATCCTGCCCGTCGAGAAAAATATGACCTTCATCGGCTGATTCAAATCCCGCAATCATTCTCAGAATGGTTGTTTTACCACATCCGGATGGCCCGAGAATGGTTAAAAACTCCCCGTGATTGACTTGCAATGAAAAATCATCAATGATTTTTTTTCCGTCGTAACTCTTGCTCATTCCTACCAGAGAAACTAGCGGAGATTCATGTGGTTGTGCTGCGTTCAATGTTTCCATTCTCCATTGAAAGGCTGAGACTGTCAGCGTCGATTAAGGGATGTCTCATGGCGATTCACGCTATCCGCTGCATCATAATATTCACTCATTTGAAGTCAATTCAATTTTCGGGACTTGACGATGAATTTTTATGATGACATCGGCAAACTGCTCATTTTGCGAGCGAAAATCGGCCGCTGCCACGGTGTTTCCATAAAATGAATAAAAAAAGTTACATCTATGCAATTTCGAGTTGAAATCAATTTCAGTATAATGCCCCCTTCGTTGTGGTTATGGTGGTCGGAGTTACAGCCATCCAAGAGGTAGCATGAGTCAGAAATTTGAAAAAGAGTTTAATTTAGGGGGAAGCTTAGAAAAAGCTTTGACTGGCGATTATCAACTGAAAGTCGGCGCAATTCTCAGGGAAGGCGCATCTTGCACGGCCAAGCATTTCTGGTCCTTTACCCCGGCGATATTTATTTTGCTCGCCGTACAACTCATCATTTTCTACATTGTTCTGAAACTCCAGCTACCAGATTTAGATAGTATTCTGGCGAGTGTACAGAATCCGGAACAGATCGATCCCCGTTTAGTTCAGGCCTTTTTTATTGCTGTATTTAGTTTTGAAGTCGTCAGCGCACCGATTTATGCGGGTGCGAGTCTCATGGCGATGAGTCATGCAGCCGGCTTAAAAACTCAGACCCGGCATATTACTAAAGGGTTGCAATTCACCGTCGCTGTGACATTGGCAACATTAATCATGCTGGTCACTCAGTCTGTCCTCGGGCAAATTTTCTGGATTCTTTCCATGTATGCCTCCGTTGCATTCAGCCACGCGATTCTGTTGATTTGTGAGAAACGGTTGCCGATCTTTAAAGCATTACTGATCTCTTTGAAAGCAACCAATAAAAAAATCCTGCCGCTGACCTGTATCTATTTTATTTTGATGATTTTGACCGGGTTTGCGATTCTTTTTTACGGCATTGGTTTCATTTTGGTTTTGCCGTTCTTCTTACATGTCAAAGGCATTCTATATCGAAACATGTTTGGCATTCGTTTAACCATTGTTTCGACATCAGACAGCGATCAGCAAAGTAAGGTTTTCAATGCGTAAACTGATTTATTTCTTTTTTTCTGTCGTCGTACTCGTTCTTGTCAGTTGTACTTATTATCAGCTGCATATTGAAGCAGGACGTTCGACGGTCGAAAGTAAACAACCACAAGGGATCCCCGTTGCAACCGCGCCAAATTTCAAGGCGTTTAAAACGGTAGAACAGAAAAAACATGCTTTCTTTCACTATCTCAGACCGGGGATTGAATATGAAAATCACAGAACCCAGAAAGAGCGAGATTTCCTGCTCAACAGTAAGGAGGACATTACCTCTGGCTCGCTGTCTCAGGCAGAAATTGAGCAACTGGCTGAACTCAGCTCACTTTATTCGGTTAAAATTCCTGTAGAAGGTCCCGACTTAGAATGGCTGGATAAAATGCTGCATAAAGTCGATGTCCTGCCGGAAGCATTGGTGCTGATCCAAGCTGCAAATGAGTCTGCCTGGGGAACATCCCGATTTGCCAAAGAAGGCAATAATTATTTTGGCCAGTGGTGTTATCAAAAAGGTTGTGGCTTAGTGCCGCTCGCCAGAGGCGAAGGCATGGCACATGAAGTGGCAAAATTTAAATCCGTGCAACAATCAATTCATCGGTATTTTATCAATGTGAATCGTAATTTGGCTTACCGTCAATTACGTGAAATCCGTTATCAGTTGCGTTCTGAAGGGCAAGATCTTCTCTCGACCGAAAGTGCAATGCAATTAACCAATGGATTGACAAAGTATTCTGAGCGTGGCGCGGCTTACGTGAAATCTCTTCAGACGATGATTCGTCATAACCAGCAATATTTACAAGACGATTCGGTTACCACAGAGTAATAACCAGCACCGGGCCGGAACTGAGGCCCGGTTTTCCCCGCTTTTGCAGCAGAGACATTCGCAGTGACAGATGTATTTCAACCCACGCGAAAAATCCGTATAATCCACGCCCTAAAAGAACCTAGCAGCAATCTACAGTCGTTAGAATAATCGACAGTGTGAGAAGTCGTCATGAATCAAAAAGATACCCGAAAAGAAACCCTTGAGTTCAACAAACTCCAGAAGCGTCTGCGCAGAAATGTTGGTAATGCCATCATCGATTACAACATGATCGAAGAAAATGATGTTGTGATGGCCTGTATCAGTGGCGGAAAAGATTCATTTGCAATGCTAGATATTCTGTTAAATCTGCAAAAAGCAGCGCCGGTGAAATTTGATGTGGTTGCTGTGAATCTCGATCAAAAACAACCCGGCTTTCCTGAGCATATCCTGCCTCAGTATTTTGAGAGTTTGAACATTCCTTATTATATTGTCGATAAAGATACCTATTCGGTCGTTAAAGAAAAAATACCGGAAGGGAAGACCACATGCGGACTGTGCTCCCGGCTACGTCGCGGAACGTTATATTCGTTTGCTGAAAAAATTGGTGCGACAAAAATCGCCCTTGGTCACCATCTGGATGATATTGTTGAAACCTTATTTCTGAATATGTTTCACGGGTCGCGGATGAAGGCGATGCCGCCGAAACTCCGTTCTGATGATGGTCGTAATATCGTGATTCGCCCATTAACTTATTGTCGGGAAAAAGATCTGATTAAATACGCCGAACATAAAGTATTTCCGATTATTCCTTGTAACTTGTGTGGCTCTCAGGAAAATTTACAGCGTCAGGCAATTAAGACGATGCTGTTGGAATGGGATAAGAAAACCCCCGGACGGGTCGAAAGTATTTTTAAATCTCTACAGAATGTCAGCCCAAGCCAACTGGCTGATAAATCCTTGTTTGATTTCACCGATTTGCCATTGGCGCGTGATGGTGACAGAGGAGAGTACGCATTCAGTGAAGCCGTTGTGTCTTCAACAAATATTGACGAATCAATGTTTATTGATGTCACAAACGTGTAGGGGTGATGACTGGCTCAGCCAGACAGAGCATTCGGCCTAAAGAGATCTATCCGACCAATCAGTAAAAAACCTTGCACCGTTGGCGCAAGGTTTTTTTTCGGCTATTTAGCTTTCGCTATAAATTCTGATTGGGGTCTAGCGGGCTAATATAGCCTTCCGGTTTAATCGCCAGAACGTCACAGTCAATTTTATCAATGACATGTTCAGCGGTGTTGCCGATAAAAATTGAAGAAAGTCCGGTTCTGCCGGTGGTCCCAATAATCACCATCGCAACATCCAGTTGCTTCGCTTGTTTCGGAATTATATCTTCAGGCAAACCTTCTTCGACGATGGCTTGTTCATCATCAATGCCAAAAGACTGGCGTAACTCTTTCATTGACGTCAGACAGTGGGAACGCACTGCATCCCGATAAGCTGTGATATCAAATTCAGGCAATTCAAGTGTGATATTGCTTGGTGTGATCGGATAAGAACTTACCAAATAAGGGGTTGCATCAAGGTGCTCGGCGATACTCAGTAACTGTTCGGTTAGTTTGACATTCAGGGAATGATGGACCTCATTTTCAGAGCCGACATGCACAGAAGCCATCACATTGGATTGTTTTTTCCACTCAGCATTTTTGACCAATAATACCGGCACTGGGCATTTACGCATCAAATGCCAGTCAGTCGGTGTAAAGATCACCGACTCAAGAAAGTCATGCTTACGGGTGGCTTTAATTAAGATATCGTATTGCCCGGAGAAGACCTCAGCGATAATGGCTTCATAGGGGCGATGGTACCAAACGACTTTGACCGAAAAATCGACGGAGTCATCGATGTAAGGTTTTGCGACATTTCGCAGCCAGGTTTCTCGCTGATGAATGACGCCACGGCGCATCGCTTCTCGTTCATCAGCTGAAAGCATGGATGTCATGTCATAAGAAAAATCATAGATAGAGAGGAACAACGTGATGTGACTAATATCTTTACTCTTTTTGGCCAGCAGCATTGCTCTCGCAAGGGCTGGTTGCTCATCGTGGTTAACATCGGCGATCACAAGAATATTATTGTAAATACTCATTATATCTCCCTCATATCATGGGGTTTCAATACAACTTTAGCTTAAAAGGGGGCAGAAGATGAGAAAAATTGTCGGGGAGTCAATAGAATTTTGATACAGCTCATTCATTGAATGAGCTGTATCATCATGGTTAGCTGTCAGCTGAGACACCAGCCAGTTCCATGAGAGAATCGTGATCTAATATCGTGATATATTTACCTTTTACACTCAAGATCTCCGATTTTTGGAATCGGCCTAATAAACGGCTGATCGTTTCCACGGTCAGGCCTAAATAGTTGCCGATATCCCCGCGGGTCATCGTCAGGCGGAATTCTCGCGGACTAAAGCCACGTTGCGCAAAACGAGTCGACAGGTTGAAGAGAAAAGCGGCTAAACGTTCTTCCGCATTTTTCTTAGATAACAACAGAATCATTTCCTGATCGCCTTTAATTTCATTACTCATCAGGCGCATGATTTGCTGTCTTAATTTTGGCATTTTCCCTGACAGGTCATCTAAGATTTCGTAAGGAATCTCACAAACCATGGAGGTTTCTAATGCTTGAGCGAAGCTTGGATGACTATCTCCGGTAATCGCATCGAAACCCACTAAATCACCGGCCAGATGAAAAGCAGTAATCTGTTCATCACCTTGTTCAGTAATCGTGTAACTTTTGATGGTTCCGGACCGGATCGCATACAGAGATCGAAGATCATCTCCGGCTTTGAATAGTTCCTGTCCTTTTTGGATAGGCTTCTTTCGTTCAATAATTTGATCGAGCTGATCTAACTCAGACTCATTCAAAGTAAAAGGAATGCAAAGTTGGCTAATACTGCAATCCTGGCAGTGAATCGCACACCCTCCAGATTGAATCCGTTTCGTACCTGGCTTATCTGAAATCATAATAACCTTTCACTATCTTGATATACATCAATATTTTACCATTCCTTGATCATAAAGAATAGTCAAAAAAAGAGTACAGGAATCAGGCGATTATATAGAAATCTTGCAAAATTAACAGATAAACTTTACCTGATAGATGCCTGTATTCTTGTCACATATCCGGGCTCAAGATGATGAGCTGATACTTTAATTGTAACACGCCACTTGTGGCATACAAATCATTCGAAGCGCATTTCCTCCGTTTAAACATCAGTGGTACACTGAGCGCTTTTCAACGGTCCCGGTAGACTGTTTGTCTGAAATTGAGAAGATAAAGTAACTATGCCAGCAGAAAAACTCACCAAACAGCGATTGATACATATTATTGTGATTTTAACGATTTTAAGTGCTGCATTTTTTTGGCGGACGTATCGCTACTCAGCGCCAGAGCAACTGTCTTGTGATGCGCCGTGTCAGGTATCTATTGAAGGGCAAAACACTCAGATTACAAGTGGTGAAGCGGCTGACTCGATTTCACTTTTTCCGGCGCAAAAAAGTTGGTCGATTATCGGACACTCAGCACAAATTGAAAAAAATCAAGATGGTCAGACGAAGCTGACCTTTACACCTGAGAATCGTGACCAATTTACGTTAATTACCGGTACGCATAAAAAATATATCATTCATCTAAAAAACAGATAGAAAGACTACCGGGTTGATTGTATCTCATATAATTATTGTTAAAATGCCCAACAAATTGAAAGAATCATGAACGGTGGCAAGGTGCAGTTTTTAACTCAAGTTTCTCAGATGATGGATCCTGTTGCGGCTGTATCTTCACTTGTTGCTTCGTTAGAGCGCTCTCAGTTACGCGGTATATTTTTCTATTATACCGAAGAGTATTCCCCGGAAATTTTATGGCAAGAGTTGACTCGTCAACTGCCGAATGTCGCGATTGTCGGGTGTTCGTCCTATCAGGGCATCATGACAGAAAAAGGCTACTTTCACGGTCCGGCTGTTGCATTAATGGCCGTTCATCATGATACCTGTACTTTTGGCACGGGATTCGCTGAATTTGCGAATTACGCCACCATCAATGATGCGGTTCAACAAGCGATTCACCAAGCTCTCCAGCACGCACAGCGGTGTGGCGAAGTGCCTGATTTGATCGTGTTACACGCGATTCCCGGCTATGAAGAAGAAATTATTGCTGCGATCGATGATGTTTTTGGTATGTCCGTGCCGATTATTGGTGGTAGCGCTGCGGATAACTTTATTCAGCAACGCTGGTCGGTGATGACCGATAAAGGCTGGTCCGGCAATGCGATCGCCGTGCAACTCTGTTTTCCCCTCAGCACCGTGGCAACCGGGTTCTGTGCCGGTTATTCTCCGACTGAATGTGTCGGTACTATCACCAAATCTCGCGGTCGCCTTCTGGAAGAAATTGACCATGAACCGGCAATTGATGTTTATAAGGCTTGGATCAGTGACCATGCCAACCAGATGATTTCTGATGAATATTTCCATCAGCATATGACGAGTTTTCCACTTGGTCGTATCGCCGGGCAAATCTATGAGCAACCTTATTATAAGCTAACCCATCCGAGACAAATGACGGAGCAGGGCGGCCTGGAGTTATTTGCCAATGTTGAAGTCGGTCAAGAGGTGACCCTGATGACGGGCTCCCGGGAGCAGTTGGTGAATCGGGCGGCTCGAGTTTTGAAAGAGGCAAGTGCTAAAAATTATACCCATTCAGAGATCCTCGGTGCCATCTCAATTTTTTGTGCGGGGGCGATGGCCCGACTGGGAAGTGATATTCAGCGTGTACATAAACAGATGTGTGAGCAGTTAAACGGTAAGCCTTTTATCTGCCCGTTTACCTACGGCGAACAAGGGCAGTTTGTTGGGGGTGAAAATGCACATGGTAATTTGATGATTTCATCTGCCATTTTGTATCAGCCGGAGTCTTTCTCGTGATGAAAAACTTTGAGCATATAGAAGAAGAGCTGAATGAAACCTTACTGGAATTGAGACGATGCCGGGAGCGGGAAATCAGTCTGGCTGAAGAAAATCGAACCATTCTAGCGACATTGTCTGCATTAAGTAACTCAGAAAACAAATATCAGATATTTGATGAGCTCCAGAAAGTGCTGGGACAATACATCAATTTCAGCGATTTTATCGTCATATCCAAACAAAAATCAGAACAACTCTTTACGACATTTCTGACAACCAATAGTGCGTTTAAAGACAGGCAGTGGCGCTATGGGGATAAGTTCCAACGCGTGCTTGAAGGCGAGTGTATTTTACTTTTTCAGCCGGATTCACTGACTGAGTTTAGCTTTCTGACTGAAGTGCTCAGGCAAAGTATCGGGATGGCACTGATGATTGGTATCCGGGCACAAGCCAGCGATTCAGTGTTATTGTTATTGGGTTCAGAGAGTGGTCAATTCAACACGCATACTAAATCAACGTTTCTCCGCTTTCGGCCACTGATCGAACGTGCTATCAGTGAAATTGAGCATAAAGAAGCACTACAACATATCGTTGAACAACGCACCAAAGAGTTACAAGAAGCCCGGCAGATTGCAGAACAAGCCAATGAAACCAAATCTCAGTTTCTTGCGATGATGAGCCATGAACTGAGGACACCACTCAACGCGGTGATCGGTATCATTGATATCTTGCAGCAAGACTCAGATGACTATCAAAGTGATTTGTTAACCCGTATGGGACATTCCGCAGAGTTACTACAAGTGATTATTGGGGATATTCTGGATGTCAGTCAGATTGAGTCAGGCCACTTTAAATTACATCGCCAGTGGACCAACTTACATGCGCGTCTGCTTGGCTCTCTGGAACATTATCAAGAGAATGCCAAACAGAAACATCTGGCATTTCGCATCTCAGCTCAGGTTTCAGATCAGTATGAATATTTCGTTGACCCGGTCCGACTCATGCAGATTATTTTTAATCTGGTGGGGAATGCGATTAAATTCACCGACGAAGGCGAAGTTAAGGTTGAGCTCAATACCGCGGATGATCAACTGACGATTATTGTTACCGATACGGGCATTGGGATTAAACCGGAGAAACTCCATTATTTATTTACACCATTTATTCAGGCAGATAGTACCAAAACCAGAAACTATGGCGGAAGCGGGCTTGGTTTAGCGATTACGAAGCATCTTGTTGATCTCATGGGAGGACAGATTCACGTTGAAAGTCGACTGGGGAAAGGAACAACTTTTCATGTCAACTTACCGTTGCATCTGAAAAAAACGTATCAGGCCTCTCAATCATCTGCCGTGTCTTCGTGTTTATCGCCTTCACACAAAGCGACCACAGAAAAAAATATTTTGGTGGTTGAGGATACGAAAACCAACCAGATGGTTATCCAGATTCTGCTAGAACAATTGGGTTACAGTGTCACTATAGCTGGGCACGGGCAAGAATGTCTGGATATCATCGCAAAACATCCCGATTTTGATTTGATTCTGATGGATATTTCTATGCCGGTGATGGATGGGATCGAGGCAACCCAAAGGTTACGTCATCATAATATTCTTACGCCGGTTATTGCCTTAACAGCCCACTCAACACCGGAAGATCGGGAGGAATGTCTTCTGGCGGGAATGGACGACTTTATCGTCAAACCATTCAGAAAGCATCAAATTCAGGCGATGGTCAATAAGTACCTCAACGAGAACCGCTAACATATTGATTCTGGAGATGCTCGGGGTGACCAAGCATCTCCGGTGCAACATTTGCACTGAGATCAGGATGTTGTAGTAGGCCACATATGACCAAAAAAATAACCAGCCCGAATTGGGATGGTTATTTTTGTCAGAACGATGTTGTCGGCAATGCTTTGTCTGTACTGTGAATTACACGACAAACGGAATAAAACACTTCACTTTCCGTTTATAATTTTCCCATTGTTCGCCATAACGTTCACCAGACATTTTTTCGCTTTTCGGAATGGCATCCCCATAATATTGTCCGATATTGGTAAGTGGTGCGATGAGCCCAATCCAATGATTCGCAAGCAGACCAAAACTGACAAAAATCAGGAAGTCGCCAAAATAATTCGGATGACGGGAGGTCCCCCAAAAACCAGTGTTTAACAGCTTGCCACGATTGTTAGGGTTCTGTTTGAAACGACGTTTTTGATAGTCACTGCCGAAGTGATAGATGGTGCCGATAATATAAACAATAATGGCTAACCATTGCATCGCGCCGAACGGCCCTTGAATATCGGCAGCCCAGTAAAACGGTAAACAGTAGAGCCAGCCGAAAATGTTGACCATCATGATGGCCAGCATCGGCTGTTGCTGTTCGGGGATGACGCCACCGAGTTTCGCTGCGGCAGTATTCACATACCAACGCGTCAATACAATATTCATTCGCAATAAATAAATGCCAACAAATACAATAATTAACGCTTTATGACCAAAATCACCGCTTCCCCAATAACAATAGGCAAGGGCAACCGGAGCCATGGTATTAAATCCCCAGATGAACATAGGGCGAGTATCCTGTGCTTTCCGCGTAGCCCGATAAGCCAGCCCGGATAAAACCAACATAATGACAATTAACGTGATCCAAATTTCCATAATAACTCCTTCTTGCGAGGACAATTTATATTTTCCCTCTTGTCGCTGAGGGCTTAATCGATAGTTAAAATACTGTCTAAATGACGTCGGGGTGAAATATCTGCTGCTATTTTAATTTGCCCGAATCGGGCAAAAAATATCGGTAGATGTGTCATTCCCAGCGTCTTTGCCAGTGTTGCTTTGGGTAAATCGTGTTGAACGAGTACACTGAGCGGATGAATGCCCCAGCCCCATTGCTGAAGTAACAACCATAATCGGGCCAGCATTCTTCCTGCCAGAAACAGATTATGCTGATTGGGCTCGGGCAGACTCAGAGCCAAATATTGCGGCCCTTGTCCGGTCAGCTTCGAAAACTCACGGGCCATAAACTGAGGTAACCGCAGCAAGCGAGTGAATGGATTCAGTTTCGGATGAAAACCGATACGGAATAACCATTCTGCATAAGCAGGGATCTTGCCAAATAGATGATGAAGGTAGAACCCGTCCTCCGCCGGTTTATTCTTATCAAAATGAATAAAACTATAGGTTTCCTGCCAAGCTTGTTTGTCGGCAAAATCCAGTGCTGCATATTGATAGACCAAATCAGCAACGTGTTTGCGGCTGACTTGGTCTTGCCACATATTTAACTGAACCGGGGAGTCGCTGAAAATTTCCTGCAACCGGAACTGTTGTAGCGCGGAGAGTGTTGTCGTTTCATAAGGCATCCGGTTGGTGTGACGTTGTTGAATCTGCTCAGCCAGATAAAAATAAGCCTCTGAATTTGCCACTTGCAAATCCCCCGGAGAGAAACAGATGAGACCATCTTGATCGTTGGGCAGTGGCGATGACGTATCTGAGTCATCAAACCATGTCCATTGTAGCGGTGTTCCGGCATAGCGCATTAATGTCTCAATATGCTGAAAGAAAATCCCACAGCTCATCAGCATTTCATTTTCTAAGGACGGCAGGCCTTTCAAAGCCCGGCGACGGTCAATGGCCAGATAGCCCTTTCGGGATAAAGGGGAATAGTGGACCGCCCACGGCTGGCAGTTATGAGACGAGGGGGCCGAGCGAGCAATATCAATCGCACCGGCCAGATTGTGTTCAAACGATGTCGTAAACATAATTATATGCTCCTGCCGGATGAAACAGTGAATGGGACCGAGGTAGACAACGTCGTTATATCCAATTCCGGACGCTCATATTCTGGGGCATCGCTTTCCGGGCCATAACAGATCGCACAGACCCAATATAAGCCATGAATCAGCCAGAACAGACGTTCACTCAAGTTTGCCGTCGGATCGGATACTCGTTGTTGTTGCCAGTCGATGTCAATGGTTCGCAATACATGAGGCAACCCGGTCCCATGACTTTTCAAAAAGGCTTCCCGTACCGCCCAAGCGGCACACAGGAACGTCATGGATTGGGTACATTCTTCCGCTGTGAAAGCCCATTGCCGGGCTGACGCGCCAAAATGCCGGTAGCATTGGAGATCAATCCCCAATGTCCGTTGTGGTGCGGTGGCAATGGCATACCAAATACCACTGTGGCTGACTGACACACCACACGGACCGATATCGGGATGAAAACCGAACGGCTGACCTTGCTGAGTATATATGATATTGAATTCAAAGCACTTGGTTTTCTGTGCAACCTTGTCTTCTCTTTGGCAACTGAACGGTAAACCGGCAGTATGCCATACCTGATTCAGCCACTGTCTGGTGTGCTTGCGCGCTTGCTGTCTGACTTGCGAGCGCATGTCAGCCATCGTTGCATGTGGCTCAAACCGCGCTGGCGCAATCATCAAACGGGGCACCGATGTGCCCGCTGCAGAGAGAGGGAAGCTATGAACATGGTTTTCACTGTTGATAGCCATTACCAATTCTTTCTCCGGAAATTTCTTCAATGACTTCAGCCATCTGTTCAAAGCGTGCAACCAGATTTTGGAAGACCGGTGTTTGCATATCACGGTCGAATGCTTCCAGAGAACTGAGACGAATGATCTCGATGAAGTGGAATTGAGCATCGGCAGACTGACTGACATCAATCACATCAAATGCCAGCACAGAATCAAGCTGATGACAGGCTTGGTAGTCGGTGTGGACTACCCAGTCACGGAACTCATGGTATAGGGTGATGTCTTTCAGGCGAATCTTATGCACAATGGTTTTCATTTTTTTGTCCTTTTTTCATCTAGGGTTCGGTGGGGTAAAATATCCGTTATTGATTGTGTTCCGCGGTTGCGCCACGCTGTTCGAGAATCAGATGGTAATTAATGCCGCCCGTACCAAACGAGTTGATAGCAGCGATACGTCCTCCCGAATCAGGATAAGACCAGGGGATCGTCTGCTGAGGAATCTCAGCCGGCAGATCGGCCAGCATCAGCTGAGGATTCAGCTGCCCGTGAATCGGCGTCGGAGGTATTTGTTCATGTTCAAATGCACTGAGTACCTTGCACACACTCAAAGCTGCGGCACCGGCAAAGCAGTGACCGAAATTGTATTTGACTGAACCGATATACAACGGTGCGGATGGCGGTTCCATTTCTATTGTGTCCGCTGTGCGTTGATAATGTTGCCGAATCGCGCTGATTTCCGAGACATCCCCCAGAGCGGTGCCAGTACCATGAGCCTCAATGTATTGAATCTGTGTGGGGGTGACGTCAGTGAGTGCCAGTGTTTTTTCGATTGCGAGCGCTTGTCCTTCCGGATCCGGTGCGGTCATCGACCGGCTGTCACATGAACCGGAAATCGCACGAATGGTCGCAATTGATTCTGAGTCGTCGGGTTGACGGCAAAGGATAAAGATCCCCCCGCCATCTCCGGGCGTAAATCCGTCATTGTTATCGGCAAACGGACGAATCCGAGAGGTTGAGAGCATCATCTGAGCACTGCACAACACTAAATCGCGTTCTGTGGTTGCCATTTCAATTCCTGCGACGATGACCTGATCATAACGTCCCGATTGCAACGATCTCACCGCATCATGAAGCGCCGCCATAGCGCTGGCACATGCCGCCTCAACCGCATAACAATCCGCGTCCAGTCCTAACTGTTGGGCGAGTAACATCGCAGAGCCGATACCGCTGGCGCCATACCAGTTCCACCGGTTTTGTGGCAGAGGCTGAGGACGGGGGAGCCTGATTGTCTGAGGTAATTGATCCCATAAGTGGCGTACCGTACGTATCCGGTCGGGGGTCAGCGACAGATTCGTTGCGACAATAATCGCCGTCCGACGACTGGCAGCATCTGAGGGCAGCGATAAACATGTACTGCCATTGAGCAGGTATTGTTGGGTGACATCCAGCCGGTGTTGTTTTGCCGGCATCATCGGTTTCTCGGGAGTCACATCCTGAATGTGATGACTGGGAAAGCCCATCGCCTGACGAATATAGGTACTGAGTTTCTGGGGATTCGGGCGAAATAATGCCACTTGATGCAGCTGTTCGGCAGATAATGGCTGAAGGGTATCTTCCCCTTGTGTCAAGGTTTGCCAGAAGGGCAACTTATCATGACCAAGCGCGGTCAGCGGACAGTAATCCAGAATCTGGATTGGTGATTGTGGATGCGGGATCGCTGGATTGACCGATGTCGGGCTGATTTGCCATCCGCGCCCTGTAAATGAATGCCCGAAACAGTGCTGCTTCTGCTGACGCAACATGTCGAGTAACTGGCAAAACACCTGATTTGCCCCGGCAAAATAGTCACAATGCCCGGCTGTGTCATCAGTCGATGAGAGGGTATGAATATCCCCCAATTCTGCCAGAACCGGCCATTGATTTTCCTGAGCAACATGTACCGGGCAAACCAACAGACTAATCGCACCTTCCAGCCAGGTTTGACTGGCAGAAACGCCTTGTTCCAGTAATAGATTGGCTTGTTCCGGATGGTGAAAACATTGGACCGATGTCAAGAGGGCGATCCGGCTGTCTTGGCAACGAAAGCTATCCTGCGCCAGTTGCAGCAGCCGTATCCCGCCCAAATCCGCACCATCAAGGGTCTGGCATTTACCGCGGGTCTGAGCAAAGTGGGCAATCCGGGCAGGGATGCTGGAGGCCATTTCTCCGACGCGATCATGGGAAGAGGCACCTAAACATTGTACGAGTTGTTGCTTATATGCATCAATCTGTTGTGCTGTTTCTTGAGGAGAATAGCCCTGTTCGGTCAGTTGATCTCCCAGTAGGCGTAATACCTGAACTTTTGCGGCATTGCGATAGGCGGCATCACTCCCCAGATGGACGGCACAGAATTGATCACAGTGATCCCGCAGGCTTTCCGGGATGGTTATCTGTTGCAAAACCTCATCAGCAGCTAACAGCGCTAAGCGGGTTTCTTTACTGACTGCTTTACGAAACAGCGGTGGTATGGCGAACTTTCTGTAATCAAAGTCCGGATCACTGACTTGGCCGATAGACAGCGCGACCTTGGTCTTCAGTTCTGGATCTGAATTTTGCCACGGGGAGGCATAATGCTGCTGGATCAGTTGTTGCCACGCTTGTGGCTCCGCCAGCTGACGAAAATCACGCTGACCGGGAAAGACACATCCAATACTGACAATGGCGAGGTGATTTGATGGATCGACACTCATCTTGGCATGACCTCCGCTAAACGTCTGCGGTCGACTTTACCATTGGCATTCATCGGTAACTGATCGGTGATGACCAGCTTCTGCGGCAACATATAAGCGGGGAGTTTTTCCCGCAGAAACTGTTTAATCGCAAGCAGACTTAATTTGGTTTCAGGGGTTTTAAGCACAGTGACCATCACCAACTGCTGGCTGAGTTCACCGAGTTCAACAAACAGCGCCACCTGTTGAATCGCCGGATGTTGGTATAAAGCGGACTCTATTTCGCCCAGTTCTACCCGATAACCATTGATCTTGACCATATCGTCGATCCGGCCACGATAGATGAGGCCATCTTGCGTCAGTTCAACGCGGTCACCGGTCGCATGGCAATGCTTGGCATGCAGACTGGTTTGGCGTGACTGAGGCGCATTCAGATAGCCCGGCGTCACACAAGGTCCTGAAATCAGTAACTCACCACTGACACCGATACAATCCGGGAGCGGGTAGCGTTGGCCGGTATCATCTTCAATTTCACCCAGAAGACCCGGGAGCGGATAACCAATCGGGATATGATCCTGCTCAGACAAACGGTCACGGTCAATGGTATAGGCAGTACACACATTGGTTTCTGTCGGGCCATACCAGTTGCTGGCTTGGCAGTAGCGGGGGAGATGCTCAAGCAGTTGACGAAATGCTGCAATCGGGTAGGCCTCACCAGCAAAAATAACGCGTCTCAGTGACGCTGTCACATTCTGATTCAGTAAGCCACTTTTCTCCATCATCGCCAGAATCGAAGGGACGCTGTACCACACGGTGACTTGGTGTTGCATGATGCCTTCAATCAATGCCGGACAATTTTTTTGCTCGGATTCCTGAATAATCCAGACACAAGCGCCGACGGACGCGGCAGCAAACAGGTCAAAGGTACTCAGGTCAAAAGCAAAGCTGGCATGATTCGACAGGGTATCTTCCGCTTGCAGCCCAATATCCTCAATTGCCCATTCAATAAAAAAGCTGAGCATCGTATGCGTGAGCCGGACACCTTTGGGTTGGCCGGTGGAACCCGAAGTATATAACACCGCCGCGAGCGAGTGACTGAAGACCTGAAAATCCGCGACTGTTGTTCCGGACACCGTTTGATCATCAAGCGTGTCTAGCCAATCCTGATCAATGACCAGTGCCGGCCGGGCGATATCGATAATGCGCTGAATTCTTGATTCCGGCTGGCTGAAATCAACCGGAATGTAATGATTATCCGTCAACCACACGGCGTAGATGGCTGCAACGGTATCCGGGCATTTGGGAAGATTGAGTAAAATCCCCTGATGTGATAATTCCATCTGCCGGAGTGCTGCAGCAATGTGCAGCACCCGTTGGCCCAGTTGCGCATAAGTCCAGTGCTGCGTTCCACAACGCAGCGCTGACCGATCCGGCGCATGACGAATATGAGATAACAAACGGTTTAAAATCGTTGATATCGCCATTGTTTATGCCTCCGCGATGGCAACTTTTTCCCGGTTCCGTGCCGTGTCAGCCACAGGCACGCCGACCTCAAGGGCTGAATCAACCAGAATTTGGTAAGCCTCATCGAGATCCTGCCGGGTATGTTCGCTGGTGACACTGATCCGTAACCGGGCGTCGCCGACACTGACGCCGGGGAAGACGACAGTCTGGCAGTACATTCCCCGTTTTCTGACCGCGCGGCCAAATAACAAGGTTTTCGCATCATCACCGACCACAACCGGGATAATCGCTGAATCGGAATTTTCCAGATCAAATCCGGCATTGAGCAGACGTGTCCGGAAATAGTAAATGTTATCCCACAGGCGAGTCAGCCGCTCGGGTTCGCGCAGCATGATATCGATGGATGCAATCACACCCGCAGCCACATGGGCAGGGATGGTTGCAGCAAAGACATAAGAGTTGGAATAAAAACGGAGATACTCGACCACGTCTCCATCGGCACACACGTATCCGCCAAGGCCGGAAAGGGATTTACTCATGGTGCCCAGTTCGAGATCAACCTGACCTTTCATATTGAAGTGTTCGGAAGTACCAGAGCCGGTTTTCCCTAACACGCCGGTTGAGTGAGCATCGTCAACCAGCACTTTCGCCCCGTAACGCTCAGCCAGTTTAACCAGACGCGGCAGATCGACGATATCCCCGTGCATACTGAACACCCCGTCGGTAACAATCAGTTTTCCGCCCGGATGATCGGCATATTTCGCCAACGATTTTTCCAGACTGGTCAGCGAGTGATCGTAAATTTTGCGCTGAGCGCCCGCCAGTTTACAGCCATCCTGAATACTCATATGGTTAATCGAGTCGGTAAACACCAGATCATGTTTACTGGTCAGGGCAGAAATACAACCGAGGTTGGCTGAATAACCGGACGGATAAACGATACAGTCATCCCGGCCTTTCAGTTTTGCCAGTTTACGTTCCAGCTCCAAGTGCAACATGTTACTACCGGCAATAATCCGACAGCCGGTATTGGTGGCACCGTATAGACCGGCGGCATCCTGAATGGCTTGAATGACTTCCGGATGACTGGATAATCCCAGATAGCTGTTTGAGCCAAACATCAGAAACTCGCGGCTTTTCCCGGTTGTTTCATCAAAAATCACTGCGCGGTTTTTACACGGTGTTTCTAGCGGCATCCCATACCAGTAAAGCTGATTATCCCGTTTTTCATGGTAGAACTTACGGAATTCTCGGGCTTTGTGAAATAAATCCGGGTGTTGAATTCCGACGAAATCGCGCATGGTTCGCGGGTCACCGATTTGTTGACGATCAGCGGCTGAAGACAGCGCAAGGTGCGCGTATGGATCGTCTTCGTCACAGGTTGGGGTCGCTTCTGCTGTTACGCTCACCGGGGGTTGATAGCCTTCACCATTGTGCGGAAGTTGACTGACAAGTGCTGCTTTCATCGCTGCCAGTGTTTCGGCTTTGGGTAAGGTGAGTTTCGGATCGAGTCCCAGCATGGTCAGCAGTTCACTCTGAACCTCAAGCACATTGATTGAATCAATCCCTAAATCATTTTCGATCTGAGCGCTCATCGTCAGAGAGTCCGCCGGATAACCACTATGGCTTGCGAAAACCTGACAAATCATGTCATCCAGCCAATGTGTGTCTGAAGTTGGTTTGGCCGCAGACGTTGCCGTCGGTAACTGATATGTCGTGGATGCAATCGCAGCGACAATATCTGCAAGCGTATCCAGCTTATCTGTCGCCAGAGGTGTTGCAAGCTGAAGTTGTTTGGTCAGTGTGGTGGCAATATCCGCTAAAGCAATTGAATCAACCCCTAAATCATTTTCCAGGTGACTCGTTAATGGCAAGGCATCCACCGGATATTCGGTGATGGTGGAAAAGGTTTGCAGAATGAATTGCTGTAGTGCCTCAGATGCTGCTTGGTTATGTTCGGTCATACGTTTTCTCCTTCAGTTTGATTCGCCTTTAACCGTTCGACCAGCGCAACCATCGCGGCAACGGATGCAAAGTTTTCCGGGTAGATATCTTGCATTTTGATCTCGACCTGAGCTTGATTCTTTAAAAAATCGACCAGATCAAAAATTGCGGCAGAATCAACAATATTCAGCTCAAATAATGGCGTTTCGCTGTCTAAGCCATCAGTCTCTCCGTCAAGAAACTGTTGGGCGATATGCTGGATTAATTGGTTCGTTAACATCATGCGCTCCTTACTGATGGGTTGATTGAGGCTTATCACCACAGATGAGAGTCCGGGGGCCAGACAGTTCGATAATCCGAACATTTTCGAAACCGACGGTCCGGAAGCGTTCCAGATATTCCTCGGTACTGCTTTCAATGCCGCCATCGGTTGAAACCAGCATATTGAGTGAGAGCAGGGCGGTAAATTCAGGCCCTGACTTCTCATCATTCAGTGGGGTTTCAGATGCCATGAAGCGTCCGCCGGCTGGCATTGCGTCATAAATGTTTTGCAGGATAGTCAGCTGAATTTCCGGGGCGTAGTCATGAAGCATCCAGCCTAAATGAATCAAATCGTGATCCTGTAACGCCAGTTTCCCGGAAATCACATTACCTTCAATCACGTTGATTCTGTCGCCATAACCTTGGACGGCTAAGCGATCGCGCAAAAAAGCACACGCCTGAGGCAGCTCGCAAATTGTCAGATTAATGTCGGGATAACTCTCGGCGACAGCAATTGGCAATGTGCCGATACCACTGCCGATATCGAGAAATGAATGGTGTTGAGCAAAATCGTAGCCTTGGATAAATCCTTCAATGAATGGTGCGGCAAACTTTCCCAGAAACTCCTGGAAGTCAGTGACATCATCCGGATTTTGATAGAGGATATCGAACCAGCTCCGGTTATCGCCAAATACTGCCTGACGTTGATTGCTATCACTGATGACTGCGGTTTTTAGTTCTCCCCACAATGGGTATAAGAAGGTATCGATATGACGGCCTAACCATCCCAGCCACATTGGCTCACTGCTGACCAGAAATGAAGCGTGTTCCTGTGGCAAGTGGTAGCTCTCGCCCTGTTTTTCCAAATAGCCCATCGCACGTAGTGCGATCAGCATCTGTTCGACGGAGCGCAGCGGACTATTAAGTTTGTCAGCAACCATCTGAGCGCTCAAATCTTGATGATGTAAATGATCGAATAATTTTAAATCTAGAGCGGCTGTCAGTGTTTTCGCCTGAAAAAAGCCCATCATCTGATTAACGGCATCTTGTTTCGTGAGTGTCATGAAAAATTCCTTTATCGGTGTTCAGTTAATTTCAACGCTCGAATTCCATCGGGGAATTCAGCGCTCAGTTCATAAATGTCGAGAGTTCTTCACAGACATCTGCAAACGCAGCCACAAACCGTTCCATCTCTTCCTGCTCAATGATCAACGGCGGTTGAATACGAATGACGGTTGAGCTGTTCGCGGTGATAAATGTCAGAATGTTGTGATCCAGACACAACTTGGTGACAAACTTCATACAGAACATTTCACCCAGTGATTGCTCCATACGTGTCATCGCGATCTGGAGATGTTCACGGACCGGATCCGGTAAGAACTTCCATGTGGTGTGCCAGTCTCCGGGGAGGCGTGTCGCAAACTCACGCGCCGATGCAGCAACCGCGCCGGCAAAAGATTGCTCGAACTGAATGCCCAGCATCAGTCCACGCCCGCGAATTTCTTTGATAAACGGATATTGGGCCGCGATCTCTTCCAAAGCTTGTTTGAGATATTGACCGGACTTGGCCGCTCGCGTCGGCAGATCTTGTGCAACCAGCTCCCGCAGCGCATTGAGGGCAACCACAGAAGCGACGTTACCGCCACCGAATGTTGAGCTGTGAACCAAGAAACGATCAGCGGTGCCATAAGCGCGTTGCCACAGCTCTGCACGGCACAAGGTTGCGCCAATCGGTACCAGTCCGCCGGAAAGGGATTTCGAGAGCATCAGAACATCCGGTTCCAGATTGTCCCACTCACAGGCAAATAATTTGCCGGTGCGGGCAAGCCCGGTCTGAACTTCATCGACCATCAACAGCGTTCCGGTTTCCCGACAGAGTGCCTGAGCTCGTTGCAGATATCCTTCCGGGAACAGGTGCACGCCACCTTCGCCCTGAATCGGCTCAAGAATCAGCGCACCGACATCATCACGTCGGATTGCGGCTTCTAATGCGTCGAGGTCGGCGAAGGGGACTTCCACCATATTTTCTAACAGGGGTTTAAAATAGCGGCGGTGTTTGTCACGGCCGGTAAGTGACAGGGCGCCAAGGGTTTTACCGTGATAACTGTTGTTGATATACGCAATGCCCGGTTTACCCGTTGATGCTTTAGCAATTTTGATCGCCGCTTCAACGGCTTCCGTACCTGAGTTGCTGAAAAAGACGCGCCCCATGTTGCCGGGAGCGAGATAACAGAGCAGCTCAGCCAGTTTGGCAGTCTGTTCTGGAATCGAAATATACTGAATAAAGTTTGGTCCTTGTGCATCGAGGTAGTCTTTCAATGCCTTCACCAGTGGTTGCGGGTTGTGACCGAGGCTCAGACAGCCATATCCGGCGACCATATCCAGAAACTGGGTTCCGTCTGCTGTCCATAATGTGGTCCCGGATGCCCGTTGGAACACATTGTCACAATGCTGTAACCGGAGAAAATCAACCATCATGGGATTGATGTACTGACGATAACGATCCAGCGTGTCTTCACGTTCAGCAGTTTGATTCATTAATCCATCAATAAAGGCTAATTGTGCCGAGGACGAGTTATTAGCCGTCTGTTCGTAAATGTCGTGGTGGTAATAGCGTTTGAGATTGGTGACTTGCTGCCGTTCGAGACGTTCACCAAAGGACGCGAGCGGATAGGCATAAAATCCGTGTTTTTCGGCAATTTCACCGATCTCGAGTACTTTTTCCGGTGGCAGATAGCGACCGAGTGAGAATTTTTCCCGGCGTCCTTCCAAAGCCAATACAATGGTTTCGGCCATACAGCCGTTTAACTGTTGCTTGATGGTCACGTTTAATGATTCACCACCGAGTTTGACGGCATCGGTCGCGGTGACACAACCGCCGTCGATGATCAGAATGTCTTCCCGCTGCGGGCGGACATCGGTATCAACGTCCCGGGGCAGAGCGATATCAATAAATATCGAACCGGGCTGGAGACGAGCCGTTTCGATAATACCGCCGGAAGAGGTGGCACCGGCAAATAAACGGCATGACTGATAAAGCGTCTCCGGATCACCGGTCAGTGTGACACGGTGGTGATATTGTTCCGGTAAGTGACTGAGTAACTCGGCCTGATCTTTGTGACTGGCACGGTGAAGCAGATAGAGTGAATAACCTTCAGCCAACAATAACCGACTCAAAGCCAGACAGATTGATCCCGGGTAGCCAACAATAGCAATCGGCTCTTTCTCCGGGTTGATATCCAGCCATTCGGTAATCTGACGGAGGGCCCGATAACCGGCATACGTTGTCAATGAATTCCCTGAGGTCACCGGAACCGGTGATTTTTCCGCCGTAGCTTCGCCGCGTCGGCCAACAATTGACGTGAATCCGCCCAGACCGACCAGCTCTGCACCATCTTCTACCAGCTCTTCAATACCTTGTAGTACCCGTTGGGCAATCACGCGTGGCTCTGCCAACATTTCGTCGGCAACCAACGGCATATAGCGAATTATCCCTTCACAAGTCGCCCCGGTTGCAGAAGTGATCCGGGCAAAGTTCATAAATGGCACGAGGTTTTCTTTATGCCATAACGCTCGGTTGTAACCACTGTGGAGCTCATTGGAACTACGCTGCAGCAGATCCAGCATTTTGACGTAACGTTTTAAACCAACCGATGTTGGATGAGCAATGAACCCGAACTTCATGATGTGACTTCCTTTGCTTGAATTTGGTCGAATGATTGACTGGCAGACTCAGATGGACTGGCAGCCGCTGTACGTTGTTGTAATGTTTCTTTATCGCAGGGATCGCGCTGCCAGCCTTTGGCGGTCGCCAGTGAGATACCATCCCCTTCATTGTTATGGCCGAGTACCACAGAAAATAAGTTGAGTCGCTTCGGACTCGTCAGCGCATCACGGATGACCGTTTCATCAAAATGAGTCAGGGTTTGATTTTTGATCTGAAAGTCATTGATGGTCTGTTCGAATGCCGGTTGATCGAGATTCATCAGGCGCATCTGTCGGGATGTCCGGTTAAAGAGAATACGTTCCTGATAGGTATTAATGACGGATAATCCACCGTTGCATAAATAGAACACGGTAATGCTTTTATTCAGCGAATCCGGATGAGTAAGAATATTGTCGATAAATGCCGGCAACATATCAGGCACAATGCCTTTCGCCCCGTCACCAATGAAGGCAATCACATGGGTCGGACTGGTGTGCGCCAGATAGTTGGTTGCCATTAATGCATCGCCCATCAGCGCCCGGCCGTACCAGCCGGAAAATCCGCGGCGGGTTCTGGCGACATTTCTGACCGCAGAAATGCCACACCGACCCACATCATAAACGCCGGTATAGTCGTATGACTGAGTCGTAATTAAGTCTTCAATCACCCGATTGAGTTGCGAGAAGAAATAGTTTGGTGACATCGGCAGTGTTGGTAAACGACTGACCACGTCTGACGGCGAGTCCAGATAAGCACGAATCAGTGCCTGACGTTTTTCCCGCAGGCTGTCACTGACATTGAGGTTCGCTTTGACCGCCTTGAGGAAAGTCAAACAGTCCATATGAAGATGGAGGTTGGCATAAGGCGATAAATGACGTTCATCATGGGTTAATTGCACAAGATGAACCTTGTTTTCTAAGCGACCATCGGAGAAGGGCGTGGTAATTTGTGCGACACGGCTTTTGATCATGAACAGACTCTGTTCATGGAGTGGATTGATCTTATCGTTGGTATGCATGAAGTTATAGACGCGCGGACTATAACCGTAGATTGCCAGTGTGCCGAGATAGTGGGGGTTTAATTTCCCCTGATAGTATTTCGGTGCCGTACCGGGGTGTGCTAATGAATCAACCAACGCGATCCCAGCCTCGTCAGCGATCTCATGAATCAAGGCGTATTCATCATCAGTCACCGGCCCTAATTGCCAGATCAGTTTTTCCGGCCCGGCGTTGATCAGTTGCATCGCTTGATCAAATGCTTCACCGGATACCAACGCGGTATCTGAGGATTGAATCGGCAGGGTGGAGACATCACTGACCACATGATCCAAGGGCAGGCTGGACTCCAGTACATTCTGAGTGGCGAGTAACACCACCGGCCCCTGATTAAGATGATAAAGCCGGAAGACTTCCGTCAGTCCTTCCGTCATCTGACTGACATCATGAATGTAAACATGTGGGATTCGCCGGGCTTGCAGGACTTCCCGCATGTCTTCTGTCGGCGTCAGCGTCCCCTGAAAACTGTACCACTGGTTCGTCCGGTTTTCGGCAACGACCAAAATACCTTTGGCTGCCGTTTCCCGCAGATTGGCTAAGGTTCCTTTGAATTCATCCATCATGCCGGACGTCACGACACCGAGAAATGGCATCCGATAAAGTTGCCAGTTGGCGATGGCGCCACAGGCGATGGCATGTTCATTCGGACCTCGCAGGGTTAAGGCACCATGCGCCTGTGCATGTTTATCCAGATAACCAATCAGATTGGAAACGATTGAACCGGTGTAGTAGGAGAACAGCCACCGATCCGGGGTTACATCCTCGAAGAATCGGATCAGTTGATCCGCCAGAGTATTGTGGAGTGCCGCGGCACCTTCAGGTTTTACCCGGCGATTGGCGTAGTTCATTTCAAAGAAATCCATCCACAGACAAAGAAGCTCGGTCTGGAAAACTTGCGGATCCTGAGAACGTACAATCTCCCGGTATTGCTGTGGCAGATAACGACAAGGGGAACGCAGACTACGAATAAATGTCACCGTAGAAAACGTGGTATAAAACGCAGGAATCCCCGTTTTTTGCATGGCGCAATAGAATGCATCCAGATCCCGGTCGATTTTCTCGATCTGATCATCGCTTTGCCCTAAAGAGGCTTGATCGTAAAACAGCATTCCCACCTGAAATGCCGATTGTTCTTCCAGTGCATGGGAATACACGATTTTTCCGGTAGCTTCAGCCAGACTGCTGCACTGAATAACCTGAATATTGATGGCTTTTTTCTGCTCTTTGAGAAAATGAATGGCTTTACCACGCGTCTCCAGATAGAGCTCATCATATGATAAGTCGAGTAGCTGCAAAGGCAGGTCTGACTGGATGTGGACCTGATTAAATGAATAATCCCGGATATCATTCAATACACTCAGGCCAGTCTGAAAAAAGGCAGGATCTTGAGTGACGACAATCACACCGACAGTAATCGTATCCAGTTTTCTCTGAGACTGTTCTTCGTGACTGGCTTGCCAAAACTGCTCATATAAGGCGCCGGAAGCGTTTGTTGCTTGTCCTATCATGGATCGGTTCCTTGTTTTCGCTGAAATCATGGGAGTCATCCAACTCGCATGTGTACATGTTTGTAGGGGGCGATCTGTAGGCAAAAATACCGCCGTTGCCCGGTTAAAAAACGTAGCAATCCCCGTCGAGTCATCAGTGATGATTCGATGTTATGTGTTGAATCATGTTGTGGACGGTGACAGGCGTGCTGTCACCGGAGTCGTTGATTCGTTTGTCTTATGATTCCTGACGCTGGATCCTGACGTGTCCGTTATCACCATCAATAATCAGCGTGTCGCCACTCTGAATCTGTTGCGTTGCCGTTTTCAGATTTACCACTGCCGGAATTCCGAATTCACGCGCCACAATACAGCTATGGGAGAGGGCAGAGCCGATATCGGTGACCACACCACCGGCTAACGCAAAGAGCGGAGTCCAACTGGCGTCAGTAAATTTTGCGACCAAAATTTCACCGGGCTGCAATTCTCCGGCTTGGGTCTGCAAGTCGGTAATAACCCGGGCTTTGGCAACAACCTGTCCCGGACTGGCGGCTAAACCTTTTAATTGATCCGGATTATCGTCCGTATCTGACACTTTGATCTGTGGCGTGTATCCTCCGATGATTGCCATTGGGGGCTCATCCGCATGGAGATTCAATAAGTGTTGATGACGATTTTGATTGAGTAATTCGGGATCAAATGCTTCATCGGCAGATATCCGGCCGGCGACATAATCCCGAAAACGCTGAAAGTCGATATAAGGTAGATCCTCACGGCGCACGATGTTCTGTGCTTCCAGGCGTCCCAGCACTTCAAGAATGATTCGGCGATAGAACCATGTTTCAGTGATAAATGTCGGACGCGTTGCTTCGCGTCGTTCCGCCATCACACCATAGAGTTTCATCAGCATTTTCAGCTTGAATCGTCCCATTCGGGGCAACCCGCTCAGTAGTTGTTCACTGTCCTGATGACGGAGACTTTCCGTCTCTTGTAATTTCTTCTGTAAATCAACCGGATGCTGGAGATACATCTTCATCACTTGTAGTAAGTAACTTGGGTCATCACGCCAGCGTGGAATGCTGAGTTCAAACTCTTGTCTTCCCCGGGAGCCGAATTCAAATAAAAATGCTTCAAACGGCCCATGCCAGAAAGCTTGACCGTCAGGATCTTTCTGTAGGTGTTCAACCAGTTCATTCGCTTCATAGCGGTCAAACAGTTGCTTTAACTTCGGTTGTTGATTGATGGTATCAACCAGTTTGAGGATACCAAGCGTGACTTCAATCGTCCGTAGATTATTCATCGACGCTTTAATCCGATTTTGCAGGCCATTACCTTTATCGCCCAAATACGTCTCACAGGTTTCCGTTAATGCATCGTACAGCGCAAAAGATTGCAGGAAGAAGGGCATATAAGCGGCACAACTCTCCAGAAAATATTGATCGGCACGGTCCAATTCACGATTGAGATCGGCCAGCGTCATTTTACTGAAATCCAAGGCCAGAAAACGCTGTGTTTCTTGCTGACGCAGAGCAATCATTCGTTCAACAATTTTTGGAGCATGACGGACATTATGAATCTGCTGTTTGAGCCAATACCAGGCACTTTTGGCATAATCCCACCCTTGAACGCCGGGGCCATAAGGATTCTGATAGTGAGTAAAGTCAATATCGTCGGTCGCATAACGGGTGGTAAATTTCATCTCATCACGAGTCGGCGGACACTGTCTGAGCATATGGGCCGATCCGGAAATATTCAGATAGACGTGTCCCTGAATGTAGCCCATGTAGATGGTCCAGTCTGAAATATCTGCCATCCCCATTTTCTGAATGGCAGGACCGTGAATATGCTTTTGATAATATTCACAAAATGATAGGCCCAGTGGGGTCATCAGGCCGGTTACAATTTCACCGGTATCCATCCGGGAGAACAGGGCGCCATCTTTCACGGCTTGTCTGGATTCCCAAGGGTTTGCGTAAATAACGGTCGCTTCTTTTGCCTCGGTGGTGACCGGCCGAGCCTGCAGTAACCAAACTTTGTTATCTTTGACTGCCCATTCAATATCTAAATCGGTGCCGTAAATTAATCGGGCCTGACGCGCAAGGTCTTTCAGCTCACTCAAATGTTCCGGTGTCAGACTGGGTTTTTCTTGTAATGCGGCCGGCGTTGGCAGGATGGTAACATGTCCCTTTTCGTCACACTGACAATAGTGGGGTTTGTGACGGATCTCCTGGGCAATGACGTGACCAGTTTGCTTGTCGAGGGTAAAGCTATCGGTTGTGACCTGACCGGAAACGACCCCTTCACCCAATCCCCAGCAGCTATCGATGACAATATGATCTTGATTGCCGGACAGTGGATCACAAGTGAACATGACACCGGCTGCATCTGCATCGACCATCTCCTGTAAAACCACTGCGATAGCACTTTCGGAAGCATGTCCTTGGCGATAATGAGCCGCTCTGTCAGCCCAAAGCGATGCCCAGCAGGAACGAACTTTCTGCAAGACGTCTTGAATCCCCTGAACATGCAGATAAGTTTCGTACTGACCTGCAAATGACTGAGATTGTCCGTCTTCATCCAGTGCGGATGAGCGTACCGCAATACGGGGATTCTCACCCAAATCCTGATAGGCTTGTTGGATCGCCTGTTTAATGGATTCCGGGATGTCTGCATTGAGAATGGTCTCTCGTACCTGCGCCATTTCTCCGGATTCAAGCAGTGGCGCGGGGAGTGTTTCCCGAATGAATTGCTGATAAGCATCCGCGGTGACACAAAAAGCGACCGGAACGGGCAGTCCTGCATGAACTAAGTGGTTCAGCGAATAACCTTTTCCCCCCAGATGTTGATGAGCGAGTTGCTGATCACCGGAGATCCCGACAACGATATGTGCATCCGTCATAGTGCTGCTCCTGCTAGAGAATCTTCAGTTTGATGTTGAGAGAGGCTTGTATCCGGCTGAGAAGCTTGCACCTTTAGTTGTTGCTTAACGGCTTTAGCTGCCTTCAGGCCAGAGAAAACCGCACCTTCAATATTACCGATACCGACACTGTCCTGATTGGCAAACTGAATACATTTAAATGGCTGCCCTGCGGTCTTGAATATGCCACGACTATGATGTCCTTTAACCGCAGTGACCAGACCGCCGGACCAATGCCAGAGTTTGATATCCTGAATCACATTCGGATTGATACCGATGTTGGTCAGAAGTTTGGATATTTCAAAATGAGTCTGTTTTTGCAGCGATCTGAATTTTCCGTAAGCATCACGCCCTTTGCGTTCCGGCCGTGTTGTCGGCATCAGTAGTGAGAGCACTCCGACTTCAGCATGACTGTCAGGATCCATCCAGTTCGCGACCAGACAAGTGCCGGGTTTACACCAGTAGTACGGTTCATTCACCGAAGCGTACTCAGGTTCGATCATATACCCGCCAAACGCGTGACTGAGAACCGGTTTGGATAACAGGACACTGGCCATATAGTAATCTTCGTAACAAATGCTCTGAATGGCTTCAACCTGAGACTTTGGCAGGCTTGGAACATGGGGAATAATGGCGCTTTTCTGTGCCGCCCAGATGACTTGCCGGGTATTGACCTCTATCACTTGGCCGCCCACCATCAGTTGTAACTCGGCATGATCTTCAGCAAGTTGGTTGATGTTTTCCAATGTGGCATCGGTCACCATAGTCACATTTTCTTTTGCATCAAGGTAACGACATAATCCTTCACTGATACCACCATTTCCTCCGGGCAGAGCCATCAGATTGCCGCGTAAATAACCGATGAGGAAGTAAAGGCCGGCATAAGCAGAAACATCGTTGAGATCAGAACATTCAACCCGCAGCGCAACCCGAATCGCATTTTCAACTAATTTGCCAAGGACGGGCGGACGCAGATGTTGAGGGAAGTGGGCAATTTTTTCAGGTTCAAACAGATAAGTGTAGAGAGAAATATTATCCAGCAGTTCCATTTCTTCCCGAGGCCAGCCACTTTCTTCACTCCAGGGCATTTGAGGGTAGAGTCGGGTTCCGGGAGCAAATCGATCCAGAAAGCGATAGAGCTCAGCAAATGTTGGATCACCGAGTTGTTTTGATGAGCTCACATACGGTTTACCAATGATGGCGTTCACAAAGAGCTGACAGGTGAGTCCCCAGACTTCCGGCTTGAGCAGAAAAGCCGGTTTTTTGAGGAAGCCGACAATCACTTCTCCCAAACAACGCATCAGTAACATCGTATCGAAGAAAACCAACATGTCTTCTGCGTTAGAGCGGTAGCTTTTATCCAAGCCGATTTTTTTCAGAATGTACATCATTTCAGAGTCGGGGAGAGGCTCTTGAAAACAGACACCGCCGACAGGATGTTTGAGTCCCTGATAGGATTCATGACGCGCATTTCCTCCCAACGATGCCGTTTTCTCAACGATCAAGACACGTTCCTGATCAAATTCACTGGCTGCAGTCAATCCAGCGACGCCGCCACCGATAATAACAACATCATAAGCGGCACCATTTTGAGGCCGGTTCGGTTGTTCGGTCGTGGATTGAAGCTGCGAAAAATCTTGCGTAGGGAAAATGCGAAATGATGTTTTGCGTCGATACTGGTTGCGGAGCATGTACAGGGCAGCTAAAGCAAAGACGGCATCGAGTAATATGACTTGAGGTTGTGAACGGTGCAAAATCGTAACAAAAACAGCCATCATCAAGAGCTGACCGTAGATGATCCATTTTGTCCAAGGTGGATTTAGTAGCAAAATCAATCCTGAAACGAAGAGAATCGCGCCGGATAGAAGATTGAAGAACTGAGCGTGAGTACCAATCCAGGCGGAAATCCCTTCATACCAAGTTCCCTGATTTGCCACCGCTGCTATTTGGAGTTCTGCTACGACATCTTCAAACTGAGGGAAAAGTTTAGCAATGCCGGCAAGCATATATAGTACGGCGAAAATACGTTGAATAATCATTCGATAGTTACCTCTATAAAGCCTATTTCACGAACGATAATGGGAGATTATCGTTCAAAGCGGACAACTTCATCGGGCGGGTAACTTACTTTTTCCTGAAACCATACATTCTAAAAATCATATATGACACTGACCATAGAAAGACGGTAATTCTGGTTATTCAGCTCGTTATATATTCAAGAGATGCATTATTCATACAGCATTCAATCCATATCTTTTGATACAGATCAATTTTAATTAATAATTAGCTGCTTGATAAAATAAGCCTCATGAACCTAGCCCTGACGTTGTTATAGTTATGAATCAAAAAAAACAATTATTGATAATAATATGATTTATGGTTTTTTTGACGCTATACCTCGATTTTTATTTTTTATAATTTTCCATTCTATTGCGATGGTTATATGAATATTTTTATAAAGCAAGAATATTAAACTTTTAAGTCAGAATAATATTATTTAAATCATTTTTTATTCTACGTGGAAATAGTTACCACATAATCTGAGCCGCTATCAAGATAGAAATAATTGCCTAACAATTTGCTGAACAATTGTTAAGCAACTATTTTCAATCAAAATCAATAACATAAAATAATCATTTCATATTTGGAAATATTTATTGAAAATTTCAACATGAGATATAGTTCTCAAAAAATCAGGAAACGGTAGGTATGTGTTGCAGTTCAACATGAGGGGTGTTTTATTTATTTTCTTTGACTCGCATCTTATAATAGTGCACATATAAATAATAAAAGTGTAAAAATAAAATAGAGTTTATACTTTAACAAATCAAGTATAGATGAAAAAAATCATTTTGTAATGTTGCCCATGAAAAAATTAGTATCATTTTTATCAAAAGAAAGAGATTATCATTTCAATACGAAATCGTATCACAAGCGTTTTTGAATATATGACGGTATAAAATCGAGAACGTCTCTGATCTTGCATCAGCAGAAGACTGGGGGTTATGGCATTTTTTAATATCGACTTACTCTCACAAAAAGTTTATACCAAGACTTATTATGAGAGGGTTTTATATGATTACATATCATTTGTCCTGTTTTGAAATGCTATTTATTATGGAGTATTTACTCCAATTCTCATTGCTAAATAATAAATTTAATTAACCGGACAAATAATTTCAAAAGTTTACGTAAAGCTATCAACCGGACAGGCCAAGAAGTCCCAGAAGTTAAGATACAAACAGACTAACTTTTAATATGGGATAATCAACTGATAAGTATTTATGAGCTGCAAGACGGCTTACAACACGCAACTCAATTCAATCTGGTTTGTGAACAGCCAAGACAGCCAAGACAGCCAAGAAAAGAAAGGATTTAGTTAGGACAGACAAGGCTTGAATCGATGATGATTGTCAATCATCACGAGGATGCACATCATCATCGATTCTGAACCGGTGGACGGCCGTACATGATAACTTGGGATGGCGCATAACTTCTCACAACACAAAGATAGGCTGCAAGAGTGAAAGCCATAATCAGATTTAACGTCCCAATATTTATCGTTATCGTTTTTCCAAAATCGGCGTTCAGAGGATGGGAGAATGAATAAGAAGTTAGGGCATAGAGAATGAACACATTGAATCGTCTCGAATATTATATTTAACATAATATATATAATACGTACTTAATTATAAGAGAGAGTGACAGCCTGTTGCTGATGCCGTCTTTTATCAACTCTGTAGATGTAGAAATACACATTTATGCCTTGTACGAATCATATCGTTTCCTTGCAATGTCTTGGTAAGCTTAACGCTGTTTCTGGTACATCTGCCAAGCTGGTCGTTCTGTATTTCAAACGCCGCAACACTAAACACACAAACCATCGTCCGCCAGCCTGACTTGAATCAGAAATTTGCGGCTCTGCTATCTGTCGTCGTCATACCCAGCTTCAGTCTTCTGAGGATTATCATGGCTATCTACATGGTTAGCCCAAGCGTCTCATCTGATGATGATTCATCGATAGTATTCTGGAAGCAAAAAGTATTTATATTCGCAGTCGAATTCCCAGTTTTTTTGCATACCAGTTGCCCTTAGGCTTGCTAGTTTTGTTGGTTATGGGGGTTGCTATCTATTTTTTATTGGAGATATGTGTAAGGTTTTTTAATTCATTCTATTAGTTATAGTGCATCAGTATATATCGATTTAACCTTAAACGGCCAAATGAGCATCATTAAATAAGTAACTTCGCTTCACCTGTCACGGTTTCTACAACGGGAGCATTTGATACTAAAGGTTGCTCACTATTCATACGTCCGACAACCTGACAACGTCCGCGATCTTTGGCTTCATACAGCCCTTGATCGGCTTCATTCAGTAATTCAGCGACCGAATTTTTTCCAAGCGATGAGCTGACGCCTAAACTAATCGTTACTTGACCGGTCTGTCTGAAACGGTGTTGAGCAACAATACTACAAAGTTTATTGGCCATATGAAATGCGGCTAAATAGTCAGATTGAGGACAAATGACGACGAACTCCTCACCACCCCAACGGCCAATGTCATTCGGTTGATTCAAAGATTGCTGTAGCAACTGGGTTATTTCAATCAAAGTATTATCACCGACCAAGTGTCCGTATTCATCATTGATCGTTTTAAAATAATCAATATCGATCAGAATGATGGAAAACTCACGTCCCGATTTTTCTGACTGTTCGAGATATTCTCTCATTAACTCATCGAGTTTCATCCGGTTATAAATACCGGTCAATGGATCTCTTTCAGCCATTCGCTCGACTTGCTTGCGGTCAGTCCTGTCAGTAAAGATAGCCATGTACCCGGTCAGATTCTGGCGTTTATCAAACCTCGGTATAATCGATGTATGTAACCACAGCTCATCTCCATGATTTGTTTGTCCGTGGAGCTCACCTTGCCACTGCTTACCGGGTAATAGTGTTCTAAACATCGAAAAAGAGACTTGATTCACCACCAGTGAATCGCTGAGCATACCGTAAGACTGTCCGAGTAACTCATGTCTGGCATAACCGGTTAATTTTAAAAATGCATCATTACAACGTAAGATTCGGCCCTGCTTATCGGTAAAAATGACCGGGATATATTGATCGATAATATTAAGACTTGCCTGATTTTCAACCGACAGCTTATTTAACATAATCTTACGCTGAATCGTATGCCACATCATCAGCGCTCCAATTGGGATCGCAAGAGCAACCACTGCCATAATCGCAATCAATAACAGATTATTATCGCTATGATAAGGTGCCTCACCTCGCATTCTGTACGCTAGCGTTAATTCATCATGACTGGGGATTAAATGAGATAAGCTAAATGTAGAAAATCCAGAGGCTTTCCACATTGCTAAAGCGGTTGGCAGAGATGTATGAGGAACAGACTGAAAATCAGTCTCCCAATGGTTTAAGCTTTGATTGCCATATAAAATCTGACCGTATTTATCCAGTAAATAAATATCAGCATCCGGTTGAAAAAAGAGGCTCTGCCAGAATTCGGTCATATCAAGATGAATCGTCAGAGCACCGATCAATTGCCCATGCATGAAAATAGGCAACCCTGCCTGCAACATCAATTTCTCTGTCCTGATGAGGCCTGATTGCTGTCTTATCTGAGAAAACCAGATATCATTCGGTTTGGCTTGACGTAGTTGCCGGACATAAGGAACGATCGATTCCTGGTCAGGCGGTGAAAACTGAATTTGATTATCGGGCGCAGCCGATTTCACAAAACGAACCCGTGTATCGCCGCTTCGATTTAAAATATCCAGTTGTTCAATTGCAGGAAAACTTTGTGTCAGTTGCCGAATCATAGCTCGAAGAAACAGCGGACGACTAGGCTGCGAATGAGTCAGATAATCATGTACAACCTCACTCTTTTGCATCGATTGAAGCACGTTTTTTACGAGCCTTACATAAAGTTTAGAATATTGTTCAGCGCTGGAAAAGAAAAACTGTGCGTGATTTTCGACAGTCGTATCTCTTTGATTCTGAAATGTAATCAAAATGAAGGACATTGAGGCCATCGAGAGAATGACCCCAAAAATGAAGTAGATGTACTTCGTGTATGTTTTTGACAGGACCATGACATTATTATTCTTATTCCTTTAGTTAAGCAATATAAAATCTAGCTCATAATCAAGGAATTGCAAACAGAGGTCAGGTTTATTCAATCTAGTGTTTATTTTTTTGACTAATGCCCGATTTTTTCAGGCCGCTGAATGGGAATACATTACGAATCCGCTGTTGAACACTCTTTGGTATCGAGGAGGAAAATTTAAGCCGAATCCCCTCTCGACGTTGGTAAGCTTTTAGGTCTCCATCAAATGGCGAATGATGACCAATTTCAGTCAGGTTATGCTTTAAAGTCGTTGGTAAATGGCCTTTGACTTTGACCAACTGGCCTTTTTTAAAATGAACGTACAACACGGGCCGATCAAGAACAAGCAACCAGAAAATCACAACAGCAGCAATGATTATGACGTACATCATTAGATAATTCCTTGATTATTCGGATAATAATCGATTTAAATCTTCTTTCAGTGAGCTCATTTTCTGACTCGCTTTTTCAGTTTTAGAGGCTTCGCTGAGCAAATATTCAATCGCTTCAGATAAGGTGCATCCTAATTCATTCGCACGAAAGGCAAGTTTTTCCCATACGCGATAATCCAAATCAATTGACTTTTTCCGGGTGTGAATTTGTTCAGCGTTATAATGTCTTTTCCGTTTTGCCCGAATAGCCTGTTTCAGCTTGTTATCCAGTTCGGGGGACATGTGTTGCTCGATCCACTCCAAAACATGGATGGGCTCATGTTCAATCTGACTCAGTAACGCAATGGCATGATCAATCTCACTGTTATCAATGTAGCGAGTGATCTGAATGCCCTCTTTATACCGATGCATGAGGTATTGCCATTTCCACCCACATTCCAGATTTTCAAGTTGCTGGTATTTCATTTGGGATAACCTATTTGTCTTACGCGGAATCATTTTAGATGCAGTGACAGCGTAACCCATCATATGAGTATCTGCAAATAGATCATTGATCAATGGGACACAAATCTGTTTTCTAGGTGACTTTTTCTATATAATCTTTCATCTTTTAATTCATATTGAATATGCAATGACAAATGATATATGGCGCTTCGTAACGCCTCAGTTTGACGACTACAGCAAACAGTTCGCACAATACCCATCAATTCAACCTGCTGATTTTATGTCAACCCAGCCTCGGCTCCAATCGACACTGCGTCGCTTTACCGAGCTAACAGGACTGAGCCGCTTATTGGTGATCCATGCACCGGACAATTCAGTTTATCGCCATATTATCCAGAATAGCCTCTCAGCCTTACTGCCGGAAAATGTACCGGTGATTACCAGTGAATCGATTGAAAAGAAGCATCTTTTTACAACAGTCAAGGCAGATGACGGGCACCTGGTCAGCGAAGTTTCCGGCTTACTCGATAAAGCGGATGGCGGTTACCTTATTCTCTCGCCGAACTGGCTGATCAAAAATGCAGATAGCTGGCCGATTCTGAAAGGTGTCTTACTTGGTGAAGAAGTCTCGGCATTAAACTGTAATGAAAAATCCCCCCTTCAGTATGAATGGGCGAAACGTTACGATATCAAATTGATCTTATCCGGCGATCGCGAACAGCTGGCAACAGTCGATTATATTGATGACGACATCCGAAGCGGCTTGTCTCTTTATACTGAGGTTGAACTGGAGATGAAGATCGAGCCGGAGAACCTCACCCACTATTTCGCTTACTTAAAATGGTTACTACAAACTTACCGCTACCCCGCTCTGTCAGAAGACGCGGTTCGGTTATTGTTGACTGCCGGCGTCCGGCAAACCGAAGATCAGCAATACATACCTCTTTGCCTATTCTGGCACCGTAGTCTGCTGGAAGAAGCCACAATTGAAGCGGGCAATCATACCATTGAGTCTTATCATATCCAGTCTGCATTGGATAAACGCTATTATCGCGAAAGTTATCTGCCGGAACGTGCTCTGAGTGATATCCTTAATGGTCAGGTATTGATTGAGACTCAAGGAAAACAAGTCGGTCAGGTAAATGGTTTAACGGTCATCGATATAGCAGGACACCCGGTCTCTTACGGAGAGCCGGCTCGTATTTCATGTGTGGTTCACTTTGGTGATGGCGATATCAGTGATGTCGAGCGTAAAGTCGAGCTAGGCGGAAACCTTCATGCCAAAGGCATGATGATTATGCAGGCATTTGTCAGTAGTGCTCTGGAATTGAATGCGCCACTCCCCTATTCTGCATCCGTTGTATTTGAGCAGTCATATAGTGAGGTCGATGGTGATAGCGCTTCTCTAGCCGAGGTCTGTTCACTGGTGAGTGCATTGTCGAATATAGCCATTGATCAACAGATTGCAGTGACGGGCGCGGTCGATCAATTTGGCCGGGTTCAGGCAGTCGGTGGTCTGAATGAGAAAATCGAAGGGTTTTACCATGTTTGTTGCCACCAAGGGCTAACAGGCAAACAAGGTGTCATTCTCCCGAAAACTAATTTAAGGAATTTGGCACTTCACCATACACTGGTGAGCAGTATACAAGCTGGAGAGTTCCATATCTGGCCGGTATCAACCGTCGATGAAGCGATTCCTATCCTTATGGGGAAACCGTTTCGTCGAAAAGATACAGACGTCGTCCTCAACAAGGATAACGGCTTTGAAAAAAATAGTGTTCTTGAAAAAATAGCGGAAAGAATTGAATTATTCGAGCGTGAAGAAAATCCGGAAAGTTTATGGGAAAAACTCAAAAATAGACTGAATTTTTACTGATCGGAGTTGTTTCACATACACCGCTTCACTAACATGCTCGCTGTTAATATTTGGAGTAATAAATAATGCAAAATAAACGTGAATCTTATAATCGTGACGACCTTCTGGCATCAAGCAGAGGTGAACTCTTTGGGCCAGGATATCCACAATTACCAGCTCCCAATATGTTAATGATGGATCGTGTCACCAAGATGTCTGAGACAGAAGGTGAATTTGGTAAAGGTTTGATTCTGGCTGAGCTTGATATTACTCCTGATCTATGGTTTTTTGACTGCCATTTCCCTGGTGACCCAGTGATGCCAGGATGTCTCGGACTTGATGCGATGTGGCAGCTTGTCGGCTTCTTCTTAGGCTGGGTTGGCGGTAAAGGTAAAGGCCGGGCTTTAGGTGTCGGTGAAGTTAAATTTACCGGTCAGATTCTGCCAACTGCTAAAAAAGTAACTTACGAAATCAACATGAAACGTGTCGTCAATCGTAAACTGGTTATGGGTGTCGCAGATGGCCGGGTTTTAGTGGATGGTAAAGAAATTTATGTTGCCAAAGATCTGAAAGTTGGCCTGTTCCAAGATACATCAACTTTCTAATTATTATTTTATTTAAGCGGTTCGTGGACGAGCCGTTTTTTTCTGATGCAAATCATTAGTTATAGTGCATTAGAGGCCAACAATAAAGCCCCTGTTTATAGGGGCTGTTTTCTCAGTGTATGTGGAATGTTTCGTTATTTATAGAGACCTGCATTCTTATCATCTCTGGCTTCGCGCCAACCGCCCATCCAATAGGAGCGAACATCCATCTGTTGGTAAGGGCACTCTTCAGCAGAACGACCATTTAAACCCGCTTTGTACCCTTGAGACTGTGCTCTTCCCAGACGATCTCGCTTTTGTCTCTTCATAGTAAAGTCCTCATACATTAACGATTCATTAACTGATTACTGTTACAACGATGTGGCTTTTTTATGACCACGTCTTTAAGAATCGCTCAATTAAGAAGCAGACTCAAGCATAAAAAGAGACCAAAATGCGTGCAAATCAAAATCTGTGATTCATTCCGATTATTGACAAAACTCATCGTTTCCGTCGGAACCAAAGCAGACTCAGTAATGTCAAACCTGCGCTACCCAAAGCACCACCACTACGTTTAATTGAACTGGATTCTTGCCCTCTGGCACTGATATCACTGCTGGTTGCGTTCTGTATCGGAATCAGCTTCACCGCAACCGTTGTCTCTACTTGCCCGCCATTGCCGCATGTCGCATTGTATGCAGTTGAATCATATCCGCCACTACACTTAATCGCAGTTGCTGCAATCACGCCGGCATCATTAATATCGGATGCATTCAGAATACGATACTGATTGTTATTCGCAGAGAAATTACCGCCATTGGTCAAATCATCCAGTAACCAGGCTCGGTTGGCGAAAATTCCCATGCGTGTAGCGTTACTGCCTGTTCCGTTATACGGATAGATGAAAGCGCGCTTCCGGCGCGGTTTACCGCTACTTTCACGGTTGGACTCCGTATCAACCTGACCAACGATTTCGTTAAAGTTATTGATCGCATTGGCATGACCACCCGCGCCGGAAAACGAAATATTGTCAGAGATAAATTGCGCTGACGGGGATGCAGCACTGACATCCGGCACCACAAAGAACCGATTTGCCGCCGCACCACCGGATGGTCGGCTTCCCGCTCGTTTTGCTTCCCCAATCGCAATCAGATTGTCGTTAACCGCAGTTAAGACGGTATTACTATAGATGCGGTCATTACCTGATTTGGTCTTGGCGTTATTAATCTCAGTCGAAGTCCAGTTTGATGCTGTTGCATAAGCACTGCTAGCGACTTTAAAGACCGTCGCATTCATAAAGTTATTGTCGCTATCGTAGGTATTGTAACCAATCCCGTAGATGGTTCCGCTCTTAACGACAAAATCACGCATACTGCCCTGAGCCAAACGCTGATCTTTCTCCTGACTGACACCAGGGCCCCAACCAATTTTAACTACCACACCATCACTGCCCCAAATCGCGGCATTAGAGCTGTAATAGTTCCCAAAAGTATTGGTCCGATTATCAGATACACTACCGACTGTGAAAGTACCGTCCGTTTTCCAGGCCCGGGATTTATCAAACGTTCCCGTCGGAGCAACCGGTGCCAAAGCGGTGACCGTCTGACGGCTATCTCCAGTCGAAAGTTGAATACCAACCGGCTCTTCACTGGTCGTCAGGCTATTGATTACGGTATTTTGACTACTGAAAGTGGATTTCCCCTCAACAAAAGCGATGCCATTCACGGTTTTATCCCCGCTCAACTCACGTTGCCACTCCGCCCAATGGGACTCTCCCCATGCATCACAAGTTGAGTAAAGCAACTCACTCTTACAGTAATTTTTCATATCGTTCTCGGTCTGAGCATAAGAGAACGCGTTGTCCATACCGAATGGGGCTTCCTCTCGATAGCTCATCCCGTCAACAGCTTGACCGGCCATTGTTTTTTGAATCCGAGTCTCTCCGGCAAGAGTAAAACCGGAACAAGACGTCCCGCCGATTGAACCGGCGAGAAAACAACTATTAAAATTAGTGGCTGAATTACTATCATTTGTCGACGGCTGAATCGCGACACCAAAGGCACTTTGATAACTATTCGAAGAAACCGGCGGCGTCACTTCAACCACTTGATAAATAGCGGCATGAGCCTGTGTTGCTGCAAATACGGAAACGGCTAAAAATGATATTTTTGTCTGAATCGGTGTCATTATGATTTACTATCCTGTTGTAATGCTTCCAGCTCTTCCCATCGGTTAAATGCCACCTCAAGCTCGGCTTCTGCGGCATCCAAGCGTTCCAAAACGGGTTGAGTCTGTTCCACCCCCTGCGAAAAGAAGTCAGCATCGTTGACCTGGGCCTGAAGTGTCGCGATTTCTTGTTCCAAAACTTCAAGCTGTTCCGGAAGTGATTCCAGTTCACGTTGCTGTTTATAAGATAATTTTTTACCTTTATTCACCTTCGCAGGTGGATTTGTTTTCAGTGAAGCGCCTGCAGACGGCTCCGAAGATAAATTCGGCGCTGACGCTTGGCTCTTGATCACTTCATTTCTCGCGGCGAATACTTGTTGACGCTGTTGCTGCGCATCATGATATCCGCCGACAAATTCTTCAATCTGCCCATAGCCCTCAAAAATCCAGCTTGTCATGACGGTATTATCTACAAAATGACGATCGTGGCTGACCAAAAGCAATGTACCCTGATAATTGGCAAGTAAATCTTCCAAAAGTTCCAGAGTCTCAATATCTAAATCGTTCGTCGGTTCATCCAGTACCAACAGGTTATTTGGACGAAGAAAGATTCGGGCTAACAATAAGCGATTCTTTTCTCCGCCAGACAACGCTTTCACCGGCGTTCTTGCTCGTTTCGGAGAAAACAAAAAGTCTTGTAAATAACTTAAAGCATGACGCGGACGCCCACCGACCATCACTTCCTGTTTACCATCGGCCAGATTGTCCATGACCGTTTTTTCCGGATCTAACTTCTCCCGATACTGGTCAAAATAGGCAACTTCCAGTTTTGTACCACAATGTAAGCGACCATGTGTCGGCTGAATTTGCCCTAATAACAATTTTAACAGAGTACTTTTACCGCAACCATTTGGCCCGATCAAGGCAATTCGGTCTCCCCGCATCACATTAAAGCTAAAGTTATCAATAATGCATCGACCATCAATCTCATACGAAAGATTTTCAGCTTCAAAGACAATCTTCCCGGAGCGAACCGTATCATCCAGCTGTAGGTTCACTTTGCCCTGTACATCACGTCGTTCGCTGCGTTCCTGACGAAGTTTCTTGAGAGCTCTCACCCGCCCTTCATTTCGTGTTCTACGGGCTTTAATTCCTTGACGAATCCAAACTTCTTCCTGAGCCAGCTTCTTGTCAAATTCAGCATTTTGCAGTTCTTCAACGCGTAACAGCTCCTCTTTTTCAGTTAAGTACTGTTCATAACTGGCAGAGAACGAGGCGAGTTGTCCGCGATCCAAATCAACAATCCGAGTCGCCATTGACTGAATAAAGCTCCGGTCATGCGAAATAAAGATGATTGAACCTTTGAAGTCTTTCAGAAAGCTTTCCAACCACTCAATCGTTGTGACATCCAGATGGTTGGTCGGTTCGTCAAGTAACAATACGTCAGGATCACAAACCAGTGCACGGGCCAGTGCCGCCTTACGCTGCCAGCCACCAGACAAATCCGTTAATAAGGTATGTCCATCGAGATTTAACGAGGCCAGAACATTTTTAATCCGTTCATCAAAACGCCAGCCGCCACTATGATCCAGTTGTTCCTGAACTTGTGCGAGTCGGGTAATATTTTTCTCACTCGGGTCGTGTTCAACTAACGTTAATAATTCTTGATAGGTTTGGAGCAGTTTACCAACCGCAGCAAGACCATCGGCAACATACTCAAATACCGTCCCTTCCTGATCTCTGGGCGGATCCTGTTCCAGACGGGACACCACCACGTCCTGTGTCACGGTCATTTTGCCGTCGTCCAGATGAACCTCTCCACAGAGAACTTTCATCAATGTTGACTTCCCGGCACCATTTCTGCCAACCAGACAGACCCGCTCGTTTTCTTGCAGAGAAAAGTCAATATGATCCAGCAACGGATGGTCGCCAAATGCCAGATATCCGTTATGAATGCTCATTAATGCCATATGCTTCTAACCAAATCTTTGAATGCTGTGAATATACAACGGCCACGTTCCTGAACCTCAAGAAAAAGTGACATTGTCACTTTAATAGTACGACTTTCAGGAAGACCATCAATTAACTAATATCAAATAACTAATAAAGCAGACTGCCTAAGGGCCAGTCTGCTTATGTTCATACAATAACGAAGCGGAATCATCGACTCATAAAATTGCGAGCAATTATTCCGCATCGGCTTGACGATGACGAATGAGCCAGCAATTATGAATCTGCTGATGCCGCTTAAAGTCTAAAGGCAACGTCTGTGAGGAAATATTTTCCGCAGAAAGTTGTAATTCAGTCAGCGCAGCCATATCCATCTTAAACTGTCGTTTATTATTGGAGAACACAATCACACCATCCTGACGAAGAAGACGCTTCAGATATTGCATGAGGTGAATATGATCGCGTTGGACGTCAAATGTCCCAGCCATCCGCTTTGAGTTTGAGAACGTTGGAGGATCAATGAAAATTAAATCATACTGACCTTTCGCTTGCTCAAGCCACTGTAAACAATCCGCTTGCTCATAACGATGTTGCCGCCCGATCTGCTTATTCAGAGTCATGTTTTCTTTCGCCCACTCAAGATAGGTTTTTGACATATCAACCGTTGTGGTTGATTTAGCGCCACCTAAAGCCGCATGAACGGTTGCAGTACCGGTGTAAGCAAATAAATTAAGAAAATCACGCCCTTTTGCCATTTCACCCAGACGACGACGTGTTAAGCGGTGGTCGAGAAACAATCCCGTATCGAGATAATCATACAAATTAACGATAAACCGGACACCATACTCCTGCACTTGTGACGTTTTAGCTTTAGTCGACATTTTCTGATACTGCGCATGCCCCTTCTGCTTCTCCCGTACTTTCAGGACAATATGATTCGCATCAACATCCATGACTTGTGTTGTTGCCCGAATCATATCAGTCAGACGTCGTTTTGCTTTCTCTGGCGCAATCGATTTTGGTGCTGCATATTCCTGAATCACGACATGATTGCCATATATATCGATCGCAGCATTATAGTCCGGAAGATCAGCATCATAGACACGATAACAGTCAAGCTGTTCCCGTTTCGCCCATGGCGTTATTTTTGCGATATTCTTACGTAAACGGTTAGCGAAGTCCGCTGCGACTTCCTGACCCGCCATCTGGCGCTGGGTCTCATCCCGTTCGGCAATCGAATAGAATTTTAAGTGACAAGGTAACGAACCATTTCTCATTTTGAACTGTTTATCAGCCCGCATCCGCAAACAGCTTAATAATTCGTCAGAGCTGGAGAGAAACATGGCCTTACATCCGCCAAATTCAGATTTTAGCTGCGCCCCCAAAGATGCATACAGTGCAATGAGACTAGGCTCTGTTCCCAGTCGCTCCCCATAAGGCGGGTTAGAAATCACCAAGCCAGCCTGAAAAGATGCCGGACACTGTAATTTTGCAGCATCCATTGATTGAAATTCGATCAGATCACGTACCCCGGCACGACGCGCATTTTCTTTTGCCAAGTTCAGCATCTTTGAATCATAGTCATAACCATAAATCGGCACAGATACTTGTTTGAGCCCTTTTTTCGACTGAACACTGGCTTGCGTTTTGACTTGGGTCCAAAGCTCAGGTTCATAGTCAGGTAACGACTGAAATCCCCAGTGGGCCCGATTGATTCCGGGCGCAATTCCGGCAGCGATCATTGCCGCTTCAATGACGATCGTACCGGATCCACACATCGGATCCAATAACGCCACATTGCCCTGCCAGCCACTGCGCATGATCATTGCAGCAGCCAGTGTTTCCCGTAAAGGTGCCGCACCAGCTTCCGTCCGGTAGCCTCTGATATGGAGGCTTCCTCCAACCATGTCGATCCCTAAGATTGCTTTTTCTCTATTCAGGCGGACGTGAACCCGAAGATCCGGACGATCCTTACTGATCGTTGGGCGCGGTAAGTTTCTTTTCGTAAAATGATCAACGATCGCATCTTTTACTTTGACCGCTCCGTACTGGCTATTCCGGATTGACTGATTGGTGCCATTGAAATCAACAATCACGGTTCCCGATAACTGTAAGTAGTCACTCCACCGAATGGCTGATGCAGAGAGATAAAGATCCATATCATCCTGACACGAAAACTCTGAGAGAACTCGGATAAAACGTGACGCTATTCTGCTCCAAAGGCAACAACGATAAATAAGTTCATTGGAGGCGCGGAACCGGACACCGGCCTGAACAACTTGGGAGTCACTGACACCTAAACGGTTCAATTCTTCTGCTAATAAATTCTCAAGTCCGATTGAAGTCGTGGCTAAATAATGATGCATCGATGGTCTTTACTCTGAAAATTGGTCCGCAATTATACCTGACATTCGTCTATTTGGGTAAATCAAACCGCGGAATTTTTCTTTTCCTGACCAGCCTTCCCCTTATTTTTTGTTTCCTTATATATCAATGCATAACCAGTAAGTGAGTATTTATTCACTGCAAAATTGGTCTATACCAGAAGGCCATTTACAATGTAAATTAATTACAAAAACAGCGCAAAAGAGGAACTATTACCTGAAAAAGGTCAGGATGACCCTGCTTTTTGTTATCGCATTGATGATAAATTTATCGAAATTTATGGATGAATCTCACAGTTGAGACCTACCTGTGATTGGATGATGGGGAATGACTCAGGATTTTAAGATAAAAAAAATCGGCCTTTCAGCCGATGGGAAATGAAAAAAGGAACAAAATACGAATGGAAATCACTAGCCAACTAAGGCTATAGGTTGTGAACCAAGGTTCACGTACTCCATACGGTCATGCATCACTTTGATAGCCTGACCATATTTGAGTTCTTTACCCGGAGCAAGTGTAAATGCTTCAAGTTCAATGCTGGCACATAAACTGGCATATTCACCCACTTCCAGAACAATAAAGCGACCAGCGTTCATTTGGTTTTTCAGCTGGACAATATCCCCGACATGCGGGACTGTTTCAGTATTCTGGATATCAAAGAACCAGCTTTTCGGTTGCACTGGCTTATGAAATCTTCTCGCTGCGACACAGTTTAGAACCAATTCAACTTTTCTTGGTTCAGATAAATCCAGATACGCAACACTCTCTTTAAATACTTGGTAATCACTGGCATCATCCACGGTGAACTGACCAGAAGTAAAAGCACATGTAACAAGCAGCTTTTTGGGCAGAAGGGTTTTAAACACCATCTCATTTCCCAAATCGAGCATTAAGTGGCCTTCTGTGTCACAAAAATACCAGTTCCATTTGTCACTCGGTTTCAGCATATTACAACTCTTTTCAATACGGATCATTTATGATACTCGTGCCCTGACAGAGCAGATTTACCAACGAATCAATATCATTCTAAAAGTGAAGAAATAAAAAAAAAGAGGAAATGAAAACTCATTTCCTCTCGATAATTTCAGGCTGATTTGCACCAAATCAGTACAATCTAACCACTCCACTATAAATTTTTGACAATGTCTTTTACTAGACCAGGACCATGGTAAATAAATCCAGAATAAACCTGCACTAGTTTAGCGCCAGCCAGTAGCTTTTCTTTGGCAGCCACATAAGAATCAATCCCACCAACACCAATGATTGGAATCTGCTCCCCGAGCTCTTGATACAACTTACGGATCACTTCGGTACTTCTGAGTTGAACCGGACGTCCACTCAAACCACCCGCCTCGTTCGCGTGTTTCATTCCCATCACAATCGAACGATCCAATGTCGTATTGGTTGCGATCACGCCATCGATGTTGTTGCGAAGTAAAGACTGACAGATCTGTTCCAGTTCATCGTCACTTAAATCCGGTGCAATTTTTAACGCCAGCGGCACATACTTATCGTGTTGCTTAGCCAACTCCGCTTGTTTTGCTTTTAATAGCGCCAGTAGTTCATCCAACGCTTCACCATATTGCAGTGACCGCAATCCCGGTGTATTGGGCGATGAAATATTGACAGCAATATATCCGGCATAAGAATAAACTTTCTCCATACAGATCAAGTAATCATCTGCACCGTTTTCAATCGGAGTATCTTTATTCTTACCAATATTGATCCCCAGCACACCATCATAGTTTGCCTTTTTGACATTATCGATCAGTTGATCAACGCCTTGGTTATTAAATCCCATGCGATTGATGATCCCTTCCGCCTCGACCAATCGGAACAACCGAGGTTTATCGTTCCCGGGCTGTGGTTTTGGTGTGACTGTACCCACTTCGACAAAACCAAATCCCATCGCACCAAATGCATCGATACATTCTCCGTTTTTATCCAGCCCTGCCGCTAATCCGACCGGATTTTTGAACGTCAGGCCCATACATTCAACCGGACGATGCGGTAAATGCTGACGATAAAGGAGATCAAGAGGTGTACCGGTAAAACGTTTAAAATTCTGAATTGCAAGATCATGTGCCTTTTCGGCATCCAACTGGAAAAAGCCACTTCTGGCGATACGGTAAAGCATTGTGCCTCCGAAAGAAAAAACCCCGTATAAACGGGGCCTTATTATTTACTCATTTGTCGAACAATTCAAATTTAATAGTGTCAGTTCCCTGAGTGCTACCGAGAATTTTGCAAATTCATGGACAGCGCCCACTTTAAACTCATTGAGAATATTCTCCCACCGTTGCAAGGCCACTTGATTCACTTCGATCCATTGTTCTAATAACTCAATTTCATCAAATGACTCGCCGAGACATCCGCAAGAAAGTACCTGGGATGTTAACTGACGTTGCTGCCAGTCAAGATCTTCTCTAAAGGCTGCACGGGCCAACGTTTGCCAATTATTATCAACCGCCTGATGATTGATTTGCTCTAAGAACCAATGGAGTGATAAACGCACACCGAGGTGGAAATATAGCTTAGCTGTTTGTTGAACCGTAATTCCTTTTTCTCTGGCAACCACGCAAATGTCCAGTGCCGAATTGAGACTGGAGAGCCGGGAAACATAATGAGCCATATCTTCATCGATACCCTGTCCGATCCAGCGATTGGCCAGTGCATCATGATCACTGATTTCTCTGCCTACCAAAGCCTCATTCAGATGAGCCGCAATTTTTTGTACATCATCTTTATAAAGTTCGATGAGTTCATTGACGGATTTTTTACCCATATGATTGCGGAGAATCCAACGGGACAAACGTCTTAAAAATCGCCGTACAACCCCCAGCACTTCATACTGAGCCCCGGTTGTCGCCTGATTATCCAGCCCCCGGATTTTTTCCATAATTTGGTCAAGGTTGTAAATATCCCGGGCAGCACAATAAGCATTGGTAATCTCAACAACACCGGCCCCGGTTTCATCCTGCAGACGAGAGACAAAATTGCAGCCCATCTCATTAACCATCTGGTTTGCCAGCGCGGTTGCAATGATTTCGATCCGTAATGGATGTGTCGGTAGCAACTCAGCATAGTTACGGCGTAACTCAGAAGGGAAGTATTGCATTAGTTGTGCAGCATGGTAGCTATCACCGGCAATCCGTTCATCCGCCAACTGCTCTTTCAGCACCATTTTCGCGTAAGCAATCAGGACGGAAAGTTCGGGACGAGTCAGCCCGACTTCTTGTTTTTCACGCTCGAGCAATGTTTCATCATCCGGTAAATATTCCAGCGCCCGATCCAGAGCACCACTCTTTTCGAGTGCATGAATAAAACGGATTTGCTCTTTCACCTGAGCGACACCTTGTACTTCCGCCACCGAAATCGATTCCGCCTGCTGATAGGCATCGGCAAGAACGATTTCTCCGACTTCATCCTGCATGGATTGTAGTAACTGATTACGCTTCTTCATGGTCAACTCACCATGAGCAACCAAGGTGTTGAGGAAGATCTTAATATTGACTTCATTATCCGAGCAATCAACACCACCGACATTATCGACAAAATCAGTATTGATTCGTCCACCTTTCAGTGAGTATTCAATGCGTCCCAGCTGAGTCAGACCGAGGTTACCACCTTCACCCACAATTTTAGCCTGCAAATCAGCACCATTAATTCTCACAGCATCGTTAGCCCGATCACCGACATCAGCATCTGTTTCTTGGGAGGCTTTCACATAGGTACCGATTCCCCCATTCCACAGTAAATCGACATCCATTTTCAGGATCAAACGAATCAAATCATTCGGAGCCAGTCTCTTCTGATCTGTTTTCAGCATGGTTCGGACTTCAGATGATAATGTGATCGACTTCGCTTTCCGAGAGAAGACCCCACCACCTTTTGAGATCAATTTCTGATCGTAATCTTCCCATGATGATCTGGGCATCTTAAATAAACGATCCCGCTCCTGCCAGCTTTGTGCCGGATCTGGATCGGGATCCAAGAAAATATGCAGATGGTTAAAGGCGGCAAGTAAACGCGTATGTTGTGATAACAACATGCCGTTCCCGAATACATCCCCTGCCATGTCACCAATCCCGATGGCAGTAAATTCAGAAGACTGGCAATCAATGCCTAATTCGCGGAAATGGCGTTTCACCGACTCCCATCCCCCTTTCGCAGTGATCCCCATCGCCTTGTGGTCATAGCCATTCGAGCCACCGGATGCAAATGCATCCCCTAACCAAAAGTCGTAGGTTTCAGAAACAGAATTGGCAATATCAGAAAATGTTGCCGTTCCTTTATCTGCTGCAACAACCAGATATGGGTCATCAGGATCATGTCGCACCACATGGGCCGGAGGCACGATCTCGCCTTCCTTAATATTGTCCGTGATATCCAGTAATCCCTGAATAAACTGGCGATAACACCGTTGTCCTTCCGCAAAAATCTCATCGCGGTTACTAAACAAATACTGCTTTTTACAGATGAAGCCACCTTTGGCACCAACAGGAACAATCACCGTATTTTTTACTTGTTGGGCTTTGACTAACCCCAGAATTTCTGTCCGGTAGTCTTCAAGTCGATCCGACCAACGCAATCCCCCCCGGGCAACTTTACCGCCACGTAAATGCACACCTTCAACATCGGGGGCATAAACAAAAATCTCATAAGCTGGCACCGGTGCAGGAATGTCAGGAATATCACGCGGACTCAGTTTCATCGACAACCAAGGTTTCGACTGGCCTTGATCATCAAGCTGGAAGTAATTGGTCCGTAATGTGGCCTGAATCATTTCCATATAGCGACGTAAAATACGGTCATCATCGAGGCTTTCAACATCTTCAAGCTGGGCTGAAAGTTCATTCACCAATTTATCAAATGCCCGGACACGTTTCTGCTCATCCAAAGCCGGATTGAAACGTGCCGTGAAAAGACCGACAAGACCTTTGGCCAGCTGAGGGTAATGGTTCAGTGTATCTTCAATATATTGTTGACTGAATGGGAAACCGACTTGGCGCATATATCGGGCATAAGCTCTCAGAATAGAAACTTCTCTTCCCGTCAGCGAAGCACTCAAGACCAAACGGTTAAATCCGTCATTATCAAGTTCACCACGCCAGATCGCGGCAAAGGCTTGTTGGAAACGATCTCTTGACTCACGAATATCAATCGCCATATCCGTTTTATGCAGCATAGAGAAATCAAGGATCCAATAGGTCTGACCGTTAGACTTATCCACCTCATACGGGGATTCACCGATGACCCGTAATCCGAGATTTTCAAGCATCGGCATCACATCGGATAAATGAATCGGTTCATCGCGATGGTAAAGTTTCAGTTTGACAACTTTGGAATGGCGATCTTCTTCCTGCGGACGATAGAACAGCATATCCAATTTATGATCTTCACTCAGCGATTCCAGCCGTTCAATATCCGCCACTGCCGTACTTGGCATCATGGCTTCTTTGTAAGAACGCGGAAAAGATTGCATATATTCTTTCGACAGGGGTAATCCTTTACTCTCGCCTAAATTCGCCACAATCGCTTCAGATAAGCGGTCATCCCAACTGGTCGACGCTTCCATGAGGTTCTGCTCTATTCTTTTCACATCAACATCCATATTATTGTTATCAACACGTACAATATAATGCGTGCGAGCTAACGGACTCTCTGAAAAATAGACTGTATAATCAACAGGTTGTTTTGAACCAAAATAATCAGCGAGCACCGCTTGCGTTTTTTTCCTCAGTTCAGTCGTATGTCGATCTCTCGCGACATAAACCATGCAACTAAAGAAGCGTCCAAACGGATCTTTACGCACAAACAACCGCAACAGATCCCGATCCTGCATTTGAACCACGCCCATACCGACTTCGAGTAACTCTTCCTCATTGGCCTGTAACAGTTCATCCCGTGGATAATTTTCGAGAATGTTATGCAACGCTTTATACGAATAAGCGCCCTCGCGATAACCACTGGCAGTCAGGATCCGACCGACCTTATCACGGATCAGCGGAATACTTTCGATCGTTTGGTTATAGACGGCTGAAGTGTATAAGCCGGTAAAACGGTGTTCCCCGATCACTTTGCCATTTTTATCAAACTTTTTGATCCCGATATAATCGGTATAAGCCGGACGATGGATCCGAGACTGGCCATTGCCTTTCGTCATGATCAACAAAAATGGTTTGGTGGCTTCCAAACGTGCTGAATCAGAAAAATCTGAAAGTTTGACCCCTCTCACCCGCTTTGGATCAGAAAAAAGCCCAAGTCCGAGCGCATCGGTCGGTCTCAATTCCCCGCCTTCCGATGTATCGATCAAATCGTACTCTTTGTAGCCCATAAAGGTGAAATTATGATTGGCTAACCAACGTAAGAACTCGATGGTTTCGACGAAACGTCCTTCATCAACCGGCAGTTGTTTTTTCTGTTTTTCCAGTTGTTGAATGACACGGTTGAGCTGTTCCACCATCGGCGACCAGTCTCTGACCACTAATGCCGTATCCGCAATTACACGGATCACTTCATCACGCAAATGTTTTATCTTTTGACTATCGGTTAATCGGTCAACCTCGATATGAAACATCGAATGTAACTCTCCCTCATGCTGACCGATTGCAATAATTTTATTATTTTCATCACGCTGGATCTGAGCAGGACCATGCAACATGATGTGGCAGGCCAGATCAAGACGGTTCAACACCATTTTGATCGAATCAACCAAAAACGGTGTATCGGGAACAACGACTTCAATAATGGTATGTGTCGATTGCCAACCATGTTTGCTGACCACCGGATTAAAAACTTTAACAGACTGTTCTGTGACTTTGGCTTCATTCAAATGGTGCCAAAGACTAATCACTGCCCCATAGAGATCGGATTCCGTTCGATCAATCAGGTCATCCTGAGAAACGTTATTAAAAAGATGCTGCGCTAACTGCTTAACAACTGAATGTTGTTCAGACTCTAACTTCGACTGAATCAGTTGATACACTTTCTCGACTAAAACTGGCTGTAATGTGTCACGGGAACCCATAGAAACCTCATCTATTACTGGATTATTTGCTATTTTTATTAGTTTATGCGCTAAAGAGAATCTTTTTGTAAAAGAAACAACTGAATTGTGAAGTAATTTTAATAAAAATTAACTTATTCGCATCACAAAAGAGAAAATGTGTTGCATAAATGTCAAATTAATTCAAGGCACTGGAATTTATACTGCGCATCCGTCGTCAGACGAAAGCGTCCTTTCAAGCCAAATTGAGTTAAATAAGGGCGAAAGTGTGTTGCGGGAAGTTGAAGGGTCAGACCATTCTCCGTTTTGACCACAAGATGACTTGCCACACCGGAGTAATGTGCAAGGTATTCCTGATAAGGAATATAAAGCGAAAAATAAAAATATTTCATCTGCAACAATGACCGTAGCAAATAGTGACCGTGGCCAAAACGGCCACGGTCTTCATCTTAACCAATGATAATACGACTAAGCCTCCAGAGCTTTAGTGACTTTTTCATATAAATCTTTGGCCAAATTATCCATTTTCAGTAACGCTTCTAACTCTTGCTTCATCAGTTTCTGACGAACGTTGTCATAACGTTTATATTTCAGTAACGGGTCAATCAGACGTGAAGCGACTTGTGGGTTCATCGCATTCAACTGCTGTAATATTTCACCGGCAAAACGGTAGCCGCTACCGGACTGGTCATGGAAACGCTCTGGATTCTGATTCAGGAATGAACCAATCAAACTCCGGATACGATTCGGGTTTTTCAGCGTGAATGCTTCATGACTCATTGTTTTCTGAATGACAGCTAATGTATCTTCTGCCGGATTGGTTCCTTGCAACATAAACCATTTATCCATGACCAAACCATCGTGTTTCCATTGCTGACTATAGTCTGCCATTAATGTTTCACGACAAGGTAGTTCAGCCAGATTGGCAGCGGTCATGGCCGCGATTGTGTCCGTCATATTGTTGGCATTTTGGTATTGTTGCCGAACCAATGTATCCCCTTGTTCAGTCAGGGCTAAATAAGATAAACAGGTATTTCTCAGAGAACGTTGACCAATTGCCGGGTGCTCAATCGTGTACTCATCTTGCTTCAATGAATGATAGAAGGCGGAGAATTCATCTTGTAGTTCTCGTGCCAAAGCATTCTTTATCGCTTTCAGAACCAGAGAGATCGCATCAACATCGACCGTCTCAAACCAACCTGAGACTTCATTATGATTCGGCAACGCCAACATTTCGGCAATAAATTCATGTTCCAGAGATGGATCAAGCAATACTCCGCGGAAAGCATCCATCACCGATTCCGGCAACTCAACAGACTCTCCCTGCTGCACCCGCTCAATATTAGCGCGGATATATTTCGCAAGAAGCATTTGCCCCGCATCCCAGCGAGCGAATTTATTTCTCGCATGTATCATCAAAAATGCTAAGGCTTCGTCTTGATAGTCGTACACCAGTTTCACCGGAGCTGAAAATTCTTTCAACAGAGAAGGAATCGGCTCACTGGTTACTGACTCAAACACAAATGTCTGTTCATCTTGGGTAACATTCAGCACATCAGAGATTGCTTCACCGTTACAACGTAACTCAATAATATTTCCCGTGGCATCGTAGAGTTCAATGGCAAAAGGAATATGAAGCGGCTGCTTGTCTTTTTGATCAGCCGTCGGTGGCGTGTGTTGTTTTACTGATAAGGTAAATGTCTGGGCATCCTGATCATAAACACCACTCACTCGAAGTTCCGGTGTACCGGACTGGCTGTACCATAAACGGAACTGTTGCAAATCAATCCCGGATGCATCTTCCATCGCCGCGACGAAATCTTCACACGTTGCAGCCGTACCATCATGACGTTCGAAGTAAAGTTTCATTCCCTTCTGGAAATTACTTTCGCCCAATAGCGTATGAATCATACGAATAACTTCGCTGCCTTTTTCATAGACCGTCAAGGTATAGAAGTTATTCATTTCAATCACTTGCTCCGGACGAATCGGATGAGACATCGGCGAAGCATCTTCAGCAAATTGTGGTCCGCGAATAATCCGGACATTATGAATACGATTGACAGCCCGGGAGCCTAAGTCTGAAGAAAACTCTTGATCGCGGAAAACAGTCAATCCTTCTTTCAGGCTGAGTTGAAACCAATCCCGACAAGTGACGCGATTCCCGGTCCAGTTATGAAAATACTCATGCCCAATCACGGACTCAATCCCAAGATAATCGGTATCGGTTGCCGTCTGATCATTGGCTAAAACGAATTTAGAGTTAAATATATTTAACCCTTTATTCTCCATCGCGCCCATATTAAAGAAGTCAACGGCCACCACCATATAGATATCGAGGTCATATTCCAGACCAAACCGCTCTTCATCCCATTTCATCGCGTTAATGAGTGAACGCATCGCATGATGTGCCCGGTCTAAATTACCTTTGTCCACAAAGATTTCAAGTGTCACATCCCGACCAGACATGGTTTGGTAAGAATCGCGAAGCACATCAAAGTCACCGGCCACCAGTGCAAACAGGTAGGATGGTTTGGGATGAGGATCTTCCCATCGTACCCAGTTTTTTCCTTCATCGGTCGTTCCCTGGTCAACTTTGTTACCATTACTGAGCAGGTAAGGATAATTCTGCGGAGCAATAATTGTTGTGGTATATCGTGCTAATACGTCCGGCCGATCAAGATAATAAGTGATGCGACGGAATCCTTCGGCTTCACATTGAGTACAGAATGCACCATCAGATAAATATAAGCCTTCCAACGCTGTATTTTCAGCCGGATTAATCAGAGTCTCGATTCGTAATTCAAATTGCGTGGGAAGATTACTTAATTCTAAACCGGCTTCGACGAGCTGATAATCGGTCCACGGTTGCTGATTGACCTGAACACTCACCAATTCAATAGCTTCACCATCGAGTGTCAGTTGATTACTTTCTTGTAGCTGCTTCACCTGAGACACAGCTACGACGCGGGTTTGATTTTCGTGAAGATCAAATGTGAGATTGAGATCAGTGATCGTATGAGAAGGCGATTGATAATCTTTACGATATTTGGCTTGGAGCATACTTGCCATCTTGAATCCTTTTGCGTTAACGATATAAAACTTTTCCGAAATATGTGGAAATAGGTTTTGTCAGAGATATAGAACGTTTTTTGCGTCTATAGATAAGGCTACTCTAGGCGATTCTTATATAATTCTCAATGACCACGCGAGATTATCTGTCAATATACGCGGGTATAATCTCGTAAGGGCGACCATACAATTTCATACTCACCAACAGCTCTTCCAGACTCACTGAACCCGATTCAATACTGCAATCATGGCACCGTTTTCAAAATTAACGGTCAACTGATCGGCATTGACCCGAAAACGGGTATCGTGTTCTCCCTGTTCGTACAGTAAAACCAGATGGTCATTTTCGGTATAATAAACCCCACGATGAACGGCTTCATGGCCTCGCTCATCAACAGAACGAATAAAGAATAAGAAATCAGGCTCGAGAATCAGCTGAATTTCTTTCACACCAACCACATCCAACTCGGAACCCGAGAGGTGGACACTTTGCCAGTAACCCACCAAAGAACGAGAAAGTCCTTTGATGAAAGTAACGCCATTTAACATCAGGCGATTATGGGTTGTCTGATAGGCATAGATTTGAGGGTCAAGACTGTGCGTGCCAAGCATTAAGGTATCTTGACTCGCTGCATATCCGCCTTCCCAATATTCCACAGAACTATCCCGCTTTTTAACCTGAACGGCAAAGGTATAGCTGGAACTGAGTGTCAGATGGATGGACATAAAGTCCTGCTGCGGATCATCGGGGTCAGAATTAACCAGATACCACTCCCCGACTAAAAAAGGAAAATCGAACTGAGTGAGATCATTCTTATGACTGGTCGTGAATCCACTGCCGGAGCACACGAAACTGAGGATAGCGACATACCATTTCACATTTCGCATAGTAGATAGACTCCTCACTTTTTTCTTTAAGCTTAGAATCCATATACTGATAAAGCGAACAATTCTGTAATTTGCTGATAGACGAATTTTGATTGTGCTGGACAGTATAAAATCGCTCAAAAAAGAAAACGCGCTTTGAGAAAGCGCGTTTGTCTATAAAGCTCAGAAGCTGATGAAATTAAGCACCAATATTAACCATATCCACCGTAATTGCCACGGCTTCATCCAGATATGCATCCGGCGCAATATAGTCCTTCGGAACATCTTCTAATTTAGCGTAAGGTTTATGACCCTCTTGCTTCTGACGCAGATTGATCCGTTTTAATTTCAGTGCATCCGCAGCTTCAGTTTCCTGACGTCTGACCGCTTCATTCAGAGAAAGCCAATTCTCACTGTCTTTCTCCTGTTTATACTTAGCAATATCTTGCTCGATAAACTGAAACTCCATATCTTTGGCAATGCGTTTTTCATGACGTTTTTTCAACGCCTGAATCAGCTTCTGATAGTGATGGACCTTGCTGTAGTCAGCACGGCTGATGCTATCCCAAGGCAGTGAGTTATCTTCAACACTTTCACCGGTTTCACTCGGATCAACGGCCGTCGGGAATGCAATATCAGGGGCTACGCCCTTATCCTGCGTACTACCACCATTGATACGGTAAAACTTCTGAATGGTATATTGAATATATCCCAACGGCTCACTGAACAAATCGTAAATACTATTTAACGAATAATGTTGTTGAACGGTTCCTTTACCGTAAGAGTTTTCACCGAGAATCACCGCACGATCATAATCTTGCATAGCGGCAGCAAAAATTTCAGAAGCAGAGGCACTATAACGATTAATCAATACCGTTAAAGGACCGTCATAGCTACTCTTGCCATCCGTGTCGCTGTTGATATTCACTTGTCCACGACTATCACGCACCTGAACTACCGGTCCTTTTTTAATAAACAAACCCGTTAATCCGGTTGCTTCAGTCAGAGCACCACCACCATTATTACGCAGGTCAACAATCACACCATCAACATGCTGCTGTTTAAATTCACTCAGCAATTTATCGGTATCCCGGGAAAGTCCGACATAAAAGCTAGGGACTTCAAGAACACCGATCTTCTTGCCGCCTTGCTCAATCACTTTCGATTTAACCGCCCGGTCTTCCAGACGAATCTTATCGCGTGTAATTGTGACAACGTGACTTTTTGCGTTCTTACCTTCCGGTAGAACTTGGAGTTTGACCACCGTGCCTTTCGGCCCTTTAATCAACTGAACGACATCATCGAGACGCCAGCCAATCACATCAACAATGGCTTTACCATCCTGGCCAACCCCGATAATCCGATCGCCTTCTGAAAGTTTATGGCTTTTATCCGCCGGCCCGCCGGCAACTAATGAACGAATAACCGTATAATCATCCGTCATTTGCAACACGGCCCCAATCCCTTCCAGTGACAGATTCATTTCTGATTTAAACTGCTCGGCACTACGCGGGGAAAGATAGCTGGTATGCGGGTCAATCTGACGCGCAAAAGCATTCATAAACAGTTGAAAAACATCTTCACTATGTGTCTGAGTCAAGCGTTTGATGGCATTATTATAGCGTTTCGTCAGCGTCTCTTTGATTTCCGGCCATTTCTTTCCGGTCAGTTTCAGGTTCAACGCATCATATTTAACTCGCTTACGCCATAAATCATCCAGTTCCTGCTGATTCTTCGGCCATGCCTCTTTAGAGCGATCCAATTCAATCGATTCGTTGGTATCAAACTTTATCTCATGATCCAATAACGAAAGCGCATATTTAAATCGTTCATAGCGTTTCTTAACTGAGATGTTGTAGACATCGAAAGCAATTTGATCATTGCCCGCATTGAGTTGGTCATCCAATTCAACCGACCACTGTTTAAACCCATCAATATCTTTCTGAGTAAAAATATTCCGGTTGTAATCAAGCAACCCCAGATAACGCTGAAAGATTTTCTGAGAAAAAGCATCATCCAGATAAATATGTTTGTAGTGAGACTGAACAAACTTATTCTTGATCCGTTCCGTCGCAAGCGAATGTTGACTTTCAGGAGTAAGAACAGGCAGATCCGATTCACGGATTGAGGGAACAGAGGCTTGAACAGAAGAAACTGCCAGCCAAAGGCCAGCAGCAATTAGTGTCAGTTTTGAACGGCATTTCATGCGTAGGAGGCTCTCCTTTATGCGCTTAAGTGCTCCGCTTTAATGACCATTTGCAGGCCATTTCCAAGCTGTACACGCACATCTTCCTTATTGATCTCAACAATGGTCGCAGCCATGTTGCCTTTACCCATGTTGACTTTGACCTGACGACCTACACTCAGTTCATCAGGATTCAATGCCCGGGCTTGTACAGTTTTTTCCTGAGCACGTTTTGCAGTTTTTGCCTTAGGATTTGGCTTCCTAGTTTTAGGCTGTGCATTATTCTTTTCTTGTTGCTGTTTTTCTTTGCGTCGCGCCTGAACTTTTGCCTTACTTTCGGCTAGTGTATTCTGGGCATGTTCGACATGTTCTTGCTCTAATGTACCACATGGATTCCCATCTAAGTCAACTCGTTCGGCACCGGGTTTTACTCCATGCAGATAACGCCATGAAGAGGTGTATTGTCTTAACGCTGCACGAAGCTGAGTTTTACTCACCTTCGGATCACCTTCCAAACGTTGAACAAGATCTTGAAAAATACCAATTTTCAGTGGCTGAGCTTCACCTTCTAGTGTGAAGCATTTTGGGAAACATTCAGCAATATATGCAATGACTTCTTTGCTGTTTTTTAACTTTTCAGTGTTTTCCATGTGGGTTCCTGGTTACTACGGTTTCATTCCGTAAGACATGAAGATATCAATGTTCGGGTATTATAGTGTTCTGAATCGGAAAAACCACCGTCAGACTATAAATAATGTCTCGTTAGTCTGTGAATTAAACAGCTTTTCTACCTGATTCATCATTTCTGTCAAACCTTGTTCGTCGACTTCAGAGAATCGCCCCTGGCTTGGACTATCAATATCCAATACGCCACGCAATTGACCGTCCACCGAAAATGGAATCACCAACTCGGAGCGGCTGTCAGCATCACAGGCGATATGTCCTTCAAATGAATGCACATCATCAATCCGCTGAACGCAATTTGTTTCAATCGCAGTGCCACAGACCCCACGACCGACAGGAATCCGAATACAAGCCGGTTTACCTTGAAATGGCCCCAGGACGAGTTCATCACCCTCTAACAAATAAAATCCAACCCAGTTAATGTCGGTCATTTCCATATGAAGAAGTGCTGACAAATTTGCCAAGTTAGCGACCAGATTGGTTTCAGAACCAATCAATGTCACGGCCTGCTTAGTTAAAAGCCGATACTGTTCAAGTTCCATACATCTTTCCATATCATGCAATCGATCCAATCATTACGATGAAAATTGCTTTAAAACGAGTCGTTTTATCGCTGAATGATTGATAACACAAGCAAAAACTAACATTCATGTTGCATTGATGCAAATACATCCATATCCAAAGACATCATCCCCCACCAATCAAGCGTTCCCCAGCGGGTTAAATCTGCGGAAACTGAGGATAAAACTGACGAGGCGAGCGCTGATTATGTATCTTGATATCACTTGTGTATATAATGCAGCGCTTCCCTGCAATTGAACGTTAAACTGAGAGAGTTATTTTGCACACGAATATTGATTTGCCGGATGAATTTCTGCGGACGATCGAACAGATACTGCCGTCTCAACTGTCGATGGATGATTTTATTGCCGCCTGTCAGCGCCCGCTGCGCAAGAGTATTCGCGTCAATACCTTGAAAATATCGGTCTCCGATTTTTGTCAGCGTGCCAACGATAATGGCTGGCGTCTGACCCCGATTCCTTGGTGTCCGGAGGGATTTTGGGTTGAACCGGAAGATTTCACCACACCGATAGGCAATACTTTCGAGCATATGACCGGCTTATTTTATATTCAGGAAGCCAGCTCAATGATGCCGGTCAGTGCATTATTTCATCAACAGGACACCGCTTTTGAAGCGGTGTTAGATATGGCGGCAGCACCGGGATCAAAAACGACCCAGATTGCGGCCCTGATGAATAATGAAGGGATTATCGTTGCCAATGAGTTCTCAGCCAGTCGGACCAAAGCACTTTACTCAAATATTGAACGCTGTGGCGTCAGAAACAGTGCCCTGACAACGTTTGACGGTCGGGTTTTCGGTGAGTGGCTTCCCGAACAGTTTGATGCGGTATTAATTGATGCACCATGCTCCGGTGAAGGTACGATTCGCAAAGACCCGGATGCAATGAAAAACTGGAGTCCGGCCTCTATTGCAGCGATTGCTGAGACACAAAAAGCACTAATTGAAAGCGCGTTTTATGCTTTAAAACCAGGGGGAATCCTAGTCTACTCAACCTGTACATTGAGTCGAGAGGAAAATCAGGATGTTTGTCATTACTTGCAACAAACTTTTGGTGACAGCGTCACATTTGAATCTCTAGCATCACTGTTCCCGCAGGCCGAACTGGCATTAACTGAAGAAGGCTTCTTACATATTTTCCCACAAATTTATGACTGTGAAGGTTTCTTCGTAGCACGGATTCGCAAAACCTCTTCTGTCCCCTCGCCACAAGTCAAGAAACGACTCGGCAAGTTCCCTTTCAGTAAAGCGAACCTAAATCAGCAGAATACGATCAGTCAGGCATTGAAGCAGTCATTGGATATCGATTTACCGGCACACAGCCAAATCTGGCTACGCGATAATGAAGTGTGGTTGTTTCCACAGGCTCTGGAGCCGATGATTGGTCAGTTTAAATTCTCCCGCATGGGAATCAAACTGGCTGAAGCACACAAAAAAGGCTATCGCTGGCAGCACCAGGTTGTCACCGCTCTGACATCCGGCCACGAAACCAAAGCGATTGAACTCTCGCTGGAAGAAGCTCGCCAGTGGTTTATGGGCAAAGATATTCGTCCGGAGCAGGCTGACGTTGGCCAAGGCGAAGTCCTGATTCAATATCAGGGCGTGTTCCTTGGACTCGGGAAATGGGTCGGTAACCGGATTAAAAATGGCTTGCCAAGAGAACTGGTGAGAGACGGTAATTTATTTTAATCTCTGCCATTGATTGTCACTTTTAAGCATTGAAAAAGCCCGAAACCATACCACTGGTTTCGGGCTTTTTGTATACGATGCAGATTACAGCAAAGTGAGTTTATTTCGGATCATTCAATAATCGGATGCCATCACTTTCAATCGTGATGATACCTTGCTTATACAACTGACCAATCGTTTTTTTATAGGTCCCTTTACTGGTACGAAAGGCATTAAAAATAGCATCTGGAGAAGATTTATCGCCCAGCGGCAGAAAACCACCTTTCTGACGCAGTTGCTCAACAATCTTACCGCTCAGTTCATCAAGTTTGGCGACCCCTAACTTTTGCAGAGACACATCAATTTTGCCATCTTCGCGAACTTGTTTCACAAATCCTTTCAGTCGCTTGCCGACAAATACTTTGCCAAAAACATCTGACTGAAACAGCATTCCCCAATGTTGCTCATTGATAATCACTTTGTATCCCAAAGCTGAACGCTCTGCGACCAATAGATCAACCTTCTGGTTAGGTGTGTAATGTGCCGGTGTTTTATCCAGCCATTTATTGAACTTTGTCGTCCCGACAATCCGTCCGGACGCTTTATCCGTATAGACATAAACCAGAATAGATTGCTCAGCCGTGAGCCGCCCGCGCTGCTCACTGAAAGGAATCAAGAGATCTTTTTCATGAATCCCCCAATTGACAAAAGCACCGGTTTGATTGACGCCAACCACTTTCATCATGCCCCATTCACCAACACAAGCAATCGGTGTTTCCGTTGTCGCAGCGAGCTGACTGTCAGAATCGAAATATAAAAACACATCCACCGATACACCGATTTCAACCGGCTGACGCATCAGCTTCTTCGGCAACATCACCGTGCCATAATCTTTTGCATCGAGAAACACCCCAAAATCAGTTTCCCGCAAAATCTCTAGCTGATTGATTTGTCCAATTTTAATCATCAAATAGGTCTCATATCAAATTTGCAGAGATTATACGCGAACTCTGATATCCTTTCTCTACCATTTACAAATATATACTCAGTCAACGTCAGGATTTACGTCTTTTGCGGTGATTCAGATATACAAGTGCGTTTACCGGAGGACAGATTTGATCAAGGTTAGCAAGCATGATGCGATTACGTTGAAAATATCCCATACAATGTCACAGAGTAAGCTTTCCAGTCTGGAAATGTATCTGTTCGTCCCGGGAGAAATCGGGCTCAATCAGGATCTGATGCCTGAGACAGAGCTCTATTATAATTGTCTGACCCAAAAACGCGCTTATTACAGTGACAAACATCTCCTGCCGTTGATTCACAGCCGTCTCGCTCAGCGAGGCAGATTGTCATCCACTCAATATCGAATCAGTTTGAGTTTGTTCGCTTACCAGTATGTCATGGCACTCGACAATGCAGTGGGTAATCTCCTGCACGATAGTGACAACGTCACTGAAATCGAAATTGATAACGTTGTCGAATTGACGCTGGATATCCTTCGCAGACTCAGACGCACCATTCCTTATGAAGAAACACTCAAACGGTATTACACCAATATCGATAATTATCTCTCTTGGTATACCGAACAAAAATTTCTCTCTCTGGTGGCGCACTTAACCCGGGACAGTGAGTACAAAACGATCAAGGACCGTCTGATTATTTTGGCCGAAAAAGAACAGGCCCATCGTGCACTGCATCACTATAATTCAGCGCAAGCGACTCAGGATATCACCCGGATCAGTAACAAAATGCGTTTGTTACGCCGCCTGATTGAACATCCGGTCATTCTTAAGGAAACAACCATATCGCTCGGTAATAACATTCGGCGGGCCGTGAAAGGGATTGCGACCGGTTTTGTGATGCTGTTTGTCACCATGATGGTTATTTTTGCCCGGGATTACTGGGGAGAAATTACGGCTTCATTTATTATTGCCATGTCTTTTATATATGCATTGAGAGAAATATTTAAAGATGATTTGAAAGATATGCTCTGGCGCTGGCTCCGTAAGGGAAAACCGAAGTGGAAAAGACGTTACTATGACCCCAGTACGGGCAACCAGATTGGGCAAAAATATGAGTGGTTGAATTACCAAACGATTAGCAACCTTCCTGACCGGATTCAGCGCATCCGTAAGAAGCGGATCGTACAGCGGGAAGAGCAAGTCATCTGTTACCGTTCCGAAACGGAAATGTCAACGTCACGCTTTATGAGCGGTTACGAAGAAACACGTGAAACTATCTATTTTGACTTTCGTGAAATTACACGACTTTTCGATAAAGATACTTATCGGATTTATCGCCTGAACAACGGTCAGGTCAGTCGTGAAAAAGTTGAAAAGCGCCACCTGTTTAATCTCATTATCAAACAGGATAATCATGTTGATGAGCCAATTTACTATCGCTGGAAGGTGGTACTCAACCGTAGCAAGATAGTCGCGATTGAACCGATTGAGCTTACATCTAACGAACTGGAATAGAATCAAACCATGAAAACCGATGAATTAAGAACAGAACCTTTAGGGCATATGCCTACCCCCGAGCAGTTGCGAACCCAGTCTCCTGTGAGTGCTGCCGTTGGCCAGCATATCTCACAAAGTCGTCAAGCAATTGAAGCCATCTTACACGGCAGAGATCATCGACTGTTAGTCATTACCGGACCATGCTCAATTCATGATCCGGAAGCGGCACTGGATTACGCAAAACGCTTAAACGTCCTTCGCGAGCGGTATGCTGATAATCTGTTGATCGTCATGCGGACCTATTTTGAAAAACCGAGAACCGTCGTCGGCTGGAAAGGATTAATCACCGATCCGTATCTGGATGGCCGTTATGCACTCGAAGAAGGATTGAGTAAAGCCCGGGAGGTTTTACTGGCAATCAATCAACTTGGATTACCGACCGCGACTGAATTTTTGGATATGATTACCGGTCAGTATATTGCCGATCTCATCTCTTGGGGAGCCATCGGTGCGAGAACCACCGAATCTCAAATTCACCGGGAAATGGCTTCGGCACTCTCCTGTCCTGTCGGTTTCAAAAATGCCACCAACGGTAACGTAAAAGTAGCAGTTGATGCGATCAGAGCCGCTCAGGCATCTCATTATTTCTACTCCCCGGATCGACAAGGTCGCATGACGGTTTATCGCACCAGTGGCAATCCGGATGGACATGTCATTCTTCGTGGCGGTGAAAACGGGCCGAACTTTGACAGTAAGTCTGTTCAACAGGCTTGCGCTCAATTAGAATCACACCATCTGTCTCCCCGGGTGGTCATCGATTTCAGCCATGCGAACTGCCAAAAACAGCATAAACTTCAATTAAGTGTGGCTGAAGATATTTGTCAGCAAATTCGCCGGGGAAGTGATCAAATTGCCGGCGTGATGGCCGAGAGTTTCATTGAAGAAGGCCATCAGCCGATTGCTTCACCGGATCAATTGAAATACGGCATGTCGATTACCGATCCATGTCTGAGCTGGTCAGATACCGAGCTGATGCTCTCTCAACTGAACGCAGCGATACACGACAGAAATAACGACAAACGATAAAGACAAGGAGCAGGCCTATGCCTTCTTTTGACATGGTGTCAGAAATTGACACTGTTGAATTAAAAAATGCTGTTGATAATGCCAACCGTGAACTATCAACCCGCTTTGACTTCAGAAATGTTGAAGCCAGTTTTGAACTCAAAGATGACATCGTCACACTGTCAGCAGAAGGTGACTTCCAGCTCAAACAGATGCGTGATATTTTGCGGAGCAATCTGGCAAAACGCGAAGTTGACGGTAACGCGATGGAGACACAAAAAGCCAGTCAGTCGGGTAAACTCTGGCATCAGGATGTATTATTCAAACAGGGAATCGAGACGCTGCTGGCCAAAAAAATAGTCAAAAGCATTAAAGACCAGAAGCTGAAAGTTCAGGTTGCAATCCAAGGCGATAAAATTCGTGTAACCGGTAAAAAACGCGATGACCTACAAAGTGTGATTGCTTTTATCCGCGGAGAAGATTTTGGTCAGCCGTTTCAATTCAACAATTTCAGAGACTAAACACTACGACCAAAATCATCAAGGGCTCGATAATCACGAGCCCTGATTTGTCAGTCAGACTATTATCGCAGCTTACTCATCACAGAGACGCTTAACAGGACTGTCGCGAATCAGAACTGACGCGGTGCAAAACCTGTCATGGCCTCAAGACGCATCGCCTTGCCCAATTTGGTTGTCGGGTGAACAATAACAAGCCCTTTGACTGATTTTTTCAGCTTACCGATATCCGCTTGTTCCTCGCGGGTAATTTCCCGGGAAAAAGGTAAATCAGATAATCTTTTACGCTCTTTATTTAGATCGTACTCTTGCTTACTTTTCAATGAGTTGAGCTGTTTATTCAACGCATCAATCTCATCCGTAAACTGGGTAATCATCTCATTATCTCCGCGAGATTTAGCCGCCTCCAGCTTATGTTTACATTTGTCCAATCGATTGTTCAATTGCTGGGTTTGATCTTTTAAACTCATAGGAAATAACTCTCATCTGTTAGTAGCGGCGCAGTATAGCACAAGCGTATTCAATTATTAGTGGATTCGTGATGACGGCTTTATTCCTGTTTATTCACTCTGATAAACACCACAGCCAAATTGACGCTCCCCCTTCATTTTCAGATCGGCAACAGCCTGAAAATCAGTCGCGGTGACCATGATACAAAGAGCGTGTGTTTCTTCCCGGGCTCGCGTAAGTAAATCTTGTAATTCAGCCCGGCTGGCAAACACGGCTCTTTCTGCATCACGACGACATAAATCAAGCCCCGCCGCAGGGATATCCCGATGATAAAGCACTTGTTCAGATTGCTGCATAAAACGCACTGCCTTCATCGGCAGTAACTCCACATCGGTATCACAAATCACCCACACCACTTCCCGGACATCCAATTCCGGCATCGCAAGATAATGTTGATAACGATGTTCTAAAATTGTCCGCTCCTGCGTCTCTTTCACCATCGGGTCTGCCAGAAAAGACTGCCAAAAGCGACGGCGGGCATTGACATCCGGTCGGTTTGCTTTCAGATGCTCTCGTTTTTCACCGCAAAATTGCGCCAGAACACGTAAATTCTGCGCTAAAATCGCTTCAACGGACTCACGAATATTACGTACCAATACCGGGGAAGACCCACCACTTGAAATGGCCACTTGAATTAGCCCTCGGTCAATCATGGCTGGCGTAATAAAATCACAATAGGGTTGATCATCAACCACATTGACTAATAATCCGAGTAATTTAGCATCCGCATGAATCTGATGATTCAACGCAGCATGATCCGTCGTCGCCCAAACCTGCACATAATTGCGGGTCAGAAATGCACTATCATAGCGCTGCTGAATCCAGTGAATCACATCATCGTGCCATAATCGCAGAAGAGATTCGGAAAGCTCAGGAGACAAGATAGTGACCTGCGCACCGGCTTTAACCAAAGCTTCAGTTTTCCGACTTGCAACTTCTCCTCCTCCAACAACCAAGACAGCTCTTTCACTTAAATCCATAAACAGCGGAAAATATCGCATAACATTTGCAACCTTATATTAACAACTATAACAAATCACACGAACCAAAAAAGTGCAACTGTTATCTAACCAAAGCACAATATGGAAATTATTGATTAAATTAACATCCATACTTGGATTAAAATTCTAAATAATAACAATAAACAAAAACAAAAAGTCGAAAAACTATTCAAAAAATGTATGTATACACAATTGCACTATCATTGAACCTGACTGCACTATTTACATTTAAATAACAATTCGCCATGCTAAATGCAGGCTGGGTTTGTGATTATACTATAATTCTTTTTGTCAGAAATTTGAGAAAAACCTAATCCCTACCTACGCTTACAGACGATTGTGACTGGAAATGAAATGGCGCTCTGGACAAATAGCGGTTTCAACCGTCAGAACAAATAAAGGCAAAATGAATTACTTGTGTCAGGAATCCCTGCTCACATTGCGTGATTCATACTGGAAGGATACAGACTCATGGCAAACACACTCAAAATTCTTGCTTCAATTACTATTGCATCCGCTGCAATGGTTGCAGCCCAGTCTGCTTCAGCAGCAGAGAGCACTCTTGATAAAGTACTCTCAAATGGCGTTGTAACCTGTGGTGTTAGTACCGGGCTTCCGGGGTTCTCCAACCCAAATGCGAAAGGAGAATGGGAAGGCATTGATGTTGAATATTGTCGGGCATTGGCCGCAGCAGTGCTCGGTGATAAAACCAAAGTCAAATTTGTACCATTAACTGCAAAAGAGCGTTTCACTGCACTACAATCCGGTGAAATCGACGTTCTCTCCCGTAATACAACCTGGACATTGCAACGCGATACCGCTTTAGGTCTCAATTTTGTCGGCGTTACATATTATGACGGACAGGGATTCATGGTCAAAAAGAATCTCGGTGTCAAAAGTGCCAAAGAGCTTGATGGTGCTTCTGTCTGTATTCAGTCAGGAACCACAACGGAGCTGAATCTTGCTGACTATTTCCGCAAAAATGGCATGTCTTATAAACCGGTTGTCTTTGATACATCAGCTCAAACCGCTAAAGGTTTTGATGCTGGCCGATGTGATGTACTGACATCGGATCAGTCTCAACTTTATGCGCTACGTGTCAACCTCCAAGATCCAAGCTCTGCTGTTGTGCTTCCGGAAATTATTTCTAAAGAACCACTCGGCCCGGTTGTCCGCCAAGATGATGACAAGTGGTTTAACGTTGCAAAATGGACGCTATTTGCTCTGGTCAATGCCGAAGAATACGGCATCACATCGAAAAATGTTGAGCAAATGAAGAAATCAACCGATGCCAACATTACACGTATTCTCGGCTTAGATGGCCCCAAAGGTTCCGGTCTCGGAATTCGTGATGATTGGGGTTATCAGATCGTCAAGCAAGTCGGAAACTATGACGAAATATTTGAACGCTCTGTCGGTTCAGGTTCTCCACTTAAAATTGCCCGTGGTGTCAATGCACTATGGAATGCGGGCGGCTTCATGTATGCCCCACCAATCCGTTAATCATGAGATTAAAAAAACGGGCGGTTTAATCCGCCCTTTATCGGAAATGGACTTGAGGTTATTGTTGTATGAAGCCTGAAAATAACGCGGTGTCCTCAACAGGCAACACATCTGCCCCCAAAAAAGTGACACACTTATTCTATAATCCTACATTTCGGTCAGTCGTCTTTCAGATAATTGCTATCTTGGCACTGGTCTTTTTCATCTACACGATTGTTAATAATGCCCTGACCAATCTAGAGTCTCGCAACATCACCACCGGGTTTGATTTTATGGATCAACCGGCAGGGTTTGGCATCAGCCAGTCTTTAATCGACTACAACGAAACCGATACATATGGCAGAACCTTTGTTGTCGGACTCCTGAATACATTATATGTGTCATTTATTGGCATCGTTTTGGCGACAGTACTGGGGTTTATTCTTGGGATCGCTCGTTTGTCGTCAAACTGGCTCGTGAGTCGCTTTGCAGCCATCTATGTCGAAACCTTTCGGAATATTCCGCTGCTGTTACAAATTCTCTTCTGGTATTTTTCGGTCTTACAGGCCTTACCCGGAAAAAGACAAAGCCTATCTATCGGAGATGCCGTTTTTATTAACGTCAGTGGTTTATTTATCCCGAAACCCATTTTTGCCTCAGGAAGCGGCTTGGTATTGGCGGTTTTGATTCTCGGTGTGATCGCCACAATCTGCGTGAAAATCTGGGCCAACAATCGCCAAAAAGTGACAGGGCAACAAACACCGACACTGAGTATTGCACTCGGCCTGATTATCGGTCTGCCAGTTATCACCTACTTCTTGACCGGGATGCCAATCTCAGCGGAATATCCGGTTCTGCAACGGTTTAATTTTCAGGGCGGGATTGAAATTATTCCTGAATTCGTAGCTCTGCTGGTTGCTCTTAGCATCTATACAGCAGCATTTATTGCCGAAATTGTTCGCTCCGGGATTAATGCCGTCAGTCATGGTCAGACTGAAGCGGCAATGTCATTAGGCCTGTCTCGCCGGAGAACCCTTAAATTAGTTATTATTCCTCAGGCAATGCGCATTATTATCCCACCATTAACCAGCCAGTATCTCAACTTAACCAAAAACTCTTCACTCGCTGTTGCGATTGGTTATCCGGACCTCTTCAATGTGTTCGCCGGAACGACCCTAAACCAGACCGGACAAGCGATCGAAGTCATTTCGATGACAATGGCCGTTTATCTGACAATCAGTCTGGTCACTTCATTTTTAATGAACACATATAACCGTAAAGTTGCTTTGGTGGAGAGATAAGATGAAAGTACATCAATTTCAACCGGATCTGCCGCCACCGTCCAATACCAACGGTCCGATCGTCTGGATGCGCAAGCACTTATTCAGTAATGTCTTCAATTCCGTGCTGACGCTGATTCTTGCTTACTTTGCATTTACCGGACTGTACCACCTCATTGACTGGGCTCTGATTAAAGCCGATTGGATCGGAGAAAGCCGTGATGCTTGTTCAAAGCAAGGGGCTTGTTGGGTGTTGATTTACGTTCGCTTTAATCAGTTTATGTTTGGATTTTATCCGGAAAGTGAACTGTGGCGCCCCCAATTATTCTATGCCACATTGGCAATTTTAGTTGCCCTGCTGGCTTATCCGAAGACCCCGAAACGTGGCTGGTTAGCGCTGTTTACATTGACTGTTTATCCACTCTTGATGACCGGTTTGCTCCATGGCGAATGGTTTGGTTTACCTGTGGTTGAAACTTACAAATGGGGCGGCCTTCTGATCACGCTTGTGCTCGCTTTGGTCGGCATTGTCGCATCCTTACCCATTGGTGTGCTGCTGGCGCTCGGGCGACGTTCTCATATGCCCATCATTCGTAGCTTATGCACCGTTTATATTGAAGTATGGCGTGGAGTCCCGCTGATCACCGTGTTGTTTATGGCCTCGGTCATGCTACCGTTATTCATGGCTGACGGCGCAGATAGTGACAAGTTAGTCCGGGCACTGATCGGTGTAATACTCTTCAGTGCAGCCTATATTGCCGAAGTCATCCGGGGCGGTTTACAAGCCATCCCTAAAGGGCAATACGAAGCTGCAGACTCACTCGGACTAAGCTACTCCAAAAAGATGGGATTGATCATTCTGCCTCAGGCACTGAAAATTACCATCCCTTCGATTGTGAATACCTTCATCGACCTATTTAAAGATACCAGTCTGGTACTGATTATCGGGATGTTTGATGTGCTTGGGATCGGTCAAGCAGCAAATACCGACCCGAACTGGCTTGGTTTTTCGACTGAAAGTTATGCCTTTGTTGCGTTAGTGTTCTGGGTCTTTTGTTTTGGCATGTCGAGATATTCGATCTGGCTGGAAAACAAACTACACACGGGTCACAAACGATAAAAATTTCAAGGAACGTATTATGACGCTACAAAATACTCAAAATAAAGAAGCCGTGATCCAAATTAAGGATATGAATAAATGGTACGGTGAGTTCCATGTATTAAAGAACATCAATCTGAAGGTGACTAAAGGAGAACGGATTGTAATTTGTGGTCCTTCCGGTTCCGGTAAATCAACCATGATTCGTTGTATTAACCGGCTTGAAGAACACCAAAAAGGCCAGATTATCGTTGCCGGTCATGAACTCACTGAAGATTTAAAGGATATCGAAGCCGTCCGTCGTCAGGTCGGGATGTGCTTTCAGCATTTTAACCTCTTCCCTCATTTGACGGTGCTGGAAAATTGTACGCTGGCGCCTATCTGGGTGAAAAAAATGCCAAAAGAAGAAGCCGAAGCCCTTGCGATGAAATATCTGGAGCGCGTCAAGATCCCCAATCAGGCCAAAAAATATCCGGGCCAGTTGTCCGGGGGGCAGCAACAACGTGTGGCGATTGCTCGCTCATTATGTATGAACCCTCACATTATGCTGTTTGATGAGCCGACATCGGCTTTGGATCCGGAAATGGTCAGAGAGGTTCTGGATGTCATGGTTGAACTGGCAGAAGAAGGCATGACCATGTTGTGTGTCACACACGAGATGGGGTTTGCCAAAGAAGTAGCAGATCGCGTCATTTTCATGGATGCCGGTGAAATTATCGAAGAAAACAATCCGCAAGATTTCTTTGCCAATCCTCGCTCCGATCGCACCCAGAACTTCCTTGCGCAAATTCTGCAGCATTAATGTTCAAGCGTATCTTTGTCAACAAGGCCCATCGGGTGCCTTGTTGACATCAGGAAACCATTCGGAAGTTAACATTTGTTTCTCATCGGAAAAATTGTGTTACAACTTCATCACGGTATTGCAGTTCATTTTTGACTAAGATAAGGTCATGATACCCGTGAGGGGTTGAAGATTAGAACTTTTACCCCCACATAGAGTCTTAATTAGAAATAGACAATCATTATACGAGGAAGCGTATGAACCGTCCTATGTATTCACGCACATCGACTTTAGATGGTGCACTTCAAACAAACAAAGTGTTGAGAAACACCTATGCCCTCTTAGGGATGACGCTGTTATGGTCTGCTGTCGTCGCTGGCGTTTCTATGGCGATGAATCTTCCCTCTCCGGGGTTGATCATTATGTTGGTCGGCTTCTATGGTTTACTGTTCCTTACTGAGAAGAACCGTGATAACAGTATGGGATTAGTTTTCACCTTCCTGTTCACCGGTTTCCTTGGTTATACACTAGGCCCGATCCTGAACGCATATATCAGTGCCGGTCTCGGAGATGTAGTCTTAACCGCGCTGGGTGGTACAGCCCTGACCTTTATGGCGGCTTCCGCTTATGCACTGACCACTAAACGTGACCTTTCATTCCTGTCGGGAATGCTACTGGCTGGTTTTGTTGTCCTGCTCGTCGGGTTTGTTGCGAACATCTTCCTGCAACTCCCTGCCCTGTATCTGGCAATGAGCGGACTGTTCGTCTTGTTCTCAACGGGTGCAATCTTGCTGACTACACAGCAGATTGTCCGCGGTGGTGAGACCAACTATATCTCTGCAACCATTACGCTGTATGTTTCAATCTATAACTTGTTCATCAGCCTGCTCAGCATTCTGGGCTTCATGAACAGAGATTAAGTTCTGACTGACGTATTTTTTGCATGACAGAAAAAAAGTATCCACCGGCATAGCCGGTGGTTTTTCATATGCGCCTATAAGGCTCTCCTACTAGCAGCGCCCTAGCAGGCGCGTAGTGATCTGACATTTGCATATGACTACTTCCTGCGGCCCGTAAACGGGCTACCTGAATACGGGATCGACAATTGCTCTCCCATTTTATCCTGCTCTAGTTGCTGCTTGATGTAATTTTGTATCTTGCTCGTATTTTTACCTACCGTATCTACATAATAACCTCGGCACCAAAATTCTCGATTTCTATATTTAAACTTCAAATCACCGAATCGTTCATAAAGCATTAGGCTACTTTTACCTTTCAAATACCCCATAAACCCTGAAACACTCATTTTGGGCGGTATTTCTAAAAGCATGTGGATATGATCCGCGCAACATTCCGCTTCAAGAATGTTCACATTTTTCCATTCACATAGTTTCCTCAATATTTCACCTATTGCTCTACGTTTTTCTCCGTAGAACACTTGCCTTCTATATTTCGGTGCAAAGACTATGTGGTATTTACAGTTCCAGCGCGTGTGCGCTAAGCTCTTTTCGTCCCCCATTGGGACCCCCTTTCAATTCTTAATTAACTCTTGTAGTTGCCAGACCACAAGACTTTTTTATCAAATTGAAAGGGGTTATATAACTGACTTATAGCTGTAAGCTTTACGGAACCCCCAGCCTAGCTGGGGGTTTTCTCTATACAACAAAGAAAAAGCCCGGCTCCGGGCTTTTTTTATATCTCCCACAGACCTTTTCTATAAACAATGATTGTTTCATGGCAAGCAGTTCGTTACCCTTAGCGCGTTCTAATTAATGAGGCAACACAGCATTTATGTTTGAATATAATGGTCAGATGATAGCAACTGATAATGAAGGTTATTTACTTGATCACACTCAGTGGCAGGAAGGGATGATTCCACTGCTGGCAGAAGCCGAAGGCATTGAGTTAACCGCTGCGCATATAGAAGTGATTCACTTTGTGAGAGAGTTCTACGAACAATACAACACGTCTCCGGCCATTCGCATGTTGGTCAAAGCCATGGAAAAGGCTCATGGTCCGGAAAAAGGCAACAGCAAGTACCTTTTCAAACTATTTCGCAAAGGGCCTGCCAAACAGGCAACGAAATTGGCAGGACTTCCTAAACCAGCGAAATGCCTGTGACATCGGCGACATCATCACGCACTCAGGTCGGTAAATATTGAGACCAGACTCAAGGCGCGTCCCTTAAACGGTTGAGGAGCAATCGATTCACTTAAACGCAGTGGATATTCCGCTTAAATTCAGCCCCTCAACCGCATCATTAATGGATTGAAAATCCTTGAAATGACTTCTCACTGTGAAAGTCTGACCGCTCTACCGCTTCAACACGCGCGGCCGGTGAGCCTTGATGGAGCCAGTGATAAAACCGTTCCAGTTTATCCGTTTCGCCACAGGCAACAACCTCGACATCCCCGTTATGTAGGTTTTTTGCATAACCGGTCAATCCTAATTTTAACGCCTGATGCGAGGTGTAATAACGAAAACCGACCCCTTGAACAACACCTTTCACGGTAAAGATTTCTCTCTTTTGTGACATTTTCGGTTCCTCCTCTTTCGCATCAGAAAACTCATCAAGCAATGAGATTCGCTCATCGAGATAGTATATCTAAATTTATCTCGAATGTGAGGGATGCCTCGCTCACTCTGCACAATGATTCCTCGTTTAAAACACCGGAGCGTTGCTCTCGCGAGGCCTTCAATCCATTGCTTTTCCCCCACACATCACCGACAATACCGTTTTTTCAAGCTACAGAATACAACTATGACAGCCGCTATCTATCTCGCCAAAGGGCGTGAAAAATCTCTCCTTCGCCGCCATCCTTGGATTTTCTCCCGCGCAATTCATCATATTCAGGGTGAGCCGGTTTCGGGCCAAACGGTTGATGTCTATAGCCACAACGGACAGTGGCTGGCGAAAGCAGGCTTTTCTCCACAATCACAAATTCGGGCCCGGGTCTGGAGCTTCGAACCCACGGAGATTGATACCGCTTTTTTTATCCAGCGTATCCGTCAGGCACAACAGCTTAGAGAGCCCGTCATTCAGCAAGGTCAATTAACCGGTTATCGCCTTGTTGCGGCTGAATCTGATGGTTTACCGGGCATTACGATTGATCGATATGGCGATTACCTGGTCTGTCAGGTATTGAGTGCCGCCGCTGATTTTTTAAAACCGCTGCTGGTTGAAGCCCTTAGAACCTGCTTCCCTGAGTGTCATATTTATGAGCGTTCAGACGTTGCTGTGCGTCAAAAAGAAGGGTTACAAGAACAGGTCGGCGTTTTACACGGTGATATGCCGACAGCACCCGTCATTATTGAAGAAAATGGGATAAAAATCAGTGTCGATATCGTCAATGGTCATAAAACGGGCTTCTATCTGGATCAACGGGACAGTCGCTTGCACGCCATGAAATACGTTCAGGATAAGGAAGTGCTAAACTGCTTCTCTTACACGGGTGGATTCGGTCTCTACGCGCTCAAGGGCGGTGCAAAACGGGTGATCAATGCAGACGTTTCCCAACCGGCTCTGGATACAGCCAAGGCAAACGCCCAGTTAAATGAATTCGATATTGCTAAAAAACGCGCTGTATTTCTGAACGCGGATGTCTTTAAATTACTTCGTGAGTACCGCGATCAAGGCACCCAATTTGATGTCGTCATTATGGACCCGCCCAAATTTGCCGAGTCAAAAGCCCAACTCAACGGTGCCTGCAGAGGATATAAAGATATTAACATGCTCGCGATGCAAATTCTCAGACCGGGCGGAACGTTACTCACCTACTCCTGTTCTGGTTTGATGGATCAGATGCTATTTCAGAAAATTATTGCGGATGCAGCGCTGGATGCCGGACGAAATGTTAAATTTATCGAACGTTTTAGTCAGGCTGCCGATCATCCGATCGACTCGGCCTATCCGGAAGGCTTCTACCTCAAAGGGTTCGCCTGTAAGGTTTGGTAAAACTTGGTAACGACCAATGGGAGTGTTCGGCTCCCGTTGTTCTCTTCCGACGCCCTTTTCATCACTTTCCCGTCACCTTTCACTCTCATTCTTATCAAACGTCTCCGTCAATAAGCAAAAAGTGGGATATCAATCCATACTCTTCAACATAAATACAAACAAAGATAAATATTCTGGTATTGACTAACTGGTATTTATAACCTAATTAAAAATAAAGGGAAGATTTTATGCAAAATTAGTAACTATTCACTTTTACTTTATTAAACAATAAATTAGATAAAAGCTGGTCTAATTGTGAACAATATAAAACCAGCCGTATTGATCACTATTGGAAATGAACGCGCCCGGAAATTTACAAGTTGTGAAACTAATCGTAAACCACAACAGTAGAACACGTTCTGGGTACTGACTTTCCACCACTTGATTTACCTAGTAGGAAATGCAGATGTTTCAGAATCGTCTTACCTTAAAATTACGACTGGTCATTGCTGTGGCAATTCCTTGTCTCGCACTGATTTTAGTCGGTATTAACAGCCTTCAAAAAATGGCTAATATCCAATATCAATCCGAACAGCTCTATGTCAATACAGCGGAACCTTTACGGGCAATGGCCGAAGCTGCGTCTCGGATTCCGAGAATGCGAGTCGGTATCGATATGATGCTCATGCAAGATACCTCGCTGAAAGATAAAAAAGGGATTCAGACCCGGGTGAAAGAAGCGTATGAGGAAGATATTCCCGAAATGCGTCAAGCGATGCAGCTGGCCGTTGACACCCAAGTTGATCCGGACATGATCAGCAATACGCTCAAGCTACAAAAAGACTATGAGGAGATGATTTCGCAGGCCATTGAACCCTTATTAGAAGCGTTAAGTAAAAATGATTTGGAAGGTGCCAGAGAAATCTATAAATCTCGCTATGCCGGCTATTACAATGTGACACGTAAAGCATCGAACAAATTACTGGATACCCTGTTAGAACAAGCCAAAAAACATAATCAAGTGAGTATTGATACATACAATCAAGCCCAGCTGATGATGATCATTGCGATTAGTCTCGGTTTGATTGCCTCTATCGTGGTATCAACCTGGATCGTAATCCAACTCAGAAAACGCGTTGACTCTCTTAAAAATTCAATCACTTATGCAGCCAATAATCTCGCACTCCATACACGAATTAATCTCGCGGGTCAGGATGAAATTAGCCAAATTGCTGAAAGTTTTAATCGCTTTATCGAGAAAGTTCACCGCTCCATGCAAGATGTATCCAGTAACGCCAGAGAGCTGGCAGAAACCGCACAGAATGTTGCCAAACAATCCAACCTGACTCATAACAACTGTACTCGTCAGAGCGAACGGATTATTCAGGTCGCGACGGCCATTACTGAAATGGGCAGTACCGTCAGTGAAATCGCGTCGAATGCAGCAAGCGCTGCTGAAACCGCACATCAGGCCACTCAACAGACATCGGAAAGTAATCAGGTTGTGATGCGGACACAGCAAGAGATTGAAGCATTGACTGAAACCTTGAACCAATCCAGTGACGTGGTTCAATCACTCAGTCATCAGGTTGATGATATCAGTACCATACTGGATACGATTCGCGGCATATCGGAACAGACCAACCTGCTCGCGCTTAACGCTGCAATTGAAGCTGCCCGAGCCGGTGAACAGGGTCGTGGATTTGCCGTTGTTGCCGATGAAGTGCGTAACCTTGCCACTCGCTCTGCCGCATCGACCGATGAGATTCAAGAAGTTATCGAAAAATTGCGCCATGAGTCATCTCGTGCCGTCTCTGCGATGCAACTTGGCAAAGATAAAAGTCAGTTGGTAGTCGAACATGCCACAGCAACCAGTGACTCACTTCAGGAAATCAGCCACCATATTCATCAATTAAATGATCAAAACACCCAAAATGCCGCAGCAACTGAAGAACAATCATCGGTCGTGGCTGAGTTGGGCGAGAATATCGAAGACATTAGTATGCTGACGGATGAAACAACCAGACTGTCTGAGCAACTGACAGACGCCAGCAGCCACCTACATAATGTGTCTCAACAGTTAGATGATCTGGTCAAATATTTTGATTTAGGTAAACAGTAAACGGCTCATTCAACTCATTCGCATGGGACGTGTTATGTCAGTCACCAGAACCGATTCTGGATGCATACCTGACAAAATACGTTCCATTGCTGTGTCGTATCATGGTGATGATTATCTTTCCCAAATAATGATCCATCTATACATAAAAAATATACATAAAAAAACTTCGGTAGCGCCTGTGACCTACCGAAGAAAAGGACCACCAAATTTTATCGGCACTCACTCTCGTCAGTGCAACCGCTGCCGAGGCAAGGTCAATATTTCCTTAATCCGTCGGGACAAAAACTTGCTCCAGTTCAGCAATCAGCCAAGTCACAGCCAGTAAATCAGCGCTGCCTCCCGGGCTGAGATGTCGTTCGATCAGACAACGGTCAAACTGATTTAATGCCATTTCGATATCCGGACGGGCAATACCACCTGACGCCAGTAGATTAGACGCATACTGCTGCACATACACCAACCCGGCCATTCCCCCGCGGGAAAGTAAATTGGTATCCTGATTGTGCGCGATCAGAACCAGCAATGTCTGCCACAAGGCTTGCTCGGTTGAGACACCTTGCGCAATCGTCGACTGATAGACCGGCAACGCATGATTGATGATCGTCTCAAACCCTGAAGCGGCTTCACCTCTTGCACCGGTCACGCCATATTGTTGATAGAGTTTTTCTCCTTGTGTCATCGGAACCCGGCGTTTGATTTGCCGAAGTTCATCGAAAACAAGGTGTTGGCAACACTGGCTTACCGCTGCACTGATGGCCTGAGCACTCACCGCCTGCTGATTGGCTTTCAGCCAGCCAACCACACCACAAATAAGTCCCATGGAAAAGATCATACCTTTATGGGTATTGATACCTGATGTTGCCTGAAACATGGCAACTTCAGCATCAATACCAATGGGCCGCAGTTGTGCTAAAAGAGACGAGAGCGGTTGGTGATGGTACAACCAACCAGCCCGCACAAAACTAACCATGTATGGCGCAAGCACTTCCGCACTGCGAACAAACAATGCCAGATCCATATCATGGTGAGCCCCTTGATTCGCCGTATCAACCAACCCGGGTTTCGGTGTCAGATGCACCTCAAGCATCATGGCATGATAAGCGAGATGACCGACAAATTGATCGAGAGGAAACGCATCTTGGATGTGACGCGGTAACACATCGATATTTTCAGTCTCAAAGAGATGCTGACCTTTGTCAAACAGCAAATTAATGACTGCACTCTTCGGCATGAGCCATTTCCTCTATCTTCGTCAACAGCTCCTGAAGCGGATGTCGACGGGAACGAGCACAGATGACCGCATCTTCCTGACAGATCAAGCATTTCCTTCGCCCGATCTGATATGCTTTACGGCTAATACTTTTACCTTGTTTATCAATGACATCCAAATCCATCAATCGACCGAGCGGATGAGTTCTCTCAATGTGCATCATCTGCTTTTTGAGTATTGACGCACTCACACCTTGCACAGCAAATATGCCTTCTGGCCCCGTTTTTTCATGATGAATTTGCTGTGCAATCACTTTCCAGCCCTGCTCATGACAAATCGCTTCTAGTGCCGCTAATCCCTGAGCAAAAACTTGCTCACTAATCGAATTCAGTTTGACAGGCCCCGGCATATTGATACTAAAGGAAACCAAAGGAACTCCGTAAGTTCTCAGCCATGACAATTGCGTTTTTGCACGTTGTTCTTTACATGCGAGTAGTTCGCACAAATGAACCGGTGTTTCTTCTGCTATCTGTGTCATTGAGCAACCTCTTTAATCACATCAATGACAGAACCATCCCGATAACGCACAAAGGCAATCGTTCTGTCAGTAAATTGAATCGGCTCAGGCTTACCGGTAATTAATTCAGCCCGAGTCTGCAATGCATCGATAGAATAAACCGGAATTGAAAGCGCATTCAGTCGTTCGATCAAGTCTTCACGTCTTGGGTTTACGGCAATACCATGATCCGTGACTAATACGTCAACCGATTCGCCCGGTGTCACCACATTGGTCACCCGTTCGACAACCGTCGGAATCCTTCCGCGCACCAAAGGGGCAACGACAATCGTTAAATTCGCTGCTGCGGCAGTATCACAATGACCACCGGAGGCACCACGAATCACCCCATCAGAGCCTGTAATAACATTGACATTGAATTGCATGTCAATTTCTAACGCACTGAGAATCACCACATCCAGTCGATCAACGACAGCACCTTTTGAGGAGGGGTTCGCGTATTCATTGGCGGAGATTTCATGATGATTCGGGTTCCGGGACAAAGAGTCAGCGGCCACCGAATCAAAACACTGAACATCCAGCAATGTTTCAATCAACCCTTGCTCATGTAGATCCACCATGGTCGCCGTAATGCCACCCAAACCGAAAGATGCCACAATATTATGCTTAATCATCTTATCTTTCAGAAAACGGGTCACAGCCAGAGAAGCGCCTCCGGAACCGGTTTGCAAGGAGAAACCAGATTGAAAGTAACCGGAATGTTCAATGACCTCAGCCGCATGTTTGGCAATTAACAATTCACGCGGGTTCGTCGTCATTCGGGTGGCATCACCGCCAATCTTATCCGGGTCCCCCACCTCTGCGACTTGAACCACTGCATCGACACAATCCTGACGAATGGATGCGGGCGCATTGGGATAATCAACCATTGATTCGGTCAGAATAACCACATGATCCGCATATTGCGCATCAATCTGAGCGTAACCTAAAGAACCACAGCGTGACTTGCCCTGAATACCGTTCGCATTACCAAACTCATCACTGCAAGGAACACCAATAAAGGCAATATCGATATGAATTTCACCACTTTGGACTAAGTGAACCCGTCCGCCATGAGAATGAATATGAACCGGCTCTTTCAGTAGTCCCCGGGAGATTGCTTCTGCCAGCTCCCCCCGTAACCCGGAGGTGTAGATTTTACGTACCACGCCATTACGGATATGTTCAATTAACGGGGCATGAACCGAAGTCAGGGAACTGGAGGCTAAAGTCAAATCTTTAAACCCCATTTTAGCGATGACATCCATCACCGCATTGATGGTTTTATCGCCGCCACGAAATGCATGATGAAAAGAAATCGTCATTCCATCGGCCAAACCAAGCGCTTTAATCGCCTGCTCAAGTGAACCCTTCAGTTTTCTGCCTTTTTTAAATCGCTCTTGTTCCAGATGCGGTGTGATTGCATTGGCATTTGTATAAGGCGTTAATGAATGGATTTCCAGTTCATCAAGCGAAATGGGATTATTTAACGTACTGACACTCATAACACACTGCCTTCTATTGTTTGATACCGGATTCAGCACGTTGCAATGTCCAGCGTGCGCGTTCAATGATGGGACTATCGACCATTTTACCGTTGAGAGAGACCACACCTAGCCCTTGCTGTTCTGCTTCTTCAGCCGCTTCAATCACGGCATAAGCATAATCGACCTCTTTCTGGGTCGGGGCGTAGACATTGTGGAGCAGATCGATCTGACGTGGGTTAATCAGTGATTTGCCATCAAATCCAAGCTGTTTGATGTGCTCAGCTTCGCGGAGAAATCCTGCTTCATTATTCGCATCCGAATACACCGTATCAAATGCCATAATCCCAGCCGCTCGTGCGGCTTGAAGAATACTACACCGGGCAAATAGTAACTCCGTTCCTTCCGGTGAGCGGTTGGTTCTCAAATCACGCACATAATCTTCTGCTCCCAGCGCAATACCAATCAGCCGGGAGGAACTATGCGCGATTTCGACGGCATTGTTGATCCCTTGGGCACTTTCAATTGCAGCCAAAAGTTTGGTGCTCCCGACAGCACGGCCGCAAGCTTTCTCGATTTGTTCAATTTGGCTCGCCATCAGCGTTACGTCGTGAGCCGTATCGGTTTTAGGAAGTCGCACAACATCAGCGCCCCCTCTCACCACGGCATTTAAATCATTCATACCAAACCGGGAGTCAATCGGATTGACCCGGACAACGGTTTCAATATCCTGATATAACGGATGTTGTAATGCACGGAACACCAACATACGCGCCGTGTCTTTTTCCCGTAATGAGACCGAATCTTCAAGATCAAACATGATCGCATCGGGTTTGTAGATAAAGGTGTTACTTAACATTGCGGCATTCGCACCCGGGACAAATAACATACTTCTGCGTAGTTGGCTCATGACAATAGACTCCAATCAATCTGTTCGACACCACAAGCCCGCATCACTGCCGCCTGAACCCGGGCCTGAATCACACAATCCAAAGCCCCTTTATCTTCAATGGTTAAAATCGCATCCGTCACTTTCAGTTGCTGTAATGAGTCGAGAACAACACGTTTGATGACTTCACCAAATTGTTGCTGAACCGTACTATCAAGATGAATCACAATGCCACCTTCATGATTCGGAGCGATTCGAACCTGAAGATCGCTGGACTCCAGAGTTCCGGCAAACGCTGGTTGTTTAATTTCCATGGGATTGGCCTTTCTAAGTTGAAATTTTTATAGGGGATGCCGTTCAGGCTGCAACAGACTTTGGCCTGTCAGACGGAACGTCATCACGCAATAGGATTGTGTAGGTCGTTTTCGGTACCAGCTTCGCAACCTGTTCATTATTTTGCTGAGATAATAATCGCCGGACTCTGGACGCAGAGACAGGTTCACCATCGACAGACTTTCTGGGCACTTCGACAATTTGAATGCGATTGGGTCGGAAAATCGATGATGCCAACCAGTAGTGCATGGCCTCGTTATAATGATTGGTGACCGGACAGAGCGGTTCAGTACCGACGTATCGGTGGGTAATCCCTAAAGCCGGAACGATACCATCACGAAATAGCTGTAAATCCAGCGCTGCATGACACTCATTGATTTTCTGTTGATCTTTGATGAAGTAAGTCGGGAATGTAGCTCTGGAGATCATATAATCTGAGCCTGGATGGATGGTGATATTTTTCAGGTGTTGCGTGCCGGCTCGAATCATATTCAGTCGTTCAAGATAAGAAAAATCTTTCCCCTCTTCCCGAACCACGAACAGATGAACCCAGTCGCATTCGGCACAGGCTTTTTCCACCAGATATTGGTGCCCCAGAGTGAATGGATTGGCATTCATGACCATGCCACCGATACGATCACCGGCAACTTTCATGAGTTTGAGTTGCTGACAATAAGATTGAAACCGATTCGGACTATTTTCCATGAGAATCATGGCATCATCGACTTGGGCAAGCGGGAAAAAACCAGATTGGCGAAATAGATTAAAATTTTGAGGTTTAGTAAACAGAAATAAATTATAGCGTCCTAACTCATAAGCGAAATTTGTTAATTCAGTCATCAGCGTCAGAGATAATCCGCTACCACGGCATGTTTTTTCAATGGCAATCGACTTTAAAACTTTTCCGGCTATCGCCCCACACGCGAGTATTTGTCCAGTGATACATTTTCCGATAACGAAGTATTCTATATCATCATCAATGTCCAACCCGTTACGTGCTAAAAAGGTTTGAATTTTTCCTATTTTATAGCGATTGGTAATCGGAACTCGAGAAAAGGATATCTCGTCTAGCATGACGTACTGCCTCTGTAACTAAATTCATCACGACATAGTTTGCGGTGTTTATATTCATAAAATAATGATATGAATCACTTTATATGCGAGCTTAAAAACTCTTTATGAATTTAATGAACTTAATTACTTATCCTCTTGTTTTTAAAAAACAAAAAATAATAAAAACCATTAACGCCATTGACGTTTTTAACGTCACTTCATTCAATGAACTTTTTCACAATTATGGATCACTTTTTTATCTAAATTGTTAAATTGAACATCAACCTACGGAAATTGATTATGAATGAAAAAACGTTACGAATAACAAGTGACGCCCCCAGCGCTCAGTCGCTTCTGTCACAAATAAAAATATTCGGCATACCATTCCATCTTTTTGCCCTACTCTTTCTTGTGGTTTTGACAGCACACATAACAGATACACTACCTAACAATATTGTCGGCGGTTTCTGTTTTATGTTCGTCGTCGGTGCAATATTCGGTGAATTCGGTAAACGTCTACCGATATTTAATAAATATATTGGTGGTGCGCCAGTGATGATTTTCCTTGTCGCAGCTTGGCTTGTCCACATGGGGTTACTGACCCAGAAAGAAATTACTGTTGTGACTCAGGTTATGAAAAAGACCGATTTTCTCGATCTCTTTATCGCAGTACTGATTACCGGTTCGATTCTGGCAGTGAATCGAAGACTCCTGCTACGTTCCTTGGTCGGTTATATTCCAACCATTCTGGCAGCAGTGGCAGGCGCATCGATTCTTGGTATTCTGGGGGGGTTGCTCTTCGGTATTCCCGTCGATCGGATTATGATGCTGTATGTCCTCCCAATCATGGGCGGTGGTAATGGTGCCGGTGCGATTCCCCTGTCTGAAATTTATGAATCCGTCACTGGCGGTTCAAAAGAGCAATATTATTCGGTTGCAATTGCGATTCTGACCATTGCCAATATCGTCGCTATTATTGCAGCAGCGGTGTTAAATGGTATTGGTGATAAAATCCCTGCCTTAACAGGGAATGGCGAGCTACTACGTAAATCAAAATTCAATGTCGATGAAGTCGTGAACACTCCAACGATTACAGCACGCGAAATCGCTATCGGCCTGATGCTTGCGGCCTGTGTTTATACGTTATCTGTCTCACTATCCAAACATATTCTTCCCGGATTTGGCGATATCAAAATTCATACATTCGCTTACATGGTTATTATTGTTGCGATTATCAACGGTGCTGGTCTTTGTTCCGAGGAAATCAAAGAAGGCGCGAAACGCCTTTCTTCCTTCTTCTCGAAACAATTGCTCTGGGTTTTGATGGTCGGTGTCGGTATTGCTTATACCGATCTGGGTGAAGTCATGAATGCCTTAACTTTCACTAATGTCATCATTGCGGCACTGATTGTATTCGGTGCAATTTTTGGTGCCGCACTCGGTGGCTGGATGATGGGCTTTTACCCGGTTGAATCATCAATCACTGCAGGTCTGTGTATGGCGAACCGTGGTGGTTCCGGTGACCTCGAAGTGCTGGCGGCCTCTAACCGGATGAACTTACTCTCCTACGCTCAAATATCTTCTCGTCTTGGGGGTGGGATTGTTCTGATCATTGCCAGCGTGGTATTCGGCATATTCATGTAATTTTCCCTTCTACGTAGCGCGTCATTCGACGCGCTCAACTCAGCGACACAGCGTTTTCGGAGCAATCTATGCCATGACAATACAAGCCCAATATGCATAACCATGCCGACTCATCACACGAAAATGAATATATGTCTCACCGTTTAGATATAACCAAATGTATAAACAAAGTGTAGAGATGACACAATAGTGATATAAACAGCGGTTATGGCAAGATAAGCAGAACAACACTTAAAATGGATTGTACACCACTCATATCAATTCTAGTGAACCATAGAATCGATATAATCACCGATAATAATTTGCCTTTATAACGTTATGCTTAAAACGATCTTTCAAACCGCTCATACACATATTTGTCAGAAGCTTTCATTTCGACTCCGGGTTGCATTACTGCTGATTTTTGTGGTTTCAATTCAATTAATACTGGTCACCGTTTTTTTTCATCTCACTCTCAGCAAAAGTCTTGAACATCAATTCAGAACCAAAGCAGTGATCCAAGCCAGAGAGATTGCCCATAATAAAGTCTTAATCCATAACATCGAACAACATAATGTGGCAGCGATTCAACAGACGGTTCACGAACTACAGGCGATCTCCGATGCTGATTTTATTGTTGTCGGTAACAAAGAAGGAATTCGTCTGGCACACCCCGACTCAGATAAAGTCGGTTTTCCGATGCAAGGCGGTGATAATGTGCGCGCCTTAAAATACGGAGAATATTATTCCTCGTTGAGAAAAGGCAGTTTAGGATTTGCGATCCGCGGAAAGTCCGCGATTATTAATCAGCACGATGAGATTATCGGTGTTGTCTCGGTGGGTTACTTAGTTAACAGTATCAGCGACTGGCTGGCATTTTATTCCTATCCGCTTTTTTACGCCGTATTCGCTCTGCTGATTTTATCCATGCTCGGTGCCTGGTTATTTACCAAACATATCAAACAGCAAATGTTCGACATGGAACCGGAAGAAATTGCCCTCTCGCTACGCTTACATAGCTCAATCTTACAAAGTGTTTATGAGGGAATTATCGCTGTCAGTACCCAAGGAAATATTCTGTCGGTCAATCATCGCGCCCTCAAAACACTGGGGATCGCGCATCCACCGAAATATTTACTTGGCAGAGCGATTACTGAGTTCGTCACACCGGCTTCATTTTTTATGGGCAGTAATTCGCTTGGTCAGATTGATATCAATGAACAACAAGATGAACTCATCACCTGCAACGGCGAAACACTGGTTGCGAACCGGGTGAACATTTGGGATCACGAAAGACACATCGGTTGGGTCGTAAGCTTCCGGAGGCGGGATGACATCAATACCCTGACCTCACAAATTTCACAAATTCGCCAGCATACCGAAAATCTGCGCGTGCTCAGTCATGAATATACCAATCGGTTATCAACGATCGGAGGATTAGTCCAAATTGGCGCTTATGATGAAGCCATTCAAGCCATTCAAAAAGAAACCCAAAATCAACAACAACTGATCGATTATATTACCCAAACATTCTGCTCGCGTATTATTGCCGGACTACTGCTAGGCAAATATAGCCGAGCCAAAGAGCTCGGCTTACAGTTGGAGTTTGATCCACTCTGTCAGATGCAAAAACAACCACAATGTATGTCATCCGACGAACTGGCCGCAATTTTGGGTAATCTACTTGACAATGCCTTTGAAGCTACTTTAAAAAACGATAGCAGTAATAAAACAATCTCACTGCTTTTAACCGATGCCTCAGACGAGCTCGTCATTGAGGTAGCGGACAATGGTACCGGCATCCCCGAAGAGATTTCTGATTCACTTTTTAGCAAAGGGGTCAGTAGCAAGGAACAGCCGGGACACGGTATTGGTTTATATCTGGTTCATCGTCTGGTTACGCAGGCGAATGGCTCGATATTGATTGATCATGCTGAGCCGAAAGGTACCATTTTTTCTATTTTCATCCCTAACGTGAGTACATAATAATGGATGTGTTTGATGTATTGATTGTTGAAGATGAAGTCAGTATTTCTGATTTTCACACTTACTACCTGAATCAAATGCCTAGGTTTCGTCCGATTGGTGTTGCCCGCTCTCTCGCGGAAGCGCGTAACATGCTCCGTCTTCTAAAGCCACAACTAATTATATTGGATAATTTTCTTCCTGATGGTCAAGGTCTGGATTTACTGAAAGAAATGATTTCAGGTGGAAATATGCCGGACGTTATTTTTGTCACCGCAGCCTCTGATATGGAAACCGTCCGTGAGGCCGTTCGCTGTGGTGTTTTCGATTATCTACTAAAGCCAATTGCCTATGACCGGCTACAAGATTCACTTGAACGTTATTTAAAGTATAACAACTCGCTGAAAGCCGCAGATAATTTCAATCAAAGACATGTCGATGAATTACTCAACTTCCAATCAAAAGCGCAATATCATCAAGATAATCTCCCCAAAGGTATTGATGAATTAACACTCAATAAGATCAAAGTAATTTATCAGGAAGACGATGTAACACACACCGCAGAATCATTGGGGAAGTTGGTGGGGATCAGTAAAACAACGGCCCGCCGATACCTCGAATATTGCACCTCCACCAGCTTCCTTGAAGCAATCATTCAGCATGGTCGGGTTGGCAGACCCGAAAGACTATACCGCCGAAAGTAGTACCATAGATGGGTCAGCCTTGCTGCTGGCTCTTTCCATACAGATACACATGCGTTGCCACACCATTGTCACGACTCATATCATCTGTATCCAACATCTCTGGCTGTATGATCTGCACTCCGGCTAGAGCCCCACACCTCGACAACACAATCAAAACAAAATACCAACGAACCAATCACATCAACGACTTCCGTTCCTGTCAGGGTATCCACATGTGAAAGATCATGTTCAATATCGATAATTGTCAGATCGTTGATTCGCTTGTTCGGTCTAAAGTCACGTATTTACGCTAACGTTGCTAAACCGGAAGCCAAATGAACAATAAAATCCCACATCATGAATGCAGGACTGGTTTATTATTTTAAAGTATACCATACTGATAAATATTCACCTTTTGTGCACTCTGATAAACACCACCAATATTATTGACAAAATAAACATTTATAATTAAAAGATAGTTAAAACAGACAATATCCACATTTTTTCCTGCTTAAAAAGTATTAAACATCATATCTATCCAACCAATACGAAATGATAGCGATAACATTCTTATATAATTCTGTTCAGCGCTATCTGTCTCACAAAAGAAAAATTAAGAAAATTTTCTCAAATTAGAGACTGAAGAGCATATTTTTTATTTTTTTAGATGATTTTATTTTATTTTATATTTTATCCACTACGCCTTTTCCCTCCTAGCGATTGGCTAGGTGTATCAAGATCAGTCCTCCCCCTTTTGATAATTATGACGATAAGCAACTATTTACATTAAAACCAAGAGCAAATAATTTAAATTTATATGGATAATTCAAAAAAGGAATATTTTAACGAAACACTATTCACCCGATAAAGTTTAATTGTCACCTTCTCACGCACTTGATACAGCGTTTGGTGATTGACTAAATGAATATAGTTGCATATACAAATAACTATCTATAATGATGTAATAACGATAATGATGTAACAAATATGTTTAAAAACATACTAAGACGAAGAGAGTTCAGCGCCTCATTCAGAGTTCATGACTTTTCCATCTGTTCTCGGTTATATGAGTCGGCAGGCGGACAAAAAAACAAACGTATTAGAACGAGATGTAGAAACATCGAATTGGGTAATCGACATACGCATTGGCTACCCTTTAGGCAGCACATGAAGAAATGTGGCGATGATAAACAATTGAACAACTGAAGTTTGGCGGTAGGTAGATATGAATAACGTAATATGTAGCAAATACGGCATCACGCTGCGCAAGTGGAATGATGAAGATATACAGGGATATGCAACACTCGCTTCCGATGAAGAAAATATGAAGTTTATTTCTTCCGGACAAGCAAGAACTATCGATATCATCAAGGATGAAGTTGAACGATTCAGACAAAACCAGGAACAAAAAGGATGGGCACGCTGGGTTGTTTCTCAAGGAGCCAATGCCCCTTTCATGGGGTATGCCGGATTTGAAGAGAAACAATTTGGTATTAATTTCGGGATGCGTTACTTACCCAAATACTGGGGAACCCCATGGACTTATTTAGCGGGTCATACAGCATTGTGCTGGGCCTTTGATGTTCTGGGATTTACGTCAGTTTATACACTGACCAACATCAAACACACTCGTGCAATTCAGATGAATCTGAAATATCTCAACCTTGATCGTGATCAGTGCCGGATTGTGGCCACGCCATTCGGTGATCATCTCAAGATTGACTATGACCGGGATAACTTTTTCAAGGTCAGAGACAAAAACGAAAGTACTGCACAAAAACTACATCAGTACATTCAAAAACAAGAAGCACGGGAAATAGTACATGCAAAATATTGAACAACCTACATTATGTCAGGATGTCCCTATCTCGGCATTATGTGATGTGAAATTATGGCATCATTTTTCAGTATCAACCGTGCTATATATGCCATTCGGATTGTTATTATTACTGTTCCGACTGTTACTGATCGGTGCTTATGGACTGGTATTTCCGATATTTCCACATTCGAAAAGAAAGTCGGTATATCGAGTCTTTATTCGACTGTTAGGAATACAGGTACGTTGTAATATGACGCCGGAAGCTGTCGGTCAACATACAGCCGGATGTGTTGTGGCCTCACCACATGTCAGTATTTTTGATCATATTCCGGGTTTGGCCATGCCTCACGCGACACTGATGATTGATAAAGCAGATAGTCCGCTGGGCAAATTCGTAGGCTATATCTTATTTAAAGGCTCGAATTCCAGCTATTGGCTCGTCAGAAATCAACGTCAGTTAATACAGTGTTTCAGAGAGTGGAACAAAACGCCGGAAAAACACGCACTATATATTACACCGGAAGCGACACTGAATAACGGGCAAGCCCTTTTTCGGTTTCGACCTGAGTTTATGATCCGAGGACAACCCGTCGTGCCAGTGGCTTTAAAAGTCAGACTTCCTTTTGGATTGTCTCCAAGTCCGATGATGTCCCCCGGGTATGTCCGCTTCATGACCATTCTGATGATGCCCTATATCCATTTTGAAGTCACTTATCTGGACAAGCTTCATTACTCCCGGGAGCAGTCACCACAAGAGTTTGCAGATAAGGTTCAACAAGCCGTTGCCGATTATCTCAATATTCCGGCGACCCGCTGGACCAGAGACGATAAGTATAGTTACAAAGAGCAGTTAAAACAGTTATGAATGTCATCTTTGATTTTGATAATACGTTACTTCCGGAAGAGAGTACGGTAGAAGTTTTGAAAATCGCATTGCGTCATAAGAAAGGCGGAGATGACACCATGCGTTATCTGGCAGAAATCGCACCTCGTGCATTTGCCGGGCGTGCGACTTGGCAAGAAAAGCTGATCATGCTCAGAACAGCACTGTTTGTCACGAAGCAAACCATCGATCAATATGTCGCAAGTCGGGTCGATGCTTTAGACCCTGTATTACAAGCGACATTGCGTTCGTTAACCGAAAAAGGTGTCAAACTCCATGTAATTTCAGGCGGTTATACAGAGTGGATCGCCCCTTTGTTAGACGCATGGGGCATTCAATACGATCAACTCACAGCCAACCGTTTTATCTGGTTAGGTAATCGAGTGCTCAGTATACGCCCTTCCCCGTTACTTTCTTCCAAAGGAAAAGTACAAGTGATACAACAGTGGAAAAGTCAGCATAAGACGACCGGGAAGTTTATCATTGTGGGTGACGGTTCAGCCGATCAAGATACATTGCGCTATCATGCCAGTGATGCCTTTGTTTCCGCTGAATACTTCCAAAATAACCAGCTCCCGTCGATGGCACAAATGAGACGGGCGTCAACGCCGGCAGAGGTAGGACAACATCTTGACCATTTCTTAACGCAGCTCTCCCCTGCGTCTTAAAACTTATCTCTCATCGTGTGGCCTTCTACCGATATACTCAGTGGGCGATTCACCCACTGAGTATTGCCATCCTTGCATCGTATGGATTCGCCTGATATTTAACCTTTGCGTTGATAACAACGTTCAGGACGGCCAACCGTCCCGTAGTTCACATCTGAAATAAGTTCCCCGGTACCATTCAGGTACTCCAGATAGCGTCTGGCAGTCGTTCGACTCGCTCCGATTTGTTCTCCGGCCTCATCAGCGGTCAGTAAAACATGATCCTGAAAAAGTTTGCGAATTTTATCCAAAGTCACAGCATCAATCCCTTTCGGGAGTTTCTCCACACATGTTGTTGATGCGCCAGCCGGACTAGAAAGCATTTTATCGATGACCCCCTGATCAAGGCCGCCCGCTTCGGTCAACTGCTGCCGTAGTCGCTGATATTTTTGCATCGCGGATTCAAGTCTGGAAAACACGACAGGTTTCAGTAAATAATCGACGACACCATAACGCATTGCCTGCTGTAGTGTTCCGACATCTCGGGCTGCTGTAATCAAAATCACATCACATTGATCCTGATTGCTTCTCGACTGCTGCAAAATCTCTAATCCAGTGCCATCGGGTAAATAAACATCTAAAAGAATGAGATCCGGTGCAAGCAGTGACAACTGCATCTCTGCTTCTCTTTTATTGGTGGCAATACCAACCACCTCGAATCCACCGATTTGTTCCAGATAACGCTGATGAAGCTGAGCAATCACCAGATCATCTTCAATAATCATGACTCTGGTATTCATATCAATGGCTCCTTGGGCAAATAAACCGTCATTCTTGTGCCATTTCCCTTTTTATCGTACATGTCTAACTGCCCGTGGTATCTGTCAGTCAACTGCTGCACCAGAAATAATCCAACGCCGCGTCCCTGATAGCTTTTGCTTGATACCCCTCTTTCGGTCAGTCGGTTCACACTAACACCATCCGGCAGACCACACCCTTGATCATCAACTTCCAGAATAATGTCATGCCCATAGTCACTGATCGAAACATCGATAATACGCCGCTCATAAGCAATATGTTTACTTTGCCGTACAGAGGTCAGAACCGCTTCAAAGGCATTATCAATTAGATTTCCCAATATCGTCACCACATCTTCAGCGCGGAGGTGCTCCGGTAATGCGTCCAGCGAGGTTCCCTCTTCAACCCGAAGCTCCAGCGATAATTCCCGGGCCCGTTCACTTTTACCCAGCAACATTCCCGCGATCAATGGATCTTTGATCGCGCCACGCAAAAATTCGATCAATGTCTGATAATGTTCGGTCTCCTGACCAATCAACTGTTGGACAGCTTCTAGCTCTCCCATTTGGACTAAACCACTGATTGTATTTAGCTTATTTCGATGTTCATGTGTTTGTGCCCGTAACAGCTCCGCATAAGCTTTCGTTTGGGACAGTTGCTCGGTTAAATCATTGATTTCATCACGTAATCGAAAACTGGCAACCGCACCGACAACCCGTCCATCAACCACGATCGGGCTCCGGTTAGCAATCAGCCGCTGATGATTGAGATACAATTCAATATCACTATCGGTTTGTCCGGTTTCCAGCAAGGTATAGAGATTACTGTCATGCAACGAATCCGTTAATAAACGATTCAACGCTTTATCTTTATCGATTCCCAGAATATCGCAGGCACTTCGGTTGATAGAGCGAAGATACCCCTTTTCATCAATACTCAGAATGCCCTCTTTTAAGGTACTCATGGTGACATCAAGCTCTCCGTAGAGACGCCCGATCTCTTCAGGCTCAAATCCGAGAATTGCTTTTTGAAAGCGTTGGGAGACATATCCGGAAATGAGCCCATTGACCACCACCACCAACACGACAATGATCAACAGATAATACAAATAGGGTTCAACCCTGTCCTGTAATCGCTCAATCAGGTAACCCACCGATACCACACCAATGATATGACCCGATGCATCAATCACTGCGGACTTCCCCCGGACGGAACGTCCCAGAGAACCATGCGCAAATGAGATATAAGACTGGCCTTCTCGCAGTGCTCTTTGATTATCGCCCCCAACCATCGGCAGACCAATCCGTTCTCCCAACGGGTGAACCAGACGAATCCCCTGACGATTACCGATCACAATAAATGCCGCCCCGATCATATAAGTCAGATCACGGTAATACTGCTGCTGACTGGTATCTTTTTGACGAATCATCTCAATCACAGCCGGAGATTGAGACAGAAACGTAGCAACACGCAATGCCTTCTGCCCCATATCTTCTTCTTGCTGATGGCGGATATAAGAAAAACCAGCCAGTGCCAGAATCAGCAACTCAACGAGTCCAGAAAAGGTCATGATGATCAACATCCGTTTACGGAAACTAATCTGATTCCATGTCATATGTACCTCCAGAAAAGAAGCCGTACATTAACACTTATTCAACATTGTGGAGAGTGACACCACGAATAACTGTGATTGATTCAACGCATTACAACACTTCATGAACAATATGAATAAAATACTCTTAATGCTCATTATTCCCTTTTATTACCATAAACAGGACAAGTATTTAACATTTGTATAACTTTTCGGAGTGATTACGGATGAAGGAAGCGAACCGCGACAACCGTAAAGCAACACCGCATAAAACGTATAAGCATAAATAAATTGCACACAGCAAAAGGAACGTGAATGATGAAGCAACTGAAAACCTGCCTGTTGATATCCATGCTCGCTGCTGGATTTTCCACCAATACACTGGCTGCAGATATTGAGGAAATCCATTTTCTGGTTCCCGGGGGTGCCGGGGGTGGCTGGGACATGACAGCTCGCGGAACGGGTGATGTTTTATATAAATCCAAACTGATTGATAACGTCTCTTTTCAAAATATGTCCGGTGGTGGTGGTGGCAAAGCAATTGCCCACCTGATTGAAACGGCAGAGCGCCAACAAGACACGCTGATGATTAACTCGAGCCCGATTGTTGTCCGCTCGCTTTCCGGCATTTTCCCTCAGTCATTTCGGGACATGACCCCTGTCGCGGCAATTGTTTCGGATTACAGTGCCATTGTTGTGCGTGCCGACTCAAAATATAAAACATGGAAAGACATTGTTGCTGATTTTCGGGATAACCCTCGAAAAATCAAGATTGCCGGCGGCTCAGCCCGTGGGAGTACAGATCATCTGGTCGTAGCTGAAGCATTCAAAGGCGAAAATTTCGATCCGAGAGCCGTTCGTTACATCGCATATGATGGCGGCGGTAAAGCAATGGCAGCTTTGTTATCCGGAGAAACACAACTCCTCTCAACCGGTTTAGGGGAAGTGCTTGAGATGTCAAAAGCCGGACAGATCAGAATTGTCGCTGTCACTGCACCGGAGCGTCTTCCTTCCGCACCAGATATTCCGACATTAAAAGAGTATGGCAATCCAACTGTATTTGCTAACTGGCGCGGCTTCTTTGCCGCACCGGGAGTGAGTAAAGAAAAAGTCGCGGCGTGGGACAACGTGCTGGAAAAAATGTACCAGACCCCCGAATGGAAAACGCTTCGGGACCGGAACGGTTGGGTCGATAACTATAAGCCAGCACCGGAATTCAATGCGTTCCTTGAAGCACAGGAAAACCAGATGAGAACGCTGCTGCGTGAACTGGGCTTCATTCAATAATTATTCCCCAAACGAGAACATCAACTGTCATATGCAGGTTTGCTGAATCCTTTGTTGAGATTCCCCGTCCAGGCGACCTGTATATGACGCCCTCACACCCATGGAGTCGGATAATGTCTACTAAAATAAATCCACTGCTCTCAAGAGAATATCTATTAAGTCGCGATAGAGTTGGCGCCTTAATTTTTCTCGTATTTTGTCTGGTTTATGGCTATCAAACCTTCAATATTCCTCTGCTTCCGGGAGATGAATACGAACCTTTTACCGCCAGAACACTACCGATTTTACTCACTTATATCGGGATCATTCTTGCTGTGATACTACTCGTCACCGGGCAACCCGATCAAAAAAGTGGCGCTGTACTCCAATTCAACTGGAAGTTACTCATCAGTTTCCTGATTTTAATGACGTTCTATGGCATCGGTCTGACCTATGTCGGCTTCGTGGTTGCCACAACGCTTTTTCTCGCGATCGGGTTCTATCTCTTAGGCGAACGACGTAAAAAAGTCCTGTTCGGGGCCTCATTTCCCTTTGTCTTAAGCTTTTATCTGTTACTGACTCAAGGTCTGGATATTTATCTGGAACCCGGCGTCATCTTCACGATCTGGTAAAAAGGAGACTGCAATGTTAGATGGAATTCTTCAGGGACTTAGTACCGCAGTTCTGCCGATGAACCTGATGATGGTGGTTGTCGGATGTTTTGTCGGTACATTTATCGGCATGTTACCGGGATTAGGGCCAATTTCAGCAATTGCCCTGATGATCCCAATCACCTATGGCTTAGAGCCCTCTTCCGGCCTGATTCTGATGGCTGGGGTTTACTACGGTGCAATTTTTGGCGGTTCGACTTCGTCGATTTTAATCAATGCGCCGGGGTGTTCATCGACCGTCGTCACGGCTTTTGACGGATACCCGATGGCACAAAAAGGACAAGCAGGCAAAGCATTGGCATTAGCGGCTTATGCTTCGTTTACCGGCGGAACACTCTCCGCAATTATGTTGCTCTTCGCAGCTCCGGCACTCGCCAGTGTTTCGCTCAGTTTTCAATCTGCCGATTATTTTGCACTGATGTTAGTCGGTCTGTCCGCTGTCGCCGCTTTTGCCGGTAAAGGGCAAATTTTGAAAGCATGGATGATGACGATCTTAGGCCTGATGCTTTCTACTGTTGGGATTGATAAAGGGATTGGTGTTGAGCGATTCACCTTTGGTTTAACCGATCTGATGGATGGCTTTAGTTTTCTGATGCTGGCGATGGCCACCTTTGCTTTAGGTGAAACATTAATGGGCATTTTAAAACCTGAGGCTGATACACGCCATACGGAAACCCAAAAAATGAGCGAACTCGGAAGCATGAAAATTAATAAAGAAGAGTTTAAAGAAGCGGCTCCTGTTGCTGTCCGCTCTTCGATTCTGGGATTCTTCACCGGCGTCTTACCCGGTGCCGGGGCAACGATTGCAGCATTTCTAAGTTATGGTCTGGAGCGAAACCTCGCTCCCAAAGACAAACAAGCGTCATTCGGCAAAGGCTCAATTCGGGGGCTCGTTGCTCCGGAGTCAGCCAACAATGCAGCATCCAGTGGTTCATTCGTGCCCCTGCTGACTCTGGGTATTCCGGGATCTGGCACAACAGCAATTATGCTTGGTGCGCTGATTGCCTATGGCATTCAACCGGGTCCCCGCTTGTTTGTGGAACACCCGGATGTATTTTGGTCAGTGATTATTTCCATGTATTTCGGCAATATCGTGTTGATTATTTTGAATCTGCCATTGATTCCTTATATTTCACGTTTACTGGCCGTGCCGCGGACCGTACTCCTACCGATGATTCTGTTTTTCTCCATAACCGGTGTCTATCTTGTATCGTTCAATACCGTGGATGTTTTCATCATGATTTTGATTGCGATCGGAGCCATCTTATTACGACTGGCAAATTTTCCACTGGCCCCTTTGCTACTGGGATTCATCCTCGGCGGACTGATGGAAGAAAACCTGCGGCGTGCGTTGATGATCACAGATGGAGAACTGAGTTTCCTTTGGGAACGGCCGATTACTTTGGTCTTCACATCTCTGGCCATTTTATTACTGATCAGCCCTCTCTTCAGTGTGATTCTCAGTCATTTGAAAACCCGCAAAACTGCATTACATCATTCTTAACCTCAAGAGCAGCCCGGTATCACCGGGCTTTTCCTCTGGTTCAATTCACTTTTTTAATACATTCATGTGCTTCCATCGAACCCATCGTCTCTTCCTGCTATGATGATAGAAATACTCGTTATCTCGTGATAGAGAAACCTATATGCATACAGAATTATTGGAAATTAAACAATTTTTTGCTCAATATCCCCCATTCAATGAGCTGGAAGAGACAGCACTTGAAGCGATGGTGCAACAGATAGAGATCACCTACTTTCGCAAGGATACACCGATTATTCAAAACGGGGATACTATTGAGGATTTGTTCATCATCCGGAGTGGTGCCGTCGAAGTGTATCGACGCAAAGGCGAGCTTTACAACCGCCTCTCACAAGGTGACCTATTTGGACAAATGGGATTATTGACCAATAACAAAGTCGTTTTTCCTGTCACGGCGATTGAAGATACGCTGGTTTACCGGATTCCGGAAGCACACTTTCAAATGCTATATGATAACTATGAAGTATTTGCCGATTTTGTTGAAGTTAACGATAAAACCAGACTGCGCCATGCGATTTCCAGTACGGTGGAAACGAATGATTTGTCCACCGCCAAAGTCAAGAATTTGCTAACCGGTGAAGCAATCTGGATCTCACCGGAAACATCGATCCACGACACCGCCCAAAAAATGGCTGAGGAAAATGTCTCTGCCCTGCTCATTTTAAATACTGATCAGCCTGAGGCAGATGATCAGGATGACAAACCACAATTAGGTATTATTACAGACAGAGATCTGTGTACCCGAGTCTTAGCGAATGCAATTTCTCCTCAGCGGCCAATTCGTGAAGTCATGACAACCGAGCTGTTAACCCTTGATCATAACGCTTATGTTTATGAAGCAATGATGGCTATGTTGCGTCACAAAATTCACCATCTCCCGATTCTGAAAGAGAACAAGCCATTAGGCATCCTCGAGACAACCGATTTGGTTCGTTATCAGTCACAGAACTCACTGTTATTAGTCAGTAGTATCTTTCATCAAAATAGTGTGGATGATTTGGTGACGATTGCCGAACAGGTCAAAGAAAGTTTCGTTCGTCTGGTCAATGAAGATGCGAATGCCCACATGATTGGCACTGCAATGTCTGTTATCGGCAGAAGCTTTAAACAGCGCATTATTGAACTGGCAGAAATTGAATACGGGCCGGCCCCCATCCCTTTCTGTTTTCTCGCATTAGGTTCAATGGGAAGAGATGAACAACTGGTCGTTACCGATCAGGACAACGCCATCATTCTCGACAATCGTTATGACGCCAACAAACATGACGACTACTTTAACAAACTGGCTCACTTTGTTTGTGATGGGTTAGCGCGTTGCGGTTATAGCTATTGTACCGGTGATATCATGGCAACCAATCCGATGTGGCGGATGACCCGTCAGGAGTGGGAAGCCTGCTTCTCCGATTGGATTGATGACCCGAATCCGAAAGCCTTGTTGAACGCATCAATTTTCTTCGATCTGGATGGCGTCTACGGGCAAACCCGCTGGGCAGAACAACTGAATCGGTTTATTGTCAGACGCGCGCGACAAAGCCCCCGCTTCCTTGCCTGTCTGGCCAGAAATGCTTTAAACCGCACCCCGCCATTAGGATTTTTCAAAAATTTTGTGATGGAAAAAGATGGTCGTCACAATAATTCTATCAATCTCAAAAGACGAGGCACCGCACCGCTGGCCGATGTCATTCGGGTTCATGCCCTTGCGATTGGCTCACATGCAAAAAATTCATTTGAACGGTTGGATGATATTATCGAATACGGTCTCCTCCCGAAAGGTGGTGGTGAAAACCTCAGAGATGCGCTTGAATTTATCTCGATGGTGCGTATCCGCCATCAGGCCTATGACGTCGAAAACCGAATTGAACCGGACAACAATATTGAGCCGGAAAACCTCTCGGATTTCGAACGACGGAACCTGAAAGATGCATTTCAAATTTTGAGCAATGCGCAAAACTTTTTGAAATATCGTTATAAAGCAAGCAGTTCACCTCGTGCCTCATAATATGCTAAAAAAACTATTGAAAGCGCCCAGTATTGACTGGCAAAAAAAGTATCAGCTCAAGCAGAAACGGGTAACGCATCCGTCGCTTCATTATTTCTATCAGCAATTACTACCCGATGCAGATACCCCGATTGGAGAAATTGAGTTTCTGGCACTTGATTTTGAGACAACGGGCCTGAATCAGGCCAAGGATGAAATTGTCACGATTGGCGCGGTCCCTTTCACGCTGGATCGAATCAAACCGGGGCAGTCTAAACACTGGCTGGTGAAACCACGTCGTCCTTTAAAAGAGTCGTCTATCATTGTTCATGGTATTACACATACAGATATTATGGACGCACCTGATTTAAATGAGTTTCTTGATGAGATCTTGCATCTTATGGCAGGAAAAATAATCGTCGTGCATTATCATCCGATTGAGCGCCAATTCCTCGATCAGGCGCTGAAAGAGAGAATTCAAGAAGGGATTGAGTTCCCGGTTGTTGACACCATGCATCTCGAAGAGCGAATTTTGGCTCAGCAATCCGGAGGGATACTGAATTTGATGAACAGCTTTAAGAAAAAGCCATCAGTCCGACTGGGGAATACCAGAGAACGCTATGGATTGCCACACTACCCGCTGCATGATGCATTATTTGATGCACTCGCTACAGCAGAGCTTCTTCAGGCGCAGATCGCTAATCACTATGATCGCTCTCGGCCAATCAATGATTTTTGGATATAGCCCCGCAAAAATTTACTTCAGTCAGTCACGGCCTGATCATCAATCACTTCACCCAGTCTATTCAGCGTTGAAATGTTGGGGCCAGATACAAAAAAGCCGGCATCATCGCCGGCTTTTCCAGAATAACCGCAGCAATTAATTCAATCGCTCGGTTTTCATTCCCATAATCAGACTGACACACATCATGAGCAGAACAAATGTAAATGGCAGAGCTGTCGAAATCGCACCCGCCTGCAATGCCTGAATGGCTTGTGTTCCACCAATCCATAGCAATGCAATGGCAATTGCGCCCTCAATAGAAGCCCAGAATATTCTCTGCGGAATCGGTGCATCGACCTTACCACCAGCAGTAATACTATCAATAACCAGTGAGCCGGAATCAGAAGAGGTAATGAAAAATACCAAAACTAATACAACACCAATTAAAGAAAGGACTTTGCCGTAAGGCAAGACATCAAACATCTGGAACATCGCCAGTGAAACTTCAGTAATTCCTTTATGGCCCAGTTCACCGACTTGATGAACCACCTGATCGATTGCCATGCCACCGAATACAGACATCCAAACCACAGTCACCAGTGTCGGAACAAAGAGTACCGCCGTGATAAATTCTCTGACCGTACGACCTTTGGAAACCCGGGCAATAAACATACCGACAAATGGTGACCAAGAGATCCACCATGCCCAGTAGAATACAGTCCAGCCTTGGAACCATGCTTCATCTTCACGACCATGAGGATTGCTCAAAGAAACAATATTTTCAATATAGGCAAGCAGCGTTGTTTTAATAGAATCAAACGTCACCGCGTAACCAATCAGACCGACCGCAAGCAGCAATAAGAAAGCGATGATCATATTGATATTCGAAATGACTTTTACACCGCCATCGATACCACGAACCACAGAGATCACAGCTAACATGGTGACCGCAATAATCACCACAATCTGTAATCCGATTCCGGCATCAATCCCAAACACGTGGTGGATCCCACTGGCAGCTTGTTGTGCACCAAGCCCTAACGATGTAGCCAAACCAAATAACGTTGCAACAACGGCAAGAATATCAACCAAATGTCCGGGCCATCCCCAGGCACGATCGCCAAGTAACGGATAAAAGATTGAACGAATTGAGAGTGGCAGGCCTTTGTTATAGCAGAAAAATGCCAGTGACAATGCAACAACCCCGTAAATCGCCCATGGGTGTAATCCCCAGTGGAACATCGTCGCACCCAAAGCGAGTTTCGCCGCTTCAGGAGAGTATGCTTCAACATTTAAGGGTGTTTTATACCATCCGGTATAGTACGCCACCGGTTCAGCCACACTCCAGAACATCAAGCCAATGCCCATCCCAGCGGCAAATAACATCGCCAGCCAAGAGAGGTAAGAGTAATCGGCTGTTGCTGACTGTCCCCCTAAACGAATTTTACCGAATGGCGAAACGACAAGAATCAAGCAGAAAACCACAAAAATATTACCGGACCATATAAATAGCCAGTCAAAGTTGCCGATGATTTTCCATTTGATGCCGTCTAAAGCGGATTTAGCTGTTTCAGGATCAGTAATTAACGTCGCCACAAGAAACAGCAAAATTAACCCTGCGCTGATACCAAACACAGGGTTATGAACATCAAAACCCCATTTTTGAACATTATCCTGTCCGACAGTATAATCCGTACTGTCGATACTATATTTATCAATACCTTTGGTCATAATTCCCCTCTTTATGATTTAGCCGTCAAATTATTATTACCTATCCCTAGGCGAATCAGCTAAAAATCATTTGAACACACAATGAACAACACGTCATCGCGTGGCATAATTTATCTTAAACTAATCAATAATGCCATCAATCGGTTAAAATATAGACTAAAAAACAGATAAAAAAGAACTTTTTGGTTAAAATCACAACGCGAACAACTTAGCCTCCGGCGAGATTGTTTTGTACACTAATATTTTATACAGATTACAATATGATGAAAGCACATCATTACACTGTCACATATGACCACATTGCAACAAAATGACATTCGTGTCATCCTTGTCTGACAATTCAGCAAAAATACTTTCATAACCTTCTTTCCTGAAGATAGTTGCAAAGAAAACGATGACATCAGCACTTTTCTTCTATGAATAGCACTTTTCTTCTGTGAATAAGTGAGGTAATGTCCGCGTTATTGTTATCCGTATAAAATATTAGTAATTACTCAAAGTCTGGATATTGATTTTGGAAAAACATGAAGAAGTACTGGTTGCTATACGCCAGATCATCCGAGCGATTGACCTTCACTCAAAAAAATTAAGCAAAGTTGCAGGACTCACAGGGCCGCAATTGATTTTGATGCGTTCAATCGAACAATTAGGCGAAGTCACGATTCGTGAACTTTCTCGTAATACAAATATGAGTCAAGCCACTGCGACAACCATTCTGGATCGTTTGGAAAGGAATGGTTATGTACGCCGCGTCCGTAGTGTGACAGACAAGAGAAAAGTTCATGCTCATCTGACAGAATTCGGCCAAGAGTTGCTGCATAAAGCACCTCAGCCTTTACAGGATAATTTTGTTTCTCAGTTCCAACAGTTGGAAGAGTGGGAGCAGACACTGTTACTCTCTTCGATTCAGCGTCTTTCAGCAATGATGAAAGCAGATAATATTGATGTGGCACCGATGCTAGAGATCGGCAGTATTTTGAATCACGAATAACAGAACAGATTGGCGAGAGTGTCATACTCTGATACATCAAAAAGATCCAGCGCAATGACATCACAACTGGATCTTTTTGGCGTGTGTCAGATTTAAGCGCGCTTATAAAGTACTTTATTGCCGGCCAGTTGCACTTTCTCAACAAGATTGTCTTCTAAAAGTTTTTTCAGTGCACCTGTTGCCCAGCTAGCCGCTTTTGTGTCTTCCTGACCCGCTTCTAATCCGATGCTTTTCGGATTAATTCCATCAGCATGTTGAGTCACAATTTCCAACACTTGAGCCTGCTTCGGGGTGAGATTTTCGTTGACGATTGTCGCTGCCTTTGGCTGACTTGAAGAAACAAGGGGCTGTGTCTTCACTGCAGACGGCTTTACTGCAGACTGTTTTAAAGTCGGATTTATGGCAAAGGGTTTCATACGCTTTTGCAGTTTATTCTGCACATTACGCTTATGAGCCAGTCTCATCGAATATTCTCCATTACAACTGTCGAGACAGTATTCATTAAACAAAGTGCGGTTTATATCAAAATTTTGCGCTAATTTATAGACAGCAGAAATGATTTACGCTGAAAAGTTAATTTTTAAGCTAAAAGCGATTAAAAACCAAGCAAAACAGCCCTAATAAACCAACAATGAGAGCAAAGGTCTGTATCTTCTGAATTCTTGAAGATATTATCTTCAAATCACTTCAGAGTGTCAGAACTCAAGTCTTATTTATTCTGAATATTCGCGGTCTTCAGATATTGGCGTAAAGCCAATTGAGGAAAAACAGAGCCCCAAACGATTGTGGAACAAATATGCAGACGGTTCATCTTTCAAATTTTGAATTTAATTTCCACCAGCGCTCCGTACGCTTAACGATGATTGCGTATGCAACAATCGCCCTGCTGATCATCATGACCACAAATACCCTTTCTCTGGCTTTGATTTATGCTGCGTTATTCTCTGGGATTGCAGTACTGCTCTATTGGTTGATCCGCAAAAGTCAGGTTCGTTATACCTTAACCGCAACTCACTTCCAACAGCACACATTTCGAGGCGGCTGGGTCGTCAAATGGAATAATATTCAAGAGATTAACCAATGTACCTATCATATTGACGGCTGGCACCAACCACTCCCCTGGATTGGGATTCGTTTGAAGTCCTACTCTCCTTTTCTGAATAGTATTTGCCCACGAATTATCAGTGAGATTTTATTGTCTCAGCGCGGACTACTTTATCTGGGAATGAAACAGCACCATGTCCGGCTTGCTGAGTTCGAGGATATTGTTCTGGATCCGAGTTTATATAAGTCGGCAGACGGACAGCTATATTCCGGCTTACTCGCAATGCTGGCAAACCGGATGAGCTATCAAAGAAATTACCATGGGTATGATCTATTCATCCCGATGAGTGATTTAGGCATTCAAGGCGATGAACTGATTGGAATGGCCAGACGCTATATTGCTGCGGCAGAGCCGGAACAGCGCCATCAATAGAGTGGCATTTCATCCGCAACAAAAGGATTTGACGCACGTTCATGACCAAAGGTTGACTGTGGGCCGTGTCCGGGGATAAATGTAACATCATTGCCCAATGGCCATAACTTCGTTTTAATCGAACGAATCAATGTTTCGAAATCACCCTGAGGAAAGTCTGTTCTTCCGATACTTCCCTGAAATAAAACATCACCGACAAAAGCCACTTTTGCGGATTCACTGAACAAGCAGACATGACCCGGTGTATGACCCGGCGTGTGATATACCTGAAGCTCTTGCTGACCAAACGCAACCGAATCGCCCTCGTTCAACCACTGATCGGGGTCAAACGCCATCGTTCGCGGAAAACCAAACATCTGACTCTGCTTTTCCAGTTCTTGCAGCCAGAACCGATCAGCCTGATGCGGGCCAATAATATCGACGGCACCAAGCGATTGTTGCAGTGTTTTCGTCCCACCGACATGATCAAGGTGTCCATGGGTCAAAACAATATGTACAATTTGGACCCCCAACACCTGAATCACGTCCGCAAGATGCTTTTCATCGCCGCCAGGATCAATCACGATGCCCTTCATGGTTTCATCGCACCAAACAATTGAACAATTCTGAGCAAAAGCCGTTACAGGGACTATTTGATACTGAAGAGACATATTTTTCCTTATAAAGCCAAATTACAGTGAACTATGACACTCCAAGATAGGTTTGACAAGAATCGGCTCAACGACAAACCGGACATTCAAATCCCCCCTGCACCCGCAACAAACTCAAGCCTGAATCCCATCTTTTTCTTTGATCATGAACACAGCGGCAGATTTCAACCCTATGAATAACGTCAAACAATATAAAAAATCAATAGGGTCATGAAGTGAATATCAGTCAGAGCAGAGAACGCCACTTACAATGAGAGTTTATGCTTACCATAACTGACTTTTGCTTTCAGATAGTTGGCGTTACCCGCTTTAATATGGGCTGCCGTATGAACAATCTCAACAATTTCAATGCCGTGAGCTCTCAAGTCATTCACTTTCTTGGGATTGTTTGTCACTAAGCGGATTTTATTGATATTCAATGCTTTCAACATTTGAGCCGCTTCAGAAAACTCTCTGAGATCATCATCAAAACCAAGCTTTCGGTTCGCTTCGTACGTATTCAACCCTTGGCTTTGCAGTCGATACGCATCAATCTTATTATATAAACCAATCCCTCGCCCTTCCTGGCGAAGGTATAGGATGATTCCACCAGATTCTCCCATTTTAGTAATAGTTTCTTCTAGTTGTTCACCACAGTCACATCTTGACGAGTGGAAAACATCTCCCGTCAGGCACTCTGAATGCATTCTCACTAAAGGAATTTCTTGATTTAAGTCTGCAGATTTAAAAATCAAAGCAACGTGTTCTTTATCTGTATTCAAACCGTTGAAAGAGAGGATCTCAGCATCAATATCACTTTTTGCTCCAACTTTTAAATCCACTCTGGCTCGGACATCCGCCATATCAGTACTCTCTTACTCAGATATTTCCATATCAATAACAATCAAAACATTTCGCACTAACGTCCCCCTCATAGGTATAGTGGTGACGTTATAATATTACAAATAGAAAATACCACTAGATGCCCAAGAGAAAAAGAGATTATTCTATATTGGCGTGTAATCCCTGCAAATCATCCCTATCGAATACGCCCGACCTGATTGATAAACCGTCTCATTGATTGTATTACTCAATATTTCTGACATAAAAAAACCCGGTCATCAGTTGATTTACCGGGTTTCTTATATGTATGAACCGCTACCTGTTAATGTGTCTGCGATTTTTTCCACATGATCAGCTCGATCCAAACTCTTTCAATCTGCTCCAGCTCTTCATCAGTTAAAAGTGACAATGTCGAGGACGTATTTGGAAATGCATACGCGTGCTGCGCCATAATCTGCTGGTAGAAATCTTTCTTCAACTGAGTTACTTGAGAGTCCACTGCATCTATCCATTATCGGTAACAAGTAAAAAAATTTTATCATTTTCTCATTTGTTGTCCTATGAAATTTAAATTATTGGAATGATTATCACATTTAATATCTCTTTTTTTTGCTAAGAGCAATTGAGTAAATTGTTAATTTTATTATTAATTACGCTGTCAACCCCAGAGACAATCAGAGACTAGCGGGCTAAGGACATAAAAAAACCGGGCTATTTGCCCGGTTTTATTCGCGTTATCACTGATATTCGTCAGAATTAATCGTCAGAGAGATCTTGCTCATCTGAGCTCTCTCCCTCATTTGGAGCTAAAGGCTCTGATGACGAGGATGAATCCTCAGTGGTGTCATCTGCTACAACACTTTCATCGACAACGCTTGCATCGATATCAGCATCTTCAACTTCTTCGATTCGTTGCAGACCAACCACTTTTTCATCTTCTGCGGTTCTAATCAATGTCACACCTTGGGTATTACGACCAACCTGACTGACTTCTCCGACACGAGTTCGAACCAAGGTACCAGCATTGGTGATCATCATAAATTCATCACCGCTGTCTACCTGTACGGCTCCGACAACACAGCCGTTACGCTCAGACACTTTGATTGAAACAACCCCTTGAGTTGCCCGCCCTTTCGTCGGATATTCATTCAAATCAGTCCGCTTACCGTAACCATTTTCAGTCACAGTCAGAATATCACCCTGTTCAGAAGGTACAATCAGCGAGACAACTTGATCGTTGTCTGCCAACTTCATGCCTCGGACACCGGATGCCGTTCTTCCCATAGCTCGTACATGTTGTTCATTAAACCGGACGACTTTACCGGCTTTCGAGAACAACATAATCTCACTGTTCCCATCCGTAATATCGACACCAATCAATGAATCGTCATCACGCAGGTTCACAGCAATCAAGCCGTTGGAACGAACATTGGCAAACTGATCAAGTGATGTTTTCTTCACGGTTCCGTCACCGGTTGCCATGAAGATAAATTTATCTTCCGAGTATTCTGCAACCCGAAGAATTGCCGTAATCCGTTCATTTTCTTCCAGCGGAAGAATGTTATTAATCGGCTTTCCTCGTGCAGTCCGGGTCGCATGAGGTAGCTGATACACTTTGAGACGATACGTTTTACCACGCGTTGAGAAGCACAGAATATTATCGTGGGTATTCGCCACTAACAGACGTTCAATATAGTCTTCGTCTTTCATCTTCGTGGCACTTTTACCCTTACCGCCACGACGCTGAGACTCATAATCACTCAGTGATTGGTACTTCACATATCTTTCATGAGATAAAGTAACCACTACGTCTTCACGCGCAATCAGCTCTTCCAGATCAATATCATGTGAAGCTGCTGTAATTTCTGTCAGACGATTATCACCGAAACCATTTCTGACAGCTTCCAGTTCTTCCCTGATAACTTCCATCAGACGTTCAGTGCTGGACAGAATCAACATTAATTCGGCGATTTCTTCCAGTAAGGCTTTGTATTCATCCAGAATTTTTTCATGCTCAAGACCAGTTAGTCGGTGCAATCTTAACTCAAGAATCGCTTGTGCCTGCTGTTCAGTCAGGAAATACAGCCCATCACGGATACCGTATTGGGGTTCCAGCCAGTCCGGACGTGCCGCATCAACACCCGCACGCTCGAGCATTGCCGCAACATCACCTAAAGACCAACCACGAGCCAATAGACCTGCTTTTGCTTCTGCCGGTGTTGGAGCACGACGAATCAGTTCAATAATGTCATCGATATTTGCCAGCGCAAGTGCCAGACCTTCCAGAATATGGGCACGATCCCGCGCTTTGCGTAGTTCGAAGATTGTCCGACGAGTCACCACTTCACGACGGTGATCAACAAAACATTTTAACAGTTCTTTCAGGTTAAACAGTTTTGGCTGTCCATTATCGAGCGCAACCATGTTAATGCCGAACGTGGTTTGTAACTGAGTCTGTGAATACAGATTATTCAGGACAACTTCGCCGACAGCATCACGTTTACATTCGATAACAATACGCATCCCGTCTTTATCGGATTCATCACGCAGTGCACTGATACCTTCGACTTTTTTATCTTTGACCAGCTCTGCGATTTTCTCGATCAAGCGTGCTTTATTGACCTGATAAGGAATCTCAGTAACAACTATCGTCTCTCGACCATTTTTATCTGTTTCGATATCCGCTTTTGAACGGAGATAAATTTTGCCGCGCCCGGTTTTGTAGGCATCAATAATACCTTTACGGCCACTGATCATTGCAGCCGTTGGAAAGTCAGGGCCCGGAATGTACTCGATCAGTTCATCGATCGTAATGTCTTCATTATCAATGAAGGCAAGACATCCATCGATGACCTCCCCTAAGTTATGAGGTGGGATGTTGGTTGCCATACCAACTGCAATCCCGGAAGAGCCATTGACCAACAGGTTCGGTACTTTAGTTGGTAAGACCGCTGGGATTTGCTCGGTATCATCGTAGTTTGAAACGTAATCGACCGTTTCTTTATCCAGATCGGCAAGCAATTCGTGGGCAATTTTTGCCATCCGAACTTCGGTATAACGCATGGCCGCAGCAGAATCACCATCAATCGAGCCAAAGTTTCCTTGACCATCGACCAGCATATAACGAAGTGAAAACGGTTGTGCCATCCGTACAATCGTGTCGTAAACGGCACTATCACCATGGGGGTGATATTTACCGATAACATCTCCGACAACACGAGCCGATTTTTTGTAGGGTTTATTCCAATCATTCCCCAACACGCTCATTGCGTATAGTACCCGACGGTGCACAGGTTTAAGTCCGTCACGTGCATCAGGAAGAGCCCGACCTACAATGACTGACATTGCATAGTCAAGGTATGAGCCTCTCAGCTCATCTTCTATACTGACAGGCGTGATCTCTTTAGCTAGATCGCTCATAGAGCCATTGTCCCTCTATAGTTTGATCGTATATTCGATACGTATAAGACCGGAAAATATAACACAGGTTTTGCTACTTCGGCATCACTTTCCCTCTCCTTTTCTCAGCTTGTTACATTGGTCGCGAATTAACTGTCTATATTTTACCCACTTCTGCAAGAGTCATTGATTCCTCAGTGCATTTTTTAGACACACCCTGCCCTCAACTTTTTTACCGACATCAATCGATTAACGAACCGAAACGGATTGACGAAATGAATAAATGACCAATCTTCTTTGTTTCAGAGACAGAAACTTTCGGGGGCATTGCATTTCTGTATAATACGGCAAGCAAAATGGTACATCGCGATTGCGACAATGTAGATATCAACAACGGATCTGAAAATGACAACACAGAATGTGGACCCGAAAGAAATTCAAAAATTTGAAGACATGGCTTCCCGGTGGTGGGATCTGGAAGGAGAATTTAAACCTCTCCATCAAATCAACCCGCTTCGACTTGATTATGTTTTGCAGCAATCAAATGGACTATTTGGTAAACAGGTTCTGGATGTCGGATGTGGTGGCGGGATTCTCGCTGAAAGTATGGCGCGCGAAGGTGCAACGGTCACGGGGCTCGACATGGGAAAAGAGCCGTTGGAAGTTGCGCGGCTCCATGCCTTGGAAAGCCAGTTACAAATTGATTATGTCCAGACAACGATTGAAGAGCACGCACAACAACATCCTGCCGCTTATGATGTTGTGACCTGTATGGAAATGATCGAGCATGTCCCTGAACCACAATCGATTATTCAGGCGTGTTCCCGACTGGTTAAGCCCGGCGGACATGTATTCTTTTCAACCCTGAACCGTAATTTGAAATCCTATCTGTTTGCAATTGTCGGTGCAGAAAAATTGCTGAAGATTGTCCCGGAAGGCACACATGACCATGAGAAATTTATTCGTCCTTCAGAGTTATTCCGGATGATCGATCAGACATCACTGCAAGAGCGGGGAATCACTGGGTTACATTATAATCCTTTCACTCAAACATATCGTCTCGGACACAGAGTCGATGTCAATTATATTGTGCACACAACACGGCCTGAATAACGCATCTTTATTTCTGTATAAAGCAGTGCATCGATTTGCTGAGGTACAGTTTTTATACATATTGATTAAATTAACACCAGACATTTGATCTGATCATTTGTCTCTAAAGATCAAGCTGTTTTTTTTTCATTTTGGTGGAACTTCACTCAAATAAATAAGACCTGTTTTGACCATTCTCTTGTAAACACAGGTTCTCAGTAAGCAGCTACTAACAAAAAAATTTCATGCGATGGTTATCCACAAGATGTCCCCTGATGACAAACTTGAAATAAGCCCGTAATAGCACTATCTTGTAATCCGCAAGGTACGAAGACCCTATATGTTGTGTTTAACGCATAGTGTTATTTATATCAGATAAGCAAGACCCTAAATCTAAAATAATTCATAGTCGGTCTTATCAGTTTTGTTAGGGAAATAAAGCAGAATGAACCAGCAACTCACAGTTACGAAGCGCGATGGGCGTAAAGAACAAATCGATCTAGATAAGATCCATCGGGTTATCACCTGGGCAGCAGAAGGGCTGCAAAATGTATCGGTTTCACAGGTAGAACTCAGAGCTCATATCCAATTTTACGATGGCATCACCACTTCCGATATTCATGAGACACTGATTAAATCCGCCGCCGATCTAATCTCCGAAGATTCGCCAGATTATCAATATCTTGCCGCCAGACTTGCGGTCTTCCATCTAAGGAAGAAAGCCTATGGCCAATATGAGCCGCCAACACTGTTCGACCATGTCACAAAACTGGTTGAAATGGGTAAATATGATCGTCATCTCATTGAAGATTATACACAAGCAGAGTGGATCGAATTAGGCAACTATATCGATCACCGCCGCGATCTGAATTTCTCTTATGCAGCAGTCAAGCAGTTGGAAGGTAAGTACTTTGTCCAGAACCGTGTGACCGGACAAATCTATGAGAGTGCGCAATTCTTGTATATTCTGGTCTCGGCCTGCCTGTTTGCCAAATATCCTCAGGAAACGCGCCTGAGCTATATCAAACGTTTCTACGATGCAACGTCACAATTTCAGATCTCTTTGCCGACCCCAATTATGTCTGGTGTCCGTACTCCGACGCGCCAGTTCAGTTCCTGTGTCTTGATCGAGTGCGGGGATAGTCTCGACTCAATCAATGCAACTGCAAGTTCGATTGTCCGTTACGTCTCACAACGTGCTGGTATCGGTATTAACGCAGGTCGCATTCGTGCCTTGGGCTCTGAAATCCGAGGCGGAGAAGCATTTCACACCGGTTGTATCCCTTTCTATAAATACTTCCAGACCGCTGTTAAATGTTGCTCTCAAGGGGGCGTTCGTGGTGGCGCTGCCACGGTCTTCTATCCGCTGTGGCACCGCGAAGCACAATCACTGCTGGTCCTCAAAAATAACCGGGGGGTTGAAGAAAACCGGGTTCGCCATATGGACTACGGTGTGCAACTGAACAAACTCATGTATACCCGTCTGGTTCAAGGCGGTAATATTTCGCTGTTCTCCCCTTCTGATGTACCGGGACTCTACGATGCATTCTTCCAGGATCAGGCAGAGTTTGAGCGTTTATATGTCCAGTATGAAAATGATGCGTCAATCAAGAGAGAAACCGTTAAAGCGGTTGAACTGTTTACACTGCTGATGCAAGAGCGAGCTTCAACCGGCCGGATCTACATTCAAAACGTTGATCACTGCAATACGCATAGCCCGTTTGACGCAAGCGTTGCCCCGGTTCGCCAGTCGAATCTCTGTCTTGAAATTGCATTACCGACAAAACCTTTAAACAATGTTGAAGATGAAACGGGTGAAATTGCCTTGTGTACGCTGTCAGCATTTAACTTAGGGGCAATTCAGTCTCTGGATGACTTTGAAGAGTTATCCGATCTGGTCGTCCGGGCACTGGATGCATTGCTCGACTATCAAGATTACCCGCTGCCAGCAGCACGTAAAGCAACCATGAATCGCCGGACACTGGGTGTTGGTGTGATCAACTATGCCTACTATCTGGCAAAACATGGGGTTAAATATTCAGACGGTAGTGCCAATGCCCTCACTCACCGTACTTTTGAAGCGATGCAATATTATTTGCTAAAAGCATCCATGAATTTGGCAAAAGAGCAAGGTCGCTGCCCTGCCTTTAATGAAACCAACTATGCGAAAGGCCTCATGCCAATTGATACCTACAAGAAGGATATTGATCAGCTTTGTGCCGAACCGCTGCATTATGATTGGGATCAACTTCGTGCCGACGTCATGGAATACGGGTTAAGAAACTCGACCCTGACTGCATTAATGCCTTCAGAGACCTCCTCTCAGATCTCAAATGCAACCAATGGGATTGAGCCACCACGTGGTTATATTTCGGTCAAAGCGTCGAAAGACGGTATTTTGAAGCAAGTCGTTCCTGAGTTCACTGAATTGAAATCTAACTACGAACTATTATGGGATATTGGCTCGAATAACGGTTATCTACATCTGGTGAGCATTATGCAGAAATTTGTTGATCAATCGATTTCTGCAAATACCAACTATGATCCGACCCGTTATGAAACCGGCAGAGTTCCGATGAAGCAACTGCTTCAAGATCTGCTGACTGCTTACAAATTTGGCGTAAAAACCCTGTATTATCACAACACCAGAGATGGTGCGAAAGATGATCAGAAGGATGTCACAGCATCCGTGATCGCTGAAGATGATGACTGTGCCGGTGGCGCCTGTAAGATTTAACGCGGACACCGTATAGACTTTTCTCTGTCAACATATACCAGTTTTACACCCTCTCTCTGTGAGAGGGTGAAACCGATTGAGGCAACTATGGCTTACAGCACTTTTACACAAAAGAAGAATAACCAGCTCAAAGAACCGATGTTTCTTGGTCAACCTGTAAACGTGGCACGTTATGACCAACAAAAATATGAGATCTTCGAAAAATTAATCGAGAAACAGCTCTCTTTCTTCTGGCGTCCCGAAGAAGTCGATGTATCGACAGATCGGATCAATTACAACAATTTGCCGGATCATGAGAAGCATATTTTTATTTCCAACCTGAAATATCAAACGCTGCTCGACTCTATTCAGGGACGTAGTCCGAACGTCGCACTGCTTCCTTTAGTTTCACTCCCCGAATTGGAAACATGGATTGAAACTTGGTCTTTCTCTGAAACGATTCATTCTCGTTCCTATACGCATATTATCCGGAATATCGTCAATGACCCGGCAGCCGTGTTCGATGATATTGTTGAAAATGAGCACATCATTAAACGCGCCGGTGACATTGCCCATTATTACGACGAACTGATCAAACTGACCAACGACTATCACCGTTATGGCGAAGGCAAACATGTCATTAATAATCAAACCGTGGTTGTCAGCCTCAATGAACTCAAGAAAAAACTCTATTTATGTCTGATGTCAGTGAACGCCCTTGAGGCCATTCGCTTCTATGTCAGCTTTGCCTGCTCTTTTGCATTTGCTGAACGAGAACTGATGGAAGGAAATGCTAAAATTATTAAGCTGATTGCTCGTGACGAGGCGCTGCATCTGACCGGTACACAGCATATGCTCAATCTGCTTCGCAATGGTCAGGATGATTTTACCTTCATTCAGATCGCGGAAGAGTGTAAACAAGAATGTTTTGACTTGTTTAAAACCGCAGCGGAGCAAGAGAAAGAATGGGCAGAATATCTGTTCAAAGATGGCTCAATGATTGGTCTGAATAAAGATATTCTCTGTCAATATGTTGAGTATATTACCAATATCCGGATGCAAGCCGTCGGTCTGGAAGCCGCTTATCCCGGTGCAGTCAATAATCCGATTCCTTGGATTAATGCTTGGCTGTCTTCAGACAACGTTCAAGTGGCACCTCAGGAAGCCGAGATCAGCTCCTATCTGGTCGGTCAGATTGATAATCAAGTGAACCTTGATGACTTTGAAGGCTTTGAGCTGTAACGATGCCAATCCTCAAAATCAATCAGATACTGACGATCGAATCCAATGGCTCCGAGACATTACTGGAGAGCATGGAAAACGCCGGGCTGAATGTTGAATACAACTGCAGAGACGGGCACTGTGGTGCCTGTCGATGTAAGTTATCAGCCGGGGAAGTTGAGTATGTGGGTTTTGCAATCGCATATACTCAGTCTGATGAGATATTACCTTGTATATGCCGGGCAAGCAGTCAACATATAGAACTTCAGGATGTACATTATGTACATAAAGTGAAGCGAGCCTAGCCGATTACCATCAAATCAATATTCATCTGATGTTTGTCACACGGCTATGGCTGATTTATTGTCGCTATAGCCGGGCCCCCGTTTTTCCTGTATCGACGAGCCGTTGTGCTTTCCCCAATAACTGATCTGCCGTCATCATTGAAATTGCTTTATCTGCGATCTTACGCCCATCATCACCAAATAATGAAATATGATAACCCAAATCGCTCATTAAACCGTTTTCTGTCGGTGTATCTAACCAAAGCGAAACCAGTTTATCACTCATATCCTGATATGCTTCTCCCAAAACAACTTGTTGGCTTGCAACTTTGTACCAAACAAGAATCTTTGAATGACTCTGCATGTCAGCCTCCTGCCGTATCAGCTCCACGAGACTTCAGTTTAGCGTGAACAGGATAGTCTTGGGTATAGCCATTTTTAGGGGAATAAGGAAACACTTAAGAAATCATCGAATTAAACATTAGACAATTTACGCATAAAGAATAATCAGATTTTATTTGAAATTATAAGGTGGCAATTCAAAGTATTACCCCCTATCAAATTCGATGACTAAGCATGATATGGGGGGAACACACGTCGGTTCAGAATCTGAATACTGAACCGAATTCATTGATTTATCATGATGTTGTGGGAATATAAATCTGTTTCTCTGACAGAGTCGATGAATACTTGCCAAAGACTGGTTTGGAAGACAGGTAACGCAACAACATATCGGCGGCAATTGTGCCGATTAAAATTTTTCGCTCATCGGCGCGATAATCCCGTTTAAACTTCAGTTGTTGTGCCCACTCCCCTTCCTTCGCCGATAACGCCAGCGTAAAACCATCGTCACGGAATTCACCCGTCACAAGCGCAAGGTCCGTCTCACTTTTTTCTTTCGTTGCACTGGCTAGTGCTAATATCGCAGAAACCGGATCCTGAGCTGACATTTTCTGGGAGACTTTCGGGCTCAATACCCAACTGCTGCCACACAATTCAAAGATCGCGTCATCACTGAACAGCCAATCCACCAGCCAACCACGCGTCGATTGTTCAGCAACCGCCAGCGTTTTACCACTGTTATGCATGGTTTGTGAAAGTTGGGCAAGCATCGGTTGATCAATACTGACCGTCCATTCGGAGACATGGCTAAATATTTCTTCCATTAAACGGTACATTTCATTGTCCTGCCCTGCCGGTCCGAACAACTTGATCTCAATAAAAGGCAGGTAAGCACGGAAACCCAGCAGATACGTCTCAGGTAATTCAACCTGCCGGAGCAAATCTTCCAAAACCGACTCGGACGAACCGAGTGTATATAAACGATGACAGACTAAATCTGAAGCATCGGGAAATTGTTGCTTTAAGTCGGGCAATACTTGTTCATGAATCATTTTATGAAATTCTACCGGAACCCCCGGCGTGAAATAACAGAGACATCCCTGAATTTCGACTTTAAACCCACAAGCAGTCCCAATCGGATTATTCAATACCGTTGCCTGTTCCGGTAACATCGCTTGTTTGATATTACTGTCAGACATCACCAAGTTCCGCTGAGCGAAACGTGCTTTCATGACTTCAAGCCAATCAGGAAACAGGACCAATGGTTGCTCAGCGGCTTCTGCCGCGACCTCGGCAGACAAATCATCGCTGGTTGGCCCTAAGCCACCATTCACGATCAAAACATCTGAATTTAAAGCCAGCGTCAAAATTTCATCGCGAAGCACCTGACGATTATCACCAGCGGTTGAACGCTTGGTCAGTGGATAGCCTTGTTCAAAAAAAAGATTCGACAACCATGTCGCATTCGTGTCTTGAATATCTCCATGGAGTACTTCTTCACCGGTACTAAGCATCGCAACTTTTAGCATAACCAAAACCTTTTATTCAGCTTCAATCTCCCGGACAAGAAAAAGATCGACTCTGCTTTTCCGATCCAGAAACTTACGTTGTCTCATCATACAATACATCACAGAAAAAGACTTGTGATTCTCTATCTTTGCTTTGATTTCAACCTGATAGAAGTTTAGCCATCCATCGGTTTTTCATCGAACCAAAGATCAGATCTAACTAACAAAACTGTAAAACATTCAGCTAACCACATCACCTCAGCCTAAAATAATAGTATCAGTCAGTAAAACTTGGTAAGGAGAAACCGAATGCCCCAGCTATTTATTGTCAGCTTTATCGGTGATGCTGCACCAGCAGATATCCATCATCTAGCCGCGATTACCCATGAAAATGGCGGGCAATGGATGATTAGTAAAATCAATTATTTAGAAAACCGGGTCGCTGCACTAATCAAGGTATCTGCACCTGAAGAGACCGCCATGTATATTAAAGATGCCTTTCTGTCACAACCCAACTTATCAACGATGATTACCGACTGTGCGCCACATGATACCGAACAGAAAAAAGAATATAATTTGAGAATCGATGCGAATGACAGAGCTGGTATCGTCAATGAAATTACTCACTTACTCGATAGTCAGCGAATTAGAGTGTTAGATATGAATTGCCAGCGGATATTTATTTCTGACAGCCACGGCATCAATTCCAGTTTATTTACAGCACACATTTCCCTTCGTTTACCCGAGACATTATTCATCGATGATATTATCAGTGAACTTGAATCGTTGAGTGAAGATACTCAAGTCATGCTTGATAGTTCATCAACGCACTAATTTAATGCAACAACATAAATATATGAAAATATTCATTATTACATTCCTAAAACGAAAGACAAGTCGCAAAAAATAACATTGTCAATTACATGTTTATATGATCTGATCTGCAGAATAGCTGCTTATTATTGCGGAGATATTTGTATGGGCCATTATGAAATATAATAGTGGATAATATTGTTGAAATAATAATACACAAGCATCTCTGTAGATGCTTGGAGGAAAACGTCATGTCAATGCTAAGAAATATCAAAGTCAGCCGAAAACTGGCCTGGTTAGTATTCGTTGCGATTATCGGTTTTGTTGTATTACTCATAATTGCAAATCAAACATTAGAAAGAAACTTACTCAGTGAAAAAAAGCAACGCCTTTCGGCAGTCATTGAATCCGTCATTTCTCAAATTGCTTACCTTGACCAAACCCTGCCTAAAGAAGAAGCTCAAAAACAGGCAAAATTGTTACTCAACGCTACACGCTTTGATGGGGACAATTATCTATTCACGTTAGACAAATCACGGTACATCATTGATCACCCCTTAAAACCTGAGTTGAATGGTAAACAGATGGGGCAAATGAATAACCCTGAAGATAAACGCTGGTTTGAATTTGTAGAAGCGGGCCAGAAACAAGGCGGTGATATGGTGCTTTATCGCTTTGAAAATACCAATGGTGAAATAACCGATAAGTTATCCTATCTAAATAGTTATAAACCTTGGGGATGGATTATTGGCTCAGGAATGCTCGTCTCTGATATTGATAATGAAATATCCTCATTATTACTCAAAATGGGTTTATCTACGCTTCTTATTGTCGCTGGCATGATTTTACTCGGCACAATCATTGCCCGCTCAATCATTATTCCATTGGATCATATAAAAAATACCATGCAGCATATTGTGAAGGGCGATATGACTGTTGAAATTCCAATTATGGGTAAAGACGAGATCGGTATTCTGGCCCAACGTATTAATGAAACAATTAGCTCGATTCGTACCGCTTTATATGAATCCGTGAAGTCTGCCAAGCAACTTTCTGAAGCGGCAAACCGAATAGCAGCATCCGCGGAAGATACTAGCCAAGCCGTGAGTTCTCAGAAAGATCAACTCACCCAAATTGCAACGGCAATGAATGAAATGAGTGCCACGGTCGCAGATGTGGCTAATCACGCTGAATCAACCGCCAAAGATACCGCAGAAGCAAGTCAGGAAGCCGGAATGGGCGACAAAGATGTCTCATCAAGTGTTGAAAGCATCAAATCCTTATCTCAAGAGTTGGAAGTCGCCTCTGATCGGGTCAATAAACTTAAAGAAGGTGTAATGGAAATCAGTGAAGTGACTTCCGTCATTAGCGGAATTTCCGAGCAAACCAACCTACTGGCCCTGAATGCGGCGATAGAAGCCGCCCGAGCCGGGGAACAGGGCCGTGGCTTTGCGGTTGTGGCTGATGAAGTCCGTAATCTGGCCAGCCGGACCAATCAATCCACCGAAGAGATTCAGAGTACCATTAATCGATTGCAACAATTGGCAGTCAGCACCGCTGACGCTATGCAGAAGAGTCAGGATCTGGCTTACAACAGTGTCCAGTGTGCGGAAGGCTCCGGTAGCGACTTAAAATTGATTGTCACTCATATTCAGCATATCAGTGATAAGTCGGCACAAATTGCGACCGCTGCCGAAGAGCAAAGCGCAGTTGCTGAAGAGATGAACCGCAACATTTCCGGCATTAACGACGCGGCTCAGGAGATGTCCGACTCAGCAACCACGCTCGCCAAAGAGAGTGAACGTTTAGCCAGTATGTCTCATCAACTCGATGACAAACTCATGCGGTTCAAACTGTAATCGTGATAATGTATCGATCACCGATCAAAAAGCCCCCAAGAAGTCATCCTTCTTGGGGGCTTTATTTTATCGTCAGCACTTATGTCACTCATCGGTGGCTTTACCACCGACCAATCACGAATCTATTGCACGGACCACTGCGACAATGAGCGTTTAAAATCCGCATAGTCAAACTCATTGAGTTTCTGGATTTCACCATTCTGACGCTCACAGTAAACGGAAGGCATCCGTAACCCATTAAACCAGTTCAATTTAACCATGGTATACCCTGCACTATCCATCAGATGCAGTTTTTGACCAATGGTCAATGGCTGATCAAATTTAGCAATACAGAACTGGTCTCCGGCCAGACAGGAGCATGATCCAATGACATATTCATGCTCGCCATTCTGACTACTCTCATAAACAGAAGCAGGCTCATTGTAGATCAATGTATCCAAGCGGTGCGCTTCGGTGGCAGAGTCAACAATCGCGGTTTTGATCTCGTTCTCAACAATATCGACCACTGACACAACCAGATCCGTTGTCCGGGTAATAATGGCTTCTCCCGGCTCAAGGTATAACTGAACCCCATGTTTCTCGGCAAATGCTTTCAATGCCATGCCAAGCTTCTCTACATCATATCCCGGCCAGGTAAAGAACACACCGCCACCAAGACTGACCCAATCCAACTGTGCCAGATAAGGCCCAAACTGGATTGAAATCGCATCTAACAAGCGGATGAATGCATCAACGTCTTTGTTCTCACAGTTCATGTGGAACATGACACCATCAATGGATTCAAACACATTCGGATCCAGATGATCCACCTGAACGCCTAAACGGGAGAACTGACGAGCCGGATTGGCTAAGTCCTGACCGGCATAGCTCACACCGGGGTTGAGACGCAGACCGAGAGAGGCCTTTCCTTCCACCAGATGACGATACGCGGCTAATTGTGACTGTGAATTAAAAATCATTTTATCGCAGAGATCGGCGACTGCTTTTACATCATCTTCACTATATCCAACGCTATAAGCATGAGTTTCACCGCCAAAAGTCTCATAGCCTAACTGAACTTCGTAAGGCCCGGAGCTTGTCGTTCCGTCAAGATATGGCTTGATAATATCAAACACGCCCCATGTGGAAAAACATTTGAGAGCGAGCACCAGTTTCACACCGGAAATCTCTTTTAGCTGTTTGGCAATTTCAAGATTACGAATCAATTTAGACTCATCAATCATAAAATAAGGTGTTTTCAGTTCACTTTTTTGCATGACTCACTTACCGGTTGATCATGTTTACCATGTACTGCTGCGAACATTGATGGCTCGGTGACATCCATTACACCACACAACGTCAATCGCATGAAATACAGGGAGGATTTAAAAAACAGCCATAGCATTATATGCTACGGCTGCTTGGTCGTATCATTATCGTCCGTTCGACGAAGACGATACCAATTATTTCAGAATTTGAATGTCAGGCTGGCCGACTTCGAGTTCCTGCATATCCCAACCCAGACCAATACTTGGCATGGTTTCGAGGAACGGATCCGGATCCAACTGTTCCATATTGAAAACACCGGGTTCAGCCCACTGTTTACGGAAAAACTGAATCGCTGCGGTAATTGCAGGTACACCCGTTGTATAAGAAATCGCCTGATGCTCCACATCATGATAAGCAACTTCGTGGTCCGCAATGTTATAAAGAAAAACACTGCGCGCTTTACCGTCTTTTTGCCCTTGAACCCAGGTTCCGATACAGGTTTTACCCGTATACCCCGGCGCCAAAGACGTCGGATCCGGTAATAATGCTTTGAGGACATGCAGAGGCTGAACCTCACGGCCATCCGGTAATGTCAGCGGATCCGGGCTTAACAGACCAATATCCCGCATCACATTAAAGTAGTTCAGATAGCGATCACCAAATCCCATCCAAAACTCGATGCGTTTAGCCGGGATGAATTCTTTCATCGAGCGCACTTCGTCGTGCGCCATGGAGTAAACTTTATGTTTACCGACGACCGGAAAATCAAATTCATGCATCCGCGTATGACAACCAACCTGTTTCCATTCGTTGTCATCCCAGTAAAATGAATCGCCCTGAATTTCTAACATATTGGTTTCAGGGTCAAAGTTGGTCGCAAATTTCTTACCGTGATCGCCCGCATTCACATCCATAACGTCAATACTGTCAATCTCATCAAACAGATGTTTGACGGCATAAGCGGCAAAAACACTCACCACACCGGGATCGAAACCTGCGCCAAGAATGCCAGTGATACCAGCATCTTTAAACTTATCACGATATTCCCATTGCCAATCATAAGCTTCAGGAACCTGCTGACCTTCAGAACAGAGGTCAACTGCAACAGAGGTATCCAAATAGGATACTTTCGCCCGATAACAGGCTTCCATGACATGGATGTTGACCCACGGGGGGCCAACATTGATCACTAAATCAGGCTGAACCTCGTGAATCAACGCCACTAATGCATCGATATCATCCGCGTTAACTTCACGAGCTTCTAACTTCTTTTGTGCGTTTTTCAGGTTTCCTTTGCGACGGACAGATTCAATAATCTTTTCGCACTTTGCGATTGTTCGAGATGCAATCGTAATATCACCTAAAATATCGTTGTTCTGAGCTGCCTTATGCGCGACAACCCAACCAACACCTCCTGCTCCAATTTGTAAAATTGACATAGTCCTATTACCTTAATTATCCGACTAGTTCATGAGTTAGCTGTGTAATCTTCTCCATTAACGATTCGAAATCGTTGATGTCTAAACATGGATTCAAAATGGTCAGTTTCAAAGCCGTTTGACCGTTTACCACCGTTTCACCAAGTACGGCGACACCGCGAGTCAGTGCTTCGATACGGACCTGCTGATTCAAAGCATCGAGGTCTGTAACCGCCGGATGTACCGCACGGAATAACACCGTAGACAATGATGGCTGAGATAACAATTCGTATCCCGGGGCCTCATCAATCAACCGGGCAACCTGCTGAGTCTGCTGGATTAAATGATCGTACATATCACCCAACGCGACCGGGCCAACACTTTGCATCGTCATATAGACTTTCAATGCGTCAAAACGTCTGGTCGTTGAGAGTGACTTATCCACCAGATTCGGCAATGTGTCATGTTCTCTGTTCAAATAATCAGCATGATGCAGCAGATATTTTAAATCGGCCTTATTGTTAACCAGAAATGCACCACAACTGATTGTTTGATAAAACAGTTTATGAAAATCGACCGTAATTGAACGAGCTCGTTCAATCCCATTCAAACGATCCGCATGACGACTGAGAATCAATGCACCGCCGTAGGCACTATCCACATGCATCCATAAATCATGGTGTTCGGCAACATCTGCAATCGTGTTTAAATCATCAATTGCACCGTGATCCGTCGTGCCTGCCGTACCAACGACAGCAAACGGAATCAAACCTTCAGCTTTCGCTTGTTCAACCACTCCGGCAAGTTGAGAGGCATCCATTGTTCCGTTCGGCAGAGAATCAACTGTCAAAACGGCTTTTTCACCCAATCCCATCCATGAAGCTGCTTTTTGCACCGTAAAATGGGCATTCTTCGAACAGACAATGCGTAATTTATCCGCATACTCGGGTAAACCTAATTTCTGGATCGAATGATTGCTTAACTTATCTGCAATCCAGTCACGCGCTAATTGCAAGCCCATTTGGTTGCTTTGCGTACCACCACTGGTAAATACACCGTCAGATGACTCGCTTAAACGGAACTTGGTACACATCCAATCGATCACACACTGTTCAACATAGGTTGCTGCAGATGACTGATCCCATGAATCCATTGACTGATTCAATGCCCCGATCATCGACTCTGCCGCAACAGACGCTAATAGCGGTGGCGTATGTAAATGAGCAATACAATTCGGATGCTGAACAATGATCGAATTGGCACCGACTAATTTGGCAGTATCGGAAATGACATCAGTCAGCAACGCATTTTTATGGTCTAAGTCAGCCGCATAAATGGCTTGTTCCAACTGTGAAGGTTCCATACCGGAATATGGCGCCTGAACCGCTTCAAAAATCGATTTCATTGCCGCAGTGGTATGATTCATCACTTTGGCAAACTGATCACTTCCTTGGTAGCCGGTCTGAATGAAATGCTTCTTCCACTCGGCCTGATGGGCACCTTCAGCGGACTTCAAACCACCACCGGCGACTAAAATAGCTTCTTCTAAGACACGCAGGGCAAAATCAATCTGCTCGTAGGAGATAATCACTGGCGGCAGAAAACGAATCACAGAGCCTTCGCGACCGCCTTTTTCAACCATCAGCCCTCTTTCTAATGCCGCGCGTTGAATTCTCAGCGTCAACGCCCCATCGGCTTTCGGCTCACCAAATTTATTCAGCGCACCTTGCGGGTCTTTAATCTCAACACCCAGCATCAATCCTTTACCGCGAACTTCTGCAATACAATTGACCCGGTTTTGAATCTTCTCCAGACCCATCCGTAAATACTGGCCAGCAATATTTGCGTGTTCCACTAAGTTATCACGCTGGATGATTTCCAATGCTTTTGCACCTGAAACCATCGCCAGTTGGTTACCACGGAATGTTCCGGTATGCTCACCGGCACGCCATGTATCTACTTCTTTTTTGAACACTAACAGCGACATTGGTAGTCCACCACCAATGGCTTTAGATAGGCAAAGAATATCCGGAATAATACCTGCTTCTTCAAACGCAAAGTTGTAACCGGTTTTACCGACGCCACACTGCACTTCATCAAAAATCAGCAGGATGCCATGATCATCACAAATACGACGAAGTTCACGCAACCAGAACGCAGGCGCAGGAATCACGCCACCTTCCCCTTGCACGGGCTCCACAATAATACCGGCAGGTTTCATGATCCCAGCTTCATCGTCATTCAGCAGGCGCTCAATGTAACGGATACTGGCACGCGCCCCCTCTTCACCACCCAGACCAAACGGGCAGCGAATGTTATAAGGAAACGGCATAAAGTGAACATCAGACATCAGACCGGTCCGACGGGCTTTGGTATTTAAGTTCCCCATCATCCCCATCGTCCCGTTCGTCATCCCGTGGTATGCACCGCGGAATGCAAACATGGTATTGCGACCCGTCGTTTGTTTAGCAAGCTTGATCGCCGCTTCGACGGCATCGGCACCGGAAGGGCCACAAAACTGAATCGCACAGTTCGAGCCAAGCTCTTCTGGCAGAAATGCCCGCACCTGCTTGATAAAATGATCTTTCGCAGGTGTCATAATATCCAGAGTCTGATAAGGCAATCCTGAATCTAATTGCTCTTTTAATGCCTGATTGATTTCCGGATGGTTATATCCGAGCACCAACGTTCCGGCACCTGCAAGACAGTCGAGAAAAACCTGACCACGTGTATCTTCAACCAAAAGACCATAGGCTTGTTTAATCGCGATGGGCAAACGGCGTGGATATGAACGGACTTCAGATTCGTACTTTTCTTGATCTAAAAGTACCTGATCCGGTGTTAAATCATAAACACCTTTTACGTCAGGTATTTGTGATGAAAAAATTGGTGAAATGTTTTGATTGACTTCAAAGGCAGTACTCATCTGCGCCCCCTCAGGAAAAACGCCCATCATTAAAGAATAAAAATATCAATAATAGGGATGGGTAATAGCAACCGGCCTCTTACATCATCCGGACAATCAGATATATATGCCAGACGTGTTTAGAGACACAATAAATAAAATGGAAAATCAGCGATTGCTGGGTATCAAGGTTCAGTAATGCTACTGTCCTGCTGGACAGGGCACTGAGGAAGAACAAAGCTGATTAATGAAGATAAAATATATGGTTTCAATGTTGGGTTTCCCATTTTGATGCCGCTCCCACGACTAGAGTATCCCGTCTATCAACAAAAGGACTTGCTGATACCTACCCTACGTAATGACACAATCAGCCTGAATGTTCACTACGCGTATCCCCCAGAAAATGCTATTCACTCCGAGATTGTCGCGAAATCTAACATACAAAGGACACGACTTGCAATTATTTTCTCTGAACAATTTTATAAAAAAAGACGAGGGTTTTACCCTCGCCTCTCCTCATAATTTTTGAGTTAAACGTCGTCGGTCACCACTGCTTTTTCTGCCTTTCCGGCAGGCAGTGCGAGCCGCAACAAAATATACCCCAGTATCGCGGCAACCGTTGACCCCATGAGGATCCCTAACCTTGCATAAGTATCTAATGATTCAGCAATTTCACCAAATGCCAGTGACGAGATAAAAATCGACATGGTAAAGCCGATCCCACACAACACTGATACGGCAAAGATTTGTCTGAGTTCAACGCCCCGCGGCAATTTGGCAACTCCCAACTTCAGTGCGCCATAGCAGAAACTAAACACCCCAAGCGGTTTACCGAGTAACAGCCCCAATGCAACACCTACCGGCACAGGATGACTCACTATCTCATTTGAAATCGCATCCATCGGAATCCCTGCATTGGCAAATGCAAAGATCGGTAAAATAATGAAAGATACATAGGGATGTAGCCAATGTTCCAGTTGTTTTAATGGTGACGGCTGTCCCTCTTTTCCTTTAAGAGGTATTGCGAAACCAAGCACAACCCCGGCCAGCGTCGCATGAACGCCTGATTTCAGCACCGCAACCCAAAGAATCGCCCCGATAATCAAATAAGGTGCCAGATGGGTAACACGCTTATAGCTCATCAGAACCAGAATGGCGGTCATGGCCAAACCAACAGACAGAGCCAGTGCCGAAAGATCACTGTTATAGAACAGAGCAATAATCACGATGACGCCTAAATCGTCAATAATCGCGAGCGCCAGCAGAAAAACCTTTAAGCTGGCCGGTACCCGGTTCCCCAGTAACGCCATAATCCCGAGTGCAAATGCAATATCAGTTGCCGCAGGGATCGCCCAGCCTTGAATTGCCAGCGCATCGCCTTGGTTGAAGAATACGTAAATCAGAGCCGGAGCCAACATGCCTCCGACAGCACCAATGGCAGGAAACATTGCCGTTTCTTTTTTCTTCAGGGCACCGACAAACAGCTCTCGTTTTACTTCAAGTCCGATTAACAAGAAAAACACGGCCATGAGTCCGTCATTTATCCAGTGACGCAAAGACAGCCCCACTAGTTTGGTATGTAAAACATCCTCATATAATCCTTGCAGTGATGAGTTGGCGACCCACATGGCTAAGATAGAGGCGATAATCAGCATCACACCACTGCTTGATTCCATGCTGAAGAATTTTCGGATTAATTGCGTCATTCGAAGGCTCCTGATTCAAACTATTTTTGAAACATACATATAACGATTTTAACAATCAATCGGAATATATAAAAATCGATTCTAATGATAGTTCACTTCGGAAAAAACGAATGAAAAAACGCAGAAAAGATCACGACTTAAACATTACAGAGAATCCCTAAAGGATTGAATTGGGGAACGCAGCGTCAGTTTAATCACGGGAATTGCGCCGGCAATCACCAGTGCAGCAATCGACCACAACGCCGTCGACAAATAACCGGAATACATAAAATAAAGTTGTACCGACCAGCCGAACGTCTGCCGAATGACCATATCCATCACCAGAACAGACAAGCTAATACCGAGAGGAATGGCAATCAATAAAGAAATAATCCCGAACGTCGACAGTTGTAAACTCCCAATCATGATCAGTTCTTTACCGGATACACCGAGATAACGCATCAATGTCAGATGCTTTCTTCTCGCCAGCTCGCCGGAGAACGTTGCACAGAAAATCCCGATCACCGCAATCAGTAACGTAATTTTACTGAGTGTATCTGCAATGGAAAAAGTCCGATCAAACGTTCGCATCACGGCTTGATGCACCGTCCGATGATTAAAGACCCGATCACTATCGAGATAAAATGTACTGAGGAGCCGCTGCTTGAGACGATTTTCGGCATCAAGATCCGAGGTTTTCGTCAGGACATTCAGAATAATATCCCCATGTGCCGCAAATATTTGCTGCCAGGCAAACTCAGAAATAAGTACCTGATAAAAAGGATTGCCATAATCATAATAGATGCCAGCGACATACCAGCCGTTGCCCAGCGGAGGCGGCAGTGCAATTTGCTCTCCGGGCCGGATATTCAGTTTCAACGCCATCGACTCACTGATTAATACACTTTTGCTCCGGTGCAAATACTCCCAGAAATCCGGTACCGCAACCTTCATCGTGGTTGCCCCCAGTTCAATGTCCGTTGCACCGGTACTCACAACCTGAATTAAACCTTGTTCTGACGGAATATCACGTTCCCAACGTTGCCAGACAAAGTCCACCTCATCCTGCTGTTTTAGCCAGCGCGTCATCTCCGCCTGAGACGAGGGGGAAGCATAGATGTACAAATCAGCCGCCAGTTTTTCATTGAGCCAGTGCTCCATCGTGCCCCGAAAACTTCCGACTAAAGTTTCAATGCCGATATTGGCAGTTAAGGCAATTAAGAATGCCATGGTTGCAATACCGCGATATCCCATACTTGCTGCGGCATCCGCAAAAAACCAGCGCCGTTTGACATCTTTGAGGCGATAAGAAAGCCAGTCACACACTTTCCAGAACAGAAATGGCGTCATCAGTCCGACACTAATCAAGATCAATGCCGGTATAACAAACCCAACCCACAACTGGTGCACAAACAGATAGAGCAACATTGCCGTTCCGAATAATAAAACAGCAACAACCGCCTGACAGGCGAATTCGATTCCGGCAAAACGGACCAGAGAAACTTTGGCCGTTAACCGGATGGAAGGAGACTTCAATAACCGAATCAACGGCCATAAACACGCCGTCAAAGCACCAAGGATTGCCATGACTAAGCTGTATATGCCCCAGTGCCAATTCCAGTCAATAAAGAAGCTCTCCGGTTCACTCATGACGGTTGCATAGACCGACGGAATCAAACGATCCGCCAGCAGCAGTCCCAAAAAGTTCCCCGAAACCCAAGAAACCAGAATCAACAACCCCAGTTCAATCATCAATGCTTTAATCAGTTCGATCCCTGACACGCCAGCCTGACGCATCATCCCCACCAGCGGTTGACGTTGAATAAAAGAAAGCGATATTGCCTGATAGAAAATAAACAGTCCGACTAAAAATGCCAGTACACCGATGACATCTAAATTCAACAAAAAAGCCTTGGTCAGCGAACCGATATCAGAACGATACTGCCGATTAATCGACAAAGTTGGTGGCAGGATCTGCTTTAAGCGTTGTAACGTCTCATTCGACATTTCCCGACAGGCAATCACAGATAAAGCGCTCTGCCCCGTCAAAGCACGAACCAGCGACAGGTTCGTCATAACCCGACGACCATAAACCAGATCATGTTGATCGACTATCACCGGGCCGATGTGCCCGCCGGACGAGAGGGTAATCCAATCACCGTTGTTTAACTGCTCATGTTTGGCAAATTCACGACTGATAATCACCGAATGAGGTGCAATCAGTAACGGCAAAATAGGCTGCTGCCAGACAGACTGCTTCGACGCGGCAATATTCGCCATGATCATCGGATCAATACCAATCACGGTTATGGTCTCACCGCGCTGGGTTTCTGCCTTAAAATGGCTGAAAGGCACACACTGGTGAAAACCGGCTTGCTGGAGATGCTGATAGGCTGAGTAGGGAATCAGATGATTCAAAGAACGAGAACGGATGTGATACGGCAGCGGATTGGCAAACAGTTTTTCGCCGTGAGCATAACTTTTACGGGCATGTTCGGTAATCGCAGTGACCCCGATGAGAATGGAAACCCCCAATGTCAGCCCTAACCAAACGAGGAAAATCTGTAGTGGTGAGCGGCGATAATGACCCAGCAGTGCTTTAACTACGGGACACAACATGTAACTGCCCTCCCTGCAGGCGAACACACCGTTCCATATGACTGGCTACTTTTTCACTGTGGGTAACAAGTAACAGGGTATATTCCAGCCGACGGGATAAAGATGTCAGTAACCGAAGCACCGCTTCGGCATTTTTTTCATCGAGACTTCCCGTGGGCTCATCAGCCAGCAACAGTTTCGGTTCCATATACAACGCTCTGGCAATCGCGGCACGTTGCTGCTGACCACCGGACACTTCTTCCGGATAGCGCCCGAGCAGTGGCATTAAATCAAGGGCAGATAAAATCTGACGCCATAAACCTTGATCTTCAGGTAAACGACGGAGTTGACGGCAAAACCGGATATTATCGGCAATATTCAGTGTCGGCAGTAAATTAAACTGTTGAAAAACGTGACCGATATAATGGCGGCGGTAAGCAGCACGATGATGTTCTGAAGCACTATGCATGGGGAAGTTAGGAAACCAAATATCACCGGAGTCCACTTTATCAATCCCAGCAATCAGATTTAAAAGCGTACTCTTACCGGAACCGCTTTCTCCCATCAATGCAACCTGCTCACCTGATGTCAGTTTTAGTTCTGCGCCTTGTAAAATAGGGTGAAACTCTTCCCCATCTAAATAGCCTTTACACAGGTCTGTCAGTTCTAACATCTTATGGATCCACTCTCGCATAACACGGTGTGTGAATCTACACTAAAAACCATAATGGAGAAAGTGTTTTGCGGTGTTAATCACACATCTGATTCGATTAGATTTCTCATCCATTTTTTACTCCGTATCCGTGGAATCGAGCCAATCCACTTCACACACTCTTCGGTCAAAAATGCCAGATATACCCATTCCGGCGGAGCGTGAAATATCACAGCAACGATGGCAGTCACCGGAATCCCAATCACCCACTGGGCACATATATCCTGATACAGACAGAATTTCACATCACCGCCGGCACGCAATACCCCGACAATCGCTGACATCGGAAAAGAACGTAACACAATGCCAACACTCAGAATGGCAATGAATTTCTCAGCCAGCGCCCGGGTTTCTGGCGTGAGCGCAGAAAAAGCATTCAGTACGGGAATTTGCACTAAGTACAACAAGAACGCGACAATAATACTGGCAAAAACACAAACCATAGTCAGGGCAATCGCCTGATCATAGGTTTTCTCATATTCTTTCGCGCCCAACTGATTACCGACCAAGACAGCGGCAGCACTAGAAATACCGATCATAAAACTCAGAGAAATCGATTCAACCGGCGTCATGACTGACAGCGCCGCCAGCCCTTGGACACCACTCATGCCCATAATCGCATGATAAGCAAATAACCCACCCGACCAGATCAAAAAATTAAAGGTCGTTGGTAATGAGATCTGTAAAAAGCGTTTTAATTTCCGCAAATTTACCGCAGCAACGACATCATGCCACCCAAACGCCAGTAGATGCTGTTTCCGATAAAGATAACCATACAAGGTCGCAATTTCGATCACGCCACTGAGTACCGTGGCAATCGCAGCCCCGGCAATCCCCATCGCCGGCAGTCCGAAATGACCGAAAATCAAAATCCAGTTCAACACAACGTTCGAACCAATCCCAATCGCACTGAAGAAGGTGCTAACCGCTGGCTTATGCATTGCCCGTAAACCGACAGCCATACTACTGACCATCGCCACAGCATACATACTCACCGATGTGATCTGGAGATACTCACTGCCTAAACGGATGACATCAGGCGAATCGGTCGCCACCGACATCACCGATTCCGAGAACAATATAAACATCAATACCGTCATGGTGGCAAAAAACATCGCAACCAGACACGTCAATGCAGTACTTTCCCGAACGCCTTGTCTGTTCGCTGCCCCCCAATACTGAGCAGTAAGCAATGCGCCGCCGGTTGTCACACCAACCAGCATAATCGTCGAGACAAATGTCGCTCTCGCCGCCACACCAACTGCCGCAATTTCAGCTTCACCGAGCTGTCCCAGCATGATGACATCCACTAACCCGCGGCTGGAAAACAAGATATTCTGCACAGCAATAGGGATTGCAATCGCAATCAACTGACGCACAAAATTGCCCCGAATCGAGGAAAGGATCGTGATAATCTTAGACAAAAACGTATCTACTCCAGTGATAGGATCGTATTCCTAAGCCGATGGTGACTCAGGAGAATTTATACATTCAAAAGAATTGAAAAAACGGCTCGAGTATAACATGGCCCAGTGACACCCCAAAGTGGATTCTGTATGCTAATCGCTATTCATATCAGTAGACAGAATCACCGTCTTTCCTATCACTCACGACTTACGGATTATTTATGAAAAATGTACTCGTCCTCGGTGCGTCCGGTTACATCGGTTCACAACTTGTCCCCCATCTGCTGGCACAAGGTTACACCGTCACAGCCGCAACGCGTGATGTTGAGTCATTGAAAGCTCGTCTGGAACCTCATCCGAATCTTCAGCTCGTGTATCTTGATTTAGCCGATGCCACAGCCACACAAACATTGATACCTCATTTTGAACTGGTCTACTTCCTTGTTCACGGCATGGCTTACGGCGGTGATTTCTTCGATTACGAATTACAGTTGGCAGAGAACTTCAGGCAGGCAGCAGAGCACAGTCAGATTGAACATATCATTTATCTCAGTGCCATCCAGCCAGAATCGGGGCACTCTGAACATCTCAAAGCCAGAAAGATGACCGGAGAGTGCCTGCGTCGACTTTCAATCCCGATCACTGAACTGCGGGCCGGCGTCGTGATTGGTCCGGGATCTGCGGCGTTTGAAATTATGCGTGACTTTGTCTACAACCTGCCGATCCTCATTACCCCCAAATGGGTCGATTCAAAAGCCAATCCGATCGCGCTGGAAAACCTGAATTATTATTTACTGCGTTTTGCAGAATCGTCTCCGGCCGGACACCAGTTATTTGAAATCGGCGGCCCGGATGTCCTCAGTTATCGCGAGCAGTTCAAAATTATTTGCCAGATAGCTGACCAGCCTTTCCGTCTCTGGTCAACTCGTTTACTGACACCCCAAATTGCATCCTACTGGCTCGGCATGATTACTTCCGTGCCCAGCAGTATCGGCAAAGCGTTACTGGCCGGTCTGACCCATGACTATGTCGCCGATAACCGCGCAATCACCGCACTTTACCCCCAAAAGTTACTCAGTTACAGCGACGCAGTGCAACAAACCATTGCCCGGGAAGGACGCTTTGTCCGGAGTCAGGTTTGGGGATTCGACCCGCACGCACTCAATCGCTGGCAACCGGGCTATGGCTATTATCCCAAGCAAGCCGGTGCAACGTGCCAGACCACAGCAACAGCCGAACAACTCTGGGCGGTGATTCAGCGCATAGGCCGCCGACCGGAAGGTTATTTTTTCGCCAACAGCTTATGGCGAACCCGGGAATGGCTCGACTTCTTTTTCGGCGGCGGAAAACCAGTCAGAAGAGAACCGCAAGGCGACCCGTTGCAAGTTGGTGATTATATTGATTCGTGGAAGGTGATTCGCTGCGAGCCGGGTCAGTTTCTCTCGCTGCTATTCGGCATGAAAGCCCCGGGACTTGGTCGACTGGAGTGTTCAATCACGGATGAAGGCACCCACCGCACCTTAGACATCCGGGCATGGTGGCACCCACAAGGATTTTACGGCCTGCTCTATTGGTTCGTGATGATGCCGGCGCACCTGTTTATTTTCAAAGGTATGGTTAAGCGTATTTGCAGGAAAGCGGAGCGGTAGTCAATATCGGGTGTTGAGAATTCGCTACACCCGACTTAAGACTCTTGTGATCCTTGTACTTCAACACGATCACCATGACTTGGTGGCGTCGATGTCACCACAAAATGCAAATCTGTTTGAGTTCGATTCCTTAACTGATGTGGTGTGTTACTAGGCACATGTAGTCCTTGGTTCTCTTTTAACTCAAAAATTTCACCATTCACTTCTAGTGTGGCACAACCAGACAGAACAAAGAAAAACTGTTCTGATTGCTCATGCAAATGGCGCACCTCACTACAACCCGGAGGGACTCGCTCTTGGATGACACTAAGACGCTTCGACTTGACCAAGTGCCAACCATCACAAGCCTCTCCCCACGAATAATGTTCTGCATTTTCCTTAGATACGACTGTCAAGTTTCCTCCTAGATCATCACTGTGTCTTTTTTAGATATGTCCGCTAAATTGGGAGAGAACCCGATGATGCCGTTTTGTCGGGCAGCCAGTGAAGCCGAATAACCCGGTTACATGGTTATGGCGACGAACTTGGCTTTCTCTTGCGGAGTATAACGACGGCGACATTGTTTGCCAGTAAAAATTTCAATACGCGCCATAACATAAACACACCTTAAAGATAGGTCTAAGCCTATCACTTAACGAATGAGTGTCCGTTTTAATTGGGGGCTATAACACTTTTAAATTCAGACTTATTCTGAACCGATTTAGATCAAATTGGCCAGAGACTGAATTGAAGCGTAACGGTCGCGCAACGCAGCCATTGCTACCGAATGAACCAGATGCTCATTGATTGGATTACCTTGCTGATCCGGTAACGGGCGTGAGGCGCAGGCGTCTTCACACACAATGACATCGTAACCTAATTCTACGGCTTTAATGGTTGTCGCCGTGACACACATATGGCTCATAAAGCCAGCAATGATCAGTTGTTGACGGCCGGTTAATGCCAATAATTCTTCGAGTTCTGTCTTAAAAAATGAATTCGGCAAAGTTTTATGGATCACGGTTTCATTGTCTGTTGGCTTGACAGCATCAATCACATCAGACAGACGAGACTCACAGTTAAATACCGGGGAAGCCGCACTGGCTTTATGTAAGATATGGAAAACCGGTGCAGACTGAGCCCGGGCAGTCTCAAGCAATGTCTCCGCTTTTCCCAATGCAGTCATCCCCGCTTCACCTAAAGATAAAATGCCATCCACATACTCATTCTGATAATCAACGAAAAGAACAGCGGCATTGGGCCAATCAATTTGATGATCCGGGAGTCCGGCAATGTTACGCAGTGTATTGAGTTCGGTCATAGTTATTTCTCCTTTTGAAACAAGGCCCATTATACTGACCCGCTCCTATGGGTTAATTTCTATTGATGCAGATGTGATGTGCAAAAATGCATGTGGATCTCAAGTGACGTTTCATGCCGGGAGCAATCAACTGATTTGATTTTGAAAATCTCAGAAGAGAGAACAACAATATGTCGTTGCCAGATGATGACGGGTAAAACGATGATGAAGGGTTCCGCCCTACTTTTGCGCTTTTAATGAAGGAAAGTCGTCAGACTAAGACTCGCTTTGAAGTTCATGATTGAAAATTTTTACCAACTCTTCCATGACGAGTTTTTTCGCGGTTGATGACATGGTTTTTTTAGTGGTTAACAACCAAATTTCTCGTGTAATCGCCGTCTCGGGCTTGAGTGTAGACAGCGGGCTCGAACGCAGTGCTATCTTCGGCAGTAAAGCAATGCCATACCCCTGTTCCGCTGCTTTTCTCTGTGCGGAAACGGTATCGGTTTGGATCTTGATCGACTTGGTGCCAAATCGCTCAATCAGATACTGACATTCCGGCAGATGGCTCAACTCAGCCGTATAAGTGACAATATGCACCGGCTCATGATTGCGTAGTCGCGCTATCCAGTCATCGGTGCCGGCCAGTACAAATTCGACTTCACCCAGTTTCTTACAAATGGACTCTCCTTTTTCCGGAAGTTCCATCCTTAATGCAATATCCGCTTCTTGTTTGGCAATATTCACATTGCGACTGGACGTATCCATTTCAAAGCGGAGCTCGGGAAAACGGGAGTGCAGCGGTTTCAGTTTTTCGATGACTAAGTGTTCAGCTAAGAATGGCACCATTGAGATCTTGGTGCTCTGGTCAAATCTTGTATCCGGCGAGAGTGATTCTGACAGATGGTTAATCTGATCTCTCAGATTAACGGAACGCTCATATAATAGCTTCCCTTCGATGGTCGATAAAAATCCATCTCCGGTGCGATTGAACAGTTTCAACTTTAACGCATCTTCCAGCCGGTCGAGCCGTCTTGATACCGTCGCGTAGTTGACGTTCAACCGATGTGCTGCAGTACTGACTTTGCCGGTTTCATAGAGTGCCAGAAAATACTTCAGGTCATCCCAGTTGATATTGTTCATTCTCGACTCCGTCATTAGCCTCATGCCTGAATAAGTATATCAATATACAAAATACCTCTTCCCGCTTTACACGAACTAAATCTCCCACGAACTTAATCCACCTGAAATCCGATGGGAATTTCGGCCAGTTGATCTCCGCGATTGTCGGGATAGATCAAATACTCGCCATGGTATTTTACATTCGATTTATAATCAGTTCGTTTATGTACCATGAGACCGGCTTGCCACGCTTGATCCACAAACTGTGAATGATTGCCCCGCACAAAGAAACTCATCGGTTGAGTCAGGCGCGTGCCATCAAAACAAGCTTCGCACTGTTGCGCACACAGCGCTAATGAGTTGGGGCTTTGGGTAAATAACTGTACTTTACCGCAGCCGACCAGTGGCTCTGAGGTGGAAACCTCCCACCCGGCTTCGGTCATCGTATCCAGAAACAGTTCAATCTGTTGATCCGTAACGGACTGCTTGGTTGACCCATCAGACGTGAAAAAAAGGTGATAATAGGCAGATATCCGCTGAAATATCCGTTCCAGCCCGGCATGATTTCCCTGAGACCGCCCCGCTTTCTGCCATCGGGTCAGGTCATCACCGACACAACGGTGGAAACGTTGCTGTTTTAAAGCATTGGTTACCCAGCGAATCAGAAAATGGTTGTTGGCTACCGGCGCATCAACCAGTTGACCACATTGATGTGCTTGCGCTAATTCAGTCAACGCCGTATTCACCAGCCGCTGGATTTCCTCATGGTACGCACTCATGCCCCTCTTCCCTCTCTTGCAGACATCCAATAACTCAATCCAGACAAGACTGAACAAATCGCCATACTGCATACCATCGGCCAGACCGCCTCTCCGGGCATGGCTGCGACAATCACTCCGACAATCGAACCGACACCGAAACGGAATGTCCCGACCAATGAAGAGACCGTCCCGGCAATATGCGGATAACCGCTCATCAGCAGTCCCATAGCATTACTGCCGATGGTGGAGATCATCCCGATAAAGAGCACGACAAATGGCACGGTTCCCCATAATCCCCAATCAAACACCCAGCCGCTCAGTAAGCCAAGACCGGCTAAAAACTGAATCGATAACCCAAACCGGAGCATGAAGATTGAGCCCACTTTTTTGACAAAGCGGCTATTGATACTGGTCATCAACATGATGCCCAGAATATTGAGGCCAAACAGATAACCGAATTTGTCCGGGCTCACGCCATAAATATCAATGTAAACAAATGAACCTGCCGTCAGGAAAGAAAACATACCAGCAAAAGAGAATCCGCCACACAACATCAGACCGAGAGAGTGCCTTGACTGGCACAATTGCCAATAGTTTTTCAATGTCTGTTTGAGATTTAACGGCTGACGATTTTCTTCTTTTAAGGTTTCAGGAATCTTCCACAACACCATCACAATCACGACCAGTGCAAACCCGGTCAGTACCCAGAAAATTGCTCGCCAGCCAAATAAGACCGCCAGATGCCCGCCTAACATCGGCGCAACCAAAGGCGCTAAAGTGATCACCAAAGTAATAAAGGACATCGCCCGGGCAAAGTTTTCCTGATTGAACATGTCACGGACGACGGCTTGAATCACCACCGCCGCCGCCGCTCCGGCAAATCCCTGAGCAGCACGGATATAGGTCAGCGCCTGAATATCATTCACACTGGCACAGATAACCGAACACAGACCAAATAACACAATCCCCAGCAGCATGACCGGACGACGGCCATAGCTGTCTGAAAACGGGCCCTGAATCAGTTGTCCGACTGTAAATCCGATCGTGTAGGCCGTTAAGGTCATCTGAACAGACCCGGCACTCACCCCTAAATCATGGGCAATCACAGGCATCGCCGGAAGATACATATCAATGGCTAAAGGTGTAATCGCACCAATTGCTCCTAAAACAATAAAAAGTAATAGGTCCATCCGAGGGGAACTGTCTTGTTGTAATACGTGCCCGGTACTCATAAATCTCCTATTTCGTTATCGCCGTCATGCAGATGAACAGCTGGTTTTGCTTCACATTGATTGAGAGACGGAATCGTCAGCGGATGGGTTTTCCCAGACAGACTGCACTTCAGCCTCAGTCAGATAACGCGACTCGCCCGGTGCCAGTGTATCATCGAGACGAATTTGTCCCACTTGTTCGCGATGAAGTCCGATGACTTTATTGCCCAGTGCCGCAAACATCCGTTTGACCTGATGATATTTGCCTTCATAAATTTTCAGACGAGCTTCTTTTTCACCCAGAATTTCAAGCTGTGCCGGCAACGTCAGATCACGTTCCTGACGCAGTTGAATACCCTGAGCAAATTGAGCGACGGCATCCGCCGCAATCGGATCCGCCAGCCAGACGCGATAAACTTTGGCACATTGATGCTTAGGAGAAGTCACACGATGAGACCACTGACCATCATCGGTAATCAACACCAGCCCGGTCGTATCAACATCCAACCGACCGGCAAAATGCAAATGCTTCAGGTGGGGTTCATCAAGCAGCATAAAAGCCGTTTCATTAAAGCCGTCTTCGTGAGAACACACATAGCCTTCAGGCTTATACAGCATGATATATTTAGGCCCGTGCAATCGTATAGGTTGATCCTGCCAAGTGACCTCATCATTTGCTGTCAGTTTCAGCGCGCCGCTTTTTTGAATCTGCTCATTGACACAAACCTCACCCTGTTTAATAACTTTTGTCGCTTCTTTACGTGTGATGCCTAAAGCATCACATAAAAATTTATCCAGACGCATGCGTACCTCATGATATTGAAGTGCGCTATTATAGCCATCTATCCGCCATTAGTTGAGCAGTTTCACATTTTTCTTAATTGATTGAATCTATGTATACACTTCGTCCTTATCAACGTGATGCCGTCAAAGCGGTCATCCATTATTTTCGTCATCACCAGACCCCGGCAGTCATTGTTCTGCCTACGGGGGCGGGAAAAAGCCTAGTCATTGCAGAACTGGCCCGACTGGCAAAAGGACGTGTACTGGTACTGGCCCACGTCAAAGAACTGGTCGAACAAAATCATGAAAAATATGAAGGCTATGGCCTGACCGGTGCTATCTTTTCTGCCGGGCTGGGGAGAAAAGAAACCGATCAGCAGGTCGTGTTTGCCTCGGTTCAGTCAGTGTCTCGTCACTTATCAGCATTTAGTCATCAATTTTCGCTGCTCGTCATCGATGAGTGTCACCGCGTACCGGATAATCAAGACAGCAGTTACCAAAAAGTGATTGCACATCTGCAAGCCAACAACCCCGGCATCAAAATCCTTGGGTTAACCGCAACCCCGTACCGACTCGGCATGGGCTGGATCTATCAATACCATACCCGCGGTCAGGTGCGCAGTGAAGATCCCCGGTTCTTCCGGGATTGTATTTTCGAACTACCGATTCATTATCTGTTAGATGAAGGTTTCTTAACCCCGGCCAAGCTCATTGATGCACCGGTTCTCAGTTATGATTTTTCTCAGGTCAAACCGATGTCAACGGGGATGTATAAGGCCTCAGAACTGGATAAAGTGATCTCTCAGGCTAAACGCGCGACCCCACAAATTATTGCGCAGGTCATCCGACAAGCCAAACACCGACAAGGTGTGATGATCTTTGCTGCAACGGTTCATCATGCCCACGAAGTCTATGCCCTGCTTCCTGAATCAGAGGCCGCGATCATTACCGGCGAAACGCCCGCACAGGAACGGGACCAACTGATTCGGCAATTTAAACAGCGTCAGTTGAAATATATGGTGAACGTTTCCGTTTTAACCACTGGGTTTGATGCGCCGCATGTCGATCTCATCGCAATTCTGCGCCCGACTGAATCGGTCAGTCTGTATCAACAGATCATCGGTCGCGGGCTGCGGCTTGCACCCGGCAAACAGGATTGCCTGATTCTCGACTATGCCGGTAATCAATACGATCTTGAACAACCGGAAGTCGGTGACCCCAGACCTGACAGTCAAAGTGAGATTGTCACCATTCCTTGCCCGGCATGTGGCTTTAACAACAATTTTTGGGGCAAGTTAGATCCGGCCGGATTTCTGATTGAGCATTACGGACGACGTTGTCAGGGGTATTTTACCGACGAAGAGACCCAAGCACGACACCACTGTGGTTATCGTTTCCGGGCGAAATATTGCCATGAATGCGGGGCTGATAACGACATCGCTGCCCGCATCTGCCACGAATGCCAGGCCGTGCTGGTTGACCCGGATAAAAAGCTCAAAGAAGCCCTCAACCTGAAAGATGCCTTGGTCTTTGAGTGCCTGAATATGGAACTGAATCTGCATAAAGATAATCAAGGCAAGAGTCAGCTTAAAATCACCTACTACGGGGACAATCAGGCTCAGGTACATGAGTTTTGGCCTTTAACGACACCGAAGCAAAAACGACTCTTTCAGCAACGGTTTGTCAGGCCGCATCTGGCAGACAAACACCGACCGTTTCAAGAGTCTTCGCCAAGCCGCGTGATCGCCCACCAGCACCGTTTTCGACTCCCCCAATTTGTAATTGCCAGAAAATCGGGCCGCTTCTGGAAACTCAGAGATAAGATTTTTGCCGATGAACTGAGTCAAAAACCGGCGTCATGAAGATACTTATTGCCCATAAAGACAGAGAATGGTAGTATCCGCGCTCGTTTCATTATCTGTATGAAACGGACTTTGTCTGGCAAGGTCGCATTGCCAGACTGAACCAAACCATTTACTAAATTTGAGAGTAAATAATATGAAATTTGAAGCAGTCGTACGTACTGAACTAGGTAAAGGTGCGAGCCGCCGCCTACGTCATGCTGGTCAATTCCCAGCTATCGTTTACGGTGGTGATGCAGCCCCTGTATCTATCGCACTAAACCATGATGATGTCATCAACCAAATGGACAAGCCTGAATTCTACGAAGCCATCACTCTTGTGATCGACGGCGCAGAAGTTAAGGTGAAACCACAAGATGTTCAACGTCATGTGTTCAAGCCAAAAGTAACACACATGGATTTCATCCGTATCTAATTCTTTTAAGAGTTAGCCGGAATAATCCAGCTCCTTTTGCATAACAGATAATCGGCCTTACCAACCGTGACATCTAAAATTCAGAAACCCCGATGGCTACCAAACATCGGGGTTTCGCCTTTTTATTCATCCCATTCACGCGAAACCGTGATCGCGAGTAAACAGCCTGTTATGAAACGTTTAAAAGCTGTTCACAAAATTGTAACTTACCTCTCGATTTGAATGTTTTTTGTGCAAAACTTCTCGGAGACGGGTCGCTCATCTCTTATACTCGCAGCGAGTAATCAAATACAACATACCAACACAGGCACAACGTATACATAAGACATAATAATAATGGCGTGATGAATCGCTAAAACAGAACATAGTTCCGATTCATTCAGCTTCAGGTCTCTAACAACGGTAAGTTCGGCTAACGATGAGCAATGCTCCCGTTAGCCTTTTTATTTTGATATTGAGGGATTTGAAGATGAATAGTGAAACACAAGCGCAAAAACAAATTATCGCGGGCCTTAAAACCATCGGGGATAATTTCCTGAAAACCACCAAACACCTGCGTAAGGTTGAGAAAAACTGTCGCGATGCCGCGACAAAATTTGAGCAAATGAGTCGTTAATTTAACCAGACATCACTCACCCTATCCGCGCTAAACCACTTCCCGGAGAGATAGTCCAATGGCTATCTCTTTTTTTATCTGCTTTTACAAATCGATGAACTTATGTATTTAAATTCATATCACTTTAATTATTTTTTGCCCAAGATCAAAAATGACCGAGAACTCACACAGTGCGTGTTGACGTAGCCAGACAAAGTGGCTATTTTTTGTACAACACACATACACAGGAGGTCATATGAAACATTCAAGTTCAACCTATCGACTCAAAATGATTAAGGAGGTCGCTCAAAAACAACACCATCACTCTGATGATCCGATGGCAAACTACATCCATCACCTACTCCACGAAAAACCGCTACATGAAAGAAAAGCAGACAGTCACCGTCACTTTACCGGCAATCATTTTGATGAGCGAGTTGGCGGCTGGGTCAGTGATCGCTGGCACATCAACAAGTAATTAACGGTCTGACAAACAACACACCTATTGATCGAAAAATATCATTCAAAACAGATCTCGCTGTGGGTTTTCCGAGCTGTGTTTGTCTATACCACCAACCGCTTGTTTTTTGCCCATTTTGCGGCGATAACGCATTTTGCATAATTGAATGACATGGATCTTCTCAGCCGAACTCATCTTCAGCCAGCGAAGACGTTCGTCTCGGTTTCTCATACAGCCCCGGCAATAACCTTTTTCATCCACTTCACATACACGGATACAAGGGCTGGGAATATCAAAAAATTCGAGTTGTTCCATGTCTTATGATCCAAAGTCTGATGCGATATCATCGTTGTGTTCAATATAGTACTCATCTGGAACGTATTTTCGTTCCGTTATTGCGCCGCGGTGATTGAAATATCAAAATCCTTCTTTACAATCCTGTGGGGAGTTGATTTACTTCGCCAAATTCTATTTGTATATCATGACAAGTCTTAGAAGCTCTGCAATCAAGGTTACCGGATATATTCTCTGAGTATCCAGACTGAGGGTGGATCGATATGCAAAAAGAATAACAACGTCACAATTTTAACAATTAAAGGTTAGTTATATGAAGCTTAGTTCAAAGGCTATTGTCACCACAGCAACATTCACAGCTTTCGTGGCTGGCTTGGCAGGATGCGCGAGTAAAGATAAACCGATTCAATTGTCTGAACTGCAAACACCTCAGTGGCATCTGGTTGAGTTGGATGGTAAAGCTTTGGAACGTCCGAAAGGGAAAAAAGCCCCATCACTGCATGTTGATGAAAAAATGACCGCAACGGGTCTGGCAGGTTGTAATGATTACGTGGGTGAAGCAGAAATCGACGTAGATGATCATGAGTTCAGAATCACGCATATGAATTCAACGATGAAATTGTGCCTGAAAAATGAAATGGCACTCAATAACACCATTATCTCAACGCTTTCTGAGTGGACTCGCATCGACATTGACAAAAACCGACTGACCCTGCAAGGTGAAAAGCATACTCTGGTTTTTCAGGCTCAGAACCCGTAATAGCAGGCTCCCGGTGGGAGACATACCACCGGGAGCCTGATGCGGCTTATGAATGAAATACCAGAGCTTTCAAGCCTGACTCTGGCTCAATATCAGCAAATTCAGGCGGATTGTCTAAACGATGACTGAATGTCAGTGCCGGCGCTTCTTCACGCATACTCTGAATCAAGAAATCACTCGGCACCATCGGCGCATTCACACAAGCCAGTACCTGCCCGTCTTCCGCTAACCAATCACTCAAACGCCTTAAAATTTTGCGATAATCTCTCGTCAGAGCGAAGCTGCCTTTCTGAAAGGTCGGCGGGTCAATCACAATGAGATCATACGGGCCATATTTTTTAATTTTTCCCCATGATTTCAATAAGTCATGAGCCAGAAAATAGACGGAACTAACATCATGTTGATTAAGCAGATGATTATCCCGACCCTTTGCCAGTGATGATTTAGCCATATCAAGATTCACGACCTGAGTGGCACCACCGGCAACCGCAGCCACAGAAAAACCACAGGTATAGGCAAACAAGTTCAACACCCGCTTACCTGCTGCTTGCTCTCTCACCCACTGTCGCCCATAACGCATATCGAGGAACAGACCACAATTCTGATTGCGTCCAATATCCAGTTGGTACTTTAGGCCATCTTCAATGGCGATCGGATGTGATACCAAACTCCCCCACAGCACTTCAGCGGGCGTACCTTGCGCATAACGATGCTGGATAATGATGCTTTTTCCTTCACATTGTTGCCAGCAGTGATGTTGGGTCAGGTCGTGTAATCCTTGACGTAAACACCGGATGAAATGTTCATCGGGTCGTTTAAAAAGGCTCACCACCAGTTGCTGGCCTAACCAGTCTGCCGTCAGTTGCTCCAGACCCGGCCAGCGTCGCCCCCGGCCATGAAACAAACGTCTGATTTCACATAAATCAGGCTTAAGTTGCTGCTCAAGGTGTTGAAAAAAAGCTATTAATTGATTGCTATCCATCATAAATTCAAGGTTTTCGTTTCATTTTAGGCCAATCGAGTAACCATGGCTCAGACCACATCTCAATACCGCGGATAATCGCAGGCTCCCGCCACTTCTCACCCATAACATCTTCCTGTCGCGGATCACAGATAAACCGATGCCATTCACCGGCATACGGAAATGCCAAAGCATAGGCATGCAAATAACCCCGATCAATGTCATGGCTATGGTGATAAATGGGATCACCAACAATCGCAGACCCAATCGACTTCAGTGCGACCCGGATTTGGTGGGTTTTTCCCGTTAAGGGGCGACAAAGAAACAGCCGCTCTCCCTGTTCACCGGCTGTTGAAAAAAATTGCGTGACCGCCGGATTGGTCTGCGCAGTGGTCAGCATCCATCCGGAACGACGAGAACGAACCATATCACCACAAATCATCCCCTGCTTCTTTTTCGGTTTTTTACTGCCAATCGCCAGATAGTATTTCTCAACCATCCGCTCAGCAAAACACGTCGATAACTCCCGGGCAGCGTCAGCAGAACGAGCCAACAACAATAGCCCGGACGTCATCTTGTCCAGTCGATGGACCAGATAAAGCGGCGCACCGCCCAGTTGGCGACTGACCTCATGCACGAGCATGGTATCTCCATCGTCTTTATGGACCGAAACACCGGGATATTTGTGAATTAATACAAAATCAGAATGAACAAATAAGATACGGAACACGGTCTCCTCCACGTCAGGCGGTGGAGTATAGAGGGAAAGTGAGAGAAACAAAACCGCCACTTATAAAAACACCTTCCCGGGGGAAGGTGTTTTGACGAAAAATCTCAACCGGACCATCAGATTAATGGGTAAACAAACACCATGATAATCGCAACCGGACAAATGAAACGGACATACCACGGCCAGATCTTCCAAAAGAATCCTTGTTCGATCTCCGGATAACCTTGTTTAATTTCATTAAGCAGTTTATTACGATGCCAAATCCATCCAACCACAATCGCCCAAGCAACACCAAGCAATGGTTGCATATAAACGGTCGTAACATCAGCAACCAAACCAAAAAGCTGATCAAAATTGAAGCAGATGACAACGCTTATCAACAGAATGAATCCGCCGATCAGCCAGGTCGCTTTAGAACGCTGCCATCCGAGTTCATCCTGAGCACAGGAAACCGGCACCTCAAGCATCGAAATTGACGACGTCAGCGCCGCAATCACCATTAACACGAAAAAGCCGAATCCGAGTAAGACCCCGATATTGCCCATCGTCTCAAACATTGCGGGTAATACTTTAAACACCAAATCACCGGAGCTTTTCAATGCACCGCTTTCCGTGAAAATATCAACACCATTGGTTTTAGCAACATACATGGCCGGTAAAATCAACAACCCGGCAAAGAAAGCAACCCCGGTATCAATCGAAGCCACTTGCGCTGCAATCTTGGGAAGATTGACATCTTTTTTCAGATACGAACCGTAAACCATCATCGAACCACAGCCCAACGACAGCGAAAAGAAGGCTTGCCCCATAGCATCGACAAACAGTCCGCCGCGAAGCTGAGACAGATCCGGGACTAAATACATCTTCAGTCCTTCCATCGCCCCGTCCTGAGTGAGGATATAGAGAATCATCACCCCGAATAACACGAATAACAGCGGCATCAGTCGTGTTGACCAGCGCTCAATCCCATCGGCAACCCCCCGCAGCACCACCAAAATGGTTAACAGCGAGAAAATAACGGTAAAAACCAAATTCCGCGAAACGCCAAAATCTACCAGCCAATGCGAGACTTGATGAAATCCAGCCAAATCAATAGCCGGAGCGATGGCATAACTCACCAGCCACCCGGCAAGAATGGAATAGAAGCTCAGAATGAATGATGCGGTTACAATCGCAATCAATCCGAACCCACCGGCTAGGGCACGGTTTTTGTTCCAGATCGACTTTAAGGAGGAAATGGGATTAGCCTGCCCGTGACGCCCGATCGTCAGTTCAGCCACCAGCATCGGAAATGCCAGCAAAAAGACCATGACCAGATAGATCACTAAAAAAGCAGCACCTCCGTTACTGGCTGCTTTGGTGGGAAATCCCCAGACATTCCCCAGACCGACCGCTGAACCGGCAGCAGCCATAATAAAGCCAAGTTTCGAAGAAAAATGACCTCTTGTATTACTTGCCATATTTTTATACCAATTTTATGCAATGTTGTGTTTACCCTGAAGAGCATCAGACAGGTGTAAAATAAAGTGTACACTCAATCAAAATTCTACTGATTCTCAAAGCGTGGCAAGTAAAACAGTTTGTCCTTAAAATTGGAAGGCCCAGCGGTCTTATTTATTGATAGTGTCCTATTTTATCGAGTTATATGCCGCTTTTTTAACCAGACACCTCATGATTTATCCTTCTTTTAACCAATAAACCACAAGAACATCTTTCAAAATCCCTGACTCTCTCTTCATCTTGTTCTTTTTTCACACGTGACAGCGTCTCTTTACTCATTTGTTCTATAAATCATAAAATAGAGGTCAATCACAATTAATTATCATCAAAATTTATAAATTCCGAGAACATTCACCTATCATTAGAAGGAACCTGAAGGTTTGAACCACACCCGTCGGCTAGACAAAAATCGATTTATCATTCATACAATAAATGTAATCAATTTAATCACGATCAGGCTATATTTTGTCCATTTCTGTTCGATTTAATGAAGTATGCATCTTATTCGATGTATGACATCAGGCCTAAAGTGCAAAAAATATAGAAAACATTGACTGTTTCAATAGGCCAATGAAGCGCTGGTGTCATCCCCCGGAGATATCATGCATTGGTTAAATCGAATCATTGTGTAGGAAAATAATTTTATGACATTTAAGTCGATTCAGACCAAAATCGCACTCGCAGCTGGTATTTGTTTGTTTATCACTTCCGGTATTTTAGTTGGCTATGGTGTTTATTCTTCTTCAGCAACGCAGCAACTTGTTTCCCGCCAAGTGTCAACAATTGTCAAGCAGACAACCATCAGCAAAGTCGAAGCAACCGCATCAACTTATGCTCAGTCTATCAGCAGACGTCTTGAGAAAGGCCTTAATGCCGCCCGGACACTGGCTGAAGTTGCTTCTGCGGCAAAAACCTACCAAATCACGCATCAGACCGAGCAACTGACCCGAAAATCATTTAATGATATGCTCGTCGAGATTCTCAAAAATAATCCTGACCTCAATGGTACATACAGCTGCTGGGCCCCCAATGCTTTTGACGGCCAAGATAATCTGTACGCTAACGGACTGAACGGTAACAATAAAAAAACCGGACGTTATACCCCCTATTGGACACGTGATGAGTCCGGCAAAATCGATGTGCAACCCTTGGTTGAATATGATTCAACAGAAGCACATCCGAATGGTGTCATTAAAGGCGCTTGGTATCAGGTTCCGGAACAAACCTTGCGTGAAACCGTCACCGCTCCCTTACCTTATGTTGTTCAAGGTAAAAATGTCTGGCTTGCAACACTATCCGCCCCCATCATGGTTAATGGTCAATTCCAGGGTGTAGTCGGTACCGACTATCACCTTGATTTTGTTCAACAACTCAGCCAAGAAATCTCAGCTCAGCTTTATAATGGCCAATCACAGGTTTCAATTCTGACCGATACCGGACTCGTCATTGCTGACAGCCAAAAGCCCGCATTCATCGGCAAATCTGTCCGTGATTTATTTGGTAATGAGAGTGATGAGGTCATGAAGGTCATTCAGCAGAAACAAGCGTTTACTCAGGCCAGTGACCAAGAAGAGCTCATCAAAATATATGTGCCGATTTCATTAGGAAATAGTGGCGTGACTTGGTTCATTCTGGTGCGTGTTGACCGGGATTTAGTGCTGGAGAATGTCAATCAGTTGTCACAACAGTTGATGACAAACAATCAGCAGAACATGACTTGGCAAATCATCATTGGTTTGGGTATTACAATGCTGGCAATCGGAGTCTTGTTCCTGATGGCGAAAACGCTAGCGCGTCCGATTTTAGCAGCAGTCAATATGTCGAAATCAATTGCCAGCGGTCAATTCCATCACCGGCTGAACTATCATGCAGCGGATGAAGTTGGGCAGTTATCGAATGCGCTGGACAATATGGCTGACAGCTTACAAAAACAGGTCTCCGTTGCTGAGCAGATTTCCCGGGGGGATCTCAACCTCACGGTAGAACTCGCTTCGGATCAAGATCAGCTTGGTCATGCCTTAAGCCAAATGGTCGATGACTTAAATACCTTGGTCAGTCAGATCAATCACCGCTCACATGTCATTACCCAAAACGCAGATACTATCTCTGAACTGAGTCAGGATTTAGCCAACGGTGCCACGCACTCCTCTTCTTCAATTACGGAAATCAGTGCCACAATTGCGCAGATTGCGGCACAAATTAAAGAAAGCTCAACCCACGCAGAGCAAGCACGAACCTTATCACAACAAACACTCCGCTCCGCAGAAGATGGCAATGAACTGATGACTGAATTACGCAATGCAATGCGCGACATCGAATCCTCAGGTCATGATATCAATCAGATCATTCAATCGATTGAAGAAATTGCCGAACAAACTAACTTACTGGCACTCAATGCCGCCATCGAAGCGGCCCGGGCCGGAGAGCAAGGACGCGGTTTTGCAGTGGTCGCCGATGAAGTGAGACAACTGGCCGCCCGCAGTGCCAAAGCGGTCCAGCAAACGGCATCGCTTATCGAAACATCATCGCAGAGAACTCAGCGCGGCATTGTGCTTTCCGAGCAGACTGCAGAAGCCTTAAATCAGATAGTACGTAGTATTAGCGAAGCCTCTACTTTAGTGAATGAAATCGCTCAAGCCTCAACAGAACAGGCAACAGGGGCAGAACAAATTAATCTGGGAATCCATCAGATTGATGAAGTCACCCATCAAAATACCTCCAATTCAGATCAGTGTGCGCGTTCGGCACAAGAACTCACAGAGCAATCTGAACAACTGAATCGTTTGATTCAACAATTTAAACTCAGAGGCTAGCGCTGCAAAGACCCGACGCTTCAAGTGTCAAAGCACACGAGAATGTGCTGCCAATACCTTCGCTCCCTGCTTCCATCAATTGTAACAATTGATGGAAGCCCATCAATCTTGCTTCCCTAAACGATACTTTCACTTTAATATCCCTGAAGATATAAAGCAGATATGCAACGGTATATGGATAAAATTTATCACATCCTCACTTTAGTCAGCATTGGTATCTATTGGTTACTGGTCGCGCTGGTGACATTCCGGATTGTCTTTAAAAAGAGAGCCGTCAGTGTTTCTCTGGCTTGGCTGATGGTGATCTATATTCTGCCCATTCTTGGCGTGTTCTGCTATTTCCTGTTCGGCGAACTAAACCTGGGAAGAAAAAGGGCTGAACGAGCAAAAGCGATGTCCCCTTCTTTCGGTGAATGGTTTACGCAACTGAATCACTGTCAGGCGCACATTACAGAAAATATGGGCGCACATATCTATAAAATCGATGAACTTTGTAATCATCGTATGGGGATTCCGGCGCTCAGCGGTAACACACTGGCTCTCCAGCGCGATCCAAAAGTTATTCTGAATTCGATTATTACCGATATTGAACAAGCACAGCGTTCGATCCGCATGGTTTTCTATATCTGGCATGTTGGCGGCTTGGCAGATGCTGTCGCCTCAAGTCTCATACAGGCAGTGAAACGAGGTGTTAACGTCAAAATACTGCTTGATTCTGCGGGCAGCCATCGCTTTATCAAAAGTCATTGGTATCAGATGATGACCGATGCCGGCATCCAAATCGTTCAGGCACTCGAAGTCCGGCCGTGGCGTATTTTTTTACATCGTCTCGATCTCCGCCAACACCGAAAAATTATTGTGATTGACGACATGGTGGCTTACACCGGTTCAATGAATCTGGTGGATCCAGCGTTTTTCAAACAAGACTCCGGTGTCGGTCAGTGGATTGATATTATGGTGCGCCTCACCGGGCCGACGGTGAATGTACTGGCAGCGATCCATTGCTGGGACTGGGAGTTTGAAACAGGTGTCAGAGAGTTTCCGCAGATTCCTCAGTGCCGCATCGATGCGGGGTTACCTCGCCATCCGATTCAGGTTGTCCCCTCCGGCCCGGGCATGCCCGAATACTTGATTTCTCAGGCATTGATCCTCGCGATTCATCAGTCGAATCAGTCGATTCGAATCACGACCCCTTATTTCGTACCCAGCTCTGAGCTGCTTTCTGCACTGAAAACTGCAGCACAACGAGGCATTAAAATTGACCTCATTATCCCTCACAAAAATGACTCAACGATGGTCAAATGGGCATCTCGCTCTTTTTACGGCGAGTTGCTCGACATCGGTATCGCCATCTATGAGTTTTATGGGGGCCTGCTCCACACCAAATCCGTTGTTATCGACCAACAATTTTGTCTGGTCGGCACCGTCAACATGGATATGCGAAGTCTATGGTTAAATTTTGAAGTCACGCTGGCCGTTGATGATATTGAATTTACCCAAAAACTATCTCAATTGCAGGATGAATATATCCAGCAGTCTTATCCCGTGACAGATGAGAATTGGCAAAACCGCCCTCATTACAACCGTCTGTTAGAACGGATTTTCTATCTTTTTAACCCGTTATTATGACTTTTTTCATGCTCAGGGTTGAAATCTACATCTCTCCCATGTTTTAAATAAACACTGAATTTTAAATAAACAAACACTGAATCTGCCTGAAAGGACTTTGCATGTCAGAAGGAAAAAAAACCAAGTATGTGGCCACAGGGCGCAATAAGGAGTGGACGCAAGGCGCGGTCAATCCGCCAATACAACGAGCCTCTTCGATTATTTTTGATTCCGTCTCAGACAAAAATCATGCGATCCTCAATCGGGCCAACAAAACCTTATTTTATGGTCGCCGCGGCACCAATACACATTTCGCTTTCCAAGAAGCCATGACCGATATCGAAGGCGGCGTCGGATGCGCTCTGTATCCTTGCGGTACAGCGGCCATTACCAATGCGATACTGTCGTTTGTCGCCACGGGAGACCATATCCTGATGGTCGATACCTGTTATGAGCCAACCCGAAACTTCTGCGATGTCATACTCAAAAAAATGGGGATTGAGACCACCTATTACGATCCGATGATCGGGGCTGATATCGAATCACTTATTCAACCAAATACCAAGGTTCTGTTTACTGAGTCTCCCGGCTCAGTCACGATGGAAGTTCAGGACATCCCGACACTTTCCCGGATTGCTCATGCACACGATATCATCGTGATTCTCGATAACACTTGGGGTGCAGGGGTGAATTTTTCACCTTTCGAGCATGGTGTCGATATTTCGGTACAAGCGGCAACCAAATATATTGTCGGTCACTCGGATGTCATGCTGGGGACGGCGGTCGCCAATGAAAAATGCTGGGCTCAACTACGGGAACAAAGCTACTTAATGGGGCAATGTGTCTCCCCTGACGATGCTTATATGGGTTTGCGCGGCATCCGGACACTGGATGTCAGATTGAAACAACATGCTGAAAACAGTTTAAGAATCGCGCGCTGGCTGGCAGAACGCCCGGAAGTTGATCATGTACGCCATCCGGCTCTGGAAACCTGTCCGGGACATGCGTATTTCCAACGCGATTTTACCGGCGGCAACGGGCTGTTCTCGTTTGTCCTGAAAACCAGTCATCCGCGAGCAACGACCGCTTTGCTCGATAACATGCAACATTTCAGTATGGGGTATTCATGGGGTGGGTTTGAAAGTCTCATTCTTGCCAATGAACCGAAAAGTTTCAATGCATTACGCACGGTTGCTCATCCCCACTTTACGGGAACCCTGATTCGGCTTCATATCGGCCTCGAAGATACCGATGATTTAATTGCCGATCTGGAAGCAGGATTCGAACGTTATCAGGCAGCACTCGGCAGTCTCTCTGACTGACCCGATCAATATGCTCGTAGATAGCACGCTCCGGTGCTTGAAATATTCAACACCGGAGACTCTCTGAACTGATGGCTATTCTGGTCTCAGGCAACCATTGATCGATTATAAATCTCGGAATGCCTTATTAACTTTGAATGCATCCGATGTTACGTAAGCCTCAATCTGACAGACTTTCGCTTCAACCTTATCAAACTCCTGCGCTAAATTATTGATTAGCTGATGCGCTGAAGCACCTTGCTTCCATGGCTGACGTTTCAGTTTATGTTCACGCTGCATCTGCACGGTCTGCTCATAATCTTCCGGTTGTTTTTCCAACATGAGACTGAGCGCAATGTACGTCAGAATGACCAGAAATCCACCGCCTAATAATGTTGCCGACAGGACAATGATTCTGACTAACCAGGCTTCCAGTTCAAAGTAATTCGCCAGCCCGGCACACACACCTGATATTTTGCCATGCCGAGGATCCCGGTACAGAGATTTATGCGCCGTCATAATGTGACCTCCAGTTCGGCGTCTCATCATCCAAGATGGTTTCTAACGTATGAATACGCTGTTTCAGCGCATCGGCTTTCGCTGATAAAGCCGCCAATTGTTCATAGTCGTCCTGACTCAGTCCCCCCTCCGAACGTTTTTTACTTCGATAGTGCAGAATGAGCCATAAAGGGGCCACCACCACCATAAAGACGATGAGTGGCACAGAAACAAGCATCACTAACATAGTTATTCCTTATTCTGACTGATTTTTTTTCAGTGCCTGTTTTAACTTCGCCAGCTCACTGTCAATTTCATCCTGTGCCTGAAGATCGGCAAACTCTTGTTCCAACGTTTTGCCATTGCCGGTTTGATCGTAAATATCCGCTTCAGCTTCAAGCTCATCAACACGTCTTGAAAACTGATCAAACTTTGCCATCGTTTCTTCAGTGCGGTTGTGGTGTAAATGCTTTTGAACATCGCGACGCTTACCTGCCGTCTGAGCCCGAATCATCATTGCTTTCTGCTTGGCTCTGGTTTCAGTAATTTTAGTTTCTAACTTGGTGATTTCATCGGCCAGTTTATCCATGGTCTCTTCAACCAGCGTGAACTCGGTTTTTAAACCTTTCACCATGTCCTGCAATTTTTGTTTTTCAATCAGTGCAGCTCGTGCCAGATCTTCTCGCTCTTTCGTCAGTGCCAGAGACGCTTTTTGTGTCCATTCTTCAATCTGACTCTCAAGTGATTCGATTTTTCTCAACAACTCTTTTTTATCTGCCAGCACTTTGGCTGAATGGCTACGGACCTCAACCAAGGTGTCTTCCATCTCCTGAATAATCAGACGAATCATTTTTTCAGGGTCTTCTGCTTTATCAAGTAATGCACTGATATTAGAATTTACAATATCTGCAAATCGGGAAAAAATGCCCATGTGATGTTCCTCTTCATTGATATGATCGGTGGATATGATATGCCTGTTAAGAGTATTCAAAACCTGTGCCATATTTAAAAAACGATAAAAATCAAAGCATTAATGTTTTATCGGGTCATCCCTCTCAATGAGGTTTGTATTTATCACCACTTTTTGGTTAATCTGACCATTATTTGTTGATTCGGAACAATCCATGAAAATTAATCTGATTGGTGAATCCCCCTATTTTCTGGCCGTACTGGAAAAAGCATCTCATCTGGCGCAAATCAATCGACCGGTACTCATTTTGGGAGAACGGGGCACCGGTAAAGAACTCATCGCGCAACGTATCCATTATTTGTCCGGGCGCTGGGAACATCCGATGATCTCTCTCAATTGTGCTGCGCTTGCCGAAGGCGTGATTGACTCAGAACTCTTTGGCCATGAAGCGGGCGCTTTTACCGGCTCCAAAGGTCGTCATCAGGGCCGCTTTGAACGGGCAGAGCATGGCAGTCTGTTTCTTGACGAGCTGGCAGCGGCCCCCCTCAATGTTCAAGAGAAGCTTTTACGAGTCATTGAGTATGGTGAATATGAACGCGTCGGCGGTTCAAAAACCCTCAAAACAGATGTCCGTCTGATATGCGCGACCAATGGTGACTTAGTCTCCATGGCCGAACGTCAAGAATTCCGCGCAGATTTATTGGATCGGTTAGCCTTTGATGTGATTCATCTGCCGCCGCTTCGGGAAAGAACAGAAGATATTTTACTGCTTGCCGAACACTACGCCATACGGATGTGTCACGAAATCGAACTTCCCTACTTTCCGGGATTCAGTCCGTCAGCTCGCGATAAATTACTGAGCTATCACTGGCCCGGAAACATCCGCGAATTAAAAAATGTGGTCGAGCGTGCAGTCTACCAACATCGTTCCGTCGATCATCCCATTGATGACTTCGTACTGGATCCATTTCAATGCCAATGGCAGCAAACAGCGGGTGACAACAGTACGCCAGATGACACGGATGTAGATACGGAACAATCCATCCCCGCGACGAAAGAGCCCCACCACGCAAATGATATTACCTTTCCGCTCAACTTCAGGTCATGGGTGGACACTCAAGAGCGCCATGTGATTATGCAAGCACTGATACAAGCCAAATATAATCAAAAAAATGCCGCCCGGTTACTCGGATTAAGCTATCATCAACTGAGAGGTCTTATCCGAAAATATCAGCTCACAACTAAAAATGAGTAAGTTATGAATCAATTTCAATGTGTTTTTCATTGGTTCACTCATACAAAAGTGGTAAATTAGCCGCTTGTTTGAGGCAGATTTCTGTGGCTTAAAGGGCCTCGTTTCATATATTCGCTTTTAAAATGAAAATACTGATAAAACTCACCCTGAGTTTCTGTGGTCTGGGACTCTTAGCAGGCTGCAACGACCAGAATACCGATCATAGCGAAATCAGACAGACAGGCTTCGTCTACTGTGGGCAGGGAACGCCGGATACCCTGAACCCGCAATTAGTAGATAGTGGTATTACCGCAGAAGCCCTCGGTCCGCAAATTTATGACACGCTGCTGGTGCTGGATCCGAAAACACAGCGCCCTTCACCGAATCTGGCTGAACGTTGGACGGTGAATGAACAAGGCACAGTGTACACCTTCTATCTCCGTAAACATGTTCCTTTTCAACAGACGAAATGGTTCAGTCCATCACGGAATCTCAATGCTGAAGATGTCGTATTTAGCTTTGATCGTATCCTGAGCTCATATAACCCATTTCATAATGTCGGAAACAGTAGCTATCCGTGGTTTGCCGGCATTAATTTTAAACATCTGGTCAAAAGTGTTGATGCCATTGATCCCTATACGGTTCAATTCACGTTACAACGTCCCGACAATAGTTTTCTGGCCAATATCTCGACGACCCATGCCGTGATTCTCTCTAAAGAGTATGCCGATCAACTGATTTATGCTGATGAAAAAGCAATGATTGACACGCATCCGGTCGGTACGGGGCCTTTCTATCTGGATGAAATGCAAGTGAGCGACTTTATCCGGCTCAAAAGGCATCCGCTTTACTGGAAAGGCCTGCCCAAAATGCAACAGGTCGTTTTTGATATTGCACAGCGTGGTACCGGTACGCTGGCAAAACTGCTGCGTAACGAGTGCGACGTACTCAGCACTCCGATTTCGAGCCAAATTCCGATTATTGAACAGCAAAAACATATTTCGCTGAGCTCGACACCAGCCATGAATGTCTCTTTCATCGCCGTCAATACGACTCACCCGGCCATCAGTGATCCCCGGGTGCGTAAAGCACTGAGTTTCGCCATTAACCGGCAAAATATCTTAGATTCCGTTTATTACGGCACCGGCAGGATTGCCTATAATATTCTGCCTCCGACCTCCTGGGCCTATCAGAAAGATGCGGTGCAGGTGCGTTATGATCGCAGTTATTCACTCGGTCTGTTACGGGATGCCGGCTTCAGCAACGGATTAGAACTTTCCATGTTGGTTCCGCTTGAACCCACAGCCTATAATCCAAGTCCGCGAAAAACCGCCGAGCTCATTCAGGCGAATCTGAAAGATATCGGTATTACATTACACCTCATCCCTGAAGAACGGATTGACCGACAAAATCGCTCTGATTATACCGATGTTGACTTATATCTGACCGGCTGGTCAGGACGAACAGGCGATCCGGATAGTTTTCTGCGCCCGATTCTCTCTTGTGATGCGCGAGAAGAAGGTATCAATCTCTCTCAATGGTGTAATGAAGATTTTGATTTCCTGCTCAATCTCGCATTAGAAGTGGATCGTCATCGTTATCGCCTTAACCTTTACAAGCAGGCGCAAAATATCATCAACCAAGAGTTCCCGGTGATCCCTATCGCTCACGGAATGCAATTTAAGGCATATAATGATTCATTGACCGGTTTTCAGCTGAGTCCATTCAATGTGCAGCCTTTTAATCTGGTTGAGAGGATCAAATAATGCTGCTCTATGCAATCCGTAAATTTAATCTTTTTATTATCACATTGTTGATTTTGACGTTAGTCGGATACAGCATTCTCAGATTCGATCCCTACTCACACTGGGCACTGGAGAATTTCTGGCAAGGCTGGCTGACTTATGTATCGGAAATCAGCCAGCTCAATTTTGGTATCAACCATTCGGGAACGCCGGTCATCGATGAATTAGCCATCGTCTTTCCTGCCACACTGGAACTCTGTCTGTTTGCCTTTCTGATTTCATTAATGATCGGTATCCCGATCGGGACCTTGGCTGGTATGAAGCAAGGAAAGTGGATCGATACCGTGATTTCTTTTGTGTCAATGTGTGGCTACTCTGCACCGATTTACTGGATCGCACTGATGCTGCTGCTGGTATTTTCACTGAATTATGAAATTTTCCCGGTCTCTGGCCGTTATGACTTGCTGTATAACATTCAGCACGTCACAGGTTTTACCCTGATTGATGCTTTTCTGTCAAAAAGCGTCTATCGTCCTCAGATCCTCCAAAGTGTGATTTCTCATCTGATCCTCCCATGTACCGTACTGGCTCTGGCTCCGACCACACAGGTCATTCGCTTAATGCGGACCTCGGTAGCCGATGTGATGAACCAGAATTACATCCGAGTGGCACGGATCCGCGGTCTTTCGCAATATCAAATCATCAGAGAACATGTGCTGCGCAATGCGATTCCGCCGATTATCCCTAAGTTTGGCGTCCAACTCTCAACCATGCTGACATTCGCGATTATCACCGAATCCATCTTTAACTGGCCTGGGATCGGCAGATGGCTACTGGATGCGTTAGCAAACGAGGACTTAGTCTCGATTCAAGCCGGGGTGATTTCAGTCTCCACCTTGGTTCTCACCGCCAATATTTTATCTGACTTGCTCGGCGCTCTGATCAATCCGTTCGTAAGGAAAGCTTGGTATGCTAACAAATAATATCTATCAGGAAGAGCATATCCCGACTCAGTTCGAACGGTTTTGGCGGAGTTTTCGCCAGAACAATCTGGCGATGTTCGGACTCTGGTGTCTGCTTGCTCTGATTATCATCACGGTATTTGCACCTTGGATTTCCCCACATGATGCTCAGGCACACACCAGTCATTTGCTGATTCCGCCTTCCTGGGATCCGGCAGGTTCGGTCGAGTATTTTTTCGGTACCGATGATCTCGGCCGGGATATTCTCTCTCGCTTAATTGAAGGGGCCCGGCACTCGTTTGGCAATGCCGTACTTCTGACCATATTTGCGACATGTGTCGGTTCTATCATTGGTATCGCCGCAGGCATGACCTCGGGATTGATTTCCAGTATTCTGAATCACTTGATGGATACCGTCATGTCGATTCCGTCGCTCCTGCTCGCGATTATTTTTGTTGCCATTCTTGGCGTCGGTGAGTCCAATATTCTGCTGGCAATCGGACTGGCTTTGATTCCCCGCTTTATTCGCTCAGCCTATACCGCAGTCCACAATGAAGTCGGAAAAGATTACATTATGGCCGCCAGACTAGACGGCGCAAAAGATATCTATCTGCTGTGGTACTCTATTTTGCCCAATATTTTATCGACCATTGTATTAGAGATTAACTTTGCAATGACGGTTGCTATTCTGGATATTACCTCACTTGGTTTTCTCGGATTAGGTGCTCAGTCATCCACTTCTGAGTGGGGCGCGATTCTGGGAGACTCCGTAGAGCTGCTATATCTGGCCCCCTGGACCGTCGTCCTCCCCGGATTGACAATCATGTTTACGGTTATTACTGTCAATCTTGTCGGTGAAGGGGCTCGCCAATCACTCAACGAGGGGGTCGAATAATGCCAATGCTGGATATTCGTCATCTGACGATTGAAATCGATACACCACAAGGGCTCGTCAAAGCAGTTGATCGTATCAGCCTAACCATGAGTGAAGGTGAAATTCGTGGTTTGGTGGGTGAGTCAGGTTCAGGTAAAAGTCTGGTCGCCAAAGCCATTGTGGGGGTGTGTAAAGAGAATTGGCGTATTACAGCCGATCGGATGAGGTTGGGTAATATCGATCTGCTGCAACTCACGCCGCGAGAGCGGCGACGGGTCATCGCCCGGGATATTGCGATGATCTTTCAGGAGCCCTCCACTTGTCTTGACCCCTCAGATGAGGTGGGCAAGCAGTTAATTGAAGCCATTCCTTCTCACACATATAAAGGGCCATGGTGGCAACGCTTTTCATGGCGTAAAAAGCAGGCCATTGCTTTACTGCATAAAGTCGGGATTAAAGATCACCACCGTATTTTAAAAAGTTATCCCTATGAAATTACTGATGGTGAATGCCAGAAAGTGATGATCGCCATGGCGATTGCCACCCAACCCAAATTATTGATTGCAGATGAGCCGACCAATGACCTCGATCCTATTACACAGTCACAAATACTGCGCCTGTTAAGCCGAATGAATCAGGTCAATAACACGACGATTCTACTGATCGGGCACGACCTGACCACGATCACTCAGTGGGCACACCGTATCACGGTTATGTACTGTGGTCAGTCAATCGAGTCCGCAATGACTCATAATATTCTGGCCACCCCCAAACACCCCTATACGGTCGCCCTGCTGACGGCGATGCCGGATTTCAGTGCATCAATCCCACATAAGCAGAAATTAAACTCATTGCCGGGTTCCATTCCACCGCTGCAACATTTGCCGATTGGCTGTCGCCTCGGTCCAAGATGCCCTTACGCGCAACGTCAGTGTGTTGAAATGCCGAAAAGCCGCTGGATTAAGAATCACAAATACTCCTGCCACTACCCGCTGAATATGGAAGAGACACAATGACGATTCCGCTGTTAGAAGTTTCTGATTTATCGAAGACTTTTATTACTCGTCCCAGCCTATTTAAGAAGAAAGTGCATCATGCTGTCGAGTCGGTCAATTTTACGCTGGAAGTCGGGCAAACAATTGGATTCATCGGACAAAACGGTTCGGGCAAGTCTACCCTTGCGCGGATGTTATCCGGTATGGTCGAACCGACAACAGGAGAAATTCGGGTCAATGGCGAGCGTCTGGAGCATAAAGATTATGCCACCCGATGTAAGCTCATCCGCATGATTTTTCAGGATCCGAATACATCGCTGAATCCAAAAATTCAGATTGGACGTATTTTGGAAGGGCCGCTGAAACGGAATACAGAAATGTTGCCCGAGGCACGCCAGAAGCGGGTAAAAGATACTTTATTGCGAGTCGGTCTGCTGCCCGAGCATGCTTACTTTTATCCTCAGATGCTGGCAACCGGTCAAAAACAGCGGGTATGTCTCGCCAGAGCCCTGATTTTGCAGCCCTCCATCATTGTTGCCGATGAAGCATTGAATGGTCTGGATATGGCAATGCGGTCGCAGATTATCAATCTGTTGATGGAATTACAGGATGAAATGGGGGTGTCCTTCGTCTATGTGTCTCAGCATCTTGGGGTGATTAAACATATTACCGATAAGGTTATCGTCATGCACGAAGGTAAAGTGGTCGAATCCGGTTATACCGAAGATGTGCTGTCCAATCCACAACACATCGTCACACAACGCATGATCGAAAGTCACTTCAGCAGAATCCCAGAGTTCGGAACGGAAGATTAATATGCGATGGCGATCATTGTGCCGGCTGCTGATCACCATAAGCTTCAGCCATACGGTGCTCGCTGAGCAACCGACATGGGAACGCCCGACATTCATTCAGAATGCTTTCAACCATGTCGCACTCGAATACGAATTTACCTCGGTAAAAACACCGCGTCTCGCTAAATGGACTCACCCTATTCGGGTGTGGTTCCAGCATGATGTCGGTGATCAGGCATTACATGAGAAAATGGCACGTCTCCATTTGACTCATCTCGAACAACTGACACATCTGCCGATCTCGATTGTTACACAACGAGCCGATGCCAACTTTATTTGGTATTTTACGCGCCAGTCTCAATGGCAAAGCATTATTCGTACTGAGCTTGGGGAACAAGCATTAAAAAATACCTATGGTTCCGTCTGTATGTTTGGCGTAAAGGTCGATCCCGACAGTCATGAAATCCGTCACGCAACAGTCATTATTCCCGTCGATCAAGCGCGCGCTCACGGCAAATTACTCGGATGTATTATCGAAGAATCGACTCAGGCACTCGGACTCTTCAATGATTCGGAACAGGTTTACCCTTCAATATTCAACGATAAAACCCCTGATGATTTTCTCTCGCCTTTGGATATCGTCTTACTGCAACTCCTCTATGAGCCGACGCTGCGCCCCGGAATGAGCGCCGCGGCGCTGCAACATCCTCTCAAACAATTGTTATTGCGCTATCAGCAGCAAGGGAAACTCAAACAGGCTTTATATCAATCCAAACATGCCCCGCTCATCGAACAGTTTGCTCCGTAAAAATAACCAGTTGTGGTGATCCCCTGAATTCAGATAGAGTAACCATTCCGTTGTTCAATTTAACCGCTTAACATGAATAGTGTCATTGATATTTCTTGGTGGCAGTTGGCAATATTTAGCCTGACACTGCTGATTCCGATCACGATGAGTTTCCACTACCGATTGATGATCAACAAAGATATTGTGATCTCGGTGTGCCGGATGGCGCTACAACTGGGTCTGGTCGGAATTTATCTCGAGTATCTATTCGCACTCAACAGTCTTGTTGTCAATGTCTGTTGGTTATTCGTCATTCTCGGCGTTGGTGCCAGCGCGATTCTGTCAAAAGCCCATCTGCCTAAACAGCGGTTAATCATTCCGCTGATGACGGGGATGATGATCGGCTTATTACCTATGTTAGCCGTGCTGTGTCTGTTGATGGTTCAACCGGTTCCGTTTTATAACACCCAGTACATGATCCCTTTGGCCGGCATGTTGATGGGGAATACACTGAGCGGCAATATTGTCGCCCTGCAAAATCTTTTTACCGCCTATCAGGAACGCCGCAGTGAATACGAAGCGGCACTCTCTTTAGGAGCCTCTCCCCGCTATGCTTCACGGCCGTTTATTCAGAATGCAATCCAAAAAGCCAACGCACCGATCTTAGCATCAATGGCGAGTATTGGATTGGTGACATTACCAGGGATGATGACGGGACAAATTTTAGGTGGCGCATCGCCATTTATTGCCGCCAAATACCAGTTCATGATTATGATTGCGATTTTTGTCGTGCTGAATGTTTCACTTGCACTATCGATAGAATATATGTTGAAAGCGGTACTGAGCAAAGAAGGTAAAGTCTTGGTTCAATTCAAAAAAAGCACCCAATTCTGACGCGCCAAATCCGTGCACAAAATGTTCTTTTTTTGTGCACGTTCATTTTTTAAATCAGGAAGTTATTCTTACTCACTGCCTTTAAAACATCTTATCCACAGATTTTGTGGATAACTAATAGAGTCATCGACATTTGTCCGGCCAAGATGGTAGAAAAGTATCATTTGATTCAATGTGCATGATTAAATCAATGTCACTCATGATGCAATGAAGTGATAAAATTCAACGGCTTATAATATGACATTAAAAAACCCTGAGATGGAAGTCGCCATATCAGGGTTCATTATGGGAAATAGCGTGCTATTAATGATTTTCTTCACTCAACAGGTCATCTTTTGCAGCAAGTAAATATTGCCACATCGACCAGTAGGTCAGAATTGTTGCGACATAAATGGAGATATATCCCAGCCAAATCATCCAGTCATCATAGCGCCAGATTAACGCGAGCAACGCAAACATCTGAGTCATTGTTTTCACTTTACCAATCCAGGACACCGCAACACTTGCCCGCTTGCCGATTTCTGCCATCCACTCCCGCAGTGCTGAAATAATGATTTCTCGGGCAATCATGGTCACCGCAGGAATGGTAATCCAAATGCTATGAAAGTATTCTGTAATCAAAATCAATGCTGTCGCAACCAATACTTTATCGGCCACTGGGTCGATAAAAGCACCGAAACGAGAGGTTTGTTGTAATTTTCTCGCGAGCATCCCATCCAACCAGTCGGTAAGCCCCGCAATCCAGAACACCACAGCCGCCGCAAAAGAAGACCAGCTATAAGGTAAATAAAAAGCGATCACGAACACCGGAATGAGGAAAAGCCGAATCAGGGATAATATATTGGGGATATTTAAACGCATATGCTTCGCTCTTATTGTTTGCGCTGTTATGTTGCTGTATTTTCGCTACTGTTTCAATGCTTGATGGATATTTTCTGCTAAAGACCGACTGATCCCCGGAACTTTGGCGATTTCTTCGACACTGGCACGCTTCAATTCCTGAAGTCCGCCCATAAATTGCAACAACGCCTGACGCCGTTTCGGCCCGACGCCTTCAATCCCTTCCAATGCACTTGTTCGCCGGGTTTTTCCGCGTTTGTTGCGATGACCACTAATGGCATGGTTATGACTTTCATCACGGATATGTTGAATTAAATGTAATGCGGGGGCATCACTTGCCAGATGAAATTCATCGCCTTCGACAGTCAGCAAGGTTTCCAAGCCCGGTTTACGGGTCACCCCTTTAGCAATCCCCATCAATAAAGGCCGCTTGGGCCAATCGTCCCAGTAACGGGAAATAATCTGATGCGCACGGGAAAGCTGGCCTTTTCCCCCGTCAATGAAAATGATATCCGGAATTTTATCAACATCGATCTGCTTGGAATACCGTCGTTCGAGCACCTGCCCCATTGCCGCATAATCATCGCCGCCCGTAATGCCGGTAATATTATAGCGACGATATTCCTGCTTAACCGGACCTTCCTGATTAAAGACGACACAGGATGCGATGGTACTTTCCCCCATCGTATGAGAGATATCAAAACACTCCATCCGCTGAATCTGCTCGATCTCTAATTCATCCTGAAGCGCTTTGACTCGTTGTAAAATGGTCATACGATGATTCTGACGGGTGGTGATTGCGGTCTGAGCATTGGTATTCGCCAGCTTCAGGTATCGTCCGCGAACCCCCGACGGCTCAGTAAAGAACTGCACTTTTCGCCCGGCCATCTCAGTCAACAACGCTTGGAAAACCGGGACATCGTCCAGCAACCCTCGGTTGACAATCACTTTGGTCGGCAATGTCCGTGATTCATTATGAGAGAGATAATACTGTTTGAGGAAGCTTTCAAACACCTCCTCGTGCGTGGTATTACCGGGAATTTTCGGGAAAAAGCTTCGACTGCCGAGAATTTTCCCCTGCCGAATCATCAGCACATGGATACAGGCTAAGCCATTTTCTTGTGCAAATCCCAGCACATCAATATCATCCAGACTATCGGCTGAGACAAACTGCTGTTCCTGAATACGACGAATCGCCTGAATCTGATCACGGTATTTCGCGGCGTCCTCAAACCGTAATGCCTCACTGGCGGATGTCATCCTTTCCACCAGCATTGAGACAACTTGTTGATCTTTACCACGTAGAAATAGCCGCAGATCGTCGACCAGTTCCTGATATGCTTCTTCCGAAATCAAAGCCGATACACACGGACCGGCACACCGACCAATCTGATACATCAGGCAAGGACGGGTCCGATGACTATAGACAGAGTCTTCACATTGCCGGACCGGAAATATTTTCTGAATTAAATGTAGGGTTTCCCGAACGGCACCCGCATCAGGATATGGGCCGAAGTACTCACCCTTTTTCTTTTTTGCACCACGATATACCGATACTCTCGGATGCCGATGAGCACTGACAAAAATATAGGGATAAGATTTATCATCACGCAATAGCACATTATATTTAGGCATGTATTGCTTGATGTAATTGTGTTCCAGAATCAATGCTTCGGTTTCAGTATGCGTCACCGTTACATCAATTCTGGCGATATGGCTGACTAATGCTTTGGTTTTTTCGTTATCCAGTGTCTTACGAAAGTAACTGGATAACCGTTTTTTGAGGTCTTTTGCTTTACCAACATAAATTACCTCAGCCTCAGCATTATACATTCGATAAACGCCGGGCTGATTAGTAACGGTTGCTAAAAAAGAAGAAGGGTCAAAGACTTGAGTCACTACAACGTCTCAGTATCCAGCATTCCGTGTCGTATCGCTAAATGGGTCAACTCGACATCACCGCTGATATCCAGCTTAGCAAACAGGCGATAGCGATAACTATTAACGGTTTTCGGGCTCAAATTCAGCTGCTCTGAAATGTCAGTCACTTTTTGCCCTTTGGTGATCATCATCATGATCTGTAATTCGCGTTCCGATAAATCGGCAAACGGATTTTCAGACGCCGGTGAAAACTGACTCAGTGCCATTTGCTGGGCAATTTCGGGGGAAATATAACGCTGCCCGCTATGGACAACCCGAATCGCATTCACCATTTCATCCGGCCCGGCACCTTTAGACAAATAACCAGCGGCACCAGCCTGCATCACTTTGGTCGGAAATGGATTTTCGGTATGTACAGTCAGGACAATAATTCGAATATCCGGATTGTAACGTAGGATTTTTTTCGTTGCTTCAAGGCCGCCGATCCCCGGCATATTCATATCCATTAAAACAACATCAACATGATTATTACGGCACCATTTTACCGCTTGTTCACCGCTATCAGCTTCCCCTGCTACACTCATGCCACGGACGTCTTCAATAATACGTCGAATCCCTGTGCGAACCAGCTCATGATCATCTACAAGGAATACGCTAATCAAACCTGCATCTCCACAATCAATTGGCTCAACACCCAATTGGTTCAACATCATCGGGCAGACATCATTGTGCCTCACCCAAAACCTTCACTATCCCCCGACTATGAGCCCAAACAATCGCTTTGGCAAGCACTTCTTTGCCTCTCGGTGCGTTAATCTAAGCAAGCTCAAAATCTCGTTTCTGCGCCGCGCTTTGTGTCTCAAAAAAAAGACACAAACTACTTTATAATAAGTAGCTTACACCGCAACACATCGGCTGAATGAATCACCGATCTGAGTGAGCATTCAAAAAAAACGCCTTGAATAGGTCACTTTATCAGCTCCCCTTCCTGGCGCATCAATCCAATTTACAAATTTTCAGGGAATATAACTTTATTCAATCAATAGAACCTGACTACAAATCTCTCATCAATGCTTCATAGACTTCATTTGCTTCTTCAATCAAATGATTTAACTCTTTGGCATCGCTATCAGACAACATCACCTGCCAAGGTGAAGATGAATGATGATTCCCAGTCAGTTTTGTTTTTTGACCCTTTTTCTCAAAATGGACATCGTCAAATGCGGAATGATAACACGCTTGACATGAGTTTAACTCAATGTCGATATGACCAACAGGATTGACCTTCACATGAGCGTGATCTCTGTTGCCGCGATGAACTAATAAGTAATCTCGGTGTATAGTGATCATACGATCCTCCAGACATGCTGATATCAGACATCCTTATATAGTGTAGAATATGCCCCACGTTTTACCGATAAAACTATAATGAAGATTGATCTGGATTCGATTAATTGATGAAATTATTGTGATTATCAATAACAAAATGAGTAACCAAGCTTGACGCTCCGGAAAGGTTTTCTTTTAACCCGTCATGCCCGGGATATAAACGGCACAACACAGATAGAACTTTGGGCAGCAACGCCTGAAGGGCCGACCCAAATTTTAATCCATCACGAGAAACCCGTCTGTTTTATCCCGACGACAAAAGCAAAATATCTGACCCGAAAGTTGACTGAGACGGGCATTACCGCCGAATTAAAACCGCTGTCACTGAAAAGTTTTGCGCATGAGCCGTTGACCGCTTGCTATACCCATACGCTACGAGACGCCAGCCATATCCATGACCTCTGCCGTCAGGAAGAGATCGAGGTACTTGAAAGTGATATTAAACTCGCCGAACGCTATTTAATGGAACGCTTTATTCGCGGCAGCTTTGAATTCACGGGGCAAATCACGCAACATGGGCATGTCACCGTCGTTCAGGACGCAAAGTGCCGACAAGGCGACTTCCTACCGACACTCAAGGTCGTCTCTCTGGATCTCGAATGCTCAGAAAAAGGACATTTGTACTCAATCGGGCTCGATAGTGACATGGATTCACGGGTGATCATGATCGGGGTTCCACCAACAGATGAACATTCATCCGCAACGCCTGACTCTTATGTCGGGCAAGCGGCTGATCTCCCGCTCATCGAATGGGTTGAAAATGAACGAGCTCTCTTGTTAGCCATGGTGGCCTGGTTTCACCGCTACGATCCTGACATCGTTATCGGTTGGAACGTCATTGATTTCGATTTCCGTCTGTTACATCGCCGGGCAGAAAAACATCACCTGAAACTGATGCTGGGTCGAAACCAACAGAGCAGTTATTTCAGAACATCCAATCAGTCTCAGCAAGGGTTTGTCACCCTCCCCGGCCGTGTGGTTCTCGATGGCATCGATACATTAAAAACAGCGACCTATCAATTCCCTTCCTGGTCGCTGGAATCCGTATCGCAAACCTTACTCAACGAAGGCAAAGCCATCCATCAGGTACATGACCGAATGGAAGAAATCAACATGATGTTCCGCCATGATAAAACCCGGCTGGCCGTGTATAACCTCAAAGACTGTCAATTAGTAAACCGCATATTTGCCAAAACTCACCTGCTCGACTTTGTGATGCAGCGCTCCCGACTGACCGGGATCGAGCTGGATCGAATCGGGGGGTCAGTCGCTTCCTTTACCAATCTTTATTTACCGCAGCTTCATCGGGCTGGTTATGTCGCGCCCAACCTCAGTGCTGCAAACTGGCAAGCCAGTCCGGGCGGCTATGTGATGGATTCGCTTCCCAATCTCTATGACTCGGTACTCGTCCTCGATTTTAAAAGCCTTTACCCTTCCATTATCCGCTCTTTTCTGATTGATCCGCTGGGGCTGATAGAAGGACTCAAACTCGACGTGGGGCCTGAAGCGCATCAGGCGGTGCCCGGATTTCGTGGCGGGCAATTTCACCGTACCCGACATTTTCTGCCACAAATGATCGAGACGCTTTGGGCTGCAAGAGACGAAGCGAAAAAGAACCAGGAAAAAGCGTTCTCTCAAGCCATCAAGATCATCATGAATTCATTCTACGGTGTATTAGGCTCTGCGGGTTGCCGATTTTTCGATACCCGGCTGGCGTCCAGTATTACGATGCGTGGCCACGAAATTATGAAACAGACCAAAACCCTGATTGAAGCGCAGGGTTATCAGGTCATTTATGGCGATACAGATTCGACCTTCGTTTCATTAGGGAAAACGTATTCTCAGCCTGATGCCGACCGCATCGGTCAGCAGCTCGTTGCTGCGGTGAATCAATGGTGGCAAACACACTTATGGGAAAACTATCACCTGAATAGCTTTCTTGAAATCGAATATGAAACTCACTACATCAAGTTTTTAATGCCCACGATCCGGGGGGCAGATACCGGCTCCAAAAAACGCTATGCAGGATTAATTCAGACCGATGAAGGCGAACAGCTTATTTTTAAAGGGCTGGAGAGTGCGAGAACGGACTGGACTGAACTCGCTAAACGTTTTCAGTACCAACTGTATCTTCGGGTTTTTCACGGTGAAAACCCTTGTGACTATATCCGTGAACTTGTTGCTGAAACCCTTGCCGGTCAATACGATCAAGAACTGATCTATCGTAAACGGCTGCGGCGTAAACTGCATGAATATCAGAAAAATATCCCGCCACAAGTGCGTGCGGCGCGGATGGCAGACGACATCAATCAGCAACGGGGAAAACCGCTGCAATATCAAAATAAAGGCGTGATCGAATACGTTATTACTCTGAACGGTCCCGAACCGGTTGCCTATCAGTCAAGTCAACTGGATTACCAACACTATATCGATAAGCAACTCAAACCCGTTGCGGATGCTATTCTACCGTTTATCGGCTATCGGTTTGATGAACTGACACTGCCGCAGTTAGGGTTGTTCTGAACAGGGATGGTATGAAATCTTGCTCGTCATCAGGCATCAGCCGATACGGAATTCGGTTTTCTGATACTGTTTGACCAACCATTGACCGTAGTCATCTAACAAACCAATGACTGAACGCTTCGGGATAACGCGCTGCATCTTCAGTAATATCCCCAGTCGTTCAATATCGGTCTGCCGTTCAGGATGATAATGCAGAAACTGCGCCCCGCAAGTGACCGGATCATCAATCCACTGTTTATCGCGATACATCACCAGAGAATAGCTGGCGCGGAGTAATTTCTTAGCAATAGTCTGCTGTGCTTTGATCTGTTCATCCGGGGTATTTGATTTGGCGATTTTATCCCGGTAATAACTCACCCAATCCGCCACATCCATATTCCAGAACTTGGCGATTTCCCAACTCGGCTCATAGTGGCCGAAACACTCGGCTAAATTCGGCCCATAGACGCAGACGGAACAATGACGGAGCAGAAACCCCCATGAGAAAAGACTATCGAGCGAAGCCACCTCGTCCACCAATGCCGTCTCAATCGACACATCGGTGATAAACGGATAGTCCTTTTTAAACCGCCAGCGGAGTGTATTGAAGATGGTCGTTTTCTGATTCTCAAAATGGCGATGCGTCACGACGATCACATCAATATTTGAACGTCCCGGGCTAGCCGTTTTCCGGGCGACACTGCCGTAAACATAAACACTGTGCAAATTATCTTTCAGGCCCGCTTTTAAGTATGCGATCAGAGAACTGACAACAGGCTGATACTGCGACTGGAAAGGAATGTTCGGATTAATCACTGGTAATTGCATAACCGGAATATGTCATCATAAAAACTCAAAGAAAAGGTGCCCAAAAGCATCGTTATCATACACGAATCATAGTGATAAAGAATATTGCCGGAGAAAACATTGTTATAAAAGAAAACACAAGAGATGATCAACGCACTTGAGTCAGTATATAATCGGCTTTTCTCAAATCAATCCATGTAAGGAAAAGCAATGCCGAAGGCAAGTGAAATTAAAAAAGGCTTTGTCGTCGATACTAATGGCAAGATGCTGTTGGTGAAAGATATTGAAATTACCACCCCCGGTGGCCGTGGCGGCGCAAAAATCTATAAGTTCCGCTGCACTGATTTAACCACAGGGGCCCGGGTCGATGAACGCTTTAAATCCGATGATGTTCTGGAAACAGTGGATATGACCAAACGTCCAATCAGTTTCTCGTACATTGATGGTGATGAATATATCTTCATGGATACCGAAGATTTTACCCAATACACGTTTAAACACGATGATATTGCAGACGAGTTACTCTTCATTAATGAAGAAACTCAAGGGCTGTATGTCGTACTCGTTAATCAGCAAGTCGTTGCTTTGGATCTACCGGCATCGGTTGAACTGGTGATTGAAGAGACTGACCCGTCAATTAAAGGCGCTTCAGCATCTGCAAGAACCAAACCCGCTCGTTTTGCAACGGGTTTAGTGGTTCAGGTGCCGGAATATATTGCCACGGGTGATCGTGTTGTCGTTAACACAACTGAACGTAAATTCATGAACCGAGCATAACCCGAATGAATGAACTCATTTCTTACGATGATGCCATCGATACTGCCTATGATATTTTTCTGGAGATGGCCCCGGATAATCTCGAACCAGCCGATATCATTCTGTTCACGGCACAGTTTGATGAACGCGGTGCTGCTGAGTTAGTCGATGTCAAAGATGACTGGAGCGAACAAGTTGGCTTCGACGTCGATAAAGAAACCTACGCGGAAGTGAATATTGGTCTCGTCAACGAAGAAAATGATACTTTAGACGATGTTTTCGCCCGAATGCTGATTAGTCGGGATCCGGCACAAAAGTTTTGCCATATCTTCTGGAAAAGAGACTAAACACGGCTGTCCATCGATGTTGTCGAAATAAAACGGTCGCTCAACAGTCAGACCACGGTTTCTGCTTCGAAACCGTGGTTTATTTATCCCCGAAATTTAAAATTGATAACCAAATCAATAAAATTGACACCCACCACCTGACAAACTACACTAGCCGCGGATACTTTCTTGTGGTCTGTACTGGTTTTTGATCTGGATAGACCATTTTTTTGCTAAAAATCGTATATAATTCCTGTCAGTTTTGACTGCTTAATATTAAATATGTTCCTAAATCCTTATTTCTCAAGCAATAATCATCAGTTTCAGTTCACACGCCAGCAAGCAAGTCACTTTGCTAAAAAAGTTGCCGGTGATTTCAACCCTATTCACGACGAGGATAACAAACGCTTTTGTGTGCCCGGTGACTTACTTTTTGCGGTGCTGTTGAAAAAAGAAGGGATTAGCCAGAATATGAAATTCAAATTTTCTGGTATGGTCGGAGATCTGACACCGTTACATATTGAACATATGGCAGGCAAAGAAAGTGCCCTGGTTGATGAAAGTGGCAAAGAATATCTTCACATGAACCGTGACGGTGAAGTAAGCCACAACCCCGCACTCATTGAGCATGTGATTACCAGCTATGCCCGTTTTTCTGGGATGAATTTTCCTCACCTGCTGGTTCCGCTGATGAAAGACAACAACGTGATGATTAACTGTGAACGTCCGCTCGTGATGTATGAAAGTATGGAACTCTCATTCACACACCTTGACCTCACACATCCTGAAGTTAAGCTCAGTCACACCACATTCGATGTCGATGGGAAACGGGGGCTGGTAACTCTGCATTTTAATTTTATCAACGACGATCAGATTGTCGGACAAGGCACCAAGCGCTTAGTCGTCTGTGGATTACGTCCGTACGACGACAACGCCATTGACAAGTTGGTTGACCGGTTCCATGAACTCAAAAATGCATTTCAGGCACGGATTGCAGGTCAGGCAGCCTGATACCAATCCAGCTCAATCGGCGCTAAGCTTTTATTTCCGTCCGATACCCTGCTGATGAACATAAAAAACCGCTGTGACAAACAGCGGTTTTTGCTTTTTAGCATTCAGTCCAAATGAGATGAACAAGTAAGCGCCCTGTTATAACCAGCGGCGGACTCGCTGTAAATAAGCTTGATAAGGCTCACCAAACCGGGCACCCAGTATCCGCTCTTCAGGCATAATCTGAAAATAGGTCATATACACCACGAATCCGATAATCCAAATCAGCCCGATGAAACTTCCCAACCAGTACACATCCGCGATCAGAATCAGTACCAATCCCAGATACATCGGGTTTCGGGACAACCGAAACACACCGTGTGTGACCATTGTTGCAGCCAATTCAGGAGATATCGGATTGACCGTTGTTTTCGCCCGGTAAAACGTGAATAAAGCCGACAGGCCCAGCCAGCCGGACAACAATAAGCATCCGATAACAACGCCCCAGCGGTATGGTAATTCAACCGCCGAGGCCGGTAACCACCAGTCCCCGAGATGAATCAAAATCAGTGCGACGCCAAATACGAGCACGGGGGGCACTTTCAATGCTAAGCGGTCATTCACAATTCACCTCCTTCACACCCCTTTCGATATGGTCTCAGAGAACATTGTTCCCCAACGCTCTGAGCCAAACGACTCACGACTGAAGATGAGTCAGTAATGCCTGAAGCGGATGTTTGGGTTTAATCTGCTCAAACCGTTTCACCTGACTCCGGCACGAATAACCGGTAGCCAGACAACGCTCCGCCGGCAACTGCTCAAAGTTCGGTTTCCAGCTCAACCCATAGATGTCTTTTGACATCTCGAATTTGTCCGCTTCATGACCAAATGTTCCTGCCATACCACAACACCCAACGGCAACCGGTTCAAGCTTGGCACCGAAGTGACTGAAAATCATCGCCCACTCTTTCTCACTATTCGGCAACTTGGTTTTTTCGGTACAGTGAGAAAACAGATACCATGGCGACGCAACCGAAGGTTGAGATGCCTCAATGTGAAATTCAGATAAACGTGGCGCCATCCATTCATGCACACTGAAGACTTGAAACTCGCCGCGTTGCTCGCCGAGAATTTCCTGATACTCATCGCGATAACACAACACCGTGGCAGGATCGACCCCCACCATCGGGATGCCCAGTTCAGCAACCTCGCGAAGGAACGCAGCCGTAGAGCTGGCCGTTGCCGTAAACTGTTTCAGGAATCCTTTCACATGTTGTGCTTTACCATTCGGTTTAAATGGCAGCAAAATCGGATGTTTGCCTAACCGGATCACTAACGTGATAAAGTCATCGACCACATCCGCATCATAATAGCTGGTAAATGGGTCTTGAACGATAATGACATAGTCCTGACGCAGTGATTCGGGGATCTGAGCCAGCCCTTCTGAATGATAGGGAAGCAATGCTTTATCACGCACTCGTTTAGCCAGAGTCGGCACCGTCAGTAAAGGCGCATCAATATAACCCACAGCTGAACGCGTGAGACGTTGCACCCAGTGCTGAGACAGCGCGCCATTCACTATCGCCGGGACCTTCGCCATCAACGGCAACATGGTTTCAATATTGGCAACCAGATAATCTTTGACCGGGCGCGGATAACGGGTGTGATAAAGATTCAGGAAACGCGCCCGGAAGCTCGGTACATCCACTTTGATCGGACACTGACTGGCACAGGCTTTACAGGCCAGACAGCCATTCATCGCTTCATAGACTTCATGAGAAAAATCATGCTCTTGCTCTTTGCGCCAAGCATGGCGAACCCGGTCAATCAGCGTTTTCACCGAGAGCGTCGAATTCAGGGTTTGCTGTTCCAAATCAAGAATATCAACGCCGTGTTCGGTTAACTGACGCAACCATTCACGAACCAACCCTGCCCGCCCTTTCGGAGAGTGGCGTCGATCCGCGGTGACTTTCATTGAAGGGCACATCGGAGAGCTGGTTTCATAATTAAAGCAGAGGCCATTTCCGTTGCATTCCATCGCCTGTTTGAAACTGTCGCGCACCTCAATATCAATTTGGCGGTCAAAATACCCCCGTTTGACATCCGAGACTTTCACCAGTTGATGATCACTCTCCAGCGGTGTACAGATTTTTCCCGGATTCATCTGATTATTCGGGTCAAAAGCGGCTTTCACACGCCGAAGTTCCTGAAACAGTTCTTGACCGAAAAATTCAGGGCCATACTCAGAACGATAACCTTTTCCGTGCTCACCCCACATCAAACCACCATATTTAGCCACCAGTTTGACGACTTCATCGGAGATAAGATGCATCATGGCTTCTTGTTGCGGGTCACACATATCCAATGCAGGGCGCACATGTAACACCCCGGCATCCACATGACCAAACATCCCGTAGGTCAGTGATTTAGAATCGAGCAAGGCACGAAATTCTGCAATGAAATCGGCCAGATTTTCTGGTGGAACACACGTATCTTCAGTAAACGCAACCGGTTTAGCGCGGCCTTTCGCAGCCCCGAGTAACCCCACGGCTTTCTTTCGCATATTGTAAATCAGATTGATACTGGCTAGATCCTGACAGACCTGATAACCAATAATGCCAGCCTCTTGATTTTCCAGCATCTGATCCAGTTTGTCGGTCAGCGCCTGAACCTGAGACTCGATCTCCGCCAGATCCTGGCCTGCGAATTCAACAATATTGATGCCCTGCATCTCTTGCCCGGGCACGTCAGACAGTAACTCTTTCACGCTGTGCCAGACAATATCCTGCTTCGCCAGATTCAATACTTTTGAATCCACCGTTTCAACCGATAACGCCTGCGCTTCAACCATAAACGGCGCATTTCTGAGGGCCGAATCAAAGCTATTATATTTCACATTGACCAACACTCTCGCTTTGGGAATCGGCGTCAGATTGAGCGTTGCTTCGGTAATAAATGCTAATGACCCCTCCGCCCCACACAAAACGCGCGTGAGATCGAATGAGTCATCGGCTTCATTGAGCGCATTTTTCAGATCATAACCGGTCAGAAAGCGGTTTAAAGGGGGAAACTTGTCCAGAATCTGAGCCCGCTTGTCCCGACAAACAGATTCAGTGACAGCCAGAGCGTGAGCGGCATAAGTCTGTTGTGCCGGCAATCCGGCCGACAAATCCGTTTCCAGGATCGAACCATCGGCAAACACCGCCTGTAACGACAGCACATGATCCGAGGTCTTGCCATATTTCAGCGACCCTTGCCCCGACGCGTCGGTGTTAATCATGCCGCCGAGCGTCGCCCGGTTGCTGGTGGACAGGTCCGGAGAAAAGAAATAACCATAAGGCCTGACAGCATCATTCAGTTGATCTTTGATCACTCCGGCCTGCACACGAACCCAGCCTTGTTCCGGATTGATTTCCAGAATGTTATTCATATGACGGGATAAATCGACGACAATTCCTTTCGTCAACGATTGTCCATTCGTCCCAGTGCCACCTCCCCGGGGGGAAAAAGTCACTGTCTTATAAACCGACTGAGCACTCATTTTTCCAATCAACGCTACATCTTCTGTTGTTTTAGGATGAATGACTGCTTGCGGTAACTGCTGATAAACACTATTGTCTGTAGACACCGCAAGGCGGCTTGAATAGTGCGTTTCGATATCACCGGAAAATTCTTGAGATGCAAGTTCTTGTAAAAATTGAAATATGACGGGATCGATATCGGATTGATGGTGAAGTCTTGGTAACATTTGCTTCCTATCCGTGCGACGCTGACTTCAGTGCAGCGATGGGTTAATACTTTTTGTTCTTGATCTTTGAGTTAGGTCACTTTACAACATTTAATGAGGTGATTAAAACAGAATCTCGGCTCAGGAATAGGAAAAGGCATCCATGATGCCTTGTTGTTGAAATATTTTGATGGACAATCATATGAAAAAAAGTCAAGTAGTCACCACAGAAGATATTCTGCTGATGTTGTGCCAGTCTGTTTCTAAGGTGCTTACGACAGCAACCGCTTCGCAAATCCATTACTCTGCTATGGTTCAGAAAATTAACAAAACAGCACTCAAACCTGATTTTGGTTGCTTTGTGCTCTTCGATGGCGGTTTTACCGGACTGGTTGTCATTAACTTTAATGCTAAAGCTGCACTGGAAATTTACAGTAATTACATGCGTAACATGGGAATGCCGGAAGAAGAACTGGCAGTCCTGCATACATCGGATGAAGTCGGGGATGTGTTGGGTGAGCTGATGAATCAGCTCGTTGGAGATTTCACCAACAAAGTCCGTAAAGAGCTACAGACCAACATAACCCAGAACCAACCTAAAATGCTGTCACTGAACAAACAGGTTTTGCTGTCTGTTGATACCAACCTTGATCGTCCTCAAGCTCGTCGAGTCACCTTTTCTACTGAAAAAAACAATATTTTCTATCTTGAACTCGCGATGGATAAAACCGAATTCATTCAGTTAGAAGAATTTGACGTTTCTGAAGATGAAAACCCAGATGATATTCTGGAATCCGCATGGCAACAATCAGCACATGCCTCATCCTCTCAATCATCGGATAACAGCCAACAAAATCAGAAAGATGATCGACAAGGCTCTGGCGCCAACGCAGCCGACTTACTCGACCAACTTGGTCTGTAAACATCTCCTGCGCTGAGCAAATATCATCAAAAAACCGGCTAACGTGTCCACGTAGCCGGTTTTCTTTTACAGCAGATCCGACGAATCAAACCCGCGTGATTTCACCCTTTCAGGACTCAGTGAACTGACCGCTACTCTCCCGGTCAGAACCGCTTAACACTGACGTCTATCTTTTCATTTTCGGTCAGAAACGTTAGAATGGCTGACTTTGCTGTACATCTCAACTCCCTATATTTCAGGTCAATGAATAAAGAAAAAGCCCTTAAAAAAATAGCCAAATGCTTGGAGCTTGGTAATTCAGCCAATGTGAATGAAGCGGCCAGTGCCATCAAGATGGCACATAGTCTGATGTTAAAATATGGTCTGCATAAAGATGATATTGAATTCATCAAGATGGGGAAAACCCAATCTTCTCATCTGCTACCGACTCAAATCAGCAGCCACCTGCTCCGTATTATCCGCGGTATCAACACCAAGTTTGGTGTAGAAGCCGTATTACTCAACCATAAAGGTCTGAAAAGAGCCGAGTTTATCGGTGAAGCAGATCGCGCTATTTTTGCGGCCTTTGCTTTTGATGTGATCTATCGTGAAATGAACGAGCAAACCGGTCAGTTTCGTAATAGCTTTGCTGGCAGCGGGACATCCACACAAGAAGTATCCCGCCGGGTGAACTCGTTTGTCTCCGGCTGGATCGAAGGTGCGCTGGAAAAACTGCCCGATATCACCCCGGATCAAGACTCAGCAGACAAGATCAATAGTTATATTGATCGAGAATTTCAGAACATTGACCGGGAAACGTTTAAGAAGCAACTCAAAGAAGCGATGAAAAATTTGACCGAAGATTACGAAACCGGATTGAAAAAAGGACGTAAAATTTCTGTCAACAGACCGATTGATGGTGCACAGGCACCAAAATTATTGAAATAATTCATCCGATTTATTGTCTACAATGTGATAGATAATTTTGATTCATGATATGAGAATAAACAATCAGGGAGTATCTCAGTGAAACGAACCATCATCATGCTATCTCTGCTCTCGCTTCTGGCCGGGTGCGAAGCAACTCAGAGACAAAATGCAACAACGGGTGAAAACGAAACCAATTCAACGACAAAAGGTGCACTCATTGGTGCCATTTCAGGGATTGCCGTTGGTCTCGCTTCAGGTGATAACGCCAGAGAACGGCGCCAGCGAGCTCTAGTCGGCGCTGCCGGCGGGGCGGCTATCGGTGGCGGTGTCGGTTATTACTTTGATAAACAGGAAGCCGCGTTACGACGTTCTCTGGTGGATTCCGGCGTACAGGTTGAACGCGTCGGAGAGCATCAGCTGCGCTTACGCATGGAAAATGGTATCGGTTTTAATACCAACGATTATCATCTCAATGCGTCAATTCATAATACCTTAAATGGTGTGGCCAAAATTTTAGTGGCGTATCCCGACACCAGTTTAGTCATCGAAGGTCATACCGACAGTACCGGTAGCGACCGTACCAATCAAATATTATCGGAAAAACGAGCCGAATCAGTCCGCCAGTATCTGGTCTCACAAGGCGTAGCTCCCGGTCGGGCGATAGCCCGGGGTATCGGTGAGCGTCATCCCCTGTGCACCAATAATACGCCGCAAGGCAGACAGTGTAACCGCCGGGTTGAAATACAAATCCTCCCACTGAAATAAACCAATATATTTCCCGGATTCAGACATGTCGCTGAATCCGGAAAATCAAATTTAGGGCTCAGGAGTGCGATTGAGATTCTTACTGATATGTTTGCTGCCGGTTCTCGCATCTGCTTATGCAGCCGACATCAATACCCTCCGTCAACAGGCTATCTTGCGTGACAAAAACGCACAGTACCAACTTGCCCTGCATTACCAGCAAGGACAAGGTGTCCAAGCCGACCTCAAACAGTCGTTTTACTGGATGGAACAAGCTGCCGAAAATGGTCATACGCAGGCACAATTACAGGTCGCAAATGATTATCTCAATGGCAGCAACGGGGCGACTCCGGATCAAACCCAAGCCATCTATTGGCTGACCCGGCTTGCAACACAAGGTGACACAGCGGCACAGTTCAAACTGGGGCAACTCTATGAACAAGTGGCAAACCTGCCGGGTGAAACACAAGCACTGATTTGGTACCGGATTGCAGCACTCTCCAACCCAACGGCAGAGCAACGCTATAGCCAGTTACTCGAACAGCAGTTCAATCATCGCAGAATGAAAGAGATATCGCAGAGAAAGGCACTCGAAGATGCGCAAGCCGCAGAACCGACATCGTCTCCGGTCGTCGGAAACCCTCATCCTACTCAAATCGATACAGATCAGCTCACACTGCCTCAAATCATATCCGGCATTGTCGCGACAATATTGATACTGGCGGTGACCTTACTGAGCCTTGTTAATATACGGCTCAAAAAACAACTCAAAACAGCGGAGGCGGCTCATCCCGTCGTACAATCCCAGCCGCCAGAACCGTTACAGGTCCAGCCCGGAACTCATACACAGCAGCAAAAAATCAAACAGCAGGAACAAACCATTCGCAAACAAAAACAGCAGATGACGATGCTATTTCAAGAGCTGAAGCGCTTACAACAAACGCAGACAAAACAGCCCCCTGCCCGCCCGCAGAGCCTCGATCTGGCGTGTGCCTTATTTGGTTTCTCAGCCACGGAAATACCGGACATCAAACAAATCAAACTGCGTTATAAACAGCTGAGCAAGATTTATCACCCCGATATGAAAGGGAGTGATGAAGAGATGAAACGGTTAAATCAAGCGTTAAAATCACTCTTAGCACAGCAGCAAAATTCTCCGAAGTAATAAGACGCTACCTATCTTTGTCCGTTTCGGCTTGTTCATTGCGACATCATTCACACAGTTTGTTCCGGCCACTCACACCATTCACCACAGAACGGCCTGTCATCCGCAGTATTTTTCCTCTTGTTTAACGAACCTCACACCCCAGCTGACAAGCGATGGTGTGCCGTTATCCGGCACACGCGTTCGCATTCACGATAAGAAACATTCAGTAATGAGATCTTGGTAACAGAAAAGTACAAATTTACGTCAATTCCTGCTTGATCCATCATCCAATATAAAATACTGTATATAAGAACAGCATGTATAAGGAAACAGTATTATGCGTTTGTTGAATGATTTGATGAACTCATCCGGAGCGTACCACTATGCCGGCCACCATCCATCCCAGAATGCGGCTCAACCCGATGCAAGGGAAAATGCGCTTTATGATCGCTTGGCACAGCTTTCCCGACAGCAACAGTGGATACTGGTGACATCAGAATCCCACCGGCCAGATCTGCGGTCACTGGATTCATACAAGATTCCGGGACATCAAGTCGTACAACTGAGACCCTCACGAACGATGGATGAGTATCAGGTGATCCGTAAAGCGATTCTATCAGGCAATGCCTGTGCCATCGTGGCTTCACAACGTCTCACTGAACAAGCGCAGACACAACTCAAACAATTGGGTAAACAATACCACTGTGAAGTTTTTTTCGTGGCGACGCCGAGCCACTACTACCATTAGAATAATCACCATTAGAATGATGATTATCACAAAGCGATGGTTCATTCTGACCGTCACCACCATATTTCCCACAAAACACACTGCAATTTCCCATTTCCTCCCCTCGCTGCGAGGGGATTTTTTTGAATTCGTGACCGGCTGAAAATACCTCACTAAAGCAAACGTTTGCTTTTTCTCTGGCAGTGAAAAATAGTTCTGGTATGATGCGCTCAGAAATCGGATATCCCGTGATGTTTGTCACTCTGTGTCTGGTCAACGGGTATCTGTCAGTTGAACCGATTACTTTTAGATAGGAATGTCTGAATGAGCCTCGCCGATCAAATTCTCGCCGTCAATGACGACCTCCCCATTCGTACCAGCAAACCCGTTCACAGTGGAAAAGTTCGCTCCGTTTACTGGTTAACCGAAGAAGACAGCCGTCGCCTGATTGAACAAAAAGGTTACAACGTCGCAGCAGATGCCCCGCTGGCAATTATGGTGATCAGTGACCGTATCTCTGCTTTTGACTGTATCTGGCATGCAGAAGGTGGTGTTGCCGGTGTTCCGGGAAAAGGCGCGGCCCTCAACGCGATTTCCAATCACTGGTTTGAACGATTTCGCCAGCATGGTTTGGCTGACAGTCATATTCTTGATATCCCCCACCCGTTTGTCTGGATTGTTCAGAAAGCCACTCCAATTAAAATTGAAGCTATCTGCCGGAGCTATATCACAGGTTCAATGTGGCGAGCTTACGAAAAAGGTGAGCGAACTTTCTGTGGTATCCAACTTCCCGAAGGCTTAGGCAAAGATAAACCACTGCCTGAACTGCTGTTTACGCCATCAACCAAAGGGATTCTTAAAGGAATTCCCGGCGTACCGGAAGCCGATGACGTCAACATCAGCCGCCAAGATATTGAAGCGAATTATGCAGCATTTAACTTCCGCCGCCCGGCAGATATCGATTTATATGAGAAGTTACTGAAAGAAGGCTTTGATGTGATTAGTCAGGCGCTCGCCGAGATTGACCAGATCTTCGTCGATACTAAATTTGAATTTGGTTATGTCACCGACGCTCAGGGGCAGGATAAACTGATTTATATGGATGAAGTCGGGACACCGGATTCTTCCAGAATCTGGGATGCTCAACAATATGCAGTCGGTCATATCGTGGAAAATTCAAAAGAAGGCTTCCGTCAATTTTTGCTGAACTACTTTCCCGATCCGGATATTTTGCTGAACAAAACGCGGATGCCTGAGCGAGAAGCGCTTGCCAGAGACAATGCCTTACCCTTGCAAGCAATACAGGACATTTCCGATACTTATATCGGGATTGCCGAGAAAATTACCGGTCAGCCGATTCACCTGAGTCACAATCCCAAACAAGAAATTATTGAGATCCTTGATCGGGAATATGGTCTCATTCAGCATTCATAACGCTCACGAATCACATCTTCGGTCATCAAATCAATGATAACCTCAACCGACTGAAGAAGATCATCAGCCGCTCATCGCAATTCTGACGATGAGCGGCCTCGGTTGTTAACCGACAATCTCGCTGCAATTTACCACTCGATTAACACTTCATCAGCTTCGGTCATCTGCGTCGCATGACACCCCAGTGTTTCAATTTCATGCAGTTGCTGTGCATCCAAGGCATAAGGCATCATGACATGTAACGCTTCAATCCCTTCCGCCCTGGCCAGTTTCGACAAAATCATCAGATTTTCTTGATCACTACGTCCCAGAGACAGACATTGCAGTGCCTTTTTCCACAAACGTTCATCGGTGGCTAATGCCTGACGGGTCATTTGTGTCGCTTCGTCCTGTTCATTAGGCTCTGTATGAAAAAAGACTTCAAAGAGCGTCCAATGTTTGTGACATGCAACATCCAGAAATGCGGTGTAATCAAATACACCCCGGATTCGGGTCGGTTGAATCATTTCGTCCCCCACGAAAGTGACAGCACCATCAACACACTATGATTCGCCAATCCGTATATAGCAATAGAATATAAAAAAACGATATTTTATGGTCGAAAATATATATAAAATTGCTCTATCAGATGCATATAAATAACAACTATTGAACAAATATTTAGCGTGTTGATCTGAATAATTCATATTTTGTTTAACAAATAAACTTCGGTTTATTTACTAAAAAGCAACCATTGATAAATCAGTTCCAAAAAATCCTCAAATTAACTAATGAGAATGAGACAAACATTAAATTGCCTCTATTTACAACCGACAGGAGTAACCGTAAAATTTGCTTCGGTTCCCCTTCATCCTCCTACAAATATAGGCATACAATGAACAACGACAAACGCCCTTTATATATCTCCCACGCGGGCTCCATGCTCCTCAGTACACCCCTGCTCAACAAAGGTGCTGCTTTTACCGCAGAAGAAAGGAGCTCATTTAACCTTGCCGGTCTGCTCCCGGAAGCGACCGAGACCATTCAAGAACAAGTTGTCCGTGCATATCAACAGTATTGTAATTTCGATAATGACATGGATAAGCACATTTATCTGCGTAATATTCAGGATACCAACGAGACACTTTTTTACCGGCTGGTACAAAATCACATTACTGAGATGATGCCGATCATCTATACACCGACCGTTGGTGCGGCATGTGAGAACTTCTCGAATATTTATCGCCGTGGCCGTGGGCTTTTCATTTCATATCCGAACCGCAATCAAATTGATGACATTCTGAATAATGCAGCGAACCATCATGTCAAAGTGATCGTCGTCACCGATGGTGAGCGAATTCTCGGCCTTGGTGACCAAGGTATCGGCGGAATGGGCATTCCGATTGGTAAACTAGCCCTGTATACCGCCTGTGGTGGTATCAGCCCGGCTTATACGCTCCCGATCGTATTAGATGTCGGTACCAATAACCCACAACGTCTGGCCGACCCGATGTATATGGGCTGGCGGCATCCGCGGATTACCGGTGCAGAATACGATGCATTTGTTGAAGAATTTATCCAAGCGGTTCAACGCCGCTGGCCAGATGCCCTCGTGCAGTTTGAAGACTTCGCTCAGAAAAATGCGATGCCACTGCTTGAGCGTTACAAAAACCGGATTTGCTGCTTTAACGATGATATTCAAGGCACCGCTGCGGTAACGGTCGGTTCATTACTGGCAGCATGTAAAGCCGCCGGCAGCAAACTGTCAGAACAACGCATTACTTTCCTTGGCGCCGGATCTGCCGGATGTGGGATTGCCGAAGCAATTATCGCCCAAATGGTTTCAGAAGGTATTTCTGATCAGCAAGCGCGCTCACAGGTTTATATGGTTGACCGCTGGGGATTACTCCAAGAAGGGATGCCAAACCTGCTGGATTTCCAACAGCGTCTGGTTCAGAAGAAATCCAATACACACGATTGGGAAGCTGAAGGCACCGGGTTCTCATTACACGATGTCGTTCGTGAAGCCAAACCAACGGTGTTGATCGGTGTATCCGGTGCGCCGGGACTCTTCAGTGAAGAGATTATTCGTGAAATGCATCAACATTGCCCGCGTCCGATTATCTTCCCGCTATCTAACCCGACAAGTCGTGTTGAGGCTTTACCGAGTGACTTGATTGCATGGACAAACGGAGAAGCACTGGTTGCAACCGGTAGCCCGTTTGAACCGGTTATCTTAGGCGATAAGACCTACCCGATTGCTCAGTGTAACAACAGCTATATCTTCCCCGGGATCGGGCTGGGTGTACTCGCAGCAAATGCAAAGCGTGTCACCAACGAAATGTTAATGGAATCAAGCCGTGCATTGGCTGAATGCTCACCACTGGCGATCAACGGGCATGGCTCACTGTTACCGCCGCTGGAAGCGATTCACTCCGTCTCGAAGAAAATTGCACTGGCCGTCGCGAAAAAAGCGATTGAGCAGGGTGTCGCCGATGCAATTACACCGGAAGCACTGGAACAAGCGATCGATCGTAATTTCTGGCAACCGGTTTATCGTCGCTATAAACGCGTCGCATTCTAATAGCGGTCAAATAATATCAATATGATAAGATAAGCCTCTGTAACAGAGGCTTTTTATTTGCAAGGATTTTCATACTATGTTGCATTTTTTCAATCCTGCGGGACAATATCTCGCACCTTATCTGGAAGAGATCGCCATCGCTCTGATTGCCTGCCTGTTGGTTATGCTCGGTGGTGAAATTAATGCGTTGTTACGCCGCATGTTGCGTAACCAGCACTTTGTCATTCGTACATTTACCTTTATATTACTGAATGCATTTGGTTATGGATTTATCATCGTCAAACTCAGCCCTGACTTAGCTCGGACACTTGCCCATTTAGAACGAGGCACCATGTTTGTCGTTGTCATTGTCAGTTTTGTCGGCATTGGGCTTTGGGCTCAGAAAACCCGGCAAATCTAATTTAGGTAAAAGGTATCGTTATCCATTCTCGTTTCAGTAAATATTGCGCCGATAGCGGTTGTATCAGCAAAATATGTCATTTGAGCTGGCTGGCTATCAAAGGTCTGCTCATGATGCTGCTTATCTTAGCAGTGTCTCTGTTCGCCATTGATCGCTGGATCAGCTGGAAAACACAAAACCAGATACTCACCAACACCGACCATATTGAGCACTATCAAGTGGCGGTGGTTCTGGGCACCAGTAAATATCTGGGACGGGTACTCAATGCTTATTACACCCACCGTATTGACGCTGCCATTCGGCTCTATCGCTCAGGTAAAGTGACTCATTTTCTGCTGAGCGGCGATAATGCTCATCGTTCTTACAATGAACCCTGGACCATGAAACGTGATTTGATGAAAGCTGGCATACCGGAACAAGATATTGCTTTGGACTATGCCGGATTCAGAACACTCGATTCGATTGTCCGGGCAAAAAAAATCTTTGATACCAACCATTTTTTGATTATTACGCAGCGCTTCCATTGCGAACGAGCATTGTTTATTGCGAATTACCATGAGATAGATGCCGCCTGTTTCGCAGTCCCCGGCCCGACCCACGGCACGGACCTCAAAATAAGAGTCCGTGAGATTTTTGCCCGGGCCCGGGCGATCCTCGATCTGTTTGTCATCGATGCCAAACCGAAGTTTCTCGGACCTAAAGAGCCGATTTTCTCCGAGGAGACATCGACAGCAATCTCTGAGAACGACAATCATCCGACCGATACAAAAAATCCTCATACCGACGAGTAAGCTCGCTCGAGGAGACTCAATTCTGTTAATATCACCGGATGATGTCGGTGTATCAGCAAACGGGCGACATTACGCGGGCCAACCCCGTCCCGGCCCGATTGCGATTCCCTGCTTCATTTCGATTAATTTCAACCATAAAAAGAGCAATGTCATGTCTTCAGTCATCAAGGGAACCCTCAGTAAACTACGTGCGACCCTCAACCCAAACACCGAGTATTTCCTCCCGGTCGGCGCAACGGAAGTCGCCCTGAATCCACTGCTCGGCCATCCGCTATCCCTCACCTATACCGGTAATATTTATTGTTGTCATTGTGGTAAGCGTACCAAGAAAAGTTACGCACAGGGGCACTGCTATGTCTGTATGCAGAAGCTCGCGAGCTGTGATATGTGTATTATGAAGCCGGAAACCTGCCACTATGAGCAAGGAACCTGTCGGGAGCCGGAGTGGGCACAGTCACATTGTATGACGGATCATTATGTTTATCTCTCCAACACATCCGGTCTCAAAGTCGGGATTACCCGTCATTCTCAGATTCCGACCCGCTGGATCGATCAAGGGGCGACACAGGGATTACCGATTTTCAAAGTGAAGAATCGTTATATTTCCGGCTTGATCGAAGTTGAACTGGCGCAGCATATTGCCGACAAAACCAACTGGCGCACTTTATTAAAAGAAGATCAGGATCCACTCGCGCTTCATGAACAGGCAGAAAAGCTTCGTCCATTGGTTGAGGAAACGATTGAGAATATCCGCCAAACATACGGCGAAGATGCGGTCACAGCCGTCAATCCGGCTATCACGGAGATTCAGTTCCCGGTACAACAGCATCCGAGCAAAATCGTGTCACATAATTTTGATAAAAACCCGCAAGTATCCGGTCAGTTGCAAGGAATCAAAGGGCAATATCTGATTCTCAATACCGGAGTCATCAATATTCGTAAATTCACATCTTATGAGATTGAATTTCAACCGCTTTAAGGCCCATGAAGCATCTTTTCCCGGCTGACGCAACCGCCCACCCAGTCAAGTCGGTCGATGCCTGAGTGATGATGATGTGTGAGTACTGCGATGTGCCACACATCATCCCTACGGCCCCAGTGAGACGCTCATCAATCGTGCGGCTAACCTTGCTCCAGACGCTGCAGATGTTCAAATAAGTGATGAATTTCCGCTTCGGTGTTGTAGTGCATCATCCCGATACGCAAGACGCCTCCCTGATCTTCAAGCCCTAACTGGCGCACCAGTCCCAAAGCATAAAAGTGGCCATGCCAGACACACATATTCTGTTCGCCTAACGCTTGGGCCACAGACGCCGGTGTCCGGTGTGCAAAGTGCAATGCGAAGGTCGGGGTTCTCACCGAGCTATCGGCAATATCAGCCCCGAGCAGCCGTACCGAAGGTAAAGTGTGCATCAGCGATAAAAACAGCTCACATAACTGCTGTTCATGCTGTTGATACTGAGCAAAACTCTCAGCCAGTCTGATTCTGAGTGAAGCATCAGTATCTCCCCATTGAGCGAGATATTCGATCGTGCCAATCACCCCGGCCAACCCCTCAAAATTCAGAGTCCCTGTTTCAAAGCGACCGGGACCGACATTTGGTGCCGGTTCAACTTTATAGGGCTCAAAATGAGCCAGCCAACGCGGTGCAACGTACAGAATACCGACGTGTGGTCCATAAAATTTATACGCCGAGCACACCAGAAAATCACAATCCAACGCCTGAACATCGATTAACTGATGTGGGGCAAAATGGACCGCATCGACATAAACCAACGCACCCACCTGATGTGCAGCGGCGATAATCCGTCGGAGATCCACAATCGACCCGGTCGTATTGGATGCATAGGTCACGGCCACCAGTCGCGTTCGTTCATTTATCAGAGCGAGCAGATGTTCAACATCCAGTGAGCATTGGTGTTCATCAATTCGGGCCTGATGAATCACCGCCCCTCGATCAACAGCAGCCTGCTGCCAGCTCGACACATTGGCATAATGATCCAGTGCCGTGACAATCACTTCATCGCCATGTTGCCATTCACGGCTTAAAATCCGACTCATATGGAAGGTCAGCGTGGTCATATTGGCACCGAACACAATATTGTCAGGTGCCGGTGCATTCAAAAATGCCTGCACCATGCCCCTTGCCTGCGCCACCAGCTGCCCCGTCTGAACACTGGTGGGGTAGTAACCGCCCAGATTCGCGGTTCCGCCAGACCAATATTGTGTGATTTTTTCTCCGACAACAGCCGGGACCTGACTGCCGCCCGGGCCATCGAAAAACAGCGGTAATCGTGGCTCATTTTGCCGGAATACCGGAAATTGCTGACGGACTGCTTCAGGCGTGAAGTGCATGATTGCCATCCTTTGCTGTGAGGACAAAGACATCCATATGCCCTTCTTCGCCATGTGCTATGGAACGAATCGGTGTCGCGTTATGCCAAAGCGTACTATCAGCCACCATGGCGACTTCACCATCTTCCAAAACTTTGCGGAAAAATGGCGCTGCATGATGATCCTGATACAACATCAGCTCACCTCCGACAATGTTATGGCGATCAATCCCAATCATCGCAATATAGTCATAGCCATCCTGATGTACGCCTTCCGGTGAAACCATAGTCTCATCGAAAACCGATGCAATGCGCATCTGGTGAATATCGATGATTTGTCCGTCGGGTAACCCATTGGTTTCGACAAACAATTCACACATTTCCCGCAGACCATCACTCATCAGTGTGTCTTTCAACACCGGTTCAAACTGACGCTTAATATCCCCCTGAAACGGGTTATATTGGCTGGATTGCGTGAAGTCATGTTTGTCTGTTTCAACAACCTGCCCATTGATGAACTGGATCACCGAGTAACGTCTCAGGCGATATTGTCCGTCAGCATGCCGGGTATGCGGGAGTTGTTGAAACGAAGGGGCCAGTTGATGGATGGCTGTCTCACTCAGATGGGTAATATGCAGGGTATTCTCATGTGGATGAATCATATTCAATTCCTCTATTCAGAATCAGCATGATTTTACATTTTTATAACAAAAGAATAGTCGATTCATTTGCACTTTCCATAAAACATAAATCAAAATACAACAAAAAATGATGATTTAAGGATATTTAACTAAATCATAATCAGAAAGCGCACAATCCGTTCAACAGAGAGACAGATACAAGTCAATATCCGGAACTTTTCCCTATATCAGCCCGTGCAGTTCAAGGCACCTGAATGATGAAAATCAGGCCGCTCGATCTATCGCTACGCCCCGCCCTGCCATCTATAACCTTTTCTTTCATAATATGCTTTTTTTCATACTTTTATTGAATGAAGGAATCTCCTACAATCGTTAATCAGATAAAGTAAAACGATTCCCCTGAGGATAAGATGAGCAACGTAAAGCATTCTAAATTGATGATTCTTGGTTCCGGACCTGCCGGTTATACCGCGGCAGTTTATGCAGCTCGCGCCAATCTGAATCCTGTTCTGATTACCGGTATGCAACAAGGCGGTCAGCTCACGACAACAACTGAAGTCGAAAACTGGCCCGGTGACCCGGAAGGACTCACCGGCCCGGGGCTCATGGAACGTATGAAAGCCCACGCGGAACGTTTTCATACCGACATTATTTTCGACCACATCAATGAAGTGGATTTTACCCAGCGCCCTTTCACACTCAAAGGTGACAGTCAGACCTACACCTGCGATGCACTGATTATCTCCACCGGTGCGTCGGCCAAGTATCTGGGCCTGCCTTCAGAAGACGCATTTAAAGGCCGGGGCGTTTCCGCCTGTGCAACCTGTGACGGTTTCTTTTACCGCAATCAGAAAGTCGCGGTCGTCGGCGGCGGAAATACTGCGGTTGAAGAAGCACTGTACTTATCGAATATCGCCTCTGAAGTACATCTGATTCATCGTCGTGATAGCTTCCGTGCTGAAAAAATTCTGATTGATCGTCTGATGGATAAAGTGACCGGCGGTAAAATCATTTTACATACCGATCGCACGCTGGAAGAAGTCACCGGTGATGATATGGGAGTGACGGGAGTTCGTCTGAAAGATACCCGCTCAGAAACCCTTGAAACACTTGATGTGATGGGGGTATTTATTGCCATTGGCCATCAACCGAATACCGAGCTGTTCCAGGGCCAGCTTGAGATGAAAAACGGCTATATCGTGGTGCAATCCGGCCTGGAAGGCAATGCAACCCAAACCAGTATTGCCGGGATTTTCGCGGCCGGTGACGTCATGGATCATAATTATCGTCAGGCGATCACTTCAGCAGGAACCGGTTGCATGGCTGCACTAGATGCCGAACGTTATCTTGATAACCTGTCAGAATAAGTCCATTATTTTTCATCATTTTTGATGTGAAATCCCCTCAACCCGGTGGTGTCCCCACTGGGTTTTATTTTGTATACTAGCCTACCTGTGGGTGTCCCCGGATCGCGGCGCTGCGATCATGATGGGTGAAAACACCTGAATCAATTCACTCCGATAAAAGCCTTTATAATGGATAAGAATAAACAACGTAGCTTAAATCACTGGCTCCGCCAACAAAGCAAACTGGCAAAGCGCTGGCTGATGCTGGCTGTCGGGCTCGGTGTCCTCTCCAGTATTTTCTTACTGTTCCAAGCGGCTTTACTGGCCTCGATTTTACATCAGCTGATTATTGAACAGACCCCGAAAACGGATTTAATCCCTTATTTTCTGGCACTTGCAGCCATTATTGCGGTACGAGCGGGGCTAAGCTGGGGACGAGAAATCGCCGGATTCAAATGCGGCGAACAGATCAGAATCTACATCAGGCAACTGATTCTGGATAAACTCAGAGAAATGGGGCCAGCCTATATCAAAGGAAAACCGGCTGGCAGCTGGGCGACACTGGTCCTCGAACAAGTTGAAAATATGCACGACTTCTTTGCCCGCTACCTCCCGCAGATGTCGCTGTCCGTTCTGATTCCGTTTGTCATCCTCATTGTCGTGTTCCCTGTCAACTGGGCCGCCGGGTTAATTTTTCTGCTGACCGCACCTTTAGTCCCCTTGTTTATGGCACTGGTCGGAATTAAAGCTGCGGAAGCTGCCCAGAAGAACTTCAAAGCACTCCAGCGCCTCTCCGGGCATTTTTATGACCGTCTTCAGGCGATGACAACCATTCGGATGTTTGACCGGACAAAAGCTGAAGCCGAACATTTACGTGCGGCATCGGAAGTGTTTCGGATGAGAACCATGGACGTTTTGAGAATCGCCTTTCTTTCTTCGGCGGTACTGGAGTTTTTTACTTCTGTATCCATTGCCCTCACCGCGGTCTATTTTGGTTTCAGCTTCATCGGAGAGTTGAATTTCGGTTATTACGGGGCTGAAATTACATTATTCACCGGACTATTTGTCCTGATTCTTGCACCTGAGTTTTACCAGCCCTTACGAGACTTGGGCACCTTCTACCATGCCAAACAACAAGCCGTTGGCGCAGCCGAAAGTATCGTTGAGTTTCTCCAGATCGATGTGAATGAGGTTAAATCTGGCACGCAACCGGTTCCGACACCACAACAGATCACCATTGAGGCAGAAGATCTGGAAGTCATCAGTCCCGAAGGCAAAAGACTGGTTGGCCCGGTTTCGTTTCGCCTCAACCCTCACGAGACCACGGCTCTGGTCGGTCCGAGCGGTGCCGGGAAGACCTCACTGGTACAAGCTATTTTAGGCTTTATGCCCTATCGGGGAAAACTGCTGATCAATGGTGTTGACCTTCATGATCTCTCCCACGAAGACTGGCGGCAACTCATCAGCTGGGTCGGACAAAACCCTCTACTCGTTCACGGCACAATTCGTGACAACGTCACTCTCAGCAAGCGACAAATTACCGATGAGCAACTCGACACCGCTCTGAAAGATTCCTTTGCAGCTGACTTTGTCGAAAACCACGGGCTGGACTATATGATCAGTGACCGTTCAGGAGGCCTGTCCGTTGGTCAGGCCCAGCGGCTTGCCCTCGCCCGGGCCATGCTGCAAAACGGTTCATTCTGGTTGCTCGACGAACCAACCGCCAGCCTTGATGCGAGGAGCGAACAGTTGGTGATGCAAGGGCTGGCCAAACAGATCCATCAGCACACCACGTTACTGGTGACGCACCAACTTGCCCAACTCCGGACAGTTGATAACATTCTCGTGATGCAAGACGGGAAAATTGTTCAGTCCGGTCATTACCAGACACTCAGCCATGAAGACGGCTTATTTCAATCCATGTTGACAGCCAACCAGACACTGCAACCTGAACATCAGAAGGAGAATCTTGATGCGTGATTTGATCCCATTTCTCAAACTCTATAAAAAACATTGGTTTGGCTTGACACTGGGAATGATCTTGGCTTTCCTGACCTTGTGTGCCTCGATTGGGTTACTGACACTATCCGGTTGGTTTCTTTCCGCAGCAGCCGTTGCAGGTTTAGGGGTCGCCAGACAGTCGTTCAACTATATGTTACCAAGCGCCTTTGTCCGCGGTTTCGCCATTGGACGTACCGCCGGACGATGGGGAGAACGCGTGGTCAGCCACAATGCAACCTTCAAGGTGTTGGCCGATCTGCGGATTTTCTTTTTTAAGCAACTGTCACCTCTTATTCCGGGGCGCATTGCCAACTTGCGTGATGCGGATCTGCTCAATCGTTTGGTAGCCGATGTCGATGCCATGGATCATCTCTATCTGCGTCTGATCAGCCCGGTCTTTATCGGTGTATTGGGTGTGGGGGTTCTGTCTGCATTCCTGTACGGATTCGATCCGGCTGTCGGGCTGATGCTCGGCGCAATTTTGCTGACGTTATTGTTGTCCTGGCCAGTGTTATTTTACAAACTCGGCAAACGTAACGGCGCGGCACTGACCCAAAGCAAAGCGAATTTTCGGGTAACCCTGCTTGACTGGATTCAAGGCTATAGCGAGCTGACCATTTTTGGTGCAGAGCCGACTTACCGAGCAGCAATGCTGAAAGATCAACAAGACCTGATTTCCCGGCAGTATGTGAATACCCGTTACAGTGGCTTTGCTCAGGCACTACTGATGCTTGCAAGTGGCTGGACACTGGTATTTATGCTGTGGTTTGTCGGTAATGGCGTCGGTCAGGCCGGCCCCGATCCGATGATCGCAATGGTTGTCTTTGCGACCATGGCTAGTTTTGAGCTATTAATGCCGATAGCCGGCGCATTTCAGCATTTAGGTCAGACGCTGACATCGGCGCGACGCCTGAATGAAGTGTTATCATCACAACCTGAAGTGACATTTCAAACAGAGCCGACCCAGCATAATGGAACATTCGACATCCGTTTTGAGCAGGTTAATTTTCATTATCCGGACCACCAACAACGAGTCCTGACGGAAGTTGATCTGCATATCCCAGCCGGACATAAAGTCGCGATTGTCGGCCAGACAGGTTCAGGTAAATCGACACTCCTCCAGTTAATCTCCCGCTACTGGGACCCGACGCAGGGGAAAGTTTCAATTGCCGGAACTGATCTAAAGCAGTGGAATGAGCATGATCTGCGCGCCTGTATGAGTATTGTCAGTCAACGGGTTGATATCTTAAACGGCACATTACGTGAGAACTTACAAATCGCAGCACCAGATGCTGATGATATGACTTACACACAAGTTCTCAGTCAGGTTGGTCTGGATAAACTTCTGGACGCGCCGGGGCTGGATATCTGGCTCGGGGACGGCGGTCGTCATCTTTCCGGAGGAGAGAAACGTCGTCTGGGGATTGCCCGTGCACTGCTTCATCAGGGCAATATTCTCTTGTTGGATGAACCGACAGAAGGACTCGATAAGCAGACCGAACGGCAAATTATGGATTTGTTACGCACCCATTATGCTGATAAAACCGTGATTTTTATTACGCACCGTTTAATCGAGCTGGAACGGATGGACGCCATTTGTCTGATTGAACAGGGCCAAGTCGTTGAATATGGTCGTCATGAAGCGCTCATGGCACAGCAAGGTCGGTATTATGCGCTCAACCAGACGTTGTAATGGGTCATGGTGACGGAGAACAGGATTAAAAAAAGGTGCTTTCAAAGCACCTTTTTTTGAATGTCATTTTGTTCAGGCGATGATAACGATCTAGCGCTGACGCCCTTTGGCCTGAGTGCCCGGCTTCTGACTTCTCTGCCCTCTCCCTTTCGGAGCGGAAATTCGCTCTTCATGGCGTTTGACTGCCCGGCGAATTTTCTGGCTTCTTGCCCGTTCACGTTTACGAGAAGTATTGTCTTTAGACACATCAATCATGGTGCGCTGTTCAGGTCGTAACTCAACCAGTTTACGCAAGTAATTCACTTCAGGCAGACTCAGCTCAACCCAACCACCGCGAGGCAATGCTTTATCTAAAAAGATATCCCCGTAACGCACACGTTTGAGGCGGCTTACCGTGGTGTCCTGAGACTCCCACAACCGGCGGACTTCGCGGTTACGCCCTTCATTGATCACGACATAGAACGTATGATTCATTCCTTCGCCACCGGCATAGACGACATCTTCGAAACGGGCAACACCGTCTTCCAGCTCAACGCCGCGCACAAGATTTTTGATCTTCTGTTCGTTAATTTCGCCAAATACCCGCACTAAGTATTCACGTTCAACCTGACGGCTTGGATGCATCAACCGATTGGCAAGTTCACCATCAGTTGTAAACAACAACAGTCCGGACGTATTGGCATCCAGACGCCCCACAGAAATCCAGCGGGAACCGCGGATTTTCGGCAACCGATCAAAGACGGTTCTTCGCCCTTCAGGATCATGCCGTGTACATAATTCCCCTTCAGGCTTATAGTAAGCGAGCACCCGACAAACCAATTCTTCATCGGCTTTCATTGAGACAACGTGTCCGTCAATACGAATCACGGCACTTTCATCTTCTAAGCGCTCACCCAAAACAGCTACCTTGCCATTAACACTGACACGCCCGGACCGAATCAACGTTTCTAACTCACGACGTGAGCCATGACCTGCGCGTGCTAAAACCTTCTGTAACTTTTCGCTCATTAACTTACCTTGCTTGTCGTCTTCTCAGACGTCGAATAAAAAATGCGACCACAAAAATCGCGGCCGCATATTATCTCAAATCAAAGTGAAAAAAGCATCATTTTTGATGACATGATTTATCCTGAGGCTCATTTCGACAGGTTATTCAAACGGAGTCGGATCCCCGGCACCGAGTCGCTGGACCACCATAACTTCTTCACTGAAATCAATCACCGTTGTCGGCTGCTCTCCGAGGTATCCCCCATTTAAAATCACATCCACAACATGCTCCAGCGAATCACGAATCTCATCCGGGTCGGACTCAGTGGTTTCTTTGCCCGGCAAAATCAACGACGTTGACATCAACGGCTCGCCGAGCGCTTCAAGTAAATCCAAAGCAATTCGGTTATCCGGCACCCGGATACCAATGGTTTTCCGCTTCGGATTCATTAATCGTCTCGGCACTTCCTTGGTCCCTTTAAATATAAAGGTATAAGGCCCCGGCGTATTATTTCTCAGCAAGCGAAATGCGGTATTATCAACTCGGGCATACAGCGAGAGCTCAGACAAATCCCGACACAGTAGCGTAAAATTGTGTTTATCATCCAAACGACGGATTTGACAAATTCGTTCCAGTGCCCGTTTATTCTCTAATTGACATCCCAATGCATAACCAGAGTCAGTCGGATAAACAACAACCCCACCATTACGAATAATCGCCACGGCCTGATTAATCAGTCGGGCTTGTGGATTTTCTGGATGAACATAAAAATACTGACTCATTATTACTCCTCACCATCGAGCAACTCTCGATGCTTACTCTACGGACAAGCCCCAATCTTTCCATACAGGTTCAATATCAGAAGGCAACCAAAGATTCCGGCCTAACTCCATCCACGGAGAAGGATAATGGAAATCACTACCTTGAGAGGCTAGCAGTTTGTATTGTAACGCATAATTGGTCAGATTGCGCCTTTCCTGAGGGGCTTGTTGTGGCTGAGCAACTTCCATGGCATCTCCCCCCGCCTCAGCAAATGCTTCAATCAGGCGCTTCAACCATTTTGTCGTCAGTTGATATCGCCCCGGATGCGCTAATACCGCTTGTCCTCCTGCGGCATGGATCGCTTCGACTGCTTCTTGCATCGAACACCAGTCCGGCGGGACATAACCCGGCTGATGACGGGTTAAATATTTTTTAAACACCTGCTGCATGGTTTTGGCATAACCATTTTCAACCAGCCATTGCGCAAAATGCGCCCGGGTCATCGCCGCATCCCCCGCGATGACTTTCACCTCCGCAAGAATCCCGGGGCGGGTCACTTTTTCCAGACGCTCTGCAATAATCGTCGCACGCATCTCGCGTCGCTGCTTTTGTTGTGTAATCAGCGCCTGCAGCTGCGCGGCAGTCACATCAACATTCAGGCCGACAATATGGATATCTTTATTTTGCCAGACAGTGGATATTTCAATGCCATCAATCAAACGAATCGGTAATTGTTGCGCCTCGATAAACCGATGCGCCGCATCTAAACCATCCACGCAATCATGGTCTGTAATGGCCAGTACATCAATCTCAAATGAAACAGCGCGAAGCAGAAGTTCCTCCGGAGATAATTTTCCATCGGAAGCGACGGTGTGACTATGTAAATCTATTTTCATCATTTTTTTGATTTTCACCAATAAAAGCTTGACTTCGAACCTTCGCACTAGTTTACTAGTACAAAAATACATGACCGGACTCAGACTCCCATGTTACAAGAATTCAACATCGATCCAAACTCTCTCACACCGATTTCTAATGAGTAGACGATGTTGGAACCACTTGAATCCCGAATCAGTCTCGCATCGCATGATCGAATGACCATAAAAACAGTTGGCAATGAAGGCATTAAAAATAAAGGATCAGTAAATGAATAACACCATTGATATCACTCAGCTCGGGACCCTGCGTCTTCTCTCAGAAACCTTGCCCTATTCAGCGGATCCAACCGCCGTATTTCACACCTTATGCGGAGACAAAAGTGATTGCCTGCTGCTTGAATCGGCAGAAATTGATTCGAAAGCGGATCTGAAAAGTTTGTTGCTGATTGACGCGGCGGTTCGAGTGATTTGCTTTGGTCATGAAGTCACATTTCATGCACTGACCCCGAACGGGGAACATCTGATTCATCATCTGCTCCAAAATATTAAACCTGAGGTTACCCGGACACAGACCGAACGAACACTGACTCTCCACTTTGATGCACCAAGAGCCGGACTGGATGAAGACAGCCGTTTACAACAATCGTCATCATTTGATGCCCTGCGCCTGATTCAGCACAGTTTTGATCTGACCGGCCTCGATAAACATGCCATTTTCTTAGGGGGGCTGTTTGCTTACGACCTCGTTGCCAACTTTGAACCGCTGGGCGATGCACAAGCCACGAATCAGTGTCCTGATTATGTTTTTTATGTCGCCGAGTCCCTGATGATCATTGACCATCAGAATGGCAGCTGTCATGTTCAGGGCTCACTGTTTAACCCGGATGAACAGACAACGGCATCACTCTCACAGCGTCTGAAATCGATTGTTCGTCAGTGTCAGGACATCCAGCCACTCCCTTCCGCTGTGGTCTGCGATGATGTCACGGTTTCCCCCTCAATGAGTGACGCTGAATTCTGTGACGTCGTGCAAAATCTTAAACAGTATATTGTTCAGGGGGACATTTTTCAGGTTGTCCCTTCACGGCGTTTTATTCTGCCATGCCCGTCCCCGCTGGCGGCTTATAAAAAACTGAAAGCCACCAATCCAAGTCCCTATATGTTTTATATTCAGGATGAAAAATTCACGTTGTTTGGGGCATCCCCGGAAAGCGCACTCAAATATGCCAGCGAGACGAATCAAATTGAAATCTATCCGATCGCGGGAACACGTCCCCGTGGCAAAAATCCGGATGGTTCCATTAATTTCGATCTCGATGGCAGACTGGAATTAGATCTGCGCAATGATAAAAAAGAGAATGCCGAACACATGATGCTGGTGGACTTAGCCCGTAACGACGTTGCCAGAATTTCTGAAGCCGGGACCCGCCATCTAGCTGACCTGCTAAAAACCGATCGTTACAGTCATGTGATGCATTTGGTCTCCCGGGTTGTGGGTCAACTGCGCCATGATTTGGATGCATTACATGCCTATCAGGCGTGCATGAATATGGGGACGCTGACCGGGGCACCGAAGATCCGGGCGATGCAATTAATCCGTACCGTTGAACAAGAACGCCGTGGCAGCTACGGCGGTGCTGTCGGTTATATGACGGGTGAAGGCGATCTGGATACCTGTATCGTGATTCGCTCTGCCTATATCGAAGATGGGATTGCCAGCGTGCAAGCCGGTGCAGGGGTCGTTTACGATTCTGACCCACAATCCGAAGCCGATGAAACCCGAGGAAAAGCCCAAGCCGTTATTGCGGCCATTCAACTGGCCCACCAATCATCAGACCGCTCAGTTCAGGGAGAAAAACGTCATGGCTAATCTCATCTTTATCGATAATTTTGATTCATTCACTTATAACCTTGTTGACCAGTTTCGTTCACTCGGTCATCAGGTTACGATTTATCGGAATAATATCGCAGCCACCCAGATCATGACGACAATTGCGCACACAGAAAATCCTGTCGTCGTTCTCTCTCCGGGACCGGGTGTGCCTTCTGAAGCCGGTTGTATGCCAGAACTGTTACAAATGGTGATCGGAAAAGTGCCGGTTATCGGCATCTGTTTAGGTCATCAGGCAATCGTTGAAGCCTATGGCGGCCGGGTTGCCGGTGCAGGTGAAATCGTCCACGGCAAAGTCTCGCTGATGGCCCATCAAGCACATGCCGTGTATCAGGATTTACCATCACCGATGACTGTTGCGAGATATCACTCTTTAGTGGCCTTAGAGATACCGGAAGCACTCACCGTCACCGCTGAAGTGGATGGTCTAACCATGTCAGTAATTCATGAACAGCACAAAGTTTGCGGATTTCAGTTCCATCCGGAATCAATCATGACGACTTATGGCGCACGACTTTTGGCAAATACGATCGAGTGGGCACTTCAGCCAACAAATTGAAACCGCTCAGCACCGACCAGAATCACAGAATTAAACAGGGAAAAGGACGACATGCAACCAATCATTGATAAGCTGTTCTCACAGATGTCATTATCACAACAAGAAGCCCATCAACTCTTTGATCAAATCATTCAGGGTGAGATGCCTCCTATTTTGATGGCCGCCATGTTAACCGCACTGAAAATCAAAGGTGAAACCCCCGCAGAAATCTCCGGTGCGGTTCAGGCCTTATTAGACAATGCCACACCATTTCCTCGTCCCGACTACGACTTTGCTGACATTGTCGGCACCGGTGGCGATGGCGCAAATACATTTAATATTTCGACGACCTCGGCATTCGTTGCAGCGGCCTGTGGCGTAAAAGTGGCAAAGCACGGTAATCGTGGCGTGTCGAGTAAATCAGGCTCATCTGATCTGCTCGACGCATTTGGAATCGACTTGGCGATGACACCCGAAGCCACCCGGGAGGCACTGGATGAACTGGGGGTCGCTTTTCTATTCGCCCCGCAGTACCATGGTGGCGTCCGGCACGCAATGCCTGTGCGTCAGACCCTCAAAACCCGTACGATCTTTAATATTCTCGGCCCGCTGATTAACCCGGCGAAGCCGAATATTCAATTGATGGGGGTTTATGATCCAGATCTTATTCAGCCTATCGCCCAAACCATGCTCAACATGGGAATGAAGCGAGCGGCAGTGGTGCATGGTTCAGGTGTGGATGAAGTCGCCATTCATGGTCCGACACGCGTTGCAGAAATTCGGGATGGCACTATCACTGAGTATCAGTTAACGCCTGAGGACTTTGGTTTAACAACCTATCCGTTATCAGCAATTCAGGGGGGAACTCCTGAAGAAAATCGGCAACTAATAGAGAATCTGTTAACCGGAAAAGGGACAGAAGCACAAATGGCAGCAGTCGCTGTGAATGTTGCCTTGCTGTTACGTCTCTTCGGCCGCGAAGATTTAAAAGCAAATGCCCAACAAGCAATTGATATCATGAAATCAGGACAGGCATTCCAACGAGTCCGTCAACTGGCACAGCGGAGCTAATACAACATGACAACACAGTTATCAGAACACATCACGACAAAACATACCGAAATGGCAGAAGTCCTCGTAAAGATTGTTCGCGATAAACATCTCTGGCTTGAACAACGTCAACAGAATCAACCATTAGCAAGCTTTAAGCCCTTGCTCAAACCTTCAGACCGAAGCTTTTATGATGCATTGAACACCGGGAAATCAGCGTTTATTCTCGAATGCAAAAAGGCATCACCGTCCAAGGGATTGATCCGGGATGTGTTTGATCTCGACTATATTGCATCGGTCTATAAACAGTATGCCAATGCAATTTCAATTCTGACTGATGAGAAGTACTTTCAGGGAAATTTTGAATTTATTCCTCAGGTACGCAATCAGGTCACTCAGCCAGTCCTGTGTAAAGATTTCATGATCGACACTTATCAGGTTTATCTGGCTCGCCACTATGGTGCGGATGCCATTTTGCTCATGCTGTCGGTACTGGATGATGAAACTTATCAGACGCTGGCTCAGGTTGCCCATCAGCTCAATATGGGGATTTTAACCGAGGTCAGTAATGAAGCGGAACTGGAACGGGCCGTCGCACTCAAAGCCAAAGTCATCGGGGTCAACAACCGTAATTTAAGAGATTTGACGACCGATCTGAACCGGACCAAAGTGCTGGCACCGAAGCTCCCGAAAGGGACCACGATTATTTCGGAATCCGGTATTTACACCCATCAGCAAGTCCGGGAATTGTCTGCCTACGCTCAAGGCTTCCTGATCGGCAGTTCTCTGATGTCCGAGCAAAATCTGGAAATGGCGGTTCGTCGTGTTGTTCTCGGTGAAAATAAAGTTTGTGGCCTGACTCGTCCGGATGATGCCGCTCAGGCTTTTCGGGCAGGCGCGGTCTACGGCGGATTAATTTTTGTCGAAGCCTCTCCGCGTTATACCACACTTGAATCGGCACGCATCACCATGTCCGGTGCACCACTCAAATATGTCGGTGTATTTCAAAACCACCCCGTCGACCATGTCACTCAAATTGCGCATGAACTTCAGTTAAGCGCGGTACAATTGCATGGCAACGAAGATCAAGCTTATGTCAATCAGCTTCGTGAAGCCCTCTCTGACGATATCGCGATCTGGAAAGCCTATGCCGTATCGGATCAGCTTCCGCCACAATTATCACAGCATGTTGATCGCCATTTATACGATACCAAAGTTGGCCAACAGAGTGGCGGTACCGGGCAAACCTTTGACTGGCAACAACTGACCCAAGTGGAAGGTGTCATGCTTGCCGGTGGTTTATCACCGGAGAATGCCAAAGAGGCAGCCGCTCTGCAATGTAACGGGCTGGATTTTAATTCAGGAGTCGAATCGGCACCCGGCATCAAAGACGCAGACAAGCTACAACAAGTATTTCAACAAATCAGAGATTATTAGTCGTCGGAATACCGATGCCTGACAGAACACAAAAAGGAATCAATCATGTCTAAACTTAACGCCTACTTTGGCGAGTTCGGTGGCCAGTTTGTCCCACAATTGCTGGTGCCGGCACTCGATCAGTTAGAACAGGCTTTTATCGACGCACAGGATGACCCGGCGTTTCAGGCTGAATTCATGTCACTGCTTCAGGAATACGCGGGTCGTCCGACGGCCCTGACGCTGACCCGCAATCTGACCAAAGGCACCAAAACCAAACTGTACCTTAAACGAGAAGATTTATTGCACGGCGGAGCTCATAAAACCAATCAGGTACTCGGACAGGCTCTGTTGGCAAAACGCATGGGTAAAGATGAAATCATCGCAGAAACAGGGGCCGGACAACACGGGGTTGCGACAGCAATCGCCTGCTCTCTGCTGGGACTCAAATGTCGCATCTACATGGGTGCCAAAGATGTCGAACGACAAAGCCCGAATGTGTTTCGGATGCGTTTAATGGGAGCCAAGGTCATCCCGGTTCACTCCGGCTCATCCACACTGAAAGATGCCTGTAACGAAGCGATGCGCGACTGGTCGGCAAGCTACGAAACCTCCCACTATTTACTCGGTACAGCCGCGGGACCTCATCCCTTCCCTACAATTGTCCGGGAATTCCAGAGAATTATCGGGGAAGAGACAAAACATCAAATTTTGGCACGAGAAGGAAAATTACCGGATGCAGTGATTGCTTGTGTCGGGGGCGGTTCGAATGCAATTGGTATGTTTGCTGATTTTATTGACGAAGAAAACGTCCGCTTAATCGGTGTTGAACCCGGCGGAAAAGGCGTTGAAACGCATCAGCATGGTGCCCCGCTGAAATATGGTAAAACCGGCATTTATCTCGGAATGAAATCACCACTGATGCAAGATACTTATGGTCAGATTGAAGAATCGTATTCGATTTCTGCCGGACTCGATTTCCCGTCAGTCGGCCCGCAACATGCGCATTTGAATGCCATCGGCAGAGCTGAATATGAAAATATCACCGATGATGAAGCACTGGATGCGTTTCAAGAACTGGCACTTCATGAAGGCATTATCCCTGCCCTTGAGTCTTCTCACGCTTTAGCCCATGCACTGAAGATGGCTCGCAGTGAGCCCGACAAAGAGCAAACTTTGGTAGTGAACTTATCCGGACGCGGTGACAAAGATATATTCACCGTCAACAAAATTTTAGAAGAAAAAGGAGTGCTGTCATGAACCGCTACCAAACACTTTTCCAACAACTGACGGAAAAGAATCAAGGTGCATTTGTTCCTTTTGTCACGCTGGGTGACCCAACCCCGGCACTCTCTGCAGCGATCATCAACACTCTGATTGAAGCGGGAGCAGATGCACTGGAGCTTGGCATTCCATTTTCGGATCCTCTTGCAGACGGCCCGACCATTCAAGGGGCGAATATGCGGGCTCTGGATGCGGCAACGACCCCTGACATCTGTTTCGAACTCATCACCCAAGTGCGTCAGAACCATCCGGATTTACCCATAGGCCTGCTTGTCTATGCTAATCTGGTTTATGCCCGTGGTATTGACAACTTTTATCACCGTTGCCAGCAGGCCGGGGTTGATTCAGTGCTCATCGCAGATGTCCCGACCAATGAAAGTGAAGATTTCATTCATGCGGCTGAAAAACACGGGATTGAACCGATTTTCATTGCCCCGCCAACGGCAGATGAGCAAACCTTACAAACCGTGGCATCACGTAGCAAAGGTTATACCTATCTCCTTTCCCGTGCAGGGGTTACCGGTGTCGAAACCAAAGCCGGAATGCCGGTTGATAACCTCCTGAAAAAACTGAAAGAATATCAGGCACCGCCGGCATTACTCGGATTTGGTATTTCAGAGCCGGAACAGGTAAAACAAGCGTTGGCAGCCGGTGCCGCAGGCGCAATCTCAGGTTCAGCCGTGGTGAAAATTATTGAAACCCACCAACAGGATGAAGCAACACTTCTGACACAACTCCATCAGTTTGTCTCAACGATGAAAGCAGCGACCCAAAGATAAGCTGCCTGACAGGCGGTTTCCGGTAAAGAAACCGCCTATCATGCCACATTCGCTTATTCAACCCCGTTTAAAGAAACAATAATTTTACAATTACGGATTATTTAGCATATTTTCCTATTCTCGATATCTTTTGCCAAACGTTTGCGTAAATTTTCTATCTATTGAGATTTTTGATAACAGATACCTTGATCAGGAAAAGATAACAGTGTAAAAACCTAACCGGAATATTTACCCATAAATGTTAACAATGTTGGTGGGTAATCCTAGGAAATTGCAAATACATAACACAAGGGTTACGGAAGTGTTAAAACAAAAGAGTTTATTATCAAATATTGGTGTTCAGGTTGTCATCGCGATGATTCTGGGTTCAATTGTCGGCGCAACCATGGGACACGACGCTGCAATGTTCTCACCACTCGGCGCGATTTTTATTAATCTGATTAAGATGCTGGTCATTCCATTGGTCGCCGTTGCACTTATTTCAGGTGCCGCCGGTTTGGGGAACAGTCATTCCGCAGGTAAAGTCGGCGCAGTGACTTTGGGGTACTTTGCCGTCACTTCTGCACTGGCAGTCGTCTTAGCACTCTTGATGGGACACATTTTCCAACCCGGCATCGGAATCGATGTTTCAGGTGTTGAAGGCATGTTCTCTTCAGAATACGCATCAAAAGGTGAACTACCTACTTTTTGGGCAACCATTATCGGGATGATCCCAACCAACGTTTTCCAGTCACTGAATAACGCAAATATTCTGCAAATACTGGTATTCTGCCTCTTCTTCGGTGTGGCTCTGGCTAATCAAAGTGAAGAAAAGCGCCAACCGATCATGAATGGTGTCAATACAATTGTTGATGCAATGGTCTGGATGATCAACAAAGTGATGGTCATCGCACCAATCGGTGTTTTCGGCCTGATGGCAGAAGCCGTCGGTACATTCGGTTTCAGTGCTCTGACCGTTGTACTGAAACTCTTTGTCGTTTATGTCGCAGCGATTCTGATTTTTGGTTTTATTGTCTATCCGCTGATGATTCAGCTCTTTACCAAAACTTCCGCCCGTAAATTCATCAGTGCCATGAAAAAACCACAAGCCGTTGCACTGTCAACTGCTTCATCCATGGCTACGCTGCCAGTGACAATGGATACGGTTGAAAACGATCTTGGCGTCAGAAACTCAACTGCATCATTCGTCCTCCCACTGGGTGCGACAATCAACATGTCCGGTAACGCAATATACTACGGACTGGTTGCAATCTTCTTTGCCCAACTATTCAACATCGATCTGGGTATTGGCTCTTACATCGCCATTATCGTCACCGCGACATTAGGTGCGGTGGGTCAGGCAGGTGTTCCCGGTCCTTCTTTCTTGGTGGTTGCCGTCTTGCTTGCAGCAGGGATTCCGATTGAAGGTCTGCCACTGTTGTTTGCACTGGATCGTATTTTCGATATGATTCGTACCGCCCTGAATATCACGGGTGATGCCGCCTGTGCTGTGATTGTCGATGCCCTCATCGAAGAGCCGGAAGCAGAAGAAAAAGCGGTTGAACAAGAAGCGTAATCAAAGTTGTATGACTGATTAAGCGAATTGATAAAAAACCACTCGTCATTGAGTGGTTTTTTTTGTCATATATGAATCGGATTCAATCCATTCATCATGAACTACAGTGACCCTGCTTCGCCATTTTCAGCTTTTGAATCGTTTTCTTCGCTTCTTCAGCATTCACTGCTTCGAGATCGGCTCCGCCAACAAATACCCCGAGCTTAATATATTGTTTAATAAAATAATTCTCGCCGCTCTTGGTTGTGACCGATAACAGATTCGGAGAAAACTCCGATTCAGTTGAAATCTGATGTGCTTTATTACCGGCAACTTCTTTATAAAAGAAAACATCAGGTGCTGTTTCACCGACACATTCGCCATCGACCCACACATCTTTTTTCAATGCACCACCTAAAGCACCTGAACGATAAATATATAACCCGGCATGGCCTTGAGAAGGCGGGTTAAACGCTTTTGCTTGATTGGTTGTTGCCTCATCTTCCAATGGAACCGACGCACAACCCGCAAATAAAACAGAAGCACAAGCTATAGCAACTAGCTTTTTATACATGATGAATTTTCCTTGTTATTTAAAATTATATACATCACTCGTTATCGTCATGATGAACCAGCGATATTCCACCGCCCTTGTCTGCTGTTAAATACCACTTATTTGTCAATTCGACTGCATGACTTATCAAGCAAAAACATTATAAATAGATATATGAATGATAAAACGAATATGCATGCGATAATCTGATCTAGCTCTGAATAATCAATAAGATGTGTAATAAGATATATAAAATAAATTACATATAAATATATTCTTGGATGGATCTACGCCTCGAATTTGTTTCATTTTTACACAAAATTCCAGCACAACAGGAAGGAATAAACCGGCGGTAAACTCAGACTCAATTACAGGTATCCGGATCCGGATCAAACCCGTCAGAAATCGTGACAAAACGTGATCTGGCTATTCAGATAGCCGCCAATTTTAGTTAGACTGTACCGCTCTTTAGTGAAGGACTGAATCCCCATGAAACAACTGATCGACTTTATTCCACTCATTGTATTTTTCGTGCTGTTCAAGCTGTACGATATCTATGTGGCAACCGGCGCCCTGATCATTGCCAGTGCGCTACAAATTGCCATCACCTACTTTTGGTATAAAAAAGTCGAAAAAATGCAGGTCATTACATTTGTTCTGGTTGCTGTATTTGGAGGGATGACAATTTTCCTCCATGATGACAACTTCATTAAGTGGAAAGTCACGATCGTTTATCTGGTGTTTGCCATCGGCCTGACCGTGAGTCATCTCATGGGCAAATCGGCGATTAAAGGCATGTTGGGTAAAGAACTGCAACTCCCGGACGATGTCTGGTCAAAAATCAACTGGGCCTGGGTGCTCTTTTTTGTTGTCTGTGCCGCGATTAATATCTATATCGCTTTCAGATTACCTTTGGATGTCTGGGTCAATTTCAAAGTCTTTGGTCTGCTGATCGCAACGCTGGTCTACACCTTGTTAACCGGTGCATATATTTATACGCGATTACCCAAAGATAAAGATAATCATCAGTAGTTCGAAAAACGTGAACTTGCATCGGTTCTTTCTTGCATCTGTGTGAAATCCGATGCACCATCTGTTATTGTTTCGAAGTTGGATGAATTCATTGTATTTGATTGATGAATCAACGCTTCTCCTGAAAGCGTTCAACATACGTAGTACGAAATTATGAAATCTGAAGTAAATACGCCGAAAGGCCAGCTCCTTTCACGAACGCTGGCGATGCCGGCGGATACCAATGCAAACGGTGATATTTTTGGTGGCTGGATTATGTCCCAGCTCGATTTGGCCGGCGGTATTCTGGCAAAAGAAATTTCACACGGCAGAATCGTGACCGTTTCCGTCTCGAGTATCACCTTTAAGAAGCCGGTCAGTGTCGGTGACGTGGTCTGTTGCTATGGTGAGTGTGTCCGCATCGGTCGGAGCTCAATGTCAATCGAGCTTGAGGTCTGGGTTAAACCCGTTCATACACACGGTATCGGTGAACGGTTTCAGGTCTGTGAAGCCACATTCAACTATGTCGCCGTCGATAGTGACGGACGCCCGAGAATGATTGAGCTTCACCCATAAGATAGTCATGATGCTCCCGACGTCACCGGCCGGAGAGTGAACCCAAGTCGGGTGAGTGACCCGGCTTTTGTATAAGGATATAAATATGTGGTATGTCATATTTTCTCAAGATGTAGAAAACTCTTTAGAAAAGCGGATGGGTGTCCGGCCGCAGCATCTGGAGAGATTACAGCAATTACAAAATGAAGGGCGCTTACTCACCGCAGGTCCTCTGCCTGCGATTGACTCAGAAAATCCGGGAGAAGCCGGGTTCACCGGGTCAACCGTCATCGCTGATTTTACCTCTCTGGATGAAGCCAAAGCATGGGCAGACGCAGATCCTTATGTTGCAGCCGGTGTCTACCAGTCTGTTATCGTCAAACCCTATAAACAAGTTTTTTAACGATCTGAGAATAGCATTTCATGATAAGAAAAATATGTATTGCAGTTGGGCTAAGTGCTGTCTTAATCGGTTGTAGTAGCCATGGTGAACAAAAACAGCTGGAGCTGCTTGCAGCCAACCGTGCGAGTATTCTTCATGCTGAACTTCCGATTAAGTCCGGCCCATTGTCCATTATGCGCGCCTCTTCAAAGGGGAATGTCATTGAGATCATGATGATTTATAACAATGATGCACCTAAAGCCAAGTCAACCCAGTCACTTTTAACGCAGAGTATTCAGAGCTACTGCACCAGTGCAGAAACCAAATCGAATCTCGATGCGGGGCTGGCCTATCGGATAAAAATCCGCAACACCCGCGGACAGCTAATGATTGATCAATTGATCGACCAGAATACTTGTAAACAACTCCAACAGAAAAAATAAGCCAGCCGGCTGATTGTTTCCATTTGGTTCTGTTTCGCTCAAGCGCCCCGGTTTCGGGGCGTTTTGCTGATCCGCAACCGCTAGACGATAACCTGCGCTTTCCAATGCGCCCGAAGCGTTTTGGCCGCTGCAACCATATTGCGTAATGCAGCTTCTGTTTCCGGCCAGCCTCGGGTTTTCAAACCACAGTCAGGATTGACCCATAACCGCTCTGCCGGAATAGCTTGGGATGCTTTTTTCAATAACTCAACCATCCACGCCTGAGATGGAATGTTCGGAGAATGGATGTCATAAACCCCGGGTCCAATTTCATTTGGATAATTAAACGCTTCAAATGCATCCAGTAGTTCCATATTTGAACGAGAGGTTTCGATCGTAATCACATCGGCATCCAAAGCCGCAACGGATTCAATAATCTCATTAAACTCGCTGTAACACATATGCGTGTGGATCTGCGTTTGTGGCACAGCACTGGACGCAGCAATGCGGAAAGACTGGACAGCCCAATCCAGATAAGTCTGATGATCACGTTTCTTCAACGGTAACCCTTCTCGAATTGCAGGTTCATCAATCTGAATAATATCAATTCCGGCGCTTTGCAAGTCAGCAACCTCATCACGTAATGCCAGTGCCAGTTGCTGACTCATGGTTTTACGGGGAATATCTTCCCGCGGGAATGTCCAGCATAGAATGGTCACAGGGCCGGTCAACATCCCTTTCATCTGTTTTGAAGTAAGAGACTGGGCATACTGCGACCATTCTACCGTGATGGGTTTTTCACGCTCAATATCAGCTACGATAATGGCAGGTTTGACGCAGCGTGAACCATAACTCTGTACCCATCCGAAACGGGTGGTCTGAAACCCGGATAAGTTCTCAGCAAAATATTCCACCATGTCATTTCGCTCAGCTTCACCATGCACCAGAACGTCAAGTCCCAGCGCTTCCTGCCGCTCAACCGCTTCATGAATATGGGCTTTTAACGCCGTTTTATAATCGCTTTCAGACAAATGTCCCTGCCTGAAATCGCGACGCAACTTTCTGATTTCACCTGTCTGAGGAAACGAGCCGATGGTGGTGGTTGGTAAGAAAGGTAACTGCAGCGCTTCTTGCTGATAAATGGCACGTTGCTGATAAGGGAGTGATCGGGTCGCCAGAGATTCGTTAATCGCTTCAACACGCTGGCGTACATGCGGTTTATTGACCTGTTGAGAGGCCCGGCGCTGTTCAATCGGGAGGCTATATTTCCGGCATGCTTCAATCGCTTGGGTATCCCCGTCTAACGCAGCCCCCAGTAATCCCAATTCTGTCACTTTCTGTCGGGCAAAGGCAAACCAACTCTGCATGGCTTCACTCAGGTCGGTTTCCAGTGAGAGGTCAACCGGACTATGAAGTAGCGAACATGAACTCGCAATCCACAATCGCTCACCAAGCTGTGCTTTGAGAGGCTGTAACTGCTTAAGTAATGCCGCCAGATCGGCGCGCCAGACATTGCGTCCGTTAATGACGCCCACCGACAAGACCCAATCAGCAGGGAGTTTTTCGCTAACTTGATCCAACTGCTGTGGAGCGGAAACGACATCGATATGCAGTCCATCAACCGGCAAGGCGGTCACACGCTCTAACACATCGGTGATGGAATCAAAATAAGTGGTGAGCAACAACTTAGGGCTTCCCTGCTTATTTTTTCTCTGTAATTGCGTGTAAGCCGTCTGAAACGCATCAAGCCAGACAGGCTCTAATTCCAGCGCCAGAATCGGTTCATCAATCTGAATCCATGCCACGCCCTGTGCCGCCAATTTATCCACAATCGTTTGATAGGCGATGACTAACTGAGGCAAGAGCGATAGTCGATCAAATTCCGCTGTCACGGATTTACCCAGATACAGATAACTCAATGGTCCGAGTAACACCGGCTTCACCTGATGCCCTTGCTGTATCGCTTCATCGACTTCATCAAAGAGCTGTGACCAGCTCACCTTAAACGTATCATCGGCTGAAAATTCCGGCACGATGTAATGGTAATTGGTATTGAACCACTTGGTCATCTCAGAAGCGGCATTGCCATCATGGCAGCTGCACTCTTGCCGCGACTGACCTCTGGCAATGTTAAACAGCGTATCCATATCGATATCCCCGTCGCGGTGACGTTGCGGGACATGGCCCAATAACAGTGACGTATTCAATACATGATCATACCAGGCAAAATCTCCGGCGGTCACAAAACGCAGCTGGTTGTCGGCTTGTAGTGTCCAGTTCTCCTGACGGATCGATGCCCCCGTTGCAGCCAGCTGAGGCAAGTCAAGCTCTCCGCGCCAATACCCTTCTAAGGCAAATTTGAGTTCTCTTTTTTCACCGATACGGGGAAAGCCCAAAATATGTGTAGTTGTCGCCATATATACCATCCTTTTCATTGATCATTGCTTGTCGTAAGTCTTTGATACTGAGTTCGCTTGCAGACAAATACAGATGTCTGGATGGCTAAAATATCGTACAGAATGTACTCGCTGCCAAACGGCAATTATTCAACCAGTACATTAATAAAATTCATCATCATAAAAATAAATTGAAATTAATTAACCCATATAGACGTCTGGATGTTTACATGTGTTTGATTTCAGCGTAATTTAGTAAAAATATTCAACATGATTCATCATGAATGAGGAAAACTCATGTTAGAAATCAAACACCTCAAAACCTTGATTTCACTCCGAGATACCGGTTCTTTAACGGCAACGGCGACGGCGCTGCATCTGACCCAGTCAGCGCTGTCTCATCAGATCAAAGATCTCGAGTCGCGGATTGGCAGTCCGTTGTTTCTCAGAAAAACCCGTCCGGTCCGATTTACATCCGAAGGTGAAATTTTGCTGCGACTGGCTGAGGATGTATTACCGCGAATGGCTCAGGCAGAACATCAAATCGCCAGTCTCAAAGAAGATGTCAACGGACGTCTGCATATGGCGATTGACTGCCATTCCTGCTTTCAATGGCTGATGCCCGCACTCAAGGAATATCAACTTGGCTGGCCCGATGTGACGCTGGATTTTTCTTCCGGTTTTGGTTTTGAACCCCTCCCCGCCCTGCTGGCAGGAGAGCTTGATCTCTTGATCACCTCGGATATCATGCCGCGCTCTGAAGTTCATTATGAGCCGTTGTTTGATTTTGAAATGCGTCTGGTGACCGCGATCAATCACCCGTTGGCTGACGCAGCAGCCATTCAACCGGCAGACTTAGCCGGACAGACCATGTTAACTTATCCGGTACCAAAACAGCGCCTCGACGTGTATAAACACTTTCTTCATCCGGCGGGTGTCGAGCCGCTGAAATGGAAACAGGCAGACAATACGCTCATGTTGGTGCAGATGGTTTCAGCGGGCTTAGGCGTGGCGGCACTACCCAATTGGGCGATCAGCGAATTTTCCCGCCAGCGTCTGATCACCAGCAAACCTCTGGGGCAAGGATTATGGCGACGACTGTTTGCTGCCGTACGGCATGGAGAAAAAGAGAAACGCTATTTACAGGCTTTCTTTGCCACCGCCCGGCAACAGTGTAAAACCCATTTGGAAGGCATAAAAATCGCCTGACAGAAACGACTTCCGCCAGTTAACTGGCGGAAGGTTGTGATTATAAAACTTTGGCAAGAAACTGTTTTAACCGAGGATGAGGCGGTGATTCAAACACCACGTGCGGTGTATCGTCTACCAACAAGGCCCCTTCTTCCATGAACAAAACGCGATCGGCGACCTCTTTGGCGAATCCCATTTCATGAGTCACAATCACCATCGTCATACCTTCCGCGGCCAACCCCTTAATGACATCCAACACTTCACCAACCATTTCAGGATCAAGCGCCGAGGTTGGTTCATCGAACAACATCAAATCGGGTTCCATCGCCAGTGCCCGGGCAATCGCAACACGCTGTTGTTGCCCACCGGACAAATGAGAAGGATAGTTGTTCATCCGCTCAGCCAGACCAACGCGCTTCATTAACGCTTTCGCCGCCGCTTCAACCTCTTTCACCGGACGTTTTGCCACTTTCAGTGGTGCCAGCATCACATTCTCTAACGCCGTCTTATGGGGAAACAAATTGAAGCTTTGAAATACCATCCCGATATTTTGCCGCAACTGGTTGATATCCGTTGATTTCGCGTACATATCCGTCCCATCAACAATAATTGAACCTTCGTTAATCGCTTCAAGTTGATTGAGTGTCCGCAAGAAAGTTGATTTCCCTGAACCGGAAGGCCCGATAATCGCAACAACTTCACCTCGTTTAACCGTCGCACTAACCGATTTCAGTGCATGGCAACCATTGGGATAGAATTTTTCAATCCCGCTGGCAACAATCATTTCTTCACCGGAGTATTGATGATTAGTCACTAGCCGATAACCTCTTTTCTAACATTTGGATCGCCCATGAAAGTGAGCCGGTGACAAGCAGATACAGCGCAGCAACGGTAAACCAAACTTCAAAGGGAGCAAAACTACCAGCCACCACTTCCCGGCCTGCTTTAGTCAGATCGGTGATTGAAATAACCGAAACCAATGACGAATCCTTAATCAGATTGATAAACTGCCCGGCGAGCGGTGGTAATGTTCTCTTAAAAGCTTGCGGCAGTATGACATACAGCATCGCCTGCGGGTAAGTCATCCCCAATGAACGTGCAGCTTCCATCTGACCACCGGATACCGACTGAATCCCCGCCCGGATAATTTCTGCAACATAAGCACCGGTAAATACAGACAGTGCCACAACGCCCGCAGTAAACCGGTCCAAATCCAGTACGGTACCGATAAAGAAGTAAACGATAAAAATCTGTACCAGTAACGGCGTACCGCGAATAATCTCAACATAAGTCAGGGAAAGGTCCCGGGCGGTCTGGTTTTTAGCAACCCGCATCAGCCCAAAAATCAGGCCCAGAAAAATAGCAAAGAATAAGGAGATGAAAGAGATTTTCACCGTCACCCAAAGCCCGACGGCTATCGGGCCAAATTTCCAATCTTCGACTCGGGCAATGGTATCCCCTTCAAAGACTAAATCACCATTACCAATTGCCCGTTGGTCATAGGATTGAATCACTTGATCGGGGGTGCCATTATCAAATTTCACAATGATAGTCTTGCCTTCGATAACAGACACACCATCACCATGGGCACGAATATTCTGCATCTCCGTATTAATGATATAAGGCCATAATCGATCCCAGTGCCAGTTGTAATTAATCGTTTTGCCGGAGAAATAAATTCCCCCCACCAGCAACACCATCATTACAGCATAGATGCCATGGCCTATCCAACGGCTGGATTTTGATTGCATTACAATGATTCTCTTCTGTTTATTGCTCAACCGGACCTGAGAACCCCCAAGTCCGGTACTTGATATTAATTGATTACAATCATGAGGAAATTACTGAACATCCTTCAGCCAGCTATCAGATTTGAACCATTTATCATAAATACGCTGGTAAGTTCCGTCCCCTTTGACCTGACGCAGGTAATTATTGAGGAAATTGAGGAAATTAGGATCATCTTGACGAATCGCCCATCCCAGAGGTTCATAGGTAAACGGTGTATCCAGATGGATCACCTGTTGTGGATGCTGCGCCGCATAAATCGCATTGTATGGCAAATCATACACATAGGCATCCGCTTTCCCATTTGAGACTTGCAGAACCGCATCGACTTCAGTGTCATAGAGATCCAGCTTCGCCTTCGGAATATACCGCTTCGCCGCATCTGCACCCGTCGTTCCCAGCTTACTGGTTAAGGTGTATTTCGGATCATTCAAATCCTGATAACTTTTGATTTTACCGGCCAGTTTAGGTGATATCAGCACCGATTGTCCGATGACAATATAAGGGTCGGCGAAGTTCACTTTCAGATTTCGTTCCGGTGTAATGGTCATTCCGGAAATGATGATATCGCACTTGTCGGTCTGCAAGGCAGGAATAATCCCATCCCATGCCGTATTCACCGGCACAAATTTTACGCCGATAGAGCGTGCCATATGTTTTGCCATATCCAGATCAAAGCCGACAAAACGGCCGTCTTTGGTTTTCATTTCAAACGGAACATACCCCGCATCAAAACAAGCTCTGAGTTCACCTTTATTCAAGATGTTTTCCAGTGCAGATTGTGCGGCATAAACCTGAGTCGTCCATGCTGAGCAGGCAAGAACCGCTCCAGCCATCGCTGCTTTTAATATTTTATTCATACTATCCCTTTATGATTTTTATATTCTGTGACCATTTCTCTCAAGAAATGCGATGTTGTGTTGCCAACTTTGCTGAATAATTCAGCAAAGTTATCTTTAGTATAGTGCGACATAACCGTAGTACTTTTCAATACTTTCGTCACAATCAATCGCCCGCTTGTCTACAAAAGAGTCAAATCATAGAGGCCGGCAGCTATCGTCTGTTGTGCCTTGATATACCATCCTTTTCTTTTATCTGCTTTTTTTCATTTTCGCGGGTACAAACTGAGCAATGTCCCCTTGAGGCGGAGATCGTATCAGCGCAGTAACTGCTCAAGCTCTTCGATGAGATCCTGTGGATTTTCCAGACCAATCGACAGCCGGAAAACACCTTCACCGGCGTAACGTCGGAATTCTTGTGCCTGTTCATGCGTCATCCGGTAGGTCGATGCCATCAAATCAGCCGTTTTCAGTAAGACCACCAGACTGCGTTGATGGCCGATAGAATAAGCGTAATAAAATAATCGCGCCTCTTGAGCAAACCGTTGTGCAATGTCATCCATGTCATCCATCTGAAAGACAATCATGCCGCCACCATAAGCCATCTGCTCCGTGGCCAATGTATATTGCGGATGAGACACCAGTCCCGGATAATTCACTTGTTTGACCCGGGGATGATTTTCCAGCCATTGCGCGATCTGTAACGCCGAATCACTGATCGTTTTCATCCGCGGATACAAGGTTTCAATACCACGCATAATCAACCAGGCATTCTGCGCACTGATAGTTGAGCCGAGATGCGCCGCCGCTCTGGAACGAATTTGTGCAATTAACGCTTTGTTTCCCGTCACACATCCACCCAGAGCATCCCCATGACCATTGATGAATTTAGTCAGCGAATGAACCACCAGATCAACGCCTAACACTGCCGGACGCGTGATCACGGGTGTCGCAAAGGTTGAATCCACAGACAGCAGCACCTGATGCTGCTTGGCTAAATCGGCCAGTTGCGTCAAATCCGTCAGACGGAGCAATGGGTTACAAGGGCTTTCAGCATGGATCAGTCTGGTTTGGGGGCGAATTGCCCGCGAGACAGCAGCAAGATCCGTCAAATTTACCGGCGTTACTTCAATCCCGTAATCGGGTAAGACTTCTCTTGCCAGCTCATAAACTGCGGCATAACAGACATCACTGATAATCAAATGGTCACCGGCTCGTAACAGCGAAAAAAACATCGCTGACAAGGCCGCCATCCCCGTCGTCGTCGCATAAGCATCATCAGTACACTCCAGTGCCGCAATCCGTTGCTCAAGTTGTCGGACGGTGGGATTGGTCCAGCCGGCATACAAAAAGGGAGTATCGGCTAAATTCTCAATCCCGTTGGCAGAGAATGATCCCTCCTCCGGGACAAAACAGTGATTGACCGACATGGTGATATCGGGGGTTGTCACTCTGGTTGGCTGATCAGAAAAAAAACCGGCCGAAAGTGCCAGTGTTTCAGGACAATAATGGGGGGACTTAGACATCGGTACCGGCTTCCCTATATTTCAAATAACCGTTTCACAACAGACAAACGCAAGCTTTGACGCGCCGCCTCTCAGATCAAACAGTATCGAGTAAACAAGAGCGGCAGAACGGAGAAATCACGCAACCAAGTTATGATTTTCTGCGTTTTTTATCGTAATATGCAGAAAATCCGCACTTGAGAATTTAAAATATGCAACTGGACTTATTTGATAAGAAGATACTGGAAATGATGCAACGCAACTGTCGGCTTCAGACTGAGCGGATGGCAGAACAGATTGGCCTGTCGGCATCAGCCGTTCAGCGCCGGATCAAAAAAATGCGGCAGGAAGGCGTGATTCAACAGGAAGTGGCCATCATTGATCCCCAATATCTGACGAATCAGATGAGTTTTCTGGCAGGACTGGAGATCGAGCGCGACAACTATCAGACGCTTTCCCACTTTAAAAGCTGGGCCGCGCAGAAAGACAACATCCAACAAATCTATTATGTGACCGGCCAATTCGACCTGATGGTGCTGGTGACCGCAGCGACCGCACTGGAATATGATGCGTTTATCGAAAAACTAATGCAGGAAAACCCCAAAATCCGGCGGGTCACAACGCATGTGGTACTCGATAGTCCGAAACGCTCGTTTTATACGCCGGTCAAAGATCATGAATACATGTAACATCCGATGTCAAACACGCACTGTATTGACCGAGTCAGTAAATCAATCGTCATCGTTCATATACAAATGACCGGATGTCACCATCCGGTCATCTCAGATTTCTGTCCGCCATCAACAACTCAGGAAGACGCAACTGCTCTCATGCCGATGCACATCCTTAATGTTCGGCTTTGAATTGATTGGTGAGTGGATCATACTGGTATCCCAGATGACCTAACTTATTCAGCACAGCTTGAGAATTAAACTCATAAGTGGTGACCAGATCGTCAAAACTGTCACATTCGAGCCGCAGCTTCTCATTGATAATTCCAAGCAAAATCGAATGGTCTAAACGATCAATATTTGAAAAGTCCATCACAACACCCTCCTTTCGGTGATTCTGAGGCGATTCGCCTAAATGAAGTCAACCTGATTTAAGTGTAGTGCTAAATCGTAACAAACAGCTTAATAAAAATACAACTGGTGAAATCCAGTCATCGCGGTTAACAGCACCAAGCAGGAAATACCTAACTGTACTTTATCTGCACTTTTGGCCGTCAGTAAATGCCATGACCAAATAATCACAGCCGTCACTAATAGGGAGAAACTGAGCAAAATGGAGTGAAGCACGTTTTGCAACTGAATCGGGTCCATTCTGGCAGCCAGCGGGACAATACACAGCGTCATGAACATCGCAGCCAGAATCCCTGTAATGGGTAACAGTCGGTGAAAAGCCTGCAGACGTGTCCGGGCAATCGTCAGCAGCCAATGTGCGGCGATTGCGCCTAACAGCAAACACGACAATATCAACGTCACTGCGGCCACCCAGTTCGGTGCCGTCAAAATAGCAAACAGCATCGCCAGTCCGGCAATCCCATTGGCGAGATAAAGTATTTTGAGCGGCCCTTCCTGCCGCGTCTTACCGGTTTTCACCTGAGAATAGAAATAGCCAATCAGCACAACGTTCAATAGCGTATATATATGTTGGACGGCAACCAGCAACCAAAGCACGAACAGTAGCGGTAAAATACGGTGGATTCTTCCCCGTTGTCCCGGACAAATTTCCCCTTTCGTCAAAACAAGGGTCACAATGAATTGTGCACCGGCGGTCATGGGCAGCAATATGGCAATAAAAGCATTCAGCATAGCGAAATCTGGCATAAAATAAGATTGCGTGATCATACCAAAAACCCTGCCGGATGAAAGCCGAATCATGCAGAACTGGCAGGCAACGGAGTGTCAGCCATGCACGATCGTAAACCATCAATACCCTGATTTATTTTGTGGATTGATGATGCTGGCGACTCACCTCACTTGCCGTTATAATGCCCGCCGCACATTCATGAGGTCAAAATATGCACAGCAACATCACGCCAATTCATCACTATGAACCCTACTGGGCCAAGTGTTTCGGTCACGCCCCGTTTTTGCCGACCAGCAGGCAAGAAATGGATCAGCTGGGCTGGGATAGCTGTGATGTCATCATCGTCACCGGTGATGCCTATGTTGATCATCCGAGTTTTGGGATGGCCATTATCGGACGCTTGCTCGAAGCGCAGGGGTTCCGGGTCGGGATTATTTCCCAACCGGCATGGCATAACAAAGATGATTTTATGGCGCTGGGGCAACCCAATCTGTTTTTTGGTATTACGGCCGGTAACATGGATTCGATGATCAACCGTTATACCGCCGATAAAAAACTGCGACATGATGATGCCTATACCCCCGGAAACGAAGGGGGAAAACGTCCTGATCGTGCTACGCTGGTCTACTCTCAACGCTGCCGCGAAGCCTATAAAGAGACACCGATTATTTTAGGGGGCATCGAAGCCAGTCTTCGTCGTGTCGCCCACTATGACTACTGGTCGGATAAAATTCGCCGTTCGATATTATTGGATGCCAAGGCTGACCTTTTACTGTTCGGTAATGCGGAGCGGGCACTGGTCGACGTGGCCCACCGACTGGCACAAGGCGAAGCAATCCAGACGATGACCGGCATTCGCGGTACAGCGGTCATCCGTTCTCAAGCCCCAGACACCTATCGAATTATTGACTCTTCACGCATAGAAAAGCCGGGCAAACCATTTGTGCCAACAAATCCGTATCAGGCCGAACCTGCCTGTGAAACAAATACCAATGAGGCAGCTGCCCAGCCGATTACGGTTCGCCCCTCTCGTCATGATGCTGAAACAACAGCGGTACGTCTGCCATCATATGAAAAACTGGTCAATGACCGGATTCTTTATGCACACGCAAGCCGGGTGCTCCATCTGGAAACCAATCCTTATTCAGGGCGGGCTTTAATCCAGAAACATGGGGACCGGGAATTATGGGTCAATCAGGCACCGATTCCGCTGTCTACCGAAGAAATGGATTTTGTCTTTGGCCTGCCATACGCCCGGGTCCCGCACCCCCGTTACGGCAAAGCCAAGATTCCGGCTTACGATATGATCAAAACGTCCGTCAATATTATGCGCGGATGCTTTGGCGGCTGCTCGTTCTGTTCTATCACCGAACATGAAGGGCGCATTATTCAAAACCGCTCAAAAGAGTCGATTCTCGAAGAGTTGCAGGAAATTCGCGACAAAGTACCGGGCTTTACCGGCACCATCTCTGATCTCGGCGGGCCGACAGCCAACATGTATCGTTTAGGCTGTTCAGATCCAAAAGCCGAGGCCAATTGTCGCCGGCCTTCTTGTGTGTTCCCGGGGATCTGTCACAAGCTCAATACCGATCATAAACATACCATCGACCTTTATCGTTCAGCCCGCGAGGTGGAAGGGATCAAGAAAGTCTTAATCGCTTCCGGGGTCCGCTACGATTTAGCCATTGAATCCCCCGAGTATGTCAAAGAGCTGGTGACTCATCATGTCGGCGGCTATCTGAAAATTGCTCCGGAACATACTGAAAAAGGGCCATTAGATCTGATGATGAAACCCGGCATGGGTGCTTATGAGCAGTTCAAAACGATGTTCGAACAATACAGTGCAGAAGCCGGCAAAAAACAGTATTTGATCCCCTATTTCATCTCGGCGCACCCCGGCACTGAAGACGAAGATATGTTGAATCTGGCGCTATGGCTGAAGAAAAACAATTTCGAATGCGATCAGGTTCAAAACTTTTACCCGTCGCCGATGTGTAACGCCACCGCAATGTATCATGCTGAAACGAATCCGCTCAAACGCGTTAAGTATAAAAAGCGTGATGTGGTACCGGTCGCCAAAGGGGAACGTCAGCGCCGCTTGCATAAAGCATTGCTTCGTTATCATGATCCAAATAACTGGCCGTTGATCCGTCAGGCGCTGATCGATATGGGTAAAAAACACTTGATTGGTGATGGCCCGCACTGTCTGATTCCGGCAGAAGACCAACAAAAACAGACACCGGCACAGCGGCGGAAATCCGGCCGACATGGCGCAAATCGCTTTGCGACCAAACATACCAAATCTCAACCGGGATTTAAGCCCCTGCGCGAAGGTCAACATCAATCGAAGCAATCTCAGGGAAAGCCATCCCAGTCAGCCAATTCGCAACAGCGGGGCAAAAAAAACACGTCGTCAAAACGTGTTAAGTCATCCTAAACCATAAAAAAACGCAGCCAACTTGCTGCGTTTTTTTTTATCGACACGAGGCAAATACAGTCTTATGCGTATTCCGCCTCGAATTCTTGCATAAATGCAACCAAGGCCTGAACACCTTCCAACGTCATTGCATTATAAATCGATGCACGCATACCACCGACGGCACGGTGGCCTTTTAATGCTACTAAGCCTCTTTCTTTTGCCAGTTCAAGGAACTTGCCGTCCAATTCTGGTTTTGCCAACTGGAACGGAATATTCATCCGAGAACGGTTATTCGGGTGAATGGTATTACGATAGAACGGAGACTGATCGATGTAACCGTAAAGCACCGCCGCTTTCTCACGGTTGACTTGCTCAATCGCTTTCACCCCACCCTGATTCTTCAGCCATTTAAAGACTAAACCCGACAAATACCAGGCATAAGTCGGCGGAGTATTGAACATGGAATCTTTTTCCGCCAGCTCTTTATAATTAAGAACTGTCGGCAGCGCCTTATGCGCCAGTTCAAGTAAATCATCCCGAACAATGACGATTGTAATGCCTGCCGGTCCGATATTTTTCTGAGCACCGGCGTAAATAACCCCATACTGACTCACATCAATCTCACGAGACAGAATATTAGACGACATATCGGCCACGATCGGTTTATCCGTAATCGGCAGGTCACTAATCTCAATGCCATCAATAGTTTCATTCGGACAGAAGTGCACATATGCTGAATCCGGTGCAATTTGCCATTCACTGGCAGGTTTGACAGCCATTTGCCCGTCAATTTCGGTTTTTGCATCAAATAAGTCGATGTCACAGTATTTACTTGCTTCATCAACTGCACTCTCTGCCCAGTATCCGGCATCAATATAAGTCGCTTTCGTTGACTGACCCAATAAATTCAACGGCACGGCTGCAAACTGTGCTCTGGCACCGCCCTGACAAAACAGAACTTTATAATTGTCAGGCACGTTCAGTAGCTCCCGAAGATCCTGCTCAGCCTCTTGAGCAACTTGAATAAACTCTTTACTGCGATGGCTGATTTCCATCACGGATGTGCCCAGCTGATTCCAGTTGATAAATTCGGCTTGCGCCTGTTCCATCACGGCTTTTGGTAAAGCTGCAGGGCCTGCACTGAAGTTATACACGGTGTCAGACTTTAACTTCATGGGTTCGTTGCTCCTACGGTCAATCATACGTTTATAATATAGGCTTTGATTAATATCACTTTTCCTGTCACAAAAAAAGCAGAAAAGAGGCGAATTGCCTCTTTTCGAATACCGGGGCTGAAATCCCCCGGAATAAATCAATAAAACGTGAATTCGTGATTACATTTGCATCATTGCTGACATCAAGATCGCCATCAGCGGCACTTTCTTCCCGCTGGCAAAAACAAGGTTGCCATCTTGCACGGTTGCATTCATCTGATAGACATCCCCATTTTCCCGCATCATTTTCATACTCACCAATTCATTGACCCCTTGCCGTAATACAGGGAAAGCCTCCGTGACCGCTTTAGGCACTTGACTCTCCACATTCCCTGTCAATTTTTTGACAACCTCTAGCGGATCTTGGGGCGTTTCTTGCATATCTTCTGGCAATTTCAAATCAACTTTGGACTCAATCTGACCCGGTGCCAAACCGATATCCAACTGTTCTAATGCAATTGAAAACCCTTTAGATATCAATCGATCAAATGCTTGTTGTAGATTTTGCGCATCCGCTGGTGTGATATCGGCATAATGTTCTAATATTGCGGCAATCTTCGTCAAACTATCGACATCAAGCTGTCCCATCGAGAAAATCACATTCAGATGTTCGATAACACCATCCTTAGCGGTAATTTTGGCAATATTGAACTGCTGACGAGTATCGTATCGGGTTCGGTCTGCATCCATGGATGACGTATTCTGATACCCAGCGTTTTCTAAAGTAAAATCATCCACCCCTAAACGATCAGACATCGCGATCTTATCGGCTTGAAGAGTCTGCGAACCAATCCAGAATCCTTTCTCTTTTTTGCCCTGACCATTGCCATAAAAGTTACTCACCTGAATCTGCAGATCAGGATTGCTAAACTGCACCGATGGAACATCGAGCTTATAATCGATTTCACCTAACGTTGTCACATCGCCAGACAATGACATCGGCGTGAATGTCATCGACCATGTACTACCCTGATAATGAGTGACCTGACTATCCACTTCAAAATGGGTATTACCATTGAGCTGTGTCTGGGTCACGATTTTGATCGGTTGATTTGCCTGACCGTCTAATTGAGTGATGGCATGAATCGCAAACAGGCTGTGTTGCAAGTCACTGTTCAAAATCCAGGATGTCGGTAAACCCTCATATTGCATCTGAGCTTTGATGCCCGGATCAGTCACCTGAATCTCAGTTTTAACATGTGACGAAAGATATCCCCGGTCATAATTCAAAACTTTCGCGCTTATCAACTGATTACCAATATTGGCAATGTTGTCTTTAAATACTCTTTCGGCAATCTGTCCGACGACTAATGGCCAAGAAGCCATCAAACAGACCGCACCGCCAACTGCTGCTACTTTTTTAAGTTGATTCATAACACAGGATCTCTTTGGTTTATTGTCTCTCATACATACTCAAATAACCTTGAAACGGAGACATCTTCGTCTCAACAGAAAAGTTATTTGAATATTTATAGTTACATTTTCAATGGGATTTATCGATAGTATTCACATCAATCATGCAACTTGGACGGTTTCATTGCTTTTTACCGTAAACCGCTCATTATAGAACTTAGCTCTCATCCCCATCAGTAAAACCTTGGTAAAGTTTCAGAAAAATATGCTTATCCGGTGAGAACATTGTGAACCACTACGCGATCATCTGCTTAGATAACAACCCGATCAGTGTCGAACAGTATCAGCATGAACTGGCCCCTTTTACTGGCCTGTTTGATCTCTATTGTGTCGATTCTATCCGCGACGCGCAGTATACACTGGATTTTATTCATGAACGTTCACAAATTGTCGCTTTAGTGATCGCCTGCCACCACGAGGCACTCAATGGCGCAGATTTCTTAATTCAACTTGACAAGCAGCCCCACACCAAAGATGCCAGAAAAGTACTGATTAGCGCGGGAAAAGATATTCAGGTTATTCTATCGGCCGTCAATGAAGGCAGGCTGGATCACGCACTCACCAAACCATTGCCCGACCAGATATTGTATCAAACGGCCCATAAAGAGCTGACCCGATTTATTCTCGATGCCGAATCTGACAATTTATTAGACTACAGTCAAGTACTCGACCAGAAGCAACTTTTGCGCGCCCATGTCGATAATTCGATGCGCCATTTCCGGCAGGGATTTATTCATGATTATCATCAGATGAGTGATACCGAACTGGCAGAAAAGGTCATTATTCTCTTGTATGCCTTCTTTGAGCAAAAAGATGAAACCCACGCCTGCCGCACTTACTCACCAAATCATCTGCTCACCCGGGAAGGTGAAGAAAATCAGTTTCTCTGGTTTATTACTCGAGGCGAAGTCGCCCTGTTTAAGCAAGATGAGCTCGGCTATGAACGCGAAGTCGTCCGGCATCAAAAAGGCAATCTGGTCGGCGGGATGTCATTTGTGACCGGTGAACCTTCATTTTCAACCGCAGTGACACTGACGAAAACTCATGTCATCAAGCTTGATCGCGAGGTGTTTGCCAAAGTCATGCATTCCGACAGTCAACTGTTGCCTCTGTTCACCAATCTCCTGTTACGCCATTTTAACCGACGCTTACAACGCAGCATTACCACCAAACTGGAATTGCAGAAAACGCTCGAATCACTGGAAGCGACTCAACAACAGTTAGTCGAACGGGAAAAACTGGCCGTTCTCGGCCAACTCGTCGCGGGGGTTGCTCATGAACTGAATAATCCGGTTGCGGCAATCCTGCGTGGTGCCGAAACACTGGCAGAACAGATTGAATCGGTATTCAAGACACATACACCGAACTTAACAGAGCAAGCGACTGCATTACTGCACCGAGCCATGACGGTCTCCCCACTGTCGACATCAGAGGAACGACAGCGGGTAAAAGCGCTGGAGAAGCAACTGCCGGACCGGAGTCTCGCCAAAAAGCTGGTCAAATTACAACTCGATCATGATCGTGCGCTCATCGAACAACTTCGAATAGAAAAGACCGAAGCCAAAGCGTACGTTGATCAACTCGAACACTATATGAAAACAGGCAATGCACTGCGGTCCGTGCTCATCTGTGCTCAACGGATCACAGATATGGTCAAAGGACTGAAAAGTTATGCGCGCTCAGATGACGAAGGGTCTCTCCCTGTCAATATTCATGAGGGACTTGAAGATACTTTAGTTATTTTCGAAAACCGCCTCAAAAGACATCAACTCATCAAAGAGTATGCCGCATCCGCATGGGTTTACGGCCAACCCACTGCATTACAGCAAGTCTGGGTTAACCTCCTGTCGAATGCCCTCGACGCCCTGCCGGAACAAAATGGCAAAATCGAAATACACACTCGTCAGGTCGAATATCAACACCGCGCTTACTTATGTGTGACGGTAAAGGATAACGGTGCAGGCATTCCGGCAGATCTCCAGAGTAGAATTTTTGAACTAAACTTTACCACCAAAAAAGAAGGCAACTTCGGTCTCGGGATCGGCCTGTCTGTCTGTCAGCAGATTATTCAGCAACACCAAGGCTGGATTCAGCTCAATTCACAGGTGGGTGAAGGCACAACGATTGATGTTTACCTGCCCCTTGTCCAGCCGGGGATCGATAAACAGATGCAATCATGAATAGTGATGATGAAGGAGCACACAATGAAGCGACGTTATTTGATCCTCTGTGTTGATGACGAACGGGAAATTTTAGACAGCGTGGTTCAAGACCTCGACTGCTTTGAAGATGATTTCGTCGTTGAGGCAGCTCAGTCGGTATCAGAGGCAAAAGAAGTTCTCTCTGACTGTCAGCAGCAAGACATCCCCCTGGCTCTGATTCTATGCGACCACATCATGCCGGAACAGACAGGGATTCAATTCCTGATCGAGCTCAATGCCGATCCGCAGACAGCAACGGCACGCAAAGTTCTCCTGACCGGGCAGGCAGGCCTTGATGATACCGTTGCGGCGATTAATCATGCAGGTTTGGATTTTTATATCAGCAAACCTTGGCAAGGTGAGGCACTTCGTCAAGCCATTAAACATCAACTTACTCAGTATATGATTCAAAACGAAAGCGATTTATCACCCTGGATGAAGATACTGGATACTGCGGAAATACTCGCGGCACTCTCCCAACGCCGCCGTGAATTTGGCGAGTAATGTGACTGACGGTCAGTTCATCAATATGCACGCGGGTCTACAGCCATCATTTCTTTTTAATGGCACGCCCCCCACCCATGCGATGCGTATCTTTTGACCTTAATTTATGGCATTGTATTTGCAGACGATTTACTCACACGACAAAAGCATGACACTCTTAAGGTAGCATTATGCCTTTCATCCGGTTTATGATGTGTTAAAGGGTTGATTGACGGCAGAATTACTGCCATTTTACAGGGATTCTAAATAAGATAGGTTCGGTTATGCGTAAAATTATTAGTGCAACAGTGTTGTTACTAGCCTCTGGTTATACATTTGCAGCGGTAGATCCAAACAGTCCATCGGTGATGAGCAACTTTAGTTATGACTATTATGAAGCTCGGATAGGTATTAGTCCCAATACTTATGGTGCAGGTTTTAGTATGTCAGTTCATCCGAATGCACATGTGATAGGACGAGTCGACTCAAAACTTGAAGGTGATTACGATCTAACAGGTGGCTTAGGCTTCCACGCACCCATTAACAACTGGGCTGATTTCACCGGTGAAATGCTAGTCCGTATGGTTGATCATGATGACTCCCGAGGCAGTGACACTGGTATGGAATTAAATCTGGGGGTTCGCCAGTGGTTAGGCCCGCAGCTTGAAGTCGGTGGTAAGGTGGGGTATCTGAGCCTTGATAACGATGACGATTGGTTGGGTGCTGCTTATGCCCGCTTCCACTCGACCGAGTTATTCTCCGTCGCCGCTGAAGCCCGCTTTAATGACACATATGACGATCAAATCATCTTAAGTGCCCGGTTTAAATATTGATCTGAACCTGTCACCGATCACTAATACAGCCAAGTTAAGTGACTTGGCTGTTCAACACTATCCCTCCTCTATTTCTATCAATGTGCAGCATTCATTCAGCAACTGCTGTTTGCGCTTTTCCGGTATCAGTTTCCAGTGCACTTCTTCGATCGCGCCGACAAATTTCCACAACAACTTGATATCCGTTGTTGTCCCGTATAATTGCCTGACTTTGACAAACGCTTTCAAGGCCCCCAATTGAAAGAATGTCGCGACATCCGGAATCCCGGATTTTTTCAACATTCGTTCAATCGTCAGATGCAGATTGGGTAAATCTCTCAAGCGTCGATTCGATAATGCATATTTTTGCTTTTTCTGAAAAATAGCCAACGCCTTTGAACGACTGATCAGTTCGCCCAAATGCGGATAATTAGCTTGGAATAATTCAGTAATATCATAATAATTTACTTTAGAAATACTTTGTTTTTTAACAAAGACATATTTTGCACAATTTAAAGCATTTAATTTTTCATCTAATACACCACCTCCTCGAATATAAATATGATTTGTGCTAATTAAAGCAAACATTGCATCTTGCCAGAATAGCCCGATATCCCCAAATATTGACTTCGTGTCAAAGTTTTCTCTTTCCAGTAAGTAATCAAAAAATTTTGTTGCTATCATTTACCTAGCCTCAGTAGTCGTTATACGTATAATTCGGGCTGACGCACAGGCGATAACTCGGTGATTCGTAACGGGAACATCCGGGCTATCGCCTTATTGTCGGTTTAAAAGATATAACGAATTGATTTCTAAAATCTCGGCAGGGGTGTGAAATGAGTCCCATCAAAAACAGAGCGATCACGCAGAGATAATAAATATGCGTGTGTATTCTCAATTTGACGGCAAGATCAATATTTTTTATAACGCACCGATAATTCATTGCGGTGCTGTCAGTGCAACGCTAAAATAACGTAAATAGCAACGAATCTGATGAATATGAATCACGTCTCTTTTTTTTGGCTTCCGAGTGATCAACAAGCCTTATTTCAGGCAATTGAAACCGAATTTGCCCAAATGGTTGAATTGTCTATACGAAGCGGAAAGATAGAACTCCCTCCGATCCCTCAGGTTGTGCTGGAAATCCAGAAACTCTGTTTGGATGAAGCGACGACTGTTACGGATGTCGCGGAATGTTTAATCGATGACCCGGGCTTGACTGCGGTTGTATTACGTATTGCAAATTCCGTCATTTTTAATTCAAGAAGTATTGCCTACAGCGATATCAACACGGCGGTATCGAGACTGGGGATATTTCGGGTCAGGGATATTGTGACGGCACAGGCCGTGAAACAGCTCAAATACTCCGTCAATCTTCAGGATGACTGTAATCAAATCCTGCGCCAAAGTGCGACCAACTCAAGAAAGTTATGTGCCACAATGGTGCTGGTTACCAACGAGTTTAAACATTTGGACCCACAAGAATATGCTTATCTGGAGTCAGACAAAGCTTTGCTCGTCGGTCTCTTAGCTGATATCGGGTTATTCTGCTTACTCAATGAATATCACCTCTATCTTGAGCAAGGCAATTACCTTGATCATGATTTAGCCATGCGTATTTTTGAATCGCGCTGTAGCCGGACCAGCTATCATGTTCTCAAGACATGGGGATTCGATCAGGACTTTCTTTCTGTGGCATCCAATCAGGAACCCCCGCACAAACCGAGAGAAGTGTCTTATCTTGATATTGCCAAGATTGCCTACCACTTGTTGCTATTTCGCGAGCAAGACGAAAGCATTGACGCTCATGAGGTAGAAATCAACGCCATTGGTGCTGAAGTCTTATATGAGTTAAGTAACTTATCAGATAACGACTTTAAATCTCAGATTCGTTCGATCATTCATTCATCTGGATTTTGAGTCTTTGATGATTGAGACTGCAAAACGTAATCATTGATAACGCTTGCGGTCCGGGCAACCCCGTCATCAATTAATACGGGACATTCACGACGTTTTCGTTTAGATTGTCCCGCCAAATTAGGCCACGATACGATTTGATAGCTTTATGGTTTTAAAAAGCAAAACAGCGGAAGCCAATTTTGACAGTCTGCTTCGAATTTTTACCGTACCGGAAGGGCCGGGCTCCACGCTGACCCAAATCGAAGAAGAGATTTCTCAAAACCTCAATCAGTTCTTACGAGAGCATATCGTTTCCGAAGAAAAACCGCTAAAAGCAATTGAGCAAGATTTTCTTGCCTCACAGATTCCGGAACAACCGGTATTTGTCTCTGAGCATACCCAACATTTGCTGGACAAAGTGGTCGCCCAATCGGTTCATACGTCGGCCCCCAGTTTTATCGGTCACATGACATCTGCACTACCCTACTTTTTGATGCCGCTGTCAAAGATCATGATCGCTTTGAACCAAAACCTCGTCAAAATTGAAACGTCAAAAGCCTTCACGCCACTTGAACGTCAGGTCATCGGTATGTTGCACCGACTCATTTATACGGACCGTGAAGACTTTTACACCCAGTGGATGCATAGTGCCAATCACTCATTGGGGGCATTCTGCTCAGGTGGCACGATTGCGAACATCACGGCCTTATGGGTCGCCCGGAATAATGCACTGAAGGCTCAGGGTGCATTTCAGGGGGTTGAGAAAGCAGGACTGTTTCAGGCCATGAAACACTATGGCTATGAAGGACTCGCAATTCTGGTCTCAGAACGTGGCCACTATTCATTAAAAAAAGCAGCGGATTTACTGGGAATCGGTCAGCAAGGTTTAGTGGTCATTCCAACGGATGAGCACAATAAAATCAAACCCGATGCCCTCAAAGCAACCATCCGGCGGCTCAAACAACAACGCATTTTACCCTTTGCCGTGGTGGGCGTTGCCGGCACAACAGAAACCGGCAATATCGACCCGCTCGCGGAAATGGCCGCCATCTGTCAGCAGGAACAGTGTCATTTCCATGTCGATGCAGCCTGGGGCGGCGCCACCCTGATGTCACACCAATACCGCCACCTGCTCAACGGTATCGAATGCGCCGATTCGGTCACAATCGATGCCCACAAACAACTTTACTTACCTATGGGTGCAGGCATCGTACTGTTTAAATCACCGGCATCAAGTCATGCGATTGAGCATCATGCCCAATATATTCTCCGGGAAGGGTCTAAAGATTTAGGCAGCCGGACGCTGGAAGGGTCTCGTTCCGGTATGGCCATGCTGGTTTATGCATGTCTGCATATTATCAGTCGTGCCGGTTATGAGTTACTGATTAATGAAAGTATTCAAAAGGCGGCTTATTTTGCTGATCTCATTCGCCAACAGGATGACTTTGAGCTTGTTTCAGAACCTGAGTTGTGTTTGCTGACTTATCGCTATGTCCCCAAACAAGCACGCCTCGCCTTGCAACACAGCAGTGGTGATACACTCGCCCAGCTCAATCAGCAATTGAATGAACTGACTAAGTTTATTCAGAAAAAACAAAGAGAATCAGGAAAATCGTTTGTTTCCCGAACCCAACTGACACCGAAGCGTTGGCACTATCTCAACACGATTGTGTTTCGTGTGGTACTTGCCAACCCGTTAACCACCAAAGATATCTTACATGCAGTGTTAGAAGAGCAGCGGCATATTGCCACACAGGCTCCCTCACTACTGCGTCAAATTGAACACTCAGCAACGGCCATTTTGTCAGATAACATATAAATCGGCATCGGCTGCTTTCGGCAATGCGATCACATCGGATGAAATTTTATTTCTGACTGATGTAAGAAATGAATCATTTTGCCTTGAAGAAAGACGGTTTTTTCAGATTTAACGGTAAAATTGGGGGATCATATGAAATTTAGTTTGAGGCCTGTCATATTCTTATCATCTGATAACCTGAAATGTTACAGAATTACCACTGCATACGTTTATACTCATTTCTCATGCCCACTTCGTGATGAATGTTGAATGCTTTGGGTATCATGATTCGATATCGCCAGTGATCAGGTCGAATTCCTGAAATGTGCCTTTCCCGTGTGAACACTATGAATACATTAGAAAAAATTCAAAAAAATCTGGAAAATTTTAGCAAGTCTGAACGCAAAGTCGCAGAAGTCATCATGGCATCACCGCAAACTGCAATTCATTCCAGTATTGCAACCCTTGCCAAAATGGCTGATGTGAGTGAGCCGACGGTCAACCGCTTCTGTCGTCGTCTAGATACCAAAGGTTTTCCGGACTTTAAACTTCATCTTGCCCAAAGTCTGGCAAACGGGACACCGTATGTGAACCGTAATGTCGAAGAAGATGATGGCCCGGATGCATACACGCATAAAATTTTTGAATCAACGATGGCTTGCCTTGATGTTGCCAAAAACAGCATCGACTCCGCACAAATTAATCGAGCCGTTGATTTGCTGACCCAAGCCAAGAGAATTTCGTTTTTTGGTCTGGGCGCATCGTCTGCCGTCGCGCGTGATGCACAAAATAAGTTCATCCGGTTTAACATCCCGATCTCCTGTTTTGAAGATATTGTCATGCAACGCATGAGCTGTATCAATTGCACGGATAATGATGTTGTCGTCTTGATCTCTCATACCGGCCGGACCAAAAGTCAGGTCGAGATCGCGCATCTGGCGAAACAAAATGGTGCGACGGTCATTGCCATCACCGCCAAAGATTCTCCACTTGATCAGGTCAGTTCTCTCTCCATCTGCCTCGATGTCCCGGAAGATACCGATGTCTATATGCCGATGGCGAGCCGAGTGGTTCAGATGACGGTCATTGACGTGCTTGCAACCGGATTTACATTACGCCGCGGCTCAGGATTCCGGGAAAATCTCAAACGCGTCAAAGATGTATTGAGAGACTCTCGCTACGATAAGTTACCTCAGTTCTGATACTGACTTAAATATCAGTAAATTTTCATCTCATGTGGGCCGTCGCGGCCCACATTTTTTTCAGCGTCATGCCAGCGATTACATCGTTTTAATCTATTAAAACAAGAGGCAGATGTAACTTTATTTCCGCAGTGACTTCAGGCATAGTTACGCCAACAACACATGAAGGAGAAAGTTATGTTTGTAGTGATATTTGGTCGTCCCGGCTGCCCATTCTGTGTTCGGGCAAAAGAACATGCAGAAACATTAAAAGCAAAACGTGACGATTTTAATTTCCGCTACGTTGATATCCAAGCAGAAGGCATCAGCAAAGCTGATTTGGAAAAAACCGTAGGCAAGCCTGTTGAAACTGTCCCGCAAATCTTTATCGACCAGACTCATATCGGCGGCTGTACTGAATTCGAAGCATATGCGAAAGAAAATCTCGGTCTTTTCGACGAGTAATCACGCGCTGGCTAACCTGCCAATAATCTGGCAGGTTTTGCTTTTCTGACGCGCGATCCCCTTGATTCTCTCCCCACTCCCCTGTGCTAAGATGAAAATTCTTATTTGTGCCAAAAAGCCTGAAAAATCCCCTTATTTTTTCGTATATTTCAGATACAATTTACTAGCCATCTTTTTCCACATCCCTGAGTCGAGTTGTGAATATAAACGTTGTTTTGCTGTTAAAAGAAAACCCTATTCTGCTTATTTTTGTTGTTCTGGCGAGTGGTCTGGCGCTGGGAAAAATTCGTTTCGGTAGCCTCCAAGTCGGCAACTCCATTGGTGTTCTCGTCACCTCGCTCCTCATGGGGCACCTCGGATTTTCTCTGAATTCAGAAGCGCTCACCATCGGTTTCATGCTGTTCATTTATTGTGTGGGTATTGAAGCGGGACCTAACTTTTTTGGTATCTTTTTCCGGGATGGAAAACACTACCTGATCTTAAGTCTGACAGTACTCATTATTGCCAACCTGATTACTTATTTCGGCGGCAAAGCCCTGCATCTGGATTACGGTCTGTCCGCCGGGATGATGGCCGGGGCACTGACCTCAACCCCCATTCTTGTCGGGGCTCAGGATGCCCTCGGTTCCGGACTGGCAGAAATTCCCCGCAATATGGAAATGTCCCGCGTGCTGGAGAATGTCTCCGTCGGCTATGCGATTGCCTATCTTATCGGTCTCATCAGTATGATTATGTTTGCCAAACTGCTGCCGAGACTGCAAAAGCAAAACCTCTCAGATTCCGCCCAGCAAATTGCCCGGGAACGCGGCTTAGGGCATAACGGGCAACGGAAAGTCTACTTACCCATCATTCGCGCCTATCGGGTTGGAAAAGAGCTAACAAACTGGATTGATGGTCGGAACCTTCGTGAATTAGGCATCTACCGTCAAACCGGTTGTTATATCGAGCGAATCCGGCGAAATGGCATTCTGGCCCATCCGGATGGTGACGCAATTTTGCAAGAAGGCGATGAAATTGCGCTGGTCGGTTTCCCTGACAGCCATGCACGGCTGGACCCAAGTTTCAGAAACGGTAAAGAGGTCTTTGACCGCAACTTGCTTGACCTGCGAATTTCAGAGGAAGAAATCGTGGTCAAAAGTGACAGCATGGTCGGAAAACGGCTGTCTGACCTGAATCTTTCCGAATATGGCTGTTTTCTCAACCGCGTTGTCCGGGCTCAGATTGAAATGCCAATGGACTCAGATATTGTGCTCACCAAAGGCGATCTCCTTCAGGTCAGTGGCGAAAAAAGCCGGGTACAGGGGCTCGCGGATAAAATCGGTTTCATCTCGATCCACAGTCAAATGGCAGACTTGCTGGCTTTTTGTGCCTTTTTCATTTTTGGGATTACACTGGGCCTGATTACCATGACCTTCGGGCAAGTCTCTTTTGGCCTCGGTAATGCTGTCGGACTGTTGCTCTCCGGGATTACTCTCGGTTTTTTACGGGCCAACCACCCCACCTTTGGTTATGTTCCACAGGGTGCCCTGAATATGACCAAAGATCTCGGGCTGATGATTTTCATGGTCGGGATCGGTCTGAGTGCCGGGGGCAGTATGTTTGAGCACCTGTCAGAAATCGGGATTAAAGTGATTGGTCTGGCTTTTCTGGTCAGTGTCGTGCCCGTATTTTTTGCTTACCTGATCGGCGCCTATATTCTGAAAATGAACCGGGCACTGCTCTTTGGTGCGATTATCGGCGCAAGAACTTGTGCACCGGCAATGGATATCGTCAATGACTATGCGAAATCAACCATTCCTGCACTCGGATATGCGGGCACCTATACCATTGCCAATATTCTGATGACCCTGACCGGAACCGTCATCATTCTGCTGAGCTAAGGAAAGCACAGTCTCGGTCTCGCGGCTCCGTCCGGGACCAAATCGATCCCCCTAATTCTTGGGATATAAAAAAGCGCCATGACGGCGCTTTTTTATATCAGTGTATCTTCATATCAGTGCATTGCACCGGGAGCTGCAGTCCAATCAGATATCAATCACGTCAAATGCAACCGCCGGATTAACATCAGCATCGTAGTCGACCCCATCAAGACCAAAACCAAACAGCTTGAGGAACTCTTCTTTGTAAGCTTCATAATCGGTCAGCTGCTTGAGGTTTTCAGTGGTAATTTGTGGCCACAGCTCACGGCAATGCTGCTGGATATCTTCCCGCAGTTCCCAGTCATCAAGACGCAGACGGTTTTTGTCGTCCACAGCCGGTGCCTGACCATCTGCGCGATACAAACGTTCATTAAACAGACGATAAATCTGTTCCATACAACCTTCATGGACGCCTTCTTCGCGCATCTTTTTAAATACCATCGAGATATAAAGCGGCATCACCGGAATAGCTGAGCTGGCCTGCGTCACAACCGATTTCAACACAGCAACATTGGCAGAACCGTGTTTAGTACTTAATTGCTGATTCAGCGCGGTTGCAGCACGGTCTAAATCCATCTTGGCACGGCCAAGAGCACCATCCCAGTAAATCGGCCAGGTCAACTCGGTTCCGATATAGCTATACGCCACGGTTTTACAACCTTCGGCCAGTACACCAGCCTCGTCCAGCGCATTGATCCACAGTTCCCAGTCTTGTCCGCCCATCACGGTCACAGTATCTTCAATTTCCTGCTCAGTTGCTGGTTCAATGCTGGCTTCAATAATCACATCCCGGTTGGTATCAACAGCTGTTGACGTGTAAGTTTCACCAATCGGTTTCAATGATGAACGCACCAACTCACCACTATCAGGCAGTTTTCTGACCGGGGATGCCAGAGAATAAACAACCAGATCAATCTGTCCCAAGTCTTGCTGAATCAGCTCGATCGCTTTCTGTTTAGCTTCATGAGAGAAGGCATCGCCATTGATGCTTTTCGCATACAGACCGGCTTCATGGGCACATTGATCAAATGCAGCAGCATTATAAAACCCGGCAGTACCTGTTTTTTTCTCGGTTCCCGGCTTTTCAAAGAAAACACCGATAGTTGCTGCACCACCACCGAATGCCGCAGCAATCCGTGATGAAAGTCCATAGCCACTGGAAGACCCGACAACCAGAACGCGCTTCGGCGCATTGTCGATTTTCCCTTGGGCTTGCGTATAAGCGATTTGCTCTTTGACATTCGCTTCACACCCGACCGGATGTGTTGTCGTACAAATAAATCCACGAATTTTAGGTTTGATGATCATATTCAACTTCCTTTAAAAAACCCGGTAAGAATAAAAGTTTCGCCCTGAAATCTCACCCTATTTCTTAAAATTTCCCTGCAAAAAACGAGTGGTTGGATCTCTTTTCACCAAATTCGGCATCCGATACGCCATTATCTCACTGAAAAATTTATCATTTTTTCATTTTCGAACGATATCGCCTAACCGATTCAAAAGAAAAAACTAAAAAATAAGGAACTCTCGGTGCTATCACCAGTCAGAATAAGCAAGATTGACAGAAATGTTGGATGACTTTTTGTCAATACTGCTTTTTCTTGTTAACTCCTATTTATAGCAGCCAGTACCATTTGTACTGGCTTTTTTTTATCTGTTTTTTACCTTGCCTGTTTGCCATGATTGCTGCTTGTGATAGTAACTCACTCCAGCTATGCTTGCGGGCATGAATGTATTCACCCATAGTCCGACGACTGAACACACCTTTAACGGCAAACATTTCTATCTCAAACGGGATGATTTGCTCCATCCTCAATTTTCTGGCAACAAAGCCCGTAAATTAATGACGTTGCTTGATGCCCCACTGCCTCATATTAAGACGCTGATCAGCTATGGCTCGCCGCAAGCCAATTCTCTCTACTCATTTGCAGCGCTGGCCCAGCTCAGAGGCTGGCAGTTTGAATTTTACGTTGACCATATTCCTCAATGGTTGCGTGAACATCCGCAGGGGAACTACAAAGCAGCATTGGCACTGGGTGCAACAATCTATCCGACGGGACAACACCCAACCTTAGCGATGCATCCTCAGGATTACATCCGACACGTTCGTTGCCCTGATGAAAGTTGTCTGGTCTTGCCCGAAGGCGGACGGAGTGATCTGGCTCAACCGGGTATTGCAGCCCTTGGGGATGAGATTATCATTTGGTGCAATCAACACCAGATTCAGCACCCCGTCGTTGCGCTTCCTTCTGGCACCGGTACAACCGCACTTTACTTACATCAGCATCTGGCCGCTCATCAGATTGAAGTCCTGACTTGCGCCTGTGTCGGCGGAGAGTCTTATCTGAAGCAACAGTGGGATATGCTGGCAGCCACCAGCTATCCGACCATTCTGTCTTTGTCGCAGAAGCACCATTTCGGCAAACTGTATCGCGAGGACTACATGCTCTGGCTGAATCTCTGCCGCGAAGCCCAAGTCGAGTTTGATCTACTCTATGACCCGCTGATGTGGCGTTGTCTGCAACAGTGGCTGCCCGCTCACCCGGATACCCCCCTGATCTATATTCATCAGGGAGGGTTACTGGGCAATGTCAGTATGCAGGCCAGATACCAGCGTAAATATGCGGATCTCCCCCCGCCTCACCGATTGCGTTAACCAATAACGAGTTTGGTCTCCGGATAACGTAAACGGTGTGTTCTGGGACTGGCAAGAAAATAAGCGATGGTCAGCGGCCCTAACCGGCCAATGAACATCATCAGCATGATGATCACCTCTCCCGTTTCAGACAACGATGCCGTCAATCCCCGCGAAAGCCCGACCGTTCCCAAAGCCGAAATCGCTTCAAAAATAATATCGATCATCGGGGCATGTTCACTCAGCAGTAAGCCGAATATCGCCATCCAGCTCACCCCAATAGAAATCACGGTCAGTGCCAGAGCTTTATTAATCGTTTCTGTGGGAATTTCTCGTTTAAACACCTGAATTGCGGCATCTCGGCGCAAATAACCATAGGTCGCCAGAATCAGCACAATGAATGTCACCACTTTAATGCCACTGGCAGTACTCATCGATCCGCCGCCGATAAACATCAGCACCAGCATCACTGATGTAGTGGCATCTTTCAGCTGATCGATCGCCAGCGTATTGAACCCGGCCGTTCTTGGTGTGACCGCCTGAAACCATGAGGCCAGCAACTTTCCGCCCTCACTCAGGGGGCCCAGCGTATGAGGATTATCGTATTCAATACAATAAATCAGAATCACCGCCACCGCGTTAATGATAATCGTGCCTGAAATCATCAACTTGCTGTACGGTGTCAACAGCACCCAGCGGCGATTACGGATCAAGTCCAGCCAGACAGAAAATCCCAGCCCTCCGATGATAAATAACCCGGTAATGGTCAGATTCACAACCGGATCCGAGACATACGGCATCAGGCTGCGGCTGTCGAGTGCAAACCCGGCATTGTTAAACGCACTGATGGTATAAAAAAAGCCGTGAAATAAACTGGTTTTCCACCCCAGTTCCGGTAACCAGTACAGCGATAGAATCACCATACCGATCGATTCAACGATCAAAGAAAAATATAAAACGGACTTTGCCGTCGAGACTAATGTCGATGCATCGGTCTGATTGAAGGCTTCTCTGATAACCGTCCGCTGCAAGAAATTAATTTTGCCACCCAATGCGATTAATGTGACCACTGCGAACGTCATCAACCCTAACCCGCCAAACTGAATCAAGATGGCAATAACCACCTGACCAAAGACGGTAAATGCTGTGCCGGTATCCACCACAGAGAGTCCGGTCACCGTCACGGCAGACGTCGCAGTAAACAGGCTTTGTGCCCAACTGATTGGCGTCACCGTCGCCCACGGCAATTTCAGTAAGCACATGCCGACTAAAATCAGCAGCAAGAAACTGGCACATAAGACAATCGGTGGCGCAGCTGCAATTTTTCGTCCTGCTTTGGTCTTTCTGACGATAGGCGCGGTAGACGGATGCCATGCTGCCATCTCACACCAACCTTGGCGCAATCTGTTCCAACGCTTCTCGTGTACCACACAACAAAAAGGTATCGTTTTCCTGTAACAGAAAATCATTGGTCAGCCGGGTAAACGTCTCCCGGCCACGCTTGACCAAAATCGCATCCACCACCCCTTCTGCTTTATCCAGCAAGGACGAAATCGGCTGGTGATGTAACACCGACGTCACCTCAATATCCACCACATATAAACCATGGCCGATCGACAGATAATTATTCACCATCGGATAATTCAACGCTTGAGCAATCCGCACGCCCATCTCTTCTTCGGGGTGAATAATTCTCGCCACGCCCAGTTTCGACACAATGGTATGATGCGCTTTCGAGCTGGCTTTCACCCAAATCTCTTTAACCCCTAAATTCTTTAACGCCAGAATACAGAGCAAACTCGATTCCAGATCTTCACCAATTGCAACCAGCACGGCATTACTCGCGGCCAGCTCCAGCTCTCTGAGTGCATGTTCATCAGTCACATCACAAATGATCGATTGTGTCAGATCTTCAACATATAGCTCCGCGATTTTCGGATTGCGATCCACGCCGGTCACGGTATGCCCGAGATGGATCAACTCCAGACTGGCTGCAACGCCAAACCGTCCTAAACCGATCACCGTAAAATGTGCCATACTTTTTACCTCTTCCTCAGGTTACCCTGTCTCTGCCGTTACTTACCGAGATATCGACCCGGTGCATTCTTCAGGAAATCCTCTCAGACTATTCCTGTTGGAGCAGCACCCGTTTGGAATGCTCGAGTGCCGGACTCAGCTGATCAATAAATTTTTCGTGTTCTGCTCGAATGAAGAACACCTCTAGATTCTCCTGTTGTGCGACCTGATAGCCCACTTTCGGCCCCAGACATAACATTGCCGTTGCCCAGGCGTCACTTTCTGCGGGGTTATGACCGAACACAGATGCAGACACCAAATCGTGCGTCACCGAAGCGCCGGTCCGGGGATCAAGAATGTGAGAATATGAATGACCATCGGCATCAAAAGAGCGGCGGTAAGTTCCGGATGTATCCAGCGTCACACCTTGTTCATCCTGAATGGTGACAATCTTATAAGGCTCAATATCATCATCTTTATGGACCGGGCGTTCAATCGCAATCCGCCACTTCGAACCATCGGGCTTGTGCCCTTTGATTTTCATGTCTCCGCCAAATTCGACCAGATAATTGACAATGCCGTGAGATTCCAAGATCGCACTGAGCTTACCAATCGTATAACCTTCCCCCATGGACGAGAAATCGAGCTGTACCTGCGGTAAAGTTTTACGAATGCGTTTGCCCTGTTCATCTACCTGAATTTTATTCAGCCCCAGCTCAGCTTTGACCGCAGCAATTTGCTGGCTATCCGGCACTTTGAAATCACTTTTCCGAAACCCCCACAAATTAAACAGCGGTCCGACGGTCGGGTCATAGCAACCCTGAGTTTTCTCATTCACCCGGCGTGCAATTTTCAAGAGTTCGATGAAGTCATCCGAGGCGGGTTGCCATTCGGTCGAATGGCTCTGGTTAAACAGTGAAATGTAAGAATCATCACGATAAGTCGATAACTCTTTATCAATCTGTGCCAGACGTTGATCAAACAGCGGACGAATGTCATCGGCCGAAACTCCCGCTTCAGACCACCAACTGATATGATAAGTTGTTCCCTGCGCATACCCGTCCAACTTTTCTAATGTCGGCATCCGACTACATGCGGTCATCATGACAAGGAATAATAGCGCAATCACGCAACGAAAACGGTTCAATAACATTCTTTGGGTAAACATAAAGCAACCTGATTGATAAAAAAACTGGCCAAAGTTTAACGGCAGGCAGAAAAGATTACTATACCCAAAGTCTCGGCAATACGCGCCAAAAACATTGACTTCACAGCCCAAACAGATTCGGCAACCTACAATTCTGAAGCCGTCATGCACCGGGACAGACAAACAAGACCACAACAAATGCAGCCCGTTTCACGACACCTGACTAGACAAGATGACTTGGTTTAGTAAGAATGTTGCTGATAAAAATGCAACCTACTCAATATGAGCGGTCTGGAAAAGAGAATAAACCGCTCACACCGGATAACAAATTACATGCAATTATTTCAACACTTGGGATGGTTCTTTCGCCGCTATTGGTTTACTTACACATTAGCGTTGCTCATGCTCGTCATTGTCGCGCTGATCAATATGGCCATTCCATGGTTTATCGGTCAAACCGTTGACCATCTGCTTGCCACCCGGAGCATGACACAAGCAAAGTACCAGTTACTCGGCCTGTTGCTCGCGAGCCTTATCGTCTACCTGCTTCGTTACGGCTGGCGACGGATGCTATTCGGCACCTCCTATAAGCTGGGTAATCTCCTGCGTCAGCAGTTTTATCAACGTCTGACCCGGCAAGGACAGGCCTTCTACAATCACCACTCAACCGGGGATTTGATGGCGCGAGCCACCAATGATATTGATGCGGTTGAAATTGCCGCCGGTGAAGGGATTCTATCGGGCTTTGACGGGCTGCTGACCTTTATACTGGTCCTTGTGATGATGTTTGTCTTTATCGACTGGCGACTCGCCGCCTTAGCGATCCTCCCCTTTCCGTTGATGGGCTTCGGCTTTTATCGTCTGTCCAGCAAGATTCATCACCAGTTCAAAACGACTCTTGATCGGTTTTCCTCGTTGAATGAGCAGACACAACAAGCCATGACGGGCATTCGCATGATTAAATCGATGGGCAGAGAGTCGATTGAAGCCAAACAGTTTGATCAGATTGCAGAACAGGCCGCCAGCAGTACCTACCAAGTCCAGCGTTCAGAAGCCTTGTTTGATCCCATCATTCAACTGAGTCTCGGTGCAGCTTTGCTGATTGTCTTACTCGCCGGAGGCTGGCAAATTCACGCAGGTCAGTTAACGATCGGGCAATTAACCAGCTTCACGCTGTATTTATCGGAGTTGATCTGGCCCATGTTTGCCTTCGGTTGGCTCATGAATATTTTGCAACGCGGCAACGCAGCCATCGGACGTCTCAATGAATTACTCACCTTACCCGATACCATTGAAGACCACGGTCAGTTCACCCCCAAAGGTTATCGTGTGACGGTCAGTCATCTGACGTTTCATTATCCGGAGACGGCTCAGCCTAGCCTGAAAAATGTTTCGTTTCGTTTAAAAGAAAACCGCGTTTTCGGCATTGTCGGTGCCACCGGTGCGGGCAAATCAACCCTGCTCCAGCTTTTAATGCGCTATTGGGAATCCGGTGAAGGCGCCATCCAAGTCGGTGGCACCCCTATCCGCCAGATTCCGTTGTCCCAACTGCGGGCACTTTATGCGTATGTGCCTCAGGATGCGTTTCTGTTCAGTGCCACGATTATGGAAAACATCCGTATGGGACGCCCGGATGCTACCGATGAAGCCGTCTATCAGGCAGCCCAATTGGCTGCAATTGACGCGGACATCCGCCAATTCCCCGACGGCTATCAGACCACTGTCGGAGAGCGAGGCGTGACACTATCCGGAGGGCAACGCCAACGGATTTCCATTGCCCGGGCGTTAATCAGTAATGCGCCGATCCTCATTCTCGATGATGCGCTCTCGGCCGTTGATATCCGGACGGAAAAAATCATCATTCAGCATCTGCGACAACGCAAAGCTCAGACTCTCATTATCGTCAGTCACCGTCTGTCAGCCGTTGAACACGCGGAAGAGATTCTGGTGATGGCGCACGGTGAAGTGATTGAAAGAGGGAAACATCAGCAATTAATCGCCGGTGATGGCTGGTATTCAAGAATGGCTGCCTATCAACAGATGGAACAGGCGATGGAGAGTGTATCCGCATGAGTCTCAAAAATTCTAAGCAGGAGAATCAACACACGGGCTCGCTACGCATGTTGATGAGTTACGTCTTTGCAGATAAAGCGCTATTGATTAAAACCTTGATTCTGGTTGTGATCGCAACAGGATTTGAGGTGTTAGGCCCGCTATTAAGTAAAGTGTTTATCGATGATTTTATTGTGCCGGATCATTATCCATTCTGGCCCATTGTCGGCATTATCAGTTTGTTTATTCTGTCAACGGTCGTGGGGACTTACCTCAAATACCGGCAAACACTGCGTTTTCTGGATATGGCCCTGTATGCGGTGCTGGATATTCGCAAACGTGTGTTCAAGCACGTTCTGTCTTTGCCCATGTCCTATTTTGACTATGCCCGCACCGGACAACTGGTGAGCCGGATTACCAATGATACCGAATCAATCAAAGATATTTACGTACAGTTTTTATCCAATGTACTGACCAATATTATTCTGCTGATTGGCATCCTGATTGCGATGGCGATTTTAGATATTCAATTGATGCTGGTCGCCCTCTTACTGCTGCCGACCGTTATCGGACTCATCTATTTGTATCAACGCTTTAGTGTCAAAAATGTCACCGACAGCCGTCGTTTTCGCTCCGACATTAACGCGACAATGAACGAATCCATCAGCGGCATGACCGTGATTCAAGCGACCAACCAACAGCAGGCGAAACTGTCGCAGTTTGATCAAATCAATGCGCATTATTACGATACCCGCCTGAAAACGGTCACGATTTCATCCTTGTTGCTCCGTCCGGCAATCAACTTATTTAGTATTATTGTCCTGGGAAGTGTGGTGTGGTTTTTTGGTCTGCAAGTGGTTCAGGGGGTCGCTGAAGTCGGGGTGCTGTACGCTTACCTCAACTATTTGGGACGATTCTCAGAGCCGTTAATCGAAATCACCCAACGCTTCGGCTTGTATCAACAAGCCATTGTCGCCGGTAACCGCGTCTATGAACTGCTACAGGAATCATCAGCTACCGCCGAGAAAGGCACCTGTACCCGGATTGATGCCGGACATCTGGCGATTAAAAACTTAAATTTTGCTTATCAGAGTGATCATCCGGTTTTGCAGGATATCAATGCCGAAATCAGCGCCGGACAATTTTTTGCCATCGTCGGACACACCGGCAGCGGCAAAAGTACCTTCATGAGTCTGTTACTCAATTTTTATCAGCCGCAGTCCGGCACGATCTGTATTGACGGGCATCCCCTCAATGATTTTAGTCATGACGCCTTACGTCAGGGGGTCAGTTTTATTCCTCAGGATCCGTTTATTCTCGCCACAACGATCTTCGATAACATCGACATGGGGCGACACTTAAGCGAGGCCGCGGTACATCTGGCGGCACGCAAGGCCCATTTGCATGATGTGATTATGGCGATGAAGGACGGGTATCAGACCCAGCTCGGTGAGGGTGGCTTGCGGCTCTCAACCGGACAGCGTCAACAACTGATTATCGCCCGTGCTCTGGCCGGTTCACCCAAAGTGCTGTTACTCGATGAAGCCACAGCGAATGTCGATAGTGAAACCGAGCAGGTTGTCCAGCGAGCACTGAACGATCTGCAAGGTCAGGTGACGCTGATTGTGGTGGCTCATCGCCTGTCCACCATTCGCCATGCCGATCAGATTTTGGTTCTGGAACATGGCCACCTTATCGAACAAGGCGATCATCACCAGTTGATGACGCTCCCACAAGGCCGGTATCGCGCTATGTATCAGCTACAGCAGCAGGAAAAGCGGGTGGCACAGGCGGCTGAGTGACAACGTCACTCAAATTAGTTCTTGTGGCATCATCCACCAATCCCTCCCTCCCAATGAGAGCCCGACGGCTCTCATTTTTGATCATGCATCGCGCCGCTTTTCAGGAGTGGCAACAACGTCCTTTGCCATGCCGCCGTGGCTGATGTCCTGCACTTTCGTGAGTTGCACATTCACCCGGCTCACCGGTCTCACAGCACCGATGGCCCTGACAATGAGTCTGCACAAGATCATGGTGTTCATGTTGATGATGCCCGCAACAACCGCCTTGTTGTTGCTTGGTTTGATAATTGACCGACTGACGTCCCTGTTTTGTATCCGTGAGCGGAATCCATTCATCCGCTGCCTGAATCAGGTGCCGTAGCTCCTGACGACCCGTCTGCGTTTGAAAGACGGCAAATTGATTGTCGAGTAATCGGCTCAGCATCCGCTGACCAATCTGACGGACAATCACCCGCTCTACCCGCTCACTCTGGAGCAATGCCAGTAATGCAGACTTCCCAGCACAACCGGCAGCCTGTGCGGGATTTGGTTGACGTCCCACAATCTCACCTGACTCATCCGTAAAAATAAAATGGTCGGCTTTGGTAAAATGGTTGGCAATACGCTCTTCTTTAACTGGAATCGCAATAATCATCAGAAATTACTCCTGTGCTGAATGTTGAGCAAACCCAACCGATCAATGGGCTGAGTCAACATAAATCATGAACGAAATAAACCGTTGTTTGAAATAAACAGTGCTTTGAAATAAACAGTTCTTTGAAATAAACAGTTCTTTGAAATAAACAACGGCACACACCGACGCTGCCCTCTCAGTGACAAGGTGCGACTTTTGCACCCAATTAATTGGCATATGCTATTTATAGTCCTATTTTATAGCATATGCAAATTATAAAAAGACAAGAGTGATAAAAAGACACCGGGTACCGCAGGTCTGCCCAGTCAATGGTTCACCAACAGAATCGGTGCCGCCAGACGTGTGCCGGATTGACAGGACAGGAAAGCAAAACTAATAACCCGGTATACGGCTGTGGCTGTATACCGGGTTATTAATCAGAAAGGTGATATAAAAGTGAAATGTCGAAACGAATGATCAGAACGAAGAGCAGCGCCTGATCTTAAGGGCACATCATCAATGCTTTACCATTGACTAAACAGTCCGCGACTTTGAAACGGGCAGACTTAACCAAATTGGCCAGCGTTTGTCGGGAAACCCCCATTGCAACAGCCGCATCCTGCTGATGCATCCCCTGCAAATCAACCAGACGCAAGGCTTCAAATTCATCCGCGGCTAAATCAAGCTGCGCCAGCTGGTTCATCGGAATACCGTTCGGTTTGAAACAACTATCCGCAGGTTTACCACAAATCACACGAGGAATTTTATTCCGCCCCATCGATGACGCCTCTCAATATATGTATCCACAAATTATCGTTCATCATAATCGAACCCTACCAAAGTCGATAGCTTCTCATACGATTCGTTTTTGACATCTCTCAACTACAGATTAAGACATCAAGCACAAGAGCTTTAAAGCACTCACTATCCCTATCGCAACTTAGACATCACTACAAATCCAATCTGTCGGTTATTTATCAACTGATATTCTTCCGAGTAAAGTCACTGAAATATATCAAATTGTGTCTGATTGTCCCTTTTATCATTTTTTCACATTTTCGGGTTGAATATTGGTTTAACCTACTCAGGAACTTTTATACCAATCTTTCAATATCGAATATTTACTATAAAACAGGACTCACTAATGATTTCGGCTTCATGGATAAAATATACTTCCCGGTTCATTTGCATTGCTCCCATCACCTTAGCTGCTGCCTGTCAGACTTCAGTGAATTTTGATGGGCTCTGGAAACATCAGGGATACGGTGACATTTATCAGTTAGATGATACAGAAAGTAAAATATATCAATTCAACAGCGAAGGATGTGTGCTGGCAGAAACCATGACCAAAACCGACATGCAAACAACCTACTTTCCCAACGCGACATTATCTCATGACGGCATGACGCTGACATCCCGCCAGATGGCCCGCCCTTTTGCACAGCAATTTGAACGCCTGTCCGCCTTACCAACACAGTGTCAGCCGGGGCAACGACTGGATGCAAATGCATCCCCTGTTGAGATTTATCATTTCTTCTGGACGACGATGCATGACTATTACGCTTTCTTTCAGGAGCGCGGCATCGACTGGGCGCAGGTCTATCAACAAGTGGCACCGGATTTGAGCGATGACATCAACGAAAGTGACCTGCTCCAGCTCATCAAAACATCGCTCAGCGGTTTTTCCGATGATCATGTCGTCCTGACTTTCGGCGACGATGAGTACGCCCCCGCCCCACCCAAAGGTGTCTTACGGACATTACAACAGGGCTTCCTCAGCCAAACCGAAATCAGTGACTTTGACACCTACGTCGCAGACCGTCTGGCACAAATTTCGCTGATGCAACAACAAACAATGGATGCCGGTAGTGTCCGGATCATCAACGGTCACTCAGCCGATACTTTATATGGCGCGGAGCGTGTTGTCTGGGGGACATTCAATCAAGGCAAAATTGGTTATCTTCGTCCGAATATGATGCTGCTGGATACGGGTGAAAATCCGGATGACCCCGAACAATGGGTCAGTAATATGGCGCAGGTGATTGATCAGGCAATGCAGGATATGCGCAATACAGAGACCATGATCATTGATATGCGGTTCAATGGCGGCGGTGCCGATGGTGTGTCACTGGCACTTGCCAGCCGGTTTAATCCGGTCACTCAGCGCGTCATCGGTAAATTCACCCGAACCATTGCCGGTGACGGTGAAATTCACTGGCTCGACTTACCAGCTCCAGACAATACGCCCGCTTATACGCGTCCCGTCACGATTCTGGTCAGCGGTACAACCGTCAGTGCCGGAGAAGTCTTCCTCATGATGATGAAAGCGCTGCCACAAGTCACATTTATGGGCGAGACCAGTAGCGGCGCATTATCGGATGCCTTGGTGAAAACCCTGCCTAATGGCTGGCAAATCAGTTTGTCCAATGAAGTTTACATCGACACACAATATCAATCCTACGAAGGCATCGGCATCCACCCGGATATCCCCGTCACAGCCCTGACACTAGCCGATCTCAACCACCATCAGGATCACGCTCTGGCTCAGGCAATTCGTCTGTTGTCGCGCTGAACGCCTTTCACGTCATACAATTATTTTTAAATCAGACCAGCACCGACAGCCCCTCGCGCTGTCGGTGCTGCTACATATGGTTTCGGCTAAATTTGCACAATATTGCAGTTTTCCACTCAAGATCACTGATGAAAATTCAATCGTTGACAGAAAACTGATAGAATCCTGACATTGTATTTACCAATGCTGATGATGTATGAAAGAAAACCTCGTTATATCAGTATCTTCTATCAACGGAACCCGCCATTTCCATGTCGGCCGTTGGTACCAGAAATGTATTAAGAGTGCGGGTTATATCCTGATGGCAGCGATTGTGAGTACTGCCGGTATCATCTATTACCTGATGAACGAAGTGGATTTTGCGAAATCAAAGCAACGAGAACTGGAAAATCAGTCGATGTCTCTTTCTGAAGATGTCGCATCCCTCAAAAAACTCAAGGTCGGCTTACAAAGTGAGCTGCTTGATCGTGAAGAAAAAATGCAGACGGTTTCCGATCGTCTGAGTGATCTGGAAAAAGTGCTCGGTGTGGAAGATTCAGACGATGCGACGCTTGAATCCCGGCTGGATACTGCCGCTATCACCTCTTCAGTCCGCATGGTCCTGCTCAATCAAATCCCGAATGGTTTCCCGGTTCAGAAAGCCCGCATGTCTTCCGATTACGGCCGCCGGATTAATCCGGTCACCGGAAAAAGTGAATTTCACCGGGGTCAGGATTTCTCAGCGCCGAAAGGCTCGGCGATTTATGCCCCCGCAGACGGCGTGGTTGAAGTGGTGCGCCCCAGCTTGGTCAAAGGCTCCGGAAATTACCTAAGATTGAGACATTCATTCGGCTTTTCCAGTTCTTATTCTCATATGAATAAATTTGCTGTCAAAATGGGCGAGTTCGTCAATAAAGGCGATATCATTGGTTACGTGGGAAATTCAGGATTGAGTACCGGGCCACACCTACATTATGAAATTCGCTTTGTCGGCCGCTCATTAGATCCCAAACCCTTTGTGTTCTGGGGAATCAATAATTTTGATACGATCTTTACTAAAGTTGGAGGAGTAAGATGGGAATCTTTGATAAACAACGTGGAGCAAAGAGTCAGTGCTCAGTTACAACTCTCATCGCTGAAGGCTGCGCCATTAATGGCCAGTTCCGAGTAGAAAGCAACATGCAAGTTGATGGGAAGATTGAAGGTCAGATCCACACCGATAAAACACTGATCATCAGTGAATCCGGCTCTGCCAGTGGTGAAATTTATGCCGAGCATATTATCATCAACGGCTGTTTCCAAGGGACTTGCTATGCCACTCGCATTGAAATCTTAAGTAAAGGTCGTGTCGATGGCACACTCTATACTGACGATATCAGCATTGAACAAGGCGGACGCTTCAACGGCGTGACAAAACCAGCCCCGGAGCAACAAGTCGTCGACTTTCAGGGGGCCAAAACGACTGAAAGCTTAGCCGCGCCGACTCAAACCTCACCAAGCAAAAAAGCACAACAAGGTGGTTCATCATCCTAATCAACAATCATCTCTGTTTTCGATGATATTGCTTTAGGTAACCATTGTATGTGCGACGCAACATCAATCTGACCGTACCGGCTGATGCAGGTATTGTCAGATTGAAAGACACCGGTCACGCCCTGTCCTGCCAGATTCCCTCCTCCATCTCGCCACAAACTGTGACACAAATCACATTATTAATAACATTTATCTCATTAATGATTTTCTCCATCTGCCATAAACTGGCAATGAAACGAGAATATTTCATCCGCGATCTCAAGAGAATATGTCGCTAAAATACCAAAACCCTCTGACAAAATGACATATCCCGTCGATTTTTTGTCATAAATACGTCACCTGCGATTCCTAACCTTGCGCTGTACTCGGGAGGGAAATGATGAACATTAAAGACATTGCAGCACTCGCCAATGTATCGCCGGCGACCATATCGCGTTACTTCAACGGCACCGGCCTGATCTGTCATCAGACTCGCGAGCGGATAGAAAAAGTCGTGTACTTAACCGGCTATCATCCGAAGCAGAAATCCACCCGCGTGTCACTCAATCATAATCCGACCATTGGGGTACTGATCCCCAGCTTACTCAATCCGGTCTTTGCCGAGATCGTTGCCGGCATTCAGGAAAGAGCACGCCACTTCGGTTATTCGACCATTATCATCGACACCGAATATCAGCAGGCGCGGGAGTATCAGGCTGTGGTTGATTTCATTCGTCAACGGGTCAGTGGCGTCATTCTGACCGTCGCCAGTATGCAAAACAATCAAGCCCTGTCGCTATTAAAAGAATTTAACTTCCCGCTGAGTTTGGTTCACAACCAGTTCACTGCCGATGATGCCACCGTTTACGTCAATAATTTTCAGGCCGGATGGGATGTCGCCGATCACTTGCTCCGACTCGGCCACCGGAAACTCGGCATGGTCGCAGGGCAATTCAATCGCTCCGACCGGGCCGAACGCCGTTATCAGGGATTCAAAGCCCGTATCGCTCAGGATAAGCAGGCCTGTTTACACACCTTACTGGAAGTGGATCCGATGGCCGACACACCGTTCACCGATCTTGAGCCGTCACTGTCACACCATGCACCGAGCGCTTGGTTTTGCAGCAACGACCTTATTGCGCTGAAACTGATCCGTCACCTGCGCCACACCGGTATCCGCGTACCGGAAGAGACTTCGGTGGTGGGATTTGACGGCATGTCACTCGGACAAATTACCTACCCCGCTTTGGCAACGGTGAAGGTTCCCCACCTGCAAATGGGGCATCTTGCCGTTGATTTACTGTTGAACTCGAAACATCACACGACTTTACCACGCCAACGAGAACTGCCCTATGAGCTCAGTCTGACAGGAACAGTTGCTCCGGTTAAACCTCACGTTGAATCACTTCAATCAATAGGATGATTGTTATGAAATTAAAACATATTGCAACTTTGGCACTGATGGCAACCGGCTTCATCACCGGTAGTGCGCAGGCAGCGGATGCCATCTGTTATAACTGTCCCCCGGAATGGGCCAATTGGGGCGGTCAGTTAAAACAGATTAAAGATAAACTGGGCATTAATATTCCCATCGACAACAAAAACTCGGGGCAATCCCTGTCTCAGTTAGTGGCAGAAAAAGACAACCCGGTCGCCGATGTGGTGTACTACGGCGTTTCGTTTGGCATTATCGCGGCACAAAAAGGGGTCGTTGAACCTTATAAGCCACACAACTGGGATAAAATCCCGGCAGGTCTGAAAGATCCGCAAGGCAACTGGTTTGCAATTCATTCCGGCACACTGGGCTTTTTCGTCAACAAAGCCGCACTTGATGGCGCGCCGGTCCCACAATCCTGGCAAGATCTGCTCAAACCGGAATATCGTGGCATGGTCGGTTACTTAGACCCAACCAGTGCGTTTGTCGGTTATGCCAGTGCCGTGGCGATCAATCAGGCGATGGGTGGCACAATGGATGATTTCACCCCGGCGATTCACTATTTTCAGGCACTGCGCAAAAACCACCCGATTGTGCCGAAGCAAACCTCTTATGCCCGCGTCATATCAGGCGAGATCCCCATTTTGCTGGACTACGACTTTAACGCCTATCGGGCCAAATATAACGATAAAGCCCCGGTTGAGTTCGTGATTCCGAAAGAAGGCACCATTGTGGTTCCTTACGTGATGAGCAAAGTGAAAAACTCACCCCATCCTGAAAATGGCCGCAAAGTACTCGACTTCGTCCTCTCTGATGCCGGTCAGCGGTTGTGGGCCGATGCTTATCTGCGTCCGGTGATTCCTTCGGCGATGAGCGCTAAAACGCGTGCGAAGTTCCTGCCGGATGCTGACTATAAACGGGCAAAAGCAGTCGATTTTGCCAAGATGTCACAGGCACAAAACGCTTTTGCACAGCGTTATCTGAATGAAGTTAAATAATCACAGGCCGGGTGGTGGTAACGCCACCCTTCACTTTATGATGAAACACAATTTTTCACGGCTGATGTTGCTGCTTCCGGCATTGATGATCAGTCTGACCTTCTTTCTGCTGCCCGTCGGCAAACTGATCTGGCTGTCGCTCGCCGATGGCACCGGCCAATCTTACTGGTCCATCTTTACCCAACCGACGTACTACCGAAGCCTGCTGTCAACTGTGGTGCTGTCAGTTCTCGTGACCTTGGTCAGTCTGGTGATTGCCACAATTTCCGGGCTGTTTCTCACCCGTTATCAGTTCCGGGGCAAATCGCTCCTGATTGCGATGCTGAGTTTTCCGCTGGCGTTTCCGGGGGTGGTGATTGGTTTCTTCGTCATCATGCTGGCCGGTCGCCAAGGTATGGTTGCTCAGGCGAGTCTCGCGCTGGTTGGTGAGCGTTGGGTGTTTGCTTATACCATGGCCGGGCTGTTTCTCGGTTATCTCTATTTCTCAATCCCGCGTGTCGTGCTGACCGTGATGGGCGCTGCCGAAAAACTCGATCACAATTTAGTCGAAGCCGGACGATCACTGGGGGCCAGCCGCTGGCAGATCCTGCGGGACATCACCCTGCCGGCGTTAACCCCCGGCCTGATCTCCTCCGGCTCGCTCTGCTTTGCCACCTCGATGGGCGCATTCGGCACCGCCTTTTCGCTGGCAACCGACATCAACGTACTGCCGATGACCATTTATACCGAGTTTACCCTGAACGCCAATTTTGCTATGGCTGCGGCATTAAGCCTGATCTTGGGTGCCGTAACTTGGCTGTGTCTCGCTCTGGCGCGGCTCAAAGGGGCAACATCCCTGAATATGGGAGGCTAACTCATGGAAAAAAATCGTTACTTCTACGCACAACTGATCTTCACCCTGCTGGTGTGTGCATTTTTGATTATCCCGGTGGTGATGTCGGTCATGGCCGGTTTAACCCAAAATTATTTCGTCGGCCTGAAAAGCGGCCTCACCTTACAGTGGGTTGAACAAGTCTGGTCAATGTATGCCGATACGGTCTGGCTGACGTTACAAATTGCATTAGTCACTACCGCGATTAACGTAATCGTTGGTGTACCGTGTGCCTACTATCTGGCGCGCTACCGCACCCGTTTTTCGCTGTGGTTCGAAGAATGCCTGACCTTACCCATTGCCATACCGGGTATGGCGATCGCACTGGGGCTGATTTCAGTCTATGGCGGCTTTCACGACTTTCGCGCCAGTTGGCTGTTCATTTTAGTCGGCCATGTCATTTTTACTTTGCCGTTTATGGTCAAAGCCGTTGTGGCGATTCTCTCCAGCATCAACTTTCGCGTACTGGAAGAAGGTGCAGCCAGCCTCGGAGCCAGCTTCACGCAACGGTTTATGCATATCATCGTGCCCAACTGCATGACCGGTATCATCAGTGGCGTACTGATGACGCTGACTCTCTCCGTCGGTGAATTTAATCTCACCTGGATGCTGCACACCCCACTCACCAAAACGCTGCCGGTCGGACTGGCCGATGCCTACGCGTCGATGCGTCTTGAAGTGAGTTCTGCCTATACCCTGATATTTTTGGGTCTGATTCTGCCGCTGCTGATTCTGGCTCAACTGTTTAACCGAAAAACTCAGCGTCGTTAACCGACAGCTGCATGAAAGTGATATTGATATGAATATAGCGAAATCCAGTGTTGCGATGACTCTGAAGCAGGTTCAGAAGACCTTTGCTGATGGCACATTGGCTCTCAAGCCTCTTGATTTACAGGTCGAAGCCGGTGAAATATTAGTGCTGCTCGGCCCCTCCGGCTGCGGTAAAACCACCACCCTGCGCCTGATTGCCGGGTTAGAGTTTGCCGACCCCGGCGGCACCATTCATTTTGGCGAGCGGGATGTCACCCACCAACCCATCGAGCACCGCCAAGTCGGGATGGTGTTTCAGTCTTATGCGCTGTTTCCCAATATGAATGTCCGCGACAACATCGGCTATGGCTTGCGGGTCCGCGGTGAAAACAAAGCGCAGCGACAGGCCAAAGTCGCGGAAATGCTGACCATGTTCGATCTCGAACCGTATGCAGAGCGTGATATCAGCCAGCTCTCCGGCGGACAACGCCAGCGCGTAGCTCTGGCACGGGCGATTATCACCGAGCCGGAGGTGTTATTGCTTGATGAACCCCTTTCCGCCTTAGACGCCCGTCTCAAACAGCGGCTGCGGATTGACATTCACCAGATGCTTAAACGGTTAGGTATCACGGCGATTTATGTCACCCATGATCAGGAAGAAGCGATGGTGATGGGCGATCGGATTGCCGTCCTCGATCACGGTGAAATTGCTCAGATCGGCAGTGCGGAAGAGATTTACCTGACACCGAACAATCACTTCGTGGCAGACTTTATCGGTCAGATCAACTGTTTTCATGGCAAGCGTGAGGACAATGCATTCATCCTCGGCGATGTCTCCGGCCAAGGGCAAACACAACAGCTACGCCTGAGCGAATCGCACTGCGCGCAACTCGGTGAGGGGCAACCGGCCACCGCGATGGTACGCCCGGAGGATATCCAAATCCTTGATGCAGCAACAGACAATACCCTCCTCGCACAAGTGCAAAGCAGTACTTTTTTAGGGGATCGCACCCGTGTGCAAGTCACAATCCCCAGCCTTGATGAACTGCTGATGATCGACTGTTTTGCCCGCCGTCATTATCAGCCGCAGCAATCTGTTTACTTATCCGTTGCGCCTGAGCGCTTGGTTTTTATTGGAGACCGTGAATGCTAATCGCACAGTTAACCGATTTACACATTAAGCAGTCAGGCAAACTGGCGTATAAAAAGGTCGATACATTAGGTTGCCTGCGTCATGCGATTCATCATATCAACCGGCTCAAGCCGATGCCTGACCGGGTGGTCATCACCGGTGACTTGGCAGACTTCGGCACCCCTGACGAATATCAACTGCTGGTTGCCGAGCTGCAACGCTTAAAACCAGTGGTGCGCGTCATTCCGGGTAACCATGACAACAGAACGCATTTGCGTGATGCATTGCAAGGCTGGCTCGCGTTTGACACACCGGTATTTTGTAACTTCAGTGAGCATGTCGGCGGCTATCAACTGATTGGGCTGGATAGTTCCGTACCCGGTCAGCCTTATGGCATGTTGAGTCAAGCGACACTCCGATGGCTTGATGAACAACTCTCGGCAACGCAACATCATCCGGCATTGCTATTTATGCACCACCCGCCGATGACGGTCGGGTTACAACATATGGATGTGCAAAACCTCCAGAACAGTGATGAATTATATCAAGTATTGCAATCTCACCCGCATGTGGCCGGGATTGTTGTCGGCCACATACATCGCCCGATTGTAGCGACGTGGCATCGAATCCCCGTCTGGGTCGGCCCGTCTCACAGCCATGCCGTGACGCTCGATTTAGATCCCCAAGCGCCCGCTTGTTTCTCACTGGAGCCGGGAGCCATTCAGTTGTTCCGTCTCGAACCGGAGGGAATTTGCAGCCATATCAGTTATATCGATGCGGTTGAGGGGCCTTATCCGTTTTTCGATGAGAATCATTGTTTGATAGATTAGTTGGTTTTTGGGGGTGTTTTTGGAAGGTGTTTTTTGGGTATGGCGTGGAGGTTTGGATTGGTAATACTGTGGTTTGGGACGCAATGACTTTCTTCGATCTCATTGCCATCTCCGAAAGCGCCCCAGTTACTTTTGATGGATGTCAAAAGGAACCAAAAGCATCTCCCTCAGCCAAGGCGGGGGAATAAGATTGGTCATGTTGTGGTTTGGATTGGTAATGCTGTGGTTTGGTGCGCAATGACTTTCTTCGATTTCATTAGCTTCTTCGAAAGCGCCCCAGTTCCTTTTGATAGATGTCAAAAGGAACCAAAAACATCTTTTTGGGTTCAGCGCACGTAATCAGGGTCGCTTTTATTCGCTCCTGCTCACGAAAAGCTTAAAATTCATCCATGAATTTTACCCTGAGATCATCGATCAATTTGGCTTCGCCTTAAAGAGATTTCACCCAATTCAAACAAACCACCCAACAAAGAAAACCATTCAAGGATGAATGGTTAGGCTTTTCCGGGCAGGACGCCCGTAAAAGCTGGTTCTGGACAGCGTGTGACTCCGTCAAACAAAAAAGATCTTCTGGTTACTCTTGCATCTCTGCAAGAGTAACTGGCGCACTGGGCACCGATGCCTCTGATATTGAGGAACGCAACTGTGCGTCAAACTGCAACGCCGGAGGCTGGAAAAGTAAAAGGGTGGTGCTGAGTTTGGTGCGCAATCCCGTTCCTCGATCTCATCGCCATCCCCTACTGCGCCCCAGTTCCTTTTGATGGATGTCAAAAGGAACCAAAAACATCTTTTTGAGTTCGGTGCGCGTAATCAGGGTCGCTTTTATTCGCTCCTGCTCACGAAAAGCTTAAAATTCATCCATGAATTTTACCCTGAGCACATCGATCAGTTGAGCTTCGTTGATTCAATGTTTCACTTTATTCAAATCAACCACCCAACCAAGAAAATCATTCAAGGAAGAATGATTAAGCTTTTCCGGGCAGGACGCCCGTAAAAGCTGGTTCTGGAACGCGTGTGACTCCGTCAAACAAAAAAGATCTTCTGGTTACGCTTGCATCTCTGCAAGAGTAACTGGCGCACTGAGTAACAATGTCTCTGAAATTGAGGAACGTAATTGTGCGTCAAATTTGTGAGCCGGAGGCTAAGAAGATAAAACTTGTGATGCGGGTATTTGGTGCGCAATGACTTTCCTCGATTTCATCGACATCTCCGACTGCGCCCCAGTTCCTTTTGATGGATGTCAAAAGGAACCAAAAGCATCTTTTTGGGTTCAGTGCGCGTAATCAGGGTCGCTTTTATTCGCTCCTGCTCACGAAAAGCTTAAAATTCATCCATGAATTTTACCCTGAGAGCATCGATCAATTGAGCTTCGTTGATTCAATGTTTCACGCTATTCAAATCAACCACCAGACCAAGAAAACCATTCATGGATGCGCCCCTTGGGGAAATAAGACCCATGCAGTCTATTCGACGTAACAAAGTTACGCATCAATTACTATGATGATTATTCTGTCGGTGTCTCTAGGGGTTGTTGACCTTTCGTGGTTGAATTTTGTTCAATCTGAACGGGTATTGATCGCGGCGCGGGGCATGCCGCTTAGCTATCCTAAGCAAATGACCCGCAACAAAGATCAACAGCCCCTAGGCTATAGTTGTCCAGCCCTTCGCAGTTATACAGGTCTACATTTTTCTCTGGCGTCATGCCAAGTTTCTTTAGAACGGCTTTGGAGCCAATATTATCGACCATTGCAACGCCATAGAGTTTTTCATGTTCGGTGTTTTCAAAGAACCAATTTACCAATGCCCCTGCCGCTTCTGAAATAAAGCCCTTCCCTTCAAAGTCTTTAGTTATGCCGAAACGAATATCCACATAATTGGGGTTTGGAGCATACTCAGCACCAACAAAACCTAACTTGATTTTAGGGTTTTCTTTCAAGCAAATAATCATGGTACCGAACCCATTATTCTCCCAATGAGCAATACGTTTTTCTAGGTATGCTTTCTGCTGGGTTTGTGAATATGGTGCTTCATTTGGAAGATATTTAGTTTGTTTTGGGCAGGATAGTATTTCAGAAATGATATCCAGATCATTTTTGTTTATTTTGAATAAAATTAATCGTTCAGTTTCTAACATCTTCTCTTTCGTCTGTGACATTTTAATAGTACGAATGCCCGTTCAATTGCTTCTCCGATTTCATTGCCATCTCCGGCTGCGCCCCAGTTCCTTTTGATGGATGTCAAAAGGAGTTTGTTATGTTGCTTACTCTGGAATTGGCAAGTCATGCGCTTTAAGGAAACTAAGTTTATCCCAGTAACCCCGCTGCAACTGAATTAAACCATTTTGAATTTTGAAAAACCCACAACCTCTCAAACCTAAAGGATCTTTCCATTCTAAAATGGCCCAATGACCGTCTTCAAATATGTTCTCCACGATACAAACCATGTTTGCATTTGCGAACTCGTTCATAAACATTTTTTTAATTGCTTCTTTGCCCTCAACAGGCTCATTTGCAACTTGGTGATTGACGGCATCAGTGGAGTAGAACGAAGAAAGTTTCTCCGCATTGCCTTCATTGAAGGCTTCCACCCACTTTTTAACTATTTCTTTTGGGCTCATACGTCCTCTCTAACATCTAAAGCAACATAACTCATTGCTCACCGATAAATTAGGAGCGTAGTGAGTAATTTATCCGCGTGCAGCAACTAATACATTTCCGTTATTGATTTTTCTATGGTTTGCACTATCACTGGTAGAGCCCTTCAAGTTGAGGTAAACCAAGAAAGTATGATGGTCGTGAGTCACTGTAGTTACCTTGCATAGTCCGCCTTAATGTTGTTCGAAGTAAGATGCAGCATAACTCGGCTCTAGTGATTCCGACATAATGTAGATTAGTGTCTTCTGATAAGCTTGGATAATTAATATCGTCCCAATTTACACCTGGTATTCGGTGTGGGAAAGACCACTCCTCCATATCCAAATGAAAGACTATTTTGAATTCCAAGCCCTTAGATTTATGAAGCGTCATTAGTTGGACTTCATCTTCTGCAATTGGCTTAAACAACTTCACTAAAGAATCATTGTTCCAGATTGATCTCACAGCTTCATTTTCAATTTCTAACTCGTTATACCCCATTAGCTGCAGTAAATCGTTACATCTATCTATAAAAATTTCCAGATCTTGTTCGGCACGAATAGACTTAAATACTCTTCTTAATTCAGCAATATTTGCCAACCCTAACTTTAATGAATATTTTTCTATCAAGTCTTGAGCAGTTGGAATTGATTCGTATTTGTAGAAAAGAAAATCTGAATAAATGTCAGCACACTCAGTACCGATATCATTAAGTGGTGTATCCTTATACAATCGGTGTTCAAGGCCTAAGCCTAACGAAAACTCACTTAAGGAGACTTCTTTCTTTGCTAAAACTGCAATATCGCGTGCATGAGCAACTTTACCGTTTTCTAACCAATCTATTATCCAAGAGGTGACGACTTCAGCTGCATTTTTTAAATTCCCAGTAAGTAAACGCCTGTACACACGAATGTCATCTTCGTGAGGAATTAATTGATATTGAGGAACAAGAAGCCGAGAAGCATAATTAACAATTGATGGATGACACCTATGATTTAAGTCGAGCTCAAAATGCTTAAAATTAACAGTATCTTTGGTTAATTCAATCAAGAATTCAGGCTGACTTCCCCTGAAACGGTATATCGACTGGTCGATGTCACCAACAGCAGTTGCAACTAGACCAAGTTCACGTAGTTTGGTGAAAAGCTCATGTTGTGCCTCAGATGAATCTTGATACTCATCCATAAATACATGAGAATAACGCGCTTTTATATAATTCTGTGCCGAAGCTGAGCTATTGAGAATTAAAAGTGACAAAGCAGCAAAACTGCTCATCCACAGAATTCCGTTATCATATAATGTTTTGAAGCCATCATCGGAAGCGAGTTCAACTTGTGTAGGAGAATTATATTCCTTAGAAAGGTACAATTTTTGGTGCGAATCAAGCTTCTTGATTATTTGACAATCAGACGGGCTTCCATTCCATATTCTACCTAAAAATGGGAGTATTAACTCCTTTAGGCAAAAACTGTCTATTGTGCCGAAAAAGCTAAGCTTCGTGTCATGGGCATTTTCTTTACAGCGTTTCTTTAGTTCTTCACTGGCTTTTTTCGTGAAAGTGATTGCAATTACACCCTTATGAGAAGGTAGCTCTGGAGTTATCCGTCGGATTTTTTCCTTCATGACGGTAGTTTTTCCACTACCCGGACATGCTGTAATGACAATACTATTTTTGTAATCAATCGCACCTTGCTGTTGTGGCGTAGGATTAAATGAAGGCATTTTCTAACCCCTTTTAAGCGCTAGTAATTTGTACAAAGGTTTAGCTAATTCACCACCATTAAATTTATGAAGGTCATCTTTAATAGACCTGAGTAACTCCCTCATTCTTAGTGCTTTTTTTTCTTGAAGGTATTTTATAGCTGATTCAGCATCAGTTTTCCCAAGTGCTGTTTTAACCTCCTCAGGCAACTCATTGACTAAGTCTGTTTCAAGATCTACTTTTGATAGAAATACACCTTTATCATTAAGCAGGTCGGATACAGCTTGCCATTTACCATTGTCTATAGTTTCTTGTGCTGTAAATTCGGCATCATTGTTTTTTAGTGGTTCTTTCCCCAGTATCCCTAAACAGCGATTTATACCAGCATACTGCCATTCAGCTTTCTTAGGCACTTTTGATATGTCGTTGTCAGTCCTCATTGTCCATACGATACCTAAGGCATCCAATATTGATATATATACTCGAAAAGAAATACCGTCGACAGAAAGAACCGACAAATTCTCATAATCTAGATCGATATTCAGAGCTTTTGATAGTGATTGATAGAAAAGTATCTCTGATGGCCCTTCAACTAAAAATATACCGTTAGAGAAGAAGGCTTCTGCTGGCAAAATACTCATTCTATAGCTCATGTCTTCCCAGCCTGCTTCTATACATTTTGAGCAACCATCACTGGCAGCAACTGTTGCTGAATCTTGATGAAGCAACCTGATGATAGAGTCTGGCGAGAAGTTAACTGTTATCTGAGGCGAATGTGAAGATATGATTGTTTGACCAGGCAATTCATCTATTAAGTATTCTGCTAATTTTCTTTGTTGATGAGGATGTAAATGCGCTTCAGGTTCCTCGATAACATAGAAAATAACTTCATTATCTAAGTCATGCTCTTTTGCACTTTTGGCTTTCCACAAAGCTAGCAATATCTGATTGTTTCGCCCATCGCCACCAAGCATAACATTAGAGCCATTAGTATTAGCACCAAGTTGTAACTTTTCTATAAAGTCATTAACCTGTATAGCGCCTGTATCAAGTTGAACCTCATAATCAGTGTAATGATGAGCTAGTTTTTTTAGTTCGTCATTAACATCCTTAGTTGCTTTGTCCACATATATAAGTTGAGACACCTTCTCATTGAGAGTTTCTAAATCACTACTTATTTCACCCAGCAATTCATCATCTTCTTCTTTCTCATTTTTAGAAAGAGATTCCTGCGCAATTTTCAGAAGCTGTCGTTTTTCTTTACGAATAAATTTATCCAAATCACGCTGAGATTCAATGTATTTCAAATGTACGTACTTTAGATAGAAACGGCTCGATATCTCTTGTAAATCATCTAAAGATGAGCCGACAAATAACTTATAATCTAGATTAATCCTTTGCGCTGTATACCTTAAAAATGTTTCGTTATCCTCACTAACGCTTCCCTTCAGAACTGAAATAACAGCGTCTTCTGTAATCTCTGAAAATTTAACTGTAATTGATATTTCATCAGCGACCTCTGCCGGGCTAATGTGAAAATCTAGTTCATCAGGTTCAATATCCGCTTCAGATAGGCTTTTGTCTAATAATATTCTCAACGCATGAAGTAAGTTACTTTTTCCGACGTCATTTGAACCAATTATTAACGTGTTTTCGTTGAAATTAATACGTGAATCAGCAAAATTTCGAAATCCTTCTAAATGCACATTATCTATTTTCAATTTTTAATCCTTGGGATCCTAGCAGTTCCAATAATCAATTGTCGCCTGTAGAGTATGAGAAGCAATATAAGAGAAGGCTAACTAGTGTCTACTGACTCGGTGGTTATTCAAGCACTCACTTAATAGGTAGCTTGAGAACTCAATACTTAAGTTTACTAGATGACGTGTAACAATTTATTATACAGAATCACTCTATAGGAATACTTCTGTATAACTTGCTACCATCCGATAAAATGCTTCCCGTAATGGCATGAAAACACGTATAAAAATATCAGTGAAGCACTATTATCAAACAGAAATTACAGCACTATGCCGTCTAATCTGCACGCAACTGATTCACCCACGCTACCGCCATTCGAACCATCTCGGATAAGCGCCATTGGTTCGTTAATAAGCATCTAAACACCGTACATAGGATTTAATAAGTTACAGAGAATATCCAGAAAAAATTGACACAAACATGATATTCTTTGATGTAGGTAGGGTTTGCAGGAAACTGCAACGTTTGAACAGTCAGTAAAAGTAATGAAGTGGTGGTTTGGGGGAGGTATGTTGGCTCAGTTGTTTGGTGCGCACCGTGGTAATGTGGCATTGTCGGTTTGGGACGCAATGACTTTCTTCGATCTCATTGGCATTTTCGAAAGCGCCCCAGTTCCTTTTGATGGATGTCAAAAGGAACCAAAAACATCTTTTTGAGTTCGGTGCGCATAATCAGGGTCGGATTGATTCGCATCCTGCTCAAGCAATCCTGAAAAATCATCCTTGATTTTTCACCCTGAGTTCTGTGACCAATCTAGCTTTTGCTATGTTTCACACCACGCAAATCAACCGCTCAACCAAGAAAACCATTCAAGGAAGAATGGTTAGGCTTTTCCGGGCAGGACGCCCGTAAAAGCTGGTTCTGGACAACGCGCGACCAAGCCAAACAAAAAAGATTTTCTGGTTACGCTTGCATCTCTGCAAGAGTAACTGGCGCACTGAGCACCGATGCCTCTGAAATTGAGGAACGCAACTGTGCGTCAAACTGCAACGCCGATGGCTGGAAAAGTAAAAGGGTAATGCTGTGGTTTGGTGCGCAATGCTTTTCTTCGATCTCATTGGCATTTTCGAAAGCGCCCCAGTTCCTTTTGATGGATGTCAAAAGGAACCAAAAGCATCTTTTTGGGTTCAGTGCGCGTAATCAGGGTCGCTTTTATTCGCTCCTGCTCACGAAAAGCTTAAAATTCATCCATGAATTTTACCCTGAGAGCATCGATCAATTGAGCTTCGTTGATTCAATGTTTCACCCAACTCAAATCAACCACCCAACAGCACCCATGTCGTTCTCCCAAAGTTTTGACTTGCCTAAAAAGGTTAGCTGGTCATTAGAGCGGGAGTCCGATTATCTTGTTATAGCGCATTCCCATTTACCAACGACCAATGGTGAGGCATTAATTCACGGATGGTTTTGAATACCAATTCATTGTTTTCACTTGATATTGCTGCTTTGACATCTCCACCCCAATAAACCAAACGCTCTTGGCAAATACCACACGGAGATAGAACCAAAAAATCTCTATTTTCATCTTCACGACATATACACAACGAATGAGTTACCGCTTCATTTAATTTGTGAGCTTCCAAATAAGCCCCAACTTCCATACAGAGTGACAAAGCATCATTTTTCACGTCTGGTGCAATACTAGTCAGAATTTTTCCTGAGCTGGTTCTCACTGCAGCCGCGCCGCCCCAGCCCGTGGGGTATCGAGTCTCGATTAATTGCACCGCTGCGTCATAAAGATCTTTTTCTATTTTTTCCATTCCATCAATTCCGAATTTTCGAGGACGCTATAACGCTTTCTATACGACAATTTGAAGCAAGATTCGTAACAGTTATTTTGTCAATGGGAGCGATTTGTCAGGGAAATTTCCACCGTACTGCCTTTGCTTCATATTTTTTTATAAAGCTATTTTTGTAATCAATGTAAACATCTATATCATTGTTACAAATTGCTGCACCCGCTCTTTTTATTTCTCCGTACTTAAACGCTACATCAGGGAATGCCCTTAGATAATCTCGAAACGCGATATGTCTTTTAACTTCCGGCGAGTCGGTTATGAATGCATGAACCTGATGGGTTCGCTGTACTCCACCTTTTTGGAAATAACGGCGCCCTTTGATACCAAATTCACCTTTCACCAAATAACCCAAAGAAGCCATCTTTTCTGATTCAGAATCTAAAATATCAAGACTTTTCACTTCCAAAAGAATATCTATAATTGGTTTGGCACATAATCCTTTAACCGATGTGCTACCAATATGATGTATTGTATGAATATTAGCAGCTGTTAAAACTGAACTGATTAGTTCTTTTTCTCTGGAAAAATCAACTACCCACTGCGACTGATAATCAATAACTTCAATAATTCTTTGACTCATAACTTCCAATTTACCTAACGCCGCCACACTAGAAAATGAGGAGTGCTGCGAGTAATTTGTCCGAGTGCTTGGCTTTGTTAGAAGCCATAGCGACGACTCTCTTTTTCTGGGTTGTGAACCCAAACATTGCAACCTCCTTCTTTGGTATATGTTTTACCTAGATCAGTAGTAATTTCTACCAGACACATTGCTGGTTTTCCGCCAAAGCCAGATGTCCAAAGGTGATACTTTTCTTGATAATTAGTATTAAAAGTAAAGATTACCTTTGCATCCTTTACCCACCAATCGGGTATTTTCAGTGATTCAAGGTCACGCTGTAAAATGTCTGACAATAGCTTGATAGCTTCTGAAGACTTTACACCCGTGACTTCATTAGGCACATACTCTTTGACAAGATTGATTACATACTCATTGGTGTCATTTTCTTGGACGTAGGCATATAGCTGGCCGACAGCCCAGTACCCTTGATAGTCAAAGTTTCTACTCAGGCACCATTGGACTATATTTCCTGCGACTCCCTTAAGTTGTTTTCTTCGTGCCATCTCTAAGATCTTCTAACAGTTTATTACACAGAATCACTCTATAGGAATACTTCTGTATAACCTATCGCTATCCGATAAAACACTTCACATAATGGCATGAAACACGTATAGAAGTATCAGTAAAGCACCATTATCAAGTAGAAATTATAGCTCTATGGTAATGTGGCATTGTCGGTTTGGGACGCAATGACTTTCTTCGATCTCATTGCCATCTCCGACTGCGCCCCAGTTCCTTTTGATGGATGTCAAAAGGAACCAAAAGCATCTTTTTGGGTTCAGTGCGCGTAATCAGGGTCGCTTTTATTCGCTCCTGCTCACGAAAAGCTTAAAATTCATCCATGAATTTTACCCTGAGAGCATCGATCAATTGAGCTTTATTGATTCAGAGTTTCACCCAACTCAAAACAGCCACCAAACGAAGAAAACCATTCAAGGATGAATGGTTAAGCTTTTCCGGGCAGAACGCCCGTAAAAGCTGGTTCTGGACAACGTGCGACTCTGCCATACAAAAAAAAGATTTCTGGTTACGCTTGCATCTCTGCAAGAGTAACTGGCGCACAGAACACCGATGCCTCTGAAATCACTGACGCTGATTGTGCGTCAAATCTGGGAGCTGAAGACTGAAAGAATAAAAATACTGCCCTCAATCCCCGATTCTCCCCCGACAAACCTGTTCGGTTAACACCTGTAAGCGCTGCACTTCTGTCTCCAGATAATTCAACTCCTCTTCGGTGATTTCATAATGCTCCGAATAGCGCGCATCAATATAGGCTCGTTGCAGACGCCGGAAGCTGCGGCGGTGGAATTTGTTGTCCATCGGGAAAATCTCAGCAAAGGCCAGATCGATTTGTGAACAGAATTTCCCCAACTTTTCGATATTGTGGGATTTGGGTAAGTAATTGGTGCAAGTCAGCAATGTGCAGGCGAAAAACCGTTCCGTCGCTTGATGCAGTTCAAATGCAGACTTTTTGAGTTTGCCGCGATTTTTATCAAATCGATAAGTCACCAGAAAATCAGAAGCACTTTCAAACCACTGCTCATAATGCTTACGGGCTATCTCTCGCAACTCTTCCTCAGTCAAATCCCCCGGCATCGCCAACGGCTTCGGCGTTGCGGCAAACAGTTCGATACCCTCTTCACGGATATCCTTAAAAAAATAGTGACCCTGTTGCAATCGCTCATTCACTTCCTGCAAATCATGCACAATCAACCCGAGCGGTGCGGATTTTACTCTCCGGTCAATTTGCTCTTCGGCCCGCTGCCAAACCACGTCTTCCTCGACCAAAGCAGCTTTATTCACAATCACCAGAATATCGTAATCGCTGATATAACCATTGACCGGATCTTTGACCCAGTTACCTTTCGCATGGCTACCGAACAGAATGATTTTCAGAATACGAAATTCACTTTTACTCGCCGTTTTGCCCTGAAGGTAGTCTTCCAGCGTGTCACGCAGAATCGTTGAAATCGTAGCAAGCTCACGCTGTTTGTATTCCGGCAGATGGTCGAGGGATGTTTTCATAATCGCAACATTGGGTGGTTGTGGATGAATAGCGCTAGCATAAAAGAAGCATTCAACAAAAAACACCGTTTATCATCGTTTTAGCACGGCTCAAAGGTAAAATGCGACGCGGTTCTTTTTTATTTTTTGCCTTTATGATTGTCTCCGCACCCGGCTTCGAGGCATGACACAATGCCCTTCTCTGAATTCTGAGACATGGGGGCTGACACAGAATGTTGAACACGACCTTGTTGACGATAATATGGCTACCGATGAATTACTGAATGAATTGTGTCCGGCAAAGATCGACAACCCCTAGGAAAAATAAACACATCGAATATTATGATTGCCTACTTCGTAAAGCACTTGAATCATCTGAGCATCTTGCAGTTTGAATTTATCCCATGCCCCCACATTTCCTAATACTGGAACTTTCTTCTCTGGCATAGATTCTATAGGGTCACCTAAAAATTGACGAATCTCCTCCATAGTTTTTAACCCCTTCAAATGATGATAAAAATAGTCGGGATTACTCACAACAATCAATTTCAGTTGGCGTGAATGCTGATCAAAATGAAGCTCGACACCATATTGATCTGACTTAATGAAGAACTCACTATCTAACCCACTAATTTTCGAAGGAACATTCCCGCGAATCAAAGACGTAAAACTGGCTTCCCTAACTAAGGATTCATACGTCTTTCCTACAAAATCAAAGTAATTCACTGACATTAATACCACCCATTAGCTCGATTGATTGAATGTAGTTCCTTCCGTGCATTTTCGAGTTGCTTATCTGAGTACCCCTGATTCATCAAGCAGTCCTTAATGGCATCAAAGTTCGAATCTACAGCATTTTCTATATCATTCGCATCTTCTATCTGCTTCTCTAACCTATTTCTACCGCCATAAGTCTCGCTACACTTTCTATGTACGTCTTGAGGAATCGCAATACTCGCAGCAGAGCTTACCAGATCACGTTTTTCTGATTCAATCAGCGGACGTCCAAGTAATTTTTCTGAAGCTCGGAGTAAAGCGGCCTGAGAGGGAATATGGTCAACATCCATCCCATCTTTCGCACTTCTTGCCGCCAGCTCGCCATAAGTCCCAACTTCTAACGGTTTTACTTTTGGCTTATCCGTTTTCTATTTCACCCAACTCAAATCAACCACCCAACCAAGAAAACCATTCAAGGATGAATGGTTAGGCTTTTCCGGGCAGGACGCCCGTAAAAGCCGGTTCTGGAACGCGTGTGACTCCGTCAAACAAAAAAGATTTTCTGGTTCGTCTTTCATCTCTGAAAGATGAACTGGCGCACTGGGCACCGATGCCTCTGAAATTGATGAACACAACTGTGCGTCAAACTGCAACGCCAATGGCTGGAAAAGTAAAAGGGTGATGCTGAGTTTGGGACGCAATGACTTTCTCCGATCTCATTGCCATCTCCGACTGCGCCCCAGTTCCTTTTGATGGATGCAAAAGGAACCAAAAGCATCTTTTTGAGTTCAGCGCACGTCATCAGGGTCGGATTGATTCGCATCCTGCTCAAGCAATCCTGAAAAATCATCCGTGATTTTTCCCCCTGAGTTCAGTGACCAAATTAACTGTTTAAGAATGTTTCACCGCACGCAAATCAACCACCAAACCAAGAAAACCATTCATGGAAGGATGGTTAGGCTTTTTCGGGCAGGACGCCCGTAAAAGCTGGTTCTGGAACGCGTGTGACTCCGTCAAACAAAAAAGATCTTCTGGTTACTCTGGCATCTCTGCAAGAGTAACTAGCGCACAGAACACTGATGCCTCTGAAACCGAAAAACGGAATTGTGCGTCAAATTTGTGAGCCGGAGGCTAAGAAGATAAAACTTGTGATGCGGGTATTTGGTGCGCAATGACTTTCTTCAATCTCATTGCCATCTCCGACTGCGCCCCAGTTCCTTTTGATGGATGTCAAAAGGAACCAAAAGCATCTTTTTGAGTTCAGCGCACGTCATCAGGGTCGGATTGATTCGCATCCTGCTCAAGCAATCCTGAAAAATCATCCGTGATTTTTCCCCCTGAGTTCAGTGACCAAATTAACTGTTTAAGAATGTTTCACCGCACGCAAATCAACCACCCAACCAAGAAAACCATTCATGGAAGAATGGTTAGGCTTTTTCGGGCAGGACGCCCGTAAAAGCCGGTTCTGGAACGCGTGTGACCAAGCCCAACAAAAAAGATTTTCTGGTTCGTCTTTCATCTCTGAAAGATGAACTGGCGCACTGAGTAACAATGTCTCTGAAATTGAGGAACGTAATTGTGCGTCAAATTTGGGAGCCAAAAGCTGGGAAGATAAAAACGTAAAGCACTCAGACTTCATCAATCACAACACTTTCGCACATTTCGCACGATTTAATCGGATTGACCATTTCGTCCTAAAGGCTATACTCTGATTAGATTTAAAACTGTGGGGACTAAGTTATGCGGACATTAACAGCAAATGACGCTAAACGAAATTTTGGTGAGTTGCTTTTAAATGCTCAACGTCAACCAATTAAGATCAGTAAAAATAGTAAAGATGCAGTTGTCGTTATGTCTATACATGACTACGAGGAACTTGAGATGATGAAAGCTGAGTACCTCAAACACTGCTTCATCGCCGCCAAAGATGACTTAGCAAAAGATGATATCGTTGATGGTAAAGACTTTTTGAGTGAGCTGTAATCAGAAATATGCACCATAACCAATATAGACTAAGCCATCTAGCTCAAGCTCATCTACGCAAAGTAAAAAATTATACCATCAGCCACTTTTCTGAACTTCAGTGGCAACGCTACAAAGAAACACTACTCTCAGGCTTTCAAATGCTCGCTGATAACCCGGACTTGAGACGAAGTTGCCATGAAATATACAGTAACGGGTTTTACTTTCCGATTGGGGAACATACTGCTTATTTCACAAAGGAAGATGGTTTTATCCTCGTCGTTGCTGTGTTGGGACAATCTCAATTACCACAAAACCACCTGAAATAATCTAACGGTTCAGCGCACCGAATCAGGGGCGCTTTTATTCGCTCCTGCTCAGCCTTTTTATTAAGGGATAGCTTAAAATTCATCCGTGAATTTTACCCTGAGAGCATCGATCAATTGAGCTTCGTTGATTCAATGTTTCACCCAACTCAAATCAACCACCAAACCAAGAAAACCATTCATGGAAGAATGGTTAGGCTTTTCCGGGCAGGACGCCCGTAAAAGCTGGTTCTGGAACGCGTGTGACTCCGTCAAACAAAAAAGATCTTCTGGTTACTCTTGCATCTCTGCAAGAGTAACTGGCGCACTGGACACCCGATGCCTCTGAAATTGATGAACACAATTGTGCGTCAAATTTCGGTGCCAAAGGCTGGGAAGGTAAAAATGATAGGCTGCTGGTTTGGGACGCAATGACTTTCTTCGATTTCATTAGCTTCTTCGAAAGCGCCCCAGTTCCTTTTGATAGATGTCAAAAGGAACCAAAAACATCTTTTTTGAGTTCAGCGCACGTCATCAGGGTCGGATTGATTCGCATCCTGCTCAAGCAATCCTGAAAAATCATCCGTGATTTTTCCCCCTGAGTTCAGTGACCAAATTAACTGTTTAAGAATGTTTCACTTCATTCAAATCAACCACTAATCAAAGAAAACCATTCAAGGATGAATGGTTAGGCTTTTCCGGGCAGGACGCCCGTAAAAGCTGGTTCTGGACAACGTGTGACCAAGCCCAACAAAAAAGATTTTCTGGTTCGTCTTTCATCTCTGAAAGATGAACTGGCGCACAGAGCATCAATGCCTCTGAAATTGATGAACACAATTGTGCGTCAAACTGCAACGCCGGAGGCTGGAAAAGTAAAAGGGTGATGCTGAGTTTGGGACGCAATGACTTTCTTCGATCTCATTGCCATCTCCGACTGCGCCCCAGTTCCTTTTGATAGATGTCAAAAGGAACCAAAAACATCTTTTTGGGTTCAGCGCGCGTCATCAGGGTCGGATTGATTCGCATCCTGCTCAAGCAATCCTGAAAAATCATCCGTGATTTTTCCCCCTGAGTTCAGTGACCAAATTAACTGTTTAAGAATGTTTCACTTCATTCAAATCAACTACCCACAGAAGAAAACCATTCATGGAAGAATGGTTAGGCTTTTCCGGGTAGGACGCCCGTAAAAGCTGGTTCTGGACAACGTGTGACCAAGCCCAACAAAAAAAGATTTTCTGGTTCGTCTTTCATCTCTGAAAGATGAACTGGCGCACTGAGTAACAATGTCTCTGAAATTGAGGAACGTAATTGTGCGTCAAACTGCAACGCCGGAGGCTGGAAAAGTAAAAGGGTGGTGCTGAGTTTGGGACGCAATGACTTTCTTCGATCTCATTGCCATCTCCGACTGCGCCCCAGTTCCTTTTGATGGATGTCAAAAGGAACCAAAAGCATCTTTTTTGAGTTCGGTGCGCTTAATCAGGGTCGGATTGATTCGCATCCTGCTCAAGCAATCCTGAAAAATCATCCGTGATTTTTCACCCTGAGTTCAGTGACCAAATTAACTGTTTAAGAATGTTTCACTTCATTCAAATCAACTACCCACAGAAGAAAACCATTCATGGAAGAATGGTTAGGCTTTTCCGGGCAGGACGCCCGTAAAAGCTGGTTCTGGACAACGCGCGACCAAGCCCAACAAAAAAGATTTTCTGGTTCGTCTTTCATCTCTGAAAGATGAACTGGCGCACAGAGCATCAATGCCTCTGAAATTGATGAACACAATTGTGCGTCAAATTTCGGTGCCAAAGGCTGGGAAGGTAAAAATGATAGGCTGCTGGTTTGGGACGCAATGACTTTCCTCGATTTCATTAGCATCCCCGAAAGCGCCCCAGTTCCTTTTGATAGATGTCAAAAGGAACCAAAAACATCTTTTTGGGTTCAGCGCGCGTCATCAGGGTCGGATTGATTCGCATCCTGCTCAAGCAATCCTGAAAAATCATCCGTGATTTTTCACCCTGAGTTCAGTGACCAAATTAACTGTTTAAGAATGTTTCACTTCATTCAAATCAACTACCCACAGAAGAAAACCATTCATGGAAGAATGGTTAGGCTTTTCCGGGCAGGACGCCCGTAAAAGCTGGTTCTGGAACGCGTGTGACTCCGTCAAACAAAAAAGATCTTCTGGTTACTCTTGCATCTCTGCAAGAGTAACTGGCGCACAGAACACCGATGCCTCTGAAACCGAAAAACGCCATTGTGCGTCACATTCCGAAGCCAAAGGATGACAAAATAAAAGGTGATGAAATGAAGTGCATCTCACCCCAACCACCCCACAAATCCCCACCACAGATAATCCAACGGCATCAAAACCAAAATCGTGATGACCGCCAACGGGAAGGTCAGTTTCACAAGCTTCACCAACGGTTCATTCGATAACTGCATCGCAATAATCAGTGGTGTAACCTGATATGGGAAAATGATGGTAGAAAAACCGACTACTTGAGTCATCAATACCTCGGGAACCGTAAAGCCGGTGGTCTGTGCTAAATCTGCGGCCATCGGGGTCAGAACGGTCGGGACACCGGGAACCGTGGCGACTAACCCCGTCACCATCGACATCAAAGAAAGTGCCATGAAATTCAGGAAACCGCCCTCTCCCTTTCCGGGGACTAAGTTGCCCAAGACATCGCCCATAATCGAACCAATGCCTGACTGGTTAACTAACGCACCAAGCCCGAGCGTAGCAGCAACAAACACAACCGCCCCGAAATCGATACTCCCGTTGAATGATTTGGGAGGAACAATCCCCCAGCGGGGCAGCAATAATATAATCGCCGCAGCCAGACCAATCCATGCCGGATTCACCCCGTGAACCGTGTCGGTCACCCAGAGTAACAAAGTCACCCCTAAAATGATCCCGACCCGGATTTGCATCGCCGTCTGGTTGGGCTCATCTTGCGATTGCGGCGCTTCATCCCGGGCTTCAGCATTGATATGGGCAGGAAAGATAAATAATGTCAGCGCGACAATCACCAAAGATTTGACGATGCCGAGAACAGGGAAATGTAATAACAGATATTCGGTATAGCCAAAGCTCAGGTCAAATAATGTCTCACTGGCACCGCTTAAGATCATGTTCGGGATATTGGCTGGCAGAATGGCGAAACTCGGCATATTACAGGCCAAAGTGAGTGACGTCGCGATACCGAGACGCCCGTGACTGCCGCTGGAAAAACCGACTTTGTCCGCCAAAGCCATGCCTATCGGAATCATCACCACCGAGCGCCCTACCGAAGAAGGCATCACGAATCCCAGAATCATTGCACTCACAACCAAACCGAAAATAAGACGAAAATAGCTGCCGACAAGGTATGGCGCAATCCGGGATGCCAGTCTTTTTCCTAACCCGGAGAGGCTAATCGCAGAGCCAATAATAAATCCGGAAATAATCAACCACACCGCGGTCGAACCGAATCCGGCAAACAGGATTCCCGGGTCAAGCAACTGGAAGATGGTCACCAGTGCAAAGAAAATCAGGCCGGTTAAAAATGGCGGGAAGAAGCCGGTGCTCCAGCCGGTCAGCGTAACCAGTATCACTGCGGCACTATATGAGACCTTCGGTTGAACGCCTGCCATCGGAAATAAAACCAGCCAGACTGCCAGTATCAGCGCAAAAGCAACTGCAACATGCCGCAACGATACACGGTTGTTCATAGAATTCACCTTGATTGATCTTGATTGCAGAAATAATGAATCCTAAGATAGCCGTTCTGACGTGACGCAAGAAGCCCTGTATATGCCAAACAATGTTCCTGAAGCGACATTACTGCCACCAAGTCAGTTTGCTTATACCATCGATCCGTCTCGCCCGGTGCTCACAAACAGCCGCAGTATGTTGGCAGAAACCCGGATGACGCCTCATGCACACCCCAGAGGTCAGTTGTTATGGGCCGCACAAGGCATTGTCAAAGTGACCAGTGATGAGGCGATTTGGATCGTACCGTCTACCCATGCCGTTTGGATACCGAGTGGCGTGATGCATCAGGTTCAGGCAGAAACATTGACCCAAATGCGTAACTTATATGTTGACCCGTCATTTCCGATTCGGGCGCACCAACAAGGTATCGCGATGCTGAAAATGACGCCGTTAATCCGTGAATTAATTCTGCGACTGGTTGAAGGAAACACGGTGTTATCAGAGGGGCCGATCAGAAGACTCGGACTGGTTTTAATTGACGAGATCGCCACCCTCGATGAGCTGAAAGTCTATTTACCGGCGGGTAAAGATCCGCGATTAAACCGGCTGCTCACCCAGCTTATCAATGAACCCTTACACAATACCTTACCAGAACATAATTCGACGCTGAAACACCGTGCAGCGCGGGTCGGCGCCAGTGTCCGCACCATTGAACGACTGTTTAAAGCAGAAACAGGGATGACTTACCGGCAGTGGTGTAGCAGGCACCGCTTGATCAGTACACTGGAGATTTTAAGGCAGGGGGAAAGCACCAGTCGCGTCGCCTATGAACTTGGCTACAAAAGTGTGAGTAGTTTTATTAGTGCCTTTAAAGCTTTATTCGGATGTACACCGCAGGCATATGCAAAACAAGAAAATCATCAGCTTCCCCCGCTTCTGCCTTAATCTCCCTGTGACGGTCACCCCGCCACAGGGCAACGCTTAATCGACATCGGGCTCAAACAAGCCGCGTTTCATGTAAAATTTCACCCATAATGCCGCAATCAGACTAATCACCAACAAAATACCACCGGTGATGGTGTACACCATCCGGGTCATATTCGGATCCGGTGAATTATTCAATGCCACATACAGCATACTGACAATCCCGATCACCTGAGGCCACGGGTAAAATGGTGTCCGATAGGGACGCTCTTGCTGCGGCAGCCGCCGACGCAGAACAATCACATCAATATGCGCTACGATATAGGCCAACAGCCAGCTGGTCGTTGCCGCAATCACCAGTACGATCAACGCATCAATCTCAAAGCTGAAATAAGAAATCGCGGTACAGACAGAGAGCATCATGATCGCCGCCCAGGGCGCATTGAAGCGATTGATGGCTTTGAGCTGTGGAAAAGCCTGCTTTTGCATCGCCATGCCGTGCAGCATTTTCGGTACCGAAGCCAGTACGGTATTGATGGTGCTACAGGTGGCAGCGAGCGCCATCACGGTTGCAATCACTAACCCACTCTGGCCGAAAACAGCATGGGCGTAATCCAGATACGGCAAAGGCGATCCAACCAGTGTATCAATGTCTAAATAAAGGCTGGCACCATAGGCAAATGCTAAAAAGATGAGAAAAATAAAGAACAGTGACAAATGCATCGCCCGGGGAATGTTCTTGCGCGGCTGTCTGACATCGTTGACCATCGGACAGATAAACTCCACCCCGACCATCATCCACATCGCTAAAGCGATCAACCCGATAAAATGACCGTTCCACACGCCGCTGAAACTCCAGTCAACAGCTTTATCGGCTAGATCCGGATGCGGCTGACTCAGGCCGGTAATCGCGGTCAGTCCAACCAGAATCAAGGCACTGACCAGCACAAATGCCAGAATATTCTGCACACGGGCAAAGACATCAGCGCCAACCAGATTGGTCATCGTGAGTCCCAGTAAAATCAGTAACGGCACGACCTTATCCGGCAGCATCCCCGGAAACAGCTGCGCTAACATGGCATCGACCAGAAACATTTCCACCGGAATGGCCAGAATAGCCACCACGACATAACCGGCAAACACCGCGACAATCGCCGGGAAGTGACCTATCGCTTTTTGCGTATAGGTGGCTAAGGTGCCCTCTTGCGGAAACATCAGAGACAACTCGGCAAAACTCATGGCATTAAACTGGGAGAGCGCCAATGCCGCCACCATCGCGGTGATGAACGACATACCGCCCATCCCGATGCCTTGCGTTGCAGAAATCATTGCGCCCTGCACGATCACCAGACCGATACAGACGGCCATCATGGTCGGCAAACGCATTTTTAACGGTGAACGGGGTGTCATTGACAGTCCCGCAGTATCCATACTTTGTACATGGGTGTGATTGCTCATGTGAAATCCCTCTCATGAATAAAAACAACGTCCTTATTTAAAACCGTTCAAACCGATAAGGTTTCGGATCGACAATCGGTGTCACATCCGACACTAAATCTGCGGCGAGCTGTCCTGCTGCCGGGCCGGTACCAAATCCGTGGCCGGAAAAACCGGTTGCGATGGTCAGGCCGGGAATGGCACCGATGTGATCAATCACCGGTAATGAATCCGGCGTCACATCAATCAGCCCGGCCCAGCTTTCATCAATCCCTATCCCTGCGAACATCGGCCAGGCCTTGGCAAGATTGGTCAGCGCTTCTTGGTTAATCCCTTCATTCACCGACGGGTTCAGGGTTCGTATCCGTTCGAACGGAGAAACATCGTTCGCCTTCCAGCGTCGTGGCAAAGTCAGATCCCGCAGGAAATGACGTCCGAGCGACACGCGCATATAACTGCGCTGCGCCCGTAACTGCGCCAGATAACGCATGCCGATCAGCAAATGATCCAGCGTCAGTGGCGCATCCAGTGCCCCGCGCTGCGTAATGACAAATCCACCGTCGGCATGTCGGCGAAAAGAAAAGTCCGGCGCGGCAAAGGCAATATCCGTCGGCCCTTGGGTCGCTTTTGTGCGCAACACGGAACAGATAATCGGTAATGTCGGAAACGACACACCGTGATTGCCTAAGAAACGTCGCGACCATGCGCCGCTGGCAAGCAGCACTTGAGTGCAGCGGATTTCACCCTGTTCGGTGACTACACCACTGATCCGACCGCCGGCGGTTGCGAGAGCCCTGACGGCACAGTTCTGGACCATCACCGCCCCCTTTTCAATCGCTCGCTGAGCGATAGCACTGGTCGCTATCGCGGGTTCAGCAAATCCGTCGGAAGGGGTATATAGTCCACCGACCCATTTTTCAGTGCCGCCGGGAGCCAACTGATCAATCTGCTGTGGGCTCAGGAGTTGCGAATCCAGTTGTAACGACTCAACGGATTGATGCCATTCTTGATACATCGCCATCTGTTTGTCATTGCGTGCCGCAAAAAGAATCCCGGACTGCTGATAGCCGACGGAACGCTCAAGACGTGCCGGCATTTCAGCCCAGAGTCGATCTGCGGCCTGTGCCAGCGGCACATCCTCAGCATGTCGGTTGGTTTTACGGATCCAGCCGAGGTTACGGGATGACTGTTCCGCGCCGATTTGTCCTTTTTCCAGCAAGACGACCGGAATATTGCGCTCGGCCAGTGCCAACGCGGCACTGACACCGATAATACCGCCCCCGATAATCACTACTTGCGTGGATGCGGGGAGTTGGTCTTGTGTATTGACGGGTTCTAATCTCTGTGTCATCGCTTGATCCTTGCTATTCATTCTCTGAAACATGGCATGTTTTGAACCATTTCTGAACGATGTCCGTTCAGCACAATACCGGCTCGTCCCAAAGATTCAGTTTGACGCCAATGCCCTGCGCGAGTGCATTGCGGTAAATCACCGTCGCCCACGCCACATCTTCGACCGGTAAACCACCGACAGACATGATGATGATCTCTTCATCGTTCTGGCGACCGGGCACTTCACCGGAGACTATCTCACCGATATCTTCCAGCTGATCGAGGGTGATTTTGCCTTCGGCGATCATGTCCATAAAACGTACGCCGATGACCGGAATATGGTGATGAGCCGGCTTGGGCACTTCTTCGTACCAAGCTTGATACAGGCCGGTATTATCAAGCACTTTGCGAATGTCATCCTGCTCCATCCCCTCATCAAGACGACAATAGGCTGGCATCGCCAGAAAAGCGCCCGGTTTGACCCATTCCCGTTTGACGATCGGATAGGTTGAGGGGTCTCCGGTCTCGCCCGAATTGCAGTATGTGACAATATCGGCGCCCCGCACCACCTCTTCCAGTGAATCGACAATCTCGATTGTGGTGATCTGCGGATAAGTCGCTGCCACCCAAGTGAGGAAGCTATCGAGGCTTTGCTGTCCGCGGCCTTTGACTTGAATGGTATCAATCTGAGGACAGGCGGTCATAAAAGCTGCCACGGCGGTTTTGCCCATCACACCGGGGCCAAGCAAACCGATGACTTTCGAATCCGGACGCGCCAGATAACGGGCGCCCACTCCCGGTACGGCACCGGTACGATAAGCCGATAACAGGTTGGCGGACATATAGGCCAGTGGCGCACCGGTTTCAATATCGTTGAGGATAAACATGAGGATCGAACGGGGCAGACCTTTCTCGCGGTTGGCAATGTTGGAGCCATACCATTTGACGCCACACGTCTGGAAACTGCCGCCGAGATAAGCCGGCATCGCCATCAAACGGCGATCAGCGGTCGGTTTCGGCATGGTCGGAAAAGGCGACTCTTCCGGAAAAATGACCATGGCGCCGTGAGAATCATTATTCGCCCCAGCCATACGATAATCGCCCTGCCACAGCAGAGCAAACATCGCTTCCATAGTATCGACACAGCTTGGCATATCGGTCACGCCGGCTTTGAGCATGTCCTGCTCCGACAGGTAAATAAAATCAATTTTGGTACGTTCTGACATCACATCACCTCAAAAAATAGGGGGTAGAATGGGTATGCCGTGTTCCGGGTCACCGCGGTGTCAGTCATCGACCTTCCCTGGCGAATCACATCAGATGAACAACGGATAGTTTGGATGGTAGAGCGCCCGACAGACAGCGTATTGAATTTTTGCGACATGACACGAATATTGATAAAAGCCCCAATATTGGCACCACGTTTGCTTCTCACTCTATTCGGATGGGTTTATCCCGAAAAAGCAGGTGTCATTATGTCCAACGCTTCGATTGTCAGTCGTGTGGCAGGTATTCACGCCAAACAGCCTTGGTTTGTCTTGAGTGCCGCGCAGGATTTTTCGCTTTGTTCCTCGGAAATTCCGGAGGTGTCTCACTTCTATAGTTTTGAAGCTGACCAATCCGCCGCTCTGACTCTCGCGATCCCCGACGGCTGTATCGACATTCTGTTCGATTGTGACGCCACCTCTCCGGCAGCATACGTTTGCGGTACGACCCTCGAAGCAACCCGGGCCAATTTTGTCCATCAGCATCGCTATTTCGGGGTTCGGTTTGTGCCGGGAGTCATTCCCGATTTTCTCGATGCGTCGGCCAGTGAAATGGTCAACCATTTACTGCGGTTACATGAGGTCGTGCCAAGGTGTCACGCACTGTTCGAACAAGTCGTCAGTACGCCAACGTTTGTCGGGCAAGTCAGGCTGACGCAGCAATTTCTCAAGAAAAAGCTGTTGCACAGTCACAGGAAACGGCGTTTTTCGCCGCTGACATCACAAGCGATGCAGCATATTTTTCATCATCAAGGGAATATTCAGATCCAGCAGTTAGAGGCGATGACCGGCTATACCAGCCGCACGTTACAACGCCAGTTTCTCAATGATCTGGGACTGTCCCCCAAAGCATTCAGCCGGATCATCCGTTGCCAGTCAGCGGTCTATCATATCAACCACCACCAGCAGGTGGTCTTTTCCGACTTAGCCTATGGACTGGGATTCAGTGATCAGGCTCATTTTTTGAGAGAATTCAAGCGGTTGGTCAGTGCGACGCCCCTCGATTACCAGAAGCGGGTCAAACATGAGACTTATCTGAGCCGGATTCGCTACAACTGACCTCATTTTGTGCATTTTTGCACCAATTCAGTACCGATAAACATTCATTACAGACAAATATTCATTAGAGACAAACATGCCTTAGATACAAACATGCTTTAGAAACAAATAAGATTTGCGCGTGTCAGGGTCGATATCAGAGCGGTCAGAACGACAAAACAAAAGGCTCTCAGATTTGAATTCTCAGAGCCTTGATGATGTTTGGCGGATCTCAGCCGCTCATTGATTGCTTAACGGATCGACATGCGCAAACCCAGCGCTTGTCTTATCAGTCTGACATAAACAATCAGTCTGACATAAAAATAGGGTTAATGAGTAGAGATCCACTCCTTCAGCGTATTGTATACGGTGCTGGTCAACCGGGTACCACAGTTGCGGGATGATGAACCGGTTGTATGAATCCCGCGGACGATGTTACTGCTATCGCGGATGCCGCTACCACTTTCGCCCCCTGCAGTATCGATTGTATAACAGATACGGTAAGAAGAGATGGTATTGGTCGCACCGGAGTCAGTCCACAGCGTCCCGCGGCTTTTATCGCCCGGATATCCGGTCACCGAATGCGTACCGCCGGAATAAACGCCCCAGCCAGAAGACCCGCCATGTGGGGCTTTTTGCAATACGATTAACGCATAATCATAGTTAGAATTGCGGTTATTGAACCAAGCTTTGGTGGTGACCGCAGTTTTCCACCCGGTGGTGCCCCAAGGTTTGGTCGAACCATTCTGCCCGGCGGCGAAATCCAGATTCTTATACCAGCTACCACGACCGTCTGCCACACAGTGACCTGCTGTCAGCACATATTTACTCCCAATCAGCGTTCCGGTACATCCCACTGAAATGTGGCCGATATACTTGTAAGGTGCAGCTGTTGTATTGGTGATCCGGGTTCGATCATCACGACCAATGACCACCCCCTGAATATCCTCTTCTTCTCCGGTCAATTCAGGTTTCACCGTTGATTCCTGTTCCGGTGTGGTAAATAAAGTGGCATCCAGACCCAGATCATCAAATGTTTTAATTGCGTCCTCAAGCGCCTGCAATGTTTCTGCTGAAATCTCAGCGGTGGATTGGTTGCCGTCCCGGTCAACCGCAATCGCGCCCATAGCATCTGCCCGATCAACAACAGAGTCACTGAACGTCGGATCATCATTGGTAAACTCCGGGGGCTCAACGATATTCACACCATCGATAAAGTTGGCTTTCTGAGCGATTTCGGTAAATTGTGTTAAATCACTGGCCTGAACTCCCAGTGAACACAAGCCGATGATTGAGAGGGATAAGATTCTAAACTTCATTTTGTATTCCTTTATATTCAGATTAGAAAGTAAACAGCGTTCTGACATCCTGACGTTGTTTGAGTATGTTGAGCATTCATACACAACAATATGCATATTAGTCTAATTATAAATCTCGCGAAAGTGTGAATCAGTACGCATTGCATATCCGAATATCCAGACGTGATCTGCTCCCCAAAAGAACAAATGCCAGTCAGCATAACTGACTGGCATGACCCAGCGGTGAAACCTTTACTTTGCAAGCTGACAATCAGCGGACGATCAATCCCAGCAGAATCCCGATAGCACCAAAGTCCGAATCACTGAACGTGGTATTGGCAAAGCCTAAATCACCCAAGACGGGCAATAGGAATACCGGCAGGAATGTAATCAACAGTCCCTGAGCGAAAGCGCCTAAAATAGCGCCGCGTCGCCCGCCGGTTGCGTTACCGAACACCCCGGCAGCAGCACCGACGAAAAAGTGAGGTACCACACCGGGAATGATGATGGTTAAATTCATCAGGTAGAGCAGCAACATCCCGACTAAACCGGCGGCAAAACTCGACAGGAAACCGACCAATACCGCATTCGGCGCATAGGGAAAGACCACCGGACAATCCAGTGCGGGTTTGGCATTGGGCACCAGCTTATCGGATATACCTTTAAAGGCCGGCACGATTTCAGCGATAATCATCCGTACCCCTTGCAGGATGACATACACCCCACCGGCAAAAGTGATCGACTGAATTAAAGCAAACATAAACCAGTGCTTACCACCACTGACCTCACGCACATAATCACCACCGGCGAACAGACAGGTAATGATAAAAATAATGCCCATGGTGAATGAGATCGCAACGGGTGTATCGCGCAGGAACAATAAGCTTTTAGGTACATTCATATCTTCTGTTGAATGTTCTTTATTACCCAGTTTACTGCCGATAAATCCGGCAAGCACATAAGACAGGGTTGAAAAGTGACCAATCGCGACATCATCCGAGCCGGTGACCTGTTTCATGTAGCGGTGAGCGATGGCAGGGAAAAACACCATCACGCAACCGACCACAACCGATCCCAAAGCAATCAGCGGTACGCCTTTCATCCCGCTGGTGGCAAGAATCGCAGCCACCATCATCGACATAAACAGCGTGTGATGCCCGGTCAAAAAGATAAATTTCCACGGTGTAAAACGGGCAATCAGAATATTCACCAGCATCGCAAAAAACATGATCATCGCCATTTCACGGCCAAATGATTTCTGCGCAATCGAGACGATCGCCTCATTGTTCGGAACGACACCGGTAATCCCGAAAGCGTGCTGAAAAATCGTGGCGAAGTCACCGAGCGAGCCGACAACCAACCCCGCCCCGGCACCTAAAATAATAAATCCCAGAATGGTTTTGACCGTGCCTTTGATACATTCCGTCACTGATTTTTTCTGTGCGATGAGACCAATCAAAGCGATTACACCAACCAGCACAGAGGGTTCGGACAGCACATCATTCATTAAGAAATTAAAGAACTCCATCGCGCCTCCTCCTTACAGATAACCCAGCTCTTGCAGAGCCACGGACAAACGTGCTTTCATCGCCGCTTTGTCCACCATGTTATCCAGTGCAACAATACGTGGCTCTACCGCTAAGGTGTTTAACTGCTCAGCAATATCATTGGTGCCAACGAAGATGTCACAATCGGTTCCTTTGGCGGAACCGAGATCAACATGATCCACGCTCGCCTCAACATTCAGTTCTTTCACAATGGCTTTAATGCTCATTTCCATCATCAGGCTGGTGCCAAGACCATTGCCGCATACAACGATAATTTTCATCATTCAGACCTTTATTTTTAGAGGGTGTAAGGAGATAAAATTTAATATTGTTCAATCACCGCAAGCACATCATCTTTGCTGTTCGCATTGCAAATCTGTTGTACATGCGCTTCATTCATAAATAGTTCAGCCAATTGCGCAATCGCTTCAATGTGGCTGTTACTGTCTGTTGCCGCTAAGGTCACCAGCATTTTGATCGGATCATTTTCTTCGGCATGAAAATTCACACCTTGTTGAATCACCGTTATCGCCAGCGCCATGCGGTTGACGCCATCTTCCGGGCGGGCATGGGGCATCGCCATGCCGGGGCCAACCACATAATAAGGCCCGATCGATTCATGCGAGCGACAAATGGCGTCCACATAACCGGGTTCGATTGCATGATTGTCAATCAAAGCCGCACACGATTTTTCAATCGCATCCTTCCAGTCGGCCGCATCAGAATAAATGCGCACCACATCAGGTGTTATCAGTTCACGTAGCATGGTTTTGTTCCAACGTTGTTGTGTGGTTTAGTGACACTTTACAGAACAACATGTCAGAAAAATCTTAAATTGATCACAAATGATAGCGCTATCTGATAGCGCTATCATTTGTGTGATGCAGGTTGTATTTTGAGTGTGCCTGAAGATGGAATGAATTGAATCAAGACACTGATACGTTAGTATCGGGCTGATAACCAACAGGATCACCGACAAGCTGTGGTAAAATCCCAGCGCAGCAAACCTATGACATAAAATTGGAACAATGAGCAGACCCCGTAAACGAAGAAGTACCGGTAGCATCACGTTAGCTGATGTCGCCCGCAAAGCAGGTGTCGGCACGATGACGGTGTCGCGTGCACTAAGAACGCCGGATCTCGTCTCCGATCACCTCAGAGAAAAGATTCAGCAAGTGGTGGATGAGCTCGGTTATATCCCGAATAAAGCAGCAGGGACACTCGCATCAGCCGAAAGCCACTCCATCGCACTGGTCATTCCGTCACTGTTTGAAAAAGCTTGTGCGGTTTTCCTGCCCAACTTTCAACACGCCCTCAATAAAGCAGGCTATCAGTTACTGATCGGCTACAGTGATTATTCAATCACTCAGGAAGAAAAACTGATCTCCACATTCTTAGAAAGCCGCCCGGCGGGCGTCGTGCTGTTCGGACAGGAACATACCCAGCGCACCCACCAGCTCCTGAAATCGACCAATACCATTGTGTTAGAGATCGCAGAACAAGGCTCCAAAGCGAACTACTTCAATATCGGTTTTGATTACTTTGATGTCGGGAAAACATGTACCCGACACCTGATTGAGCAAGGCTTTCGGCATATCGGCTTTATCGGTGCACGCGGTGACCATTTTACTTTGCAGCATCAGCTACATGGCTGGCAAAGTGCGATGATCGAGAACTATCTGACCCCCGACCATTTTTTAACCACCCCGGATGCGCCCTCTTCCCGGTTAGGTGCTGAAGGGCTGGCGAAATTGCTGCTCCGGGATTCCGTCTTGGATGCCTTGGTATGCAGCCATGAAGATATTGCCATCGGCGCATTATTTGAGTGTCACCGCAGACTGCTGAAAGTACCGAAAGATATGGCGATTATGTGTCTTGAAGGCTCATCGATGGGAGAACATGCCTACCCGAGCCTGACCTGTGCGGAATTTGACTATGAGACAATGGGTCTCAAAGCCGCCGAAAAGCTGATACAAGCCATCAAAGGGGGGTTATTGGAGTCATCTACGACGCTGAAGTATAAACTCAAACGAAGAGCCAGTACGGTCGGTTGATACCAGTGCATTGGTAGATATTAGTACGTCGGTAGATATCAGTACGGTGATTCATAGCAGCGACGCCACTCGATTGGCAAATCATACGGTGAGCAACGCATCGGGATCACTCCGCCTGTTTTATGAATCCGTTAAGCCGTCAACAGAAAATAGATCACCACCGCCCCGGACGGTGATGATTTGACTCACTTTCACGCTCCGGATTAATGATCCAGCGTTGCTCCCCCATCGACACGCAGGTCATGCATGGTGATCTGACGGGCAGCATCAGACATTAAAAACAGCACACTATTGGCGATATCAACCGGCTCGGCCATTTTTCGCAAAGGAATCCCCAGACGATATTGGGCAAGATTTCCTTCAATCACCTGCTGTTCCCCATAATTGTCATGCCACAGTTGCGTCTGCATGTCTGTTCTGGTGGAACCCGGACTGACGATATTGCAACGAATCCCGAATTCCGCCAGCTCCAGTGCGCAGCACTTGACCAGCATATGTAATGCAGATTTAGAGGCCGCATAGGCACCAATATTCAGTCTTGGCGTATTCGCGGCATTCGAACCGATGATCACCATGTTTCCCGACTGACGCTGTTTCATCCCTTTTGCGACCTGCTGCATCATGGTCAAAGTCCCGAAAGTATTGATATGAAACATCTGCTGAATCTCTTCGACCGACATTGCATGAACACTGCCGCTGCTGAGCACCCCGGCACAACTGACAAAGTGATCGAACTGATATTCACTGCACAGCTGTGCGACTTGCTGTGCTAACTGGTTATCCAGCAAGTCAATGGCGTAGTAATCGAGCTGAGTCGTATATTTTTGTTGCACCCCCGCCAACGCTGCCTCAAGAGCATGGATACAACGATCCGTTGCGACAACCTTGTACCCCTCCGCCAGTAACCGTTCGAGGACGGCATAGCCAATCCCCTGACTGGCACCGGTCAGTAAAACCGTTTGATGATGTTGATTCAACCCTCTGTCTCCTGTTTTCAGTTTTCAGTTTTCAGTGAACGATAGCCACGATGAACAAGCTCAAATAAGATAAATTATCATTTGAAATTGATAATTGTTCTCATCTATAATCCTACCAATATTTTGTGTATGAAACAAATGGCAAATCTTTGTCATCACATTTGAAAGAGGTAATTATGAAACGTGAAGTTGTCGGCTTCTCCCAAATGGCTCAATCCCTCTTGGAGCAAGAATTAGAGAGCGCACCATTTTTCTTTGCATCACCAAACAGTTCTATGCTGGGTGTGGGGATTGAACAGCAGTTGCATCAAGCCATACCGTTTACGGAGCTGGCCCGGCACGCAACCCAAATGCTTGAGCAGGCAAAAACATCGGACAATGACAATCCGGTCTTATTCGCCACGGTGCCGTTCGATGAAAATACGCCAACGAAGTTTTTTATCCCACAAAAGTTGTATGTCTCCGGTAGTCCCCGGGCATGTAAAAATGACGCGTCGGGCTCGAACAAAGCCACGGTGATTTCACCACCGACCGGCGATGACTATAAACAAGGGGTCTCCACGTTATTAAATCTGTTCAATACCACCGAGCTTTCTAAGGTTGTTCTGTCTCGTTCGGTTCGTATCGCCACCGATCAAGCCATTAACCAGATCGCCCTGCTCAGAAATCTGCTGGCGATTAACGCTCGCGGCTACACCTTTGCTGCCGATATCGGCGGCAATGCCAAACTGATGGGAGCCAGCCCTGAGTTATTGCTGGCAAAAAAAGGCGGCCACGTCGTTTCAAACCCGCTGGCCGGATCCCGACCTAAGTCAGCCAATGCGTCAGACAATCAGCGCTCCCATAGTGCGCTGCTCGATACCCAAAAAGATTTGAACGAACATAGTTTTGTGGTGGAAGAAGTCGAAAAAGTATTAAGCCGCTACTGCCGTAACCTCTTCACGCCGATGGTGCCATCGGTCATCGAAACCGAAACGATGCTTCACCTCTCAACCGTTTTAGAAGGCGAAGCGATTGACCCGAATGTGAATGCTTTACAGATTGCAGCAGAACTTCACCCGACGCCCGCAGTGTGCGGTTTTCCAAGGCTGTCGGCTTATCAGGCCATCAAGCAGCTCGAAACATTTGAGCGCGGCTACTTCAGTGGCATGATTGGCTGGTGTGATGCGCGGGGGAATGGCGAGTGGGTCGTGACGATTCGCTGTGCCGAAGTCAGTCAACGCGAAATGTGTATTTTTGCCGGTGCCGGAATTGTCAACGAGTCTTCTCCGCAAAGCGAACTGGAAGAAACCGGCGCAAAGATGAGCACCATTCTGAAAGCGGCCGGGATTCAACTTGATGATCGACTCATCGCGTAAGAGGACATGCCATGACAGCTTCAACACCATTAGACTTTACCCCTTGGCCGGCCGAATACGCACAATACTATCGCAAGCAAGGATACTGGCAAGACCGAACCCTGTTTGACTGCTTCTCAGCAACCGCAACGCAGTCACCCCACGCTATCGCATTGGTGTGTCAGAATCAGCAATATACCTATCAGCAGCTGCAACAGAAAATAGCCGGACTGTCAGCCGGCTTACTTGCTCTGGGATTAAAACCCGGTGACAACGTCGTGCTGCAAATGGCAAATGAGCCAGCATTTTACATCTGCTTCTTTGCCTTAACCCTCAAAGGGATCAAACCGATTCTCGCGCTGCCGGCCCATCGGCACATAGAGTTAAGCTACTTTTGTCAGCACGCGGCGGCTAAAGCCTATATTTGCTCTGATCAGATTGTGGGTTTTGACAGCCAAAAACAGGCTTTGCAGTTGCTGGAGACTTGCCCGTCCCTCCAATTCGCCATCACCTCAGGCAGCGCTTCACACCCCGGGATCACGCCGCTCGACACCCTCTATTCAGCCCCCTGCTACCAGCAGTACAGTCAGCCCGGCGATGTCGCCTTTTATCAGTTATCCGGCGGCACAACCGGTACATCAAAGTTAATACCAAGAACGCACAATGACTATGTATACAGCGTGATTGGCAGCATTGAGATTTGCCGCTTCACCCCGGACACCAACTATCTGTGTGTGCTGCCTGTGGCGCATAACTTTCCGTTGAGTTCACCGGGCTCTCTCGGGGTCTTTTTCTCTGGTGGCAGCGTCATACTGGGGCAAGATTCATCCCCAAAAGCGGCGTTTGAACTGATCGAACGCCACAAAGTGACCGTATCTGCGCTGGTGCCGCCTCTGGCGTTACTCTGGATGCAGTATGCCCCTGCCGCAGGCGAGGATATCTCCAGCCTGCAACTGGTGCAGGTCGGCGGGGCGAAATTCAGTCAAAGCGCGGCACAACAATTGCCGGAGACACTGAACTGTCAATTACAGCAGGTATTTGGCATGGCGGAAGGTCTGGTCAATTACACGCGGTTAGATGATCCGCTTGATATCATCGTCTCGACCCAAGGACGGCCGATTTCTCCCGATGATGAAGTGTTAGTTGTTAATGAAGATGGTGAGCCGGTGCCTGTCGGTCAGGAGGGGCAATTACTGACACGAGGCCCCTACACCATACGCGGCTATTATCGGGCAGCCGAACATAACCGGCGCGCCTTCAACCATGACGGGTTTTATTCGACCGGAGATTTAGTCAGGCTGACGCAGGACGGCAACATCATTGTCACCGGGCGTGATAAAGATCAGATCAACCGCGGTGGCGAAAAGATTGCGGCCGAAGAGGTGGAAAACCTTTTATTACAGCACCCGGATGTACACGATGCTGCCCTCATTGCAGTACCCGATGAATTTCTTGGCGAACGCAGCTGTGCGATTGTGGTCTTGGAGAATCAGGATACACCGCTCAAGCCTATCGTGCTCAAACGTTTCTTGCATGAAAAGGGGCTGGCTGAGTATAAAATTCCCGATCAGATTCATTGGATCACGGTGTTACCCAAAACACCGGTCGGTAAAATCAATAAGAAACGGCTCAGGGAACAGTTCTCGTCCCGTCAGTTGAAGACCGGTTCGGCCTGACCATCCTGCTGAAAATCAGCTCGCGACAAAAAACCGATTTCATCTGAAATCGGTTTTTGCTTGCCTGTTTACGGTGCGATCCATTTATCGCATCAAATGTAAGCTGAGGCGACTAGGCAACCTCATGCGCTTGCATCTGATGGTGTTGCGCACTGACCATCAGTTGCCACCATCCTCTCAAGGTCACTTGCTTCATCACCTCAGAGAACGCGACATTTACACCTTGCTTGCGCCATCTTTCCAATAAATTCATCGCACGGATAGAATCCAGACCAAGCAGCATCAGATTCTCATCCACATCGATATCGTCGGTCTCCAGATCTAACATCTCTGCCACATCTTTTTGCATCGCTGCCAGATTGATTACCGGCGCAGACTGCGCGCTGTGATTGATTTCTTCAATCACACGCTGAGCCGACTTCACGCTCCCGGCCCTGCCCGTGACATACGCCAGTGCATATTGATGGTCTGTCGGTGAAAAATCGGCGACCGCATCACCGACCACAAACGGTTGAATATCGAGCATAAAGGCATCAAGTGCCGTCGAAAGAATGCCGATATGGGCATAAACCCCGACGATAATCAGCTGATCGCGTCCTGTTTCATGCATCCATTCAAGCAGCGGGGTTTTCTTAAATGCGCTATAGCGCCATTTGGTGTAAATCATATCGTTCGCTTGCGGGGCGAGATCCGCGATGATTTCGGTATCCCGGGTTAACCCGGTCCCCCAAAAGTCGGTCAGGAGCGCACGCTCTTGCGGATCTTGATTGGCCGGTTGTGCGGTATAAACAATCGGTATACCTGCCGCATTCGCAGCCTGTTTGACAGACTGAATCTGTTTAATGAGATCAGGGACTGGCGCAGCCTGCTTATCGAAAAAATTAATGAAGTAATCCTGCATATCGTGGATCAGCAGAACGGCTTTTTTTGCATCTAACTGCCAATCGACCTTGTTTGCCGGAAAAGCATCCTGTGAGGGCATTTGATATGCGGCTATCTTGGGAATCGCCATGGTGATTATCCTTGTTGATCAAAATGGTTAATAAAAATAATGAATTCAAAATGGTTGAGAAAAACGGCTGACTCGTTTGCGATCCAATCCCGGCTGGCGAACTGATAGTATTCGCGAACTGATAGTATTCGCGAACTGATAGTATTCGCGAACTAATACCATTCGCGAACTCCTACCCTTCGTTCGGGCTCATCTCGAATTACCGATTAAATGTTAACGATTATCATTCCCAAAATAATAAACAGCCTGTTGAATAAAATCAATTGATAATGAGAGCTATTCGCAATAAAGTACTCACCTATTATTATTGCCCGGCGCGACGACGGGATGCTTTCTCTGTCACAGAGTCGATAAACAGAGTCAATGACAGAGAATCGATCCAAGACAACTTGCGCCCGATAGCCATTGGAGCTTGCTATGCCTCGCTTATTATTTTTCCTCTTGGGCGTCATTGGTTCCGTCTTCATCGCAGGATGCAACGACACCACAACCGACGCCACAGCCAATACCGCTACAGATACCGCTCTGACGGTTTCTCAAGGCTGGCCGAAAACCATTGCTGGCCCTTACGGCACCGTCACCCTGAACAAACCACCACAGCGCATTGTCTCCACCAGCGTTTCAATCACCGGGACCTTGCTAACCATTGATGCACCGCTGATTGCCTCAGGCGGTGCACGCCCCAATACGCTTGTGGCAGACAAAAATGGTTTCTTTCATCAGTGGAATCAAGTCGCCTATCGCCGCGATATCAAACCCTTATATCAGGGCGTGGCCAATGCTGAAGCAGTCGCCAAAGAAAAACCCGATCTGATCATTGTGTCTGCAACCGGTGGTGACTCCGCCCTAAAGCTTTATCAACAGTTTTCGACGATCGCGCCGACACTGGTGATCAATTACGATGATAAAAGCTGGCAGGCGTTAGCGCGGCTACTGGGTTCGATAACCGACAGAAGCCAACAGGCCGAATCGGCTATTGAAAGATTTGATAACAGAATCAAGACACTAAAATCGCGCATTGCACTACCGCCACAACCCGTCTCAGCTATGGTCTATTACGGTGATAACCGCGGCGGTAACTTCTGGACGGCGGACTCGGCTCAGGGGCAAATACTCAGCTTACTCGGCTTCACGTTAAGCCCGCTCCCCGATGAGCTGAAGAACAATCATCAAATGGGAAACCGCAAAGATATTGTGCCCGTCAACGGAGAAAAATTTGCCGATGCCATCACCGGCAACTCAGTGCTGCTCTTTGCTGCGGATCAAGCGATTGTCGAACAGGCGAAACACAATCCATTTATTGCCCACCTGCCAGCGATTCGCCAAGGCCATGTTTTTGCAATGGGCAACGACTCTTTCAGACTCGATTACTACAGTGCGATGAACTTACTCACCACACTGGATATGACCTTTCACCGATAAATCTTCTCACCGATAAACTTTCGTCAGCCAAAACCGCCTTATGCTGAGGCGGTCAGGCTTCATTCGCCGTCGCTGGCGATGTGTCTGTGAGCGGTTCCTGAGGCGCTAAAGCAGGATCAAATAAGGTTGCCTGCCGCAGAGAGCGAAATGCCATCACCATCAACAGGCCGATCCCGGTCGCCCCGAGTCCAAAACTCAATACGGATACCGCCGGGGCCATTACTTTACCAAGAGCGCCGAGCCCCAGCGCCCCGGCCGAGTCACCGGTCACATCCTGCGCGGTCCACAAACTACTGACCCGCCCTAACAAATGATCAGGCGTATGACCCTGCACAATTGAATATTGGATCAGTGACGCAACAGAACCGGCATAGCCGTAAACCACCAGAATGACTAAAAACAGCCAAAAGTTACCGGTCAGCCCCATCAAAACAATGGAGACGAAAGTCCCCATCGTGGCATAAATCATCACCATGCCCGGCTGGCGTGACGTTTTCACCCACCCGGAGGTTAAAGCCCCGATCATCGCCCCCAGAGGAATGGCCGAATACATCAAACCGGCATTCGTCGCATTACCGGTAAATGTTTCTAATGCCAGCGCCGGAAACATCACCCGAACCGCGGTTGCCAACGTTTCTAACGTGCCGAAGACCACCACACAACCGACGACTTTATTGGCAAACAAGAACTGCACGCCCTCATACAAGGACCGTAAAGGATTCACCGGTGTTTGATGGGTGGGTTGCATTGCCGGTAACCTGAACAGTGGAATCAGGGTGCCCAATGTACCAACCGATGCTGCCAAATAGTTCCAACTGACATCACCCCATGCAATGATCAGCCCGCCGATTGCCGGTGACAGCACCATCCCGATACGCACGGTGAGCATGCTCAAGGCGGCAGCAGCCGGCAGATTTTCCCGCCCGACAATCACCGGAAGAGAAGCCATCAGAGCCGTCATCCCCAGCGCCCCGAAAAAGCCATCCCATACCGAGAGTATATAAAGCGCACTCAGCGATGCATCCGCCAGTAAACTATTCAGAGCCAATGCACCAAAGCCGATGCCACAGGTCGCCCGTGCCATTAAAATCAGTTTGCGTCGGTCATACTGATCAGCCAGAACCCCGCCCAATAACAGTCCAACAAACATCCCGATGCCGTCTAAGGCCATAATCAGCCCCACTTGCAGGGTCGAGCCGGTCATCTGATGAATCTGAATGGGTACTGCGACCGTCATCATGCCTAAAGCAAGCACGGACATCATTCGGGCAATGAAGACCATTCGAAAGTGAGGGTTTTGTTTCAGCAGGCTAAAATCTAAGAACAGTTTGGGTGTTTTCATCATCTTCTACATTAAAATTTGAGACATTGTAAGGCATTACGCTTCATGACGAGTGTCTGAAGGTTGAACATTCTAATCATTTATTTATAATAATGGAAATGATAATTATTTTTATTAAGATTCATGAATCAGCAATTTTCTCCGTCCCGAACGTCTCACCAAGATGTAACAACATCGAGCCGCAGTGCCTTCACGCATGAACCGCGATTCAGCCTGTCCGGTAAACTGATGGGTCTGATAGCCGCCCTGATGATACTTGCCACCGCCAGCCTGTTTATCGGTGCCAAAAGTATCTCACCCGGCATGGTGGTGGATGGATTACTCGCGCAAGCGAACACCACCGAAAGTTTGATTATTATCGAGAGTCGCCTCCCCAGAACCCTGACGGGGTTATTGGTCGGTGCTGCCTTAGCGGTTGCCGGATGCTTAATTCAGTCGATCACACGAAATCCCCTTGCCGATCCCGGCATTCTTGGCGTCAATGCCGGGGCGAGTTTCTTTGTGCTGACGGGGATCATCCTGCTGGGCAACCACAGCATGGCCGAACACCTCTGGCTGGCGTTTTTCGGCGCAATGTTCACCAGCATTTTTGTGTATTTTGTCGGCACATATAAAGAAGCCCGAGTGAACCCGCTCAAAATTACATTGGCCGGGATTGCTATCGGAGCGCTGCTGGCCGGGATTGCTTCGTCGATGACCCTGATGAATCCAGAGGCATTCGATGCGATGCGTTTCTGGGATGCCGGCTCGCTGGACATTCGTGATCGGTCACTCGCCTTGATGGCCGTTTTGCCGGTTCTGGCCGGGGTGATTACAGCACTGGCGATTGCGCCCGCCTTAGATAATCTGTCACTCGGCGAAGATATCGCGCAAGGTTTAGGCACTCATGTAAGACTGGTGCAACTGAGCGCTCTGTTTGCGATTGCCCTGCTCTGTGGCAGCGCCACCGCGATTGCAGGCCCGATTGGCTTCATCGGCTTAATGATTCCCCATATTGCGCGTCGTCTGTCTGGCCCGAACCAGCTTTGGCTGACGCTGTATGCTATTGTTCTCGGACCGCTCTTGCTCATCAGTGCTGACATGGTTGGCCGGGTGATTGCCGTCAATGAGATTCGTGTCTCCATTGTGACTGCGTTTGTCGGCGCGCCGGTGCTGATTTATTTGGCGCGTCAGGTCACCTCTTTTGGCAAATTATGATGCAACCATCCCATACCATTTTAATCGGCAGCCAAACCGGCCGGATCAATCTTCTGCTCGCTAAGCGCACGCTCAAGTGGTGCTTTATCCTGCTCCTGTTCACCGTCGGTGTTGCGATTTTTGCCCTCGCCACCGGGCAGTTGAAAACGACCTTTTCTGAGCTGTCACAAGTGCTGTTTGGGGAAGGAGAACGATTCCTCACCACGGTCGTGCTCGAATGGCGGCTGCCCCGGCTCACATCCGCATTAGTGTTCGGTGCCGCACTGGGCGTCAGTGGTGCCCTGTTTCAGTCTCTGATCCGTAACCCGCTCGGCAGTCCTGATGTGATTGGCTTTAACACCGGTGCCTATACCGGCGCACTGGTGGTCATCATTTTGTTCGGCGGTGGCAGCTTGCAGATCGCTTGCGGTGCAATCGTCGGGGGGATTGTTTGTGCCGGTTTGGTGTACGGGCTGGCGTTTAAACAAGGAATACAAGGCTTTCGTCTGATTATTATCGGGATTGGTGTGAGTGCCATGTTGAGTGCTTTGAATACCTGGATGATGATTTCGAGCAACTTAGAAACCGCAATGGCCGCTGCACTGTGGGGGGCCGGTTCACTCAATGGCGTCAGTTGGCATCAGGTTGTGCCGTCACTGTCTTTCATTTCGGCCGCTTTACTGGCCGCGGCCATGCTGGCGAGAAAGCTGAACCTCCTCGAAATGGGAGATGACAGCGCCAATATGCTGGGGATCAACAGTGAAAGAACCCGTCAGCTGGCGATGTTATGCGGTGTCATTTTAACCGCAGCCGTCACAGCCACTGCCGGGCCGATTGCTTTCATTGCCCTTGTGGCACCACAACTGGCGAAAAAGCTGACCCGGGAAGGCGGGCTCGCTCTCATACCTGCGGCATTCATGGGGGCCATGCTCCTCACCCTGTCAGACTTTATCGCCGCGAATCTCTTTGCTCCGAATCAGTTACCGGTCGGCATTGTCACTGTCAGTATTGGTGGCTTCTATCTGATTTATCTTTTAATTCAACAATCAGGAAAATGATATGGTGACTGATGTCCCACACTCTACACAAACCCAACCCAGTCGTTTGATAGCTGACAACATCACGCTCGCCTATCAAGATCCGCCCATTACTGAGGGGCTGTCTCTTCACATCCCGGATCATCAGTTTACCGTGATTCTGGGGCCAAATGGGTGTGGCAAATCGACCCTGCTGCGCGGGCTCAGCAAGCTTCTCTCCCCCAGCAAGGGGCAGATCTGTCTGGATGGCAAAAGCCTTGAACAATATCCGCGCAAAGCGCTGGCAAAAGTTCTGGGTCTGCTGCCTCAATCGGCCATCGCCCCCAGTGGTATCACGGTGCATGAACTGGTGGCCAGAGGCCGCTTTCCGCACCAGTCGTTTCTGCGGCGCTGGACACAAGCAGATGAGCAAGCCGTCAATGACGCCATGCAAGCCACCCAGACAGAAGCACTGCGGCAACAAACGGTAGAATCCTTGTCTGGCGGACAACGCCAGCGCGTCTGGGTTGCGATGGTTCTGGCCCAACAGACGCCTTATCTGTTATTGGATGAACCCACAACCTATCTCGATATCGCGCATCAAATCGAATTACTGGAACTGTTCAGAACGCTCAACAGACAAGAGAATCGCACCATCGTGGCGGTCTTGCATGATCTCAATCACGCTTGTCGCTATGCGGATCATTTGATTGTGATGAAATCCGGCGCGGTCATTGCGCAGGGCGCGCCGAAAGCGATCATGAATGAAACTCTGATTCGTCAGGTCTACGGGTTAAACAGCCTCATCATTGATGACCCATTGACCCATACCCCGTTGATCATCCCGAAACCGTGATGTCATGTCAGTCCTCAATACAGCCCGTCCTCAACAACACGGCTCGTCCTCAATGCAATTCGTTTTGAAATACAATTCGTTTTCAACACAGCTAGTTTTTAATGCAGCTAATTTTTAATGCAGCTAATTTTCAATACGATCACGCGCTGCAAAGATTACAAACGTTCCGCGAATTAAAAGTGAATCAAAAAAGAACCGGCTTTACGCCGGTTCTGTGATTTATGCTTGTAGTGTCTTGGTCTGGCACAGCAAGAGATTGAGTTGTTCACCGATATCACGGACATGCTCCGGGGCGAGTATATCTTCGTGAGAACAATCAAAATAGTGCTTGTCCAACTGAGTCAGAAACGGCTGCCACTGCTGATCAATGTCATAGCCCTGCGGCAGGGTTCTTTGGGCAACAAACAGTACGGCACGGCCATCATATTTGGTGGTTCGCGCCCCGGATAACAGCCGGACTGCATCAGCATAGTTGGCCGTGATATCCTTAAACATTGCCGCTCTTTGCTGATCCAGTTCATCATCAGTCACATCATTGGCCGCAAGAAACAGGTCTTTTTCCCGTTCGATTTCATCCTGCGCTTCTTGATTCATCGGGCCGTCCCAATCCTGTCCTTCCGGCGGATAAGTGTCTAACAGCCCCACAAATGCGACTTCTTCCCCCTGTTGCACCAGTTGAGCCGCGAGATGTTGCGCCACAGTGCCACCAAATGAATACCCCAGCAAGTGATACGGCCCGTGGGGTTGCACTTGTTTGAGGGCTTTCATATGAATATCACAAGCCGCTTGCATGTCTGCACCGGCGGCAATCGCTCCGAACGGACGGGGGGACTGGAGACCGACAATCGGATAGTTTCCCTGCAAATATTGCGGTAATCCAGTATATTGCCACGCAAAACCAGACGCAGAATTGATACAGAATAACGCCGGCCCCCGACCGGCGCGGATCGGCAGAACTTCGCCAAATCCGGCCAGAGTCGGATCATTGCGGGCATCATCATCAAGCAGTAATAACGCCAGCTTTGCGACACTCGGGTTAACCATGATCTGGCCAATGGTCACCGGCACATGCAACACCCGCCGAATGTCGGCCGCTAACTTCATCGCCATCAGAGAGTGGCCCCCCAGTGCAAAGAAATCATCTTCCGCAGAGAGTGTGTCAATGCCGAGTACCTCGGCAAAAATCGTAACCAGCTGGGTTTCCAGACCGGGGCGCGCTTTACGCCCGGTCTTCGTGACAATGTCACTTGGCAGCGGCAGTGCTTTACGGTCTAACTTACCGTTCGCACTGAGCGGAAATTGCGTCAGAACGATTACCGCAACCGGAACCATATGCGCCGGAAGATGGGCAGACAATGCCGCTTTCAGGGCGTCACCGTCACCGTATTCGTCATCACTGACAATCACGTACCCCACCAGTTGGCGATCATCAGCGCCAGCCATATGTTTATCTGCACCGAGCGCTTTGGCACATACCACCGCTTGTTTGACCCCCGGTAAAGATTGCAATGCCGTTTCGATCTCTCCCAGTTCAATTCGCTGCCCCCGGATTTTGAGCTGGTCATCACTTCTGCCCAGATATTCAATCTTGCCCGACGGTAACCAGCGCACCACATCTCCGGTACGGTACATGCGTTGCCCATCAGCAAACGGATTGGCAATAAACCGGTCAGCGGTCAGCCCGCTGCGGTTCAGGTAGCCAATCGCCAGTTGATCACCGGCGAGATACAACTCACCCGGCACACCGACCGGCGTTTGCCGCAGAAAGCTATCTAACACATACAGCTGCGTATTCCATACCGGTAAGCCAATCGGGACACTGTGCCCCGGACTCTCATTGAGCGGCTCACCGAATGCCGGGCAATAGGTCACATCGACCGCCGCTTCTGTCGGACCGTATAAATTATGCAGCGGTGCATCGATCCATTGCGCATAAACCCCGGCAAGCTCTTTAGAGAGCGCTTCACCGGAACAAAAGACCCGCTGTAAGCTCGGCGCCACGTTGGTGGTCTGTTGATGATGCGCGGCTACCGATGCCATAAACGCCGCGAGCATTGACGGCACAAAGTGCATCGTGGTGACTTGATAATCGTCAATCACAGCCATCAGCCATTCCGGGTCTTTGTGTGCTTCAGGCGGGGCCATCACTAACGTTGCCCCTTGTATCAGCGGCCAGAAGAACTCCCACACCGACACATCAAAACTGCATGGCGTTTTCTGCAAGACCACATCATCCGGCGTGAGCGGATATGCAGACTGCATCCATTGCAAGCGGTTGACAATCGCCTGATGAGAGACCATCACACCTTTCGGATGACCGGTCGATCCCGAGGTATAGATGATGTATGCGCCGTGCTCAGGACGCAGCGCCTGTGGCTGCGGCACCTCACTGAACGGCGTCGGCTCGGGCAACTGATCTAAGATCAACAGTTCACCGAGTGCCTCAAACCGCGCCTGCTGCCCGGCAGTCGTGATAATGAGTTTTGGCTGCGCATCATGGATCATATAAGCCAGTCGGTCATCCGGATAACTGACGTCAAGCGGCAGATACGCTGCACCACATTCAATAATACTGTTGAAAGCGAGGCTAAGCCTGACGCTTCTTGGCAGGGCGACTGCGACCACATCACCGACGCCCACACCGTGACTGACCAACAGATTCGCAATCGCAATCACTTGCTCCCGCATGGCTTGGTAGCTCAGCCGATGTTCACTGTCGATCAGCGCAATCTGTCCGGGCGTACGTGCTGCCTGTTCAGCCATCAGCGAACGTAACGTCTGCGGGGCGACTTCGGCGTCGGTCCGGTTGACCTGTTGCTGAAGCGTTATTTCTTCATCCAAACGTAAATCGAGTTGTGACAGCGGCTGTTCGGGTGCATGAATCACCGCATCCAGTACCTTTTTAAACCGCTGCATTACTTGCTGTGCAATCCCAACGGTATCCCGGTACTCAAACAAAATATGCAGCTGCTCACCGGGCAGTACCAGAATGGTCAACGGATAGTGGGTATATCCCCGATTGTGAATCCCGGTCAGCGTCGCGCCCTGATAATCTTGACTGTACCAGTGGCCCTGATCAGGATAATTCTCCACCACCAGCAAGGTATCGAATAACGTTTCGCCCCCGGCTAACTGCTGGATTTCCCCCAAACCCAGTTCGTCATGTTCAAGCAGTTGAATCTGTGTGGCCTGATGCGCCTGCAACTGTTCTAACAGGCTCTGCCTCGCCTGCAGCTTCATCCGCACCGGGATGGTATTACTGAACAAGCCGATATGTTCATCAATGCCTTTCACATGGCCGAACCGGCCAGAAACCGGCGTCCCGAACACGACCTCTTCTCGTCCGGTCATACTCGCTAAAATACATGACCAAATCCCCTGCATCAGCGAGTTGATCGTCAGGCCATAATGCCTCAGTCGCTGACTGAGTTGCTCTGTTTTGGCTGCATCGATGATCAGTTCATCGGTGTTGACGTGCGACGTAACCGGGATGTCTTCAAAGGCAATCGTGGGGGTGACGTGTTGCAACACCGCCTGCCAGCGCGCTTGTGCCGCCGCTTTATCCCTTTGTTTCAGTTGACTGACAACATCCGCATAGCGAACTGACACCGGCGGCAGGTGCGGATTGCCTGTTGCATACGCACTCAGAAAATCACCCAGTAAAATCGGGGTTGACCAGCCATCAACAACCAAGTGATGCGCACCAATCAACAGCGTACTGTCGGCCTGACCATGATGAATCAGCGTCGCTTCCAGTAATGATTCATCGGGGTCATTGAGATCAAACTGACGCCGCAATGCCTGCTGTTCTGCCCGGACAAGCGCGGCCTGTTGCTGTTGCGCGCACGCGGAGCGGAGATCAAGATACGTCAACGGCCATGCCGCACCAGCCTGAGGAATCAACTGCACCGCCCGGCCTAAAACCGAGCTATCGAATTGAGCCAACAGTTGCGGATGACGGGCCAGCACAGCATTCAACGCTTGGCGGACTCGCTGTGGTTCGAGCTCGCCCCGGAAGGTCAGTCTGGTGATTGAATTGTAATTGCTATTTTCATCCCCGGTCTGCGACTGGAACAGTAAGCCTTCTTGCAGCGGCAAGGCGGGCAAGATATCGCGCAGCGGCCCAAAACGATCGGAGAACGTCGCGATGTCACTGAGCGACACCCCGTCCTCAGTCAATTCAGCCGGAACCCGCAGCGCCACCTCAGGGGCGGATTGGCTTCCCAGCCAGCGAAGCATCACCGCAAGCTGTTGGCTGATCTGCTCGACAACGGCATCGATCTCTGCCTCGCTGAACTGAGCCTCATCCCACGCCCAGTTCAGCGCAAATCTCGGCTCATGATGACTTTCATCGACAAAAATATTCAGCTCTAACGGATGTAGCAACGGATAATCGCTGTTTAACGCAACCGCAAATGTGTCGGCAAATTTCCCGGCCCGGCTGAGGGGGGACCATGTCTCCTGTGACGACGCAAACCGGCCAAGATAATTGAACAGCAGTGAAGCGGGATGACGGGCTGATAAGGTGGTGAGCGTCTCGCGATGCGGGTTATCTAAGTATCGCAAAGCCATGTAGCCCAATCCTCTGTCTTTGACCCCTCGTTTTGATTGCTTCACTTGTTTGAGTAATGCCGGGATCTCACCGTCTGCGGGCAGATCAATCACGGCCGGAAATTCGGTTGTAAACCACCCCAAGGTTTGACTGAGATGAAGTGAGGCGTCAAATTCTTCACGGCCATGCGCTTCTAAATGCAGTTTGATCGCCGTTTGTTGATAGCACGCCCCCAGCGCAGCGGTGACAGCGGCAAGCAACAATTCATCGACGTCAATTGCCTGTGTCTCTTGGCAATCACGAAGCATGTCGTGTGTCAGCTGGGCCGATAACATGCGACGACGATGCACCACTCGCCCCGGTGCCGCTTGCGGTTTTAAGGGTGCAATCTGCCGCGATGCCAGTGCAATCCAGTCTGGCGCTTGCCGGGCCAGCTGTGGCAAATGTTGATAGAGCGCTTGCGACCATGAATTGATCCCAGTCTCTTCCGGCGTGATATCAGCCGGGCGACCACTCACTTGCGCCCGGACGAAAGCTTGCAACTGGGGCAGTAAAATTCGCCACGATACGCCGTCAATTATCAGGTGATGGGCAAGTATCATCAGTCCGCTGCGCCCGGCGCGATCGCGCATCTGAATCAGCCGCAGCATTGCACGGTCTGGCAATAACATGGTACTGCAGCGCCCGAATACCCCATCTAAATCAGCGTGTTCGAGATCTGCAACTTGAAGCGTCTCGATCCAATCGTCAACCGCGAGCTGATCCATTGACTCGATTCGATAACGCCCCGCCTGTTTTATCAGTCGGCAAGCGGAATGAGTGGCAACCAGTTGTGTCAGTCCGGCCTGAAGATGATGACGGGTGATATCGGATTCAATGGCAACAAACACGCCTTGCACATAACTGGTATCTTCGGCAAAGGTTTCTTCAAACCAACGCCACATCGGCAGCGGCTGAATTTCTCCCTCCTGCTCGCGTGTCACCTGACGACGCAGGGGTTGCATCAACGCAGCCATTGCGCCTAACTGACGTGCTGAGAAGATCTCCCGGGGGCGCAGTTCATACCCCGCCTTTCTCAGTCGCGTTCCCAGACTCATGGCTGAAATACTATCGCCCCCCAAAGCAAAGAAGTCATCTGCGGTTCCGACCCGCTCAGCACCGAGTAACTCAGCCACGGCATCACACAAAACCTGCTCTTGATGATTCTCCGGCGCCACCCATGCCTGCCCCGATACAACCACAGGTTTCGGCAGGGCTTTTCTGTCGATTTTACCGTTCACATTGAGCGGAAACTGCGCCAGAATCACTACTGCCGCAGGGACCATATATGCAGGAACGGTCGCCGCGACTTGCGCCAGCAAGGCTTGCTCATCGAGCAAAGTTGGCGCGTGATGCACCAAGGTACAATACGCGATCAGTCGATCGGATTGACCATGACGCTCAGCAATGACCACGGTGTTTGCAACACCATCAATGGCATTGATTGCACTTTCGACATCCCCCAGCTCAATGCGGAACCCGCGAATTTTGACCTGATCATCACACCGGCCGATAAAGTCGAGCTGACCATTGTCGCGCCATTTGACTAAATCTCCGGTGCGATACATGATTTGCCCCTCATCAAACGGGTTCGCCACAAAGCGCTCGGCGGTCATCCCGGCTTGGTTTAAATAGCCTTTTGCCAGCCCGGCCCCCGCCAGATACAACTCACCAACAACCCCGACCCCAACCGGATTCAGCTGTTGATTTAATACATAAGCCTTGGTGTTTAATATTGGCTGGCCGATCACGGGAGTGTCATCTGCATCCAGTGATGCACTCACGGCATCCACGGTAAATTCGGTTGGCCCGTAGCAGTTTTCAACCTGTAATTCCGGGTAACTTTTGAGCCTCGTCCAGAGATGCTCAGGCACCGCTTCACTGCCGATCAGCACCAGTGAAGGGACATGCCCGGCGTCCATCAAGCCGTTATCGAGCATCTGGCTCAACAGCGACGGCGGCAGATCCAAAGCATTAATCTGATCGCGTGCGACGCTGTCGGTCAGTTCCTGCGCATCTTTACGCTGCTCATCGTCGTACAGATACAGGGTATGGCCACAGAGCATCCAGATCACTTGTTCCCAAGAGGCATCAAATGAGAACGATGTGGTGTGCGCAGCCCGGACCTGCACCTCATGCACGGCACACTGTTGTTGTGAGGCAAGCCGTTCCGTCGTGCGGGCAAATATCGTGTGCAGGTGTGAATGTAATAAGTTCAGCAATGCCCCGTGGGTATTCATGACGCCTTTCGGCTGACCTGTCGAACCTGAGGTGAAGACAATATAGGCCACATCTGTGGCCGCGATCTCAAGATGTGTCGATGCCGTTAGCGGCTGGTCGGCAAGCGCATGCAGCGTGATGCAATCTGTCAGGTGTTGCCATGCCAGTGATGCCGTCTGTTCAACAATCACCCCTTTGGGCTGAGCCTGCGTTAATATGGTTTCGATCCGCTCCTGAGGATAAGCCAGATCAATCGGCAGATAGACCGCCCCCGTGCGTAGCGTTGCCAGCATCGTGATGATGGTTTCGGCGCTGCGGGGTAAAGCGACCCCGATAATATCGCCTTTGCCGATGCCGAAAGATTGCAGCTGCTGCGCCCGCTCGTCGATAGCCTGCCCGAGCCGGGCAAAAGTCCAGTGCTGCGTACCAAAGCACAGCGCCACAGCATCCGGTTTCTGTTTGATCTGCTCAGCCAGTACAGCACATACACTCGTCTGTTGCGGCACCGCATGTCGTCTGTTGCCGGTTGACCATTGCGTGATCTGCGCATGTTCATCTGCCGGGATCAGCGCAAGTGCATCCAGCGACAGCCCGGGCTGAGCGGCAATCTGTTCAACCATACAGGCAAACCGCCGGGCATGTAGCATCAATGACTGGCGGGTATATTTCTCAGCATTGGCGGTCAGTGTCAGACGCAGTTGGTCATGCTGAAGCCGGGGAGAGAATTCAATCTCGTCAATCGGACCGGCTGACAAAATGTGGGTATAACCGGTCGTGCCGGCCAGATTCACCGTATCTTCAAAGGGTTTGTAGTTCAGGACCGGCCCATACAGCGGTTGGCCGACTTTGCCTGCGTCGCGCTGAATCTGCTCTGCATCGTACATTTGATGGCGGCGGGTCTGACGGATGGCCTGATTCATCGCCCGGGCAACATCCGAGATAGTCATGGTGGGATTGACGGTCAGTGTCAACGGTAACACATTCACCACTGCGCCGGTTGAACTCGCCGCCACACTGCCCATGCGGCGCATAAACGGAAAGCCGACACACAAGTGCTGTTCACCTGAGAGTAAATGGAGATAGGCAAAGACCAGCGCCATAGCAAATTCAGAAGGGAGCACTTGATTACCTTCGCGCTGTAACCATGCTCCGCCGGCTAAATCAATCGTGAACGTCTCGACACCGGTCGCCGCCGTCTGTCGTCCGCCAGTGACACACGATATCCGGTCAGGCAATTGGCGGACATGTTGTTGCCAGAAACTGCGTGCTTTTTGCAACGATTCAGACTGATAAAACTGCTGATGCTCGACAATCACGTCTTTAAAAGGGGTAAACGGGGCCGGCCCCGGGCTGCCTGACATCCATCGATTGTACTCACCGACAATATACTGTGTGATGGCGTTAAAACTGAACCCATCCACATCAATATGATGATAACGCTGATACCAGAGCCATACCGGCCGACGATTGTCACTGACCGCGATCAGACAGTGCCGGTATCTTGGCCGGTCGGCCCGGAGATCAATCGGTGTCGCGAGATCGGCTTGCATCCACGCCAGAGCGGCATCATAAGCTTGTGCTGCCTGAGAGAAATCCATGATTTCTAAGACATCTTGTTCAGGGAGCGCCCCACGGCTCCTCTGTTTAATTTCCCCCTCGACCTCGACATATTGCTGATGCAGCGAATCAGCAGCGGCGACACCAAGCTGAACCGCCTGCGTAAAGCAGGCTAAATCAATCGCACCGTCAATCCTGATGTAATGCGCGACATTCAATGATTCAGGTTTTGGCATCACTTGTTGCCCAAACCAGATCCCCTGCTGCGTACCAGTCAGATCAAACAGTTCTTCTGGTATCTGGTGGTCTTTCATTTGTCCATTCCTTTAAAAATAATGATTGTTTTTTTATCGTTTTTGGTGGGTTTGCGGTGCCGGTTATACCCGGATGTCTTGCCAATGGGTTTCGATGTAATCGATGCAACGCTGCTTATCACATGGACCAAAGGTGTTTTCCCAACCGGCAGGTGTCGGCTTAAACTCAGGCCACAGGCTGTACTGACCTTGATGATTGATCAGGACCATGAACTGATTCTCAGGATCATCAAAAGGGTTAATGTATTGTTCTGACATATCTGACTCCGCGTAGGCTGAATAAAGATTCACAATGAAAAAATGGAAGAGAGGCCGTCGATGATGCCGCCACGCCAACACAGACGTTCATGGCCACCGTCGAAAACCCGGTATTGGATGTTGTGCTGCTGAGCAGCGAGTTGGTGGTACATATCCTGACTGAGGTCAACCATCACGTCTTCGCCACGGCCGACTTCGATAAAGATGTTCAAACAAGCGCCCTGCCCCAAGCCCTCATGTACCTGTCGGCTCATCTCACTCAGCAAATGCGGTGATTCCGGGGTGACGTAGTCACCGGGCGGTTTGACGAGAGAAAAATCTGGCCACCAGAATGAACCGGACTGACACACCACCGAACCAAAGCGTTCCGGCCAGTTCAGGGCCGCATACATGGCGGCTAACCCACCGAGACTCTGGCCCACGACAACGGTATGGTGCGGATCGGTGCTGAGCGGGAAATAACCAGACACCAAAGGAAATAACTCTTGAATGATTGCCTGCCAAAACGTGGCGTTACAGCCCAGATCATCATGGCGCTGGCGGCCATCGATTTCATCAATCAGTACATAGACGGCTTCAGGTAAGGCACCGTCTTGGGTGGCACATAACAACGCATCATAAATCGGCAGCGATTCTGACCAGAAACGGCCATCCAGGACCACCACCACCGGTAATGCTTTGGTTTTAGCAGCATAGGATACTGACGGCACCGTTGGCTCGGCGGCAGCGGTCGTATACAGCCAGACCTGACGGCTGCCGTGTAACATGTCACTGTGCCAGTCGATGATTTCCGTGGCTCTGGCCGTCGGTTGTCCGCCACGCTGATCGAACGATTGCCAGTGAGGCTGAGCGGGAGCGTCCGGCATATGCAGCGGTGTCTTGAGATGCCCCCATGCACAATGAGTCAGCTGGTTTAAACTCAGTTGATCGCGACAACTCAATGGAAACAGGCGCTGTAACCATTGGCGGTGCTGCGCTCTTTTCTCATGATACTCCCCGACATAATCGGGCTGAATCAGTGCGGCGGTCACCGGCATAAATGCATATCCGCCCCGCCAACTCAGGGGGATTGAAGCAACGTAATACCACACATCGCTACCGTCTATCCGGGTCAGCTGAGCCATATTGAAGCTGTGATGATCGGTGATCCCGTTCATATCAATATACACAGCTTGGATTTCTGCGTCCCCCGCCGGTGATGACGGCTGCCGCCAGAGAAAGATGACCTCCGCATAGCCATCGGCAACGGTCGCGATGATCGGGGTCCCTTCTGCCTTTATGATTTGCCACCATGTTTCATCACCGAGATGACAATTTTCTCTGTTGAGATACTCGCCAATTCTTGTCATACGCGGGGTGGTGTGTCCTTGAGTGTTTTCAAAAATCATAACTATTCCGATTGATCGGCCACCGACTCATTCATAGAAAAAGTGGTCAAGTGGCACAAATTTACCTGATTGATTATTGTAAATAATAATAATTATCATTACCATAATCATCCGCAACAAACTTGATAAAATTTGTTGCGACATCAAACAATTCAAATTTTTAAAGGATTTCTTTAATCATGAAGCCCATCGATTTAAACAGTGGTCATTCTCTTCGTCATACGAGGAACATACTTTCCACCATCATTAGCCTGACCTGCTTAGGAATCAGTACCAGCGCCTCTGCTGAAAAAACCGAGCAACAGAACCGTGCTCAAACGCCGGATACAATTGTTGTACATGGCGAAAAGCTAGGGGGAACGCTGGCTGAAAATACCAGTTCGGTGACGGTATTCACCGAAGATGCGGATAATGGTGAAAACCAAAACTATTATGACTTACTCGACCGCGTGCCTAACGTACTGAACGCCCCGTCAGGGATGCCGCATATTCGGGGGGTCGATGGCCGCGGAGGTGCCGGAGACGGATTCCTGTCATACATGACCGGGGCTACGCCGCGGGTCAACACCACCGTTGATGGTGTATCCGAATCATGGACCGGGGAGGCTTTTGGTAAAGCCGGTTTATGGGATACAGAACAAGTCGAAGTGTATAAAGGGCCTCAATCGACCAACCAAGGCCGTAACAGTATCGGTGGTGCGGTGGTCATCAAAACCAAAGATCCAACCTTTTATACCGAAGGCAAAATGCGCGCGGGTTACGAAAACGAAGATAACAAGTACCACTTAGCCGGTGTCGTTTCAGCACCGATCGTCGATGATAAACTCGCGTTTCGTCTTGCCGCTGAAGGCACCCAAGGCAATACGCCGATTGACTATTCACTACCGAATCATGACCAGTACCCCTGGGACCCTTCTGAAATCGAATCTCATAATATCCGGGGAAAATTACTGTTTAAACCATTCGGCTCAGACAAGCTCACCGCCAAGCTGACCGTCGCCAGTCGTTATGAAAAAGGTCAGTACACCAATCTGGTGTCTGAAAAAGATAAGTTTGAATACACCAGTTCAAACGGCACTCGCCGTCAGGAAACAAAAAGCTGGAATGTGAACCTAGATGTTGCTTACCTGATTAATAACGAACTGAAAGCGGATGTACTACTGGCAAGACGCGACTATTCAACTCAGTTTGTCGCTTATCCAAGCACAGACTGGTGGGGTGATATCGACGAGAAAAACTACACTGCCGAAGCGAAGTTGTCTTATAACTCTTTGGATGAAAAATACAATGTGATTGTTGGCATCAGCAGTTACTTCAAAGATCAGGATACACAGACAGACTCACTCAAACGGGTCGATGAAAATCAAACCTATGCCATTTACTTTGATTCCAAAATCCAGTTAGCTCCGAAATGGGGACTGCTCCTTGGCGCCCGTTATGAGCGCGATGACCTCGACCGCGATTTTGATCATGAAAAGTATCCCATTGACTTTAAAGCCGATGATGATAACAGCATTCTGCTGCCTAAAATCGGCATCACTTATGCGGTCTCTGACGACGCAACACTTGGACTGACCGCACGTAAAGGCTACAACGCGGGTGGAATCGGTTATAACGAGTACAAGCAAGAGCTCTTTGTCTTTCAACAGGAAGAAGTATGGACTTACGAGCTGAGCTCACGCACCACCTTCCTCGATAAAAAACTCGGGGTGAACGCCAATGTTTTCTACAACGACTATGATAACTACCATACCGTTGTGTATGGCGATAGCGGCAGCAGACTCGACAACTACGTGGCCAATATCCCGAAAGGTAAAACCTATGGGACGGAAATTGAAACCACTTACTGGTTCGATTCTGGCTTAGATGTTTTTGCTTTTGTCGGTTTATTGAAAACCGAAGTGACACAAGGCCCGGGCGGTACAACAAGCAATCTCAGTGGCAAAGAGTTTAGCTATGCGCCTGATCTTTCTGCCGGGTTAGGGTTTACGCAACACTTGAATTCAGGCCTGTTCTTCGGAGCCCGGGTCAACTATGTTTCCGACTATTATACGGATTTAGCCAATACCGAAAGCAATGCTGCCGGTGATTACACGGTACTGAATTTGAATGCCGGTTACGCCGCAGATGACTTCACGATCCGCGCTTATGTGAAAAACGCGACCAATGAAGACTATGTATTACGGCATAAGAACGATCTGTATGAAATCGGTGCCCCACGAACATTTGGTATCATTGCGGATTATCAGTTCTAAAATTGTTACCGCATGATCGATAAAAGCCAGACGAGTCCACTCGTCTGGCTTTTTACTGACGCTATCTCTGACTAACCGCTACTTGAGTGTTAACACCACCACGGATTTGGCAGGAAGGACAAAATAATCCGCCCAGTCCTGAAACGGTTGTGGCTCTATAGCATGTTGGTCATCGAATGTATTTTTCGCGGTGATGGTTGACGCAGTTAAGATGCGTCCCGCTAAGATGGTGTTGATTTCTCCGTTCAGATCGAGATCGATATTTGCGTCCTTCTCCGGATCTAAGTTCACCAACGCCATATATAGACGACCATCCGTTCCCTGCGCTAACGACGCAGTCACCGCCGGCAGATCTTTACCATTCATCGAATATTGGGTGGTGTCCAGCGTGAACGGAATCGACTTAGCATCCTGAAACACCTTGTACATATCGTAAATATAGTACGTCGGGGTTTTGACCATTTTGGCACCGTCAGTCAGGATCATGGCCTGAAGCACATTAACCATCTGCGCGATATTGGTCATGTGAACCCGTTTTGCATACTCATGGAACAGGTTGAGGTTGACCGCTGCAACCACTGCGTCACGCAAGGTATTCTGTTGATACAAGAAGCCGGGTTCACGCCCTTCTTCCGTGTCATACCATGTGCCCCACTCATCAACATAAAACCCTAACTGACCACTCGGATCATTGCGATCGAGGATGTCGATATTATCTTTCAGGTAGGTTTTCATACGATAGGTGCGTGCCAAGGTGTTAAACCACATCGTATTGTCAAATTCAGTGGCGCTCCCTTTGTTATCCCAGTCATCGTTGGGGAGGGTGTAAAAATGGAAACTGATCCCATCCATACCGTTGTGGATCTGGTCACTCAGGACGTCGGTCCATGCTGTATCTTCCGTTGTACCACCACTGCCGACAAACAAGATATCCTTGGCTGCAGGCGCTTGAATCGCTGACCGATATTGGTCATAAAGACCGACATACTGCTCCGGACCCATGTTCCCGCCACAGCCCCATGCCTCGTTACCAATGCCAAAGTAGGTAATATTCCATGGTTCTCTTCTGCCATTGGCGCGGCGTTGGTTGGCCAGTGCGGAGTCGCTGTCGGAGGTCATGTACTCAATCCAGTCCGCCATTTCCTGCGCGCTGCCGGTACCTAAATTGCCGTTAATATAGGTATCTGCACCAATCAGGTCGGCTAAGTCAAAAAATTCGTGGGTACCGACCGCATTGGTTTCGTCTACCCCACCCCAGTTTGAATTGATGGTAATCGGGCGATCCGCCTGAGGGCCGATGCCATCGCGCCAATGATATTGATCCGCAAAACAACCACCGGGCCAACGGAGCAGCGGCACTTTGATGTCTCTTAAAGCTTGCACGACATCATTACGAAACCCTTTGGTATTCGGAATGTCGGAATCGTGTCCGACCCATAAGCCGCCATAAATACCGTGTCCTAAATGCTCGGCAAACTGACCATAGATGTCTTTATTAATCACAGCGCCACGATCTTGTAAATTTGCGTGAATGGTCACCCAGTGGTTGGCTGCGAATGCCTGACTCGTCCATAACGAAGCAGAGAGTATAGAAAAAGTAAGTACCTTTAGTTTCATTTATATTTTCCTTAATAAGTTGTGTAACACCCGGAATAACGCACACAAGCACCTTTGGCGTTATTGTAAATAGGCTCGATTGCAACCGAACAACTTAAGCGGACGCCACTTGGTTTATTACGTTGCGAAAATAAAACCAAAGTGATCAATAAAATAATACAAGCCGTTAACGTCGATAATAAATGGGTCATTCATCTCGGGGATTGCCAGTCACTTCTTTTAAGATGCCCTCCTACGACCAAGGACGACAAATACTTTGACTTAAGGCACCACCGATTTTTCTCGAACGCCTTCAGGGGGCAATGATCATGTATCCGGGCTGCCGAGACGGCAGTGAAAACAACACGAATGATTGGTTTTTTTATATATCTTTCCACAGAGAATCAGCGCTAAAATTATCTTTAAGCACTTATCTAATGTAAATAAATCATTCATTATCATTATAATAGGGTGAAAGTGACTTTACTGTGGGATCGTTCGAATAAAGATGCCCTTTAATTGGTAATAAACAAAATAACGATGAAGGTGCAACGATTTAATTTCCCCAAATCACCATGAAATTTAAATTTATTGATTACTCTGAGAAAATTTAATCTCTCGAATATACGGCTGATTGTGAGCGGCAGATTCTGTGGCGAGCAACATCTCCAAAACCTTTCCTGAACATTCATCCCATCCCGGTGCAGTCAAAGCAATGTTCCTCACCTGTCTGACGGCCTTAATAGCCGCCAAAAAAGAAACACCGTGTGATTCATCCTCCTATCTCAATCATTTTGTTCATTATATCCATACTGTTTTTTAAATTTACTCAACGCCCTTCAGAGCGTCTCACATATTTTTTCCCGTTTATCAGAAGATCACGCTCATGACTGAATAACAAGAGAGATCCTATGACTCAGCTAACTCAACTACCTTTTACAATGATGCGTGGCGGCACTTCCCGCGGCCCTTACTTCCTTGCTTCAGATTTACCAGAAGATCGGGAAGAACTCGCGGAAATTCTGGAAAAAGTCATGGGCTCGGGCCATGAATTGCAAATTGAAGGCATCGGTGGCGGAAACAGTCTGACCAGTAAAGTCGCGATTGTTGACCGATCTGCCGATCCAGATGCAGACGTCGATTATCTGTTTGCACAGGTAGGCATCGCCGAGGAAAAAGTAGACTTTTCTCCCAACTGTGGAAACATCCTTTCCGGTGTCGGCCCTTTCGCGCTGGAAAAAGGTTTAATCGCAGCCAGTGGTGACAAAACAACCATTCGTATCCGTAATTTAAATACCAACAAAATTATCCATGCCACGGTTGAGACGCCAAACGGTAAAGTGAATTATGACGGCGATACTTACATTAGCGGAGTCAATCGTCCGGGAGCACCGATCGAGTTGAGTTTTCTGGATGTGGAAGGCGCAAAAACGGGGAAATTATTCCCGACGGGCCATGTGCAGGACAGCATCGCGGATTACAAGATGACCTGCATCGATGCCGCCATTCCGGTCATGATTGTTGATGCCGCCCAGTTCGGCAAAACCGGTTATGAACAACCGGCAGAACTGGATGCCGATACAGAATTCACCCAAAAACTGGAAGCATTACGACGTCAGGCCGGTGAGATGATGGGGCTGGGTGACGTATCTGACAAAGTCATTCCCAAGCCCATTCTGGTTTCAAAACCAGCAACAGACCGGGGCACGATTAACGCACGTTACTATGTGCCAAGCACATGTCATAAAGCGATTGCCGTGACCGGCAGTATTGCACTGACCATGTCGCTGTGTCATCCCGGAACCGTCAGCTACGATTTATTACAGCAAAACGCTGAGCTCGTTCACTGCTGTATTGAGCACCCTTCAGGCTATATTGACCTGAAAGTTGCCCGGGAAAATGGCAAGGTATCGTCTGTCTCGCTGGTCAGAACAGCCAAGAAAATTCTCGACGGTATCTTATCGCTCTGATGACATCTTCACTCAAAAGAGGCCAAGACCGACTTCGCGAACTATCTACTAGAAATATCTACTAATATAGAGATGGTGACGCATTGATGTCTGCACATCAATGATGCTTTCTTTTTATGGGTATCGGACAACTCTTGCATAGTAATCGAACAATACTTGCTTAGTAAAAGTGTTCGGGGATGTTGCGGAGCCGGTTTTTATGACCGGTTTTAATCACATCATCAATGACACAGCACGGGGTAATTCAGCATCTCTCGATCTGAATTTTTAAAAAGACGATTATTTTGCCCTCGCTCATTTCCTTTATTTTGTATCTGTTTTACTGTGTTTTTTTATCACTTAAACTGAACCGTTACCCGGTCGTTTCATTAATTTTCGTCAAGGCTAAATGACTCTATGAACAGAATTGATTTATTAATTGTTGAGGATATTAAAGAGATTTCGGGCCTGTTATCTGACCATATTTCTCAAATATACCCATTCAGAGTTGTCGGTACAGCCAAATCACTTGCTGATGCCAGAATGATGCTCAACCACTTTTCCGTGAAACTGATCATACTGGATAACTACTTACCAGACGGCACCGGTATTGAATTTTTCCGCAAGCTTCGTTCTCAGGGTAGCAATATTGATATCATCTTTATTACTGCAGCAAACGATATTGAAACAGCAACAAACGCGATTCGTCTGGGAGCGTTTGATTACATCATCAAACCGTTTTCTCTGGATCAGATTGCTGAAACGCTGGGACGCTACGCTCAGTTCCATAAAGAAATCAGTCTGAATGAAGGCAGCCAGATTGACCAAAGTTTCATCAAGAAAATGTACAACAAACACCATAACTTAGAAGACGCCGTCAGACATCCCAAAGGGATCGACGAAATTACCTTACAACAGATTCTGGTGGTCTTTTCAAAAGACCAGCGATACACCGCTGATCAGGTCAGTGCCGAAGCCTCCGTCAGTCGGACAACGGCGAGACGATATCTTGAATATGCAGTCAGCAGCGGGTATTTAAGAGCGACGATTCAGCACGGAAAAGTGGGGCGACCACAACGATTCTTCAGCAAAGCAATCGTCTAATCTGCCTGATACGGGCTGTCTTTTCGTCAGCCAAATAAAAAAGCGACCCGGGATTTATCCTCGACGAGGAGAGATCAACCGGGGGAGAGATCAACCGGGCCGCTTTTTTAATTTATCGCATCGGATAGAGATGACTCAGGCGAAAGCTATAGCCCGAGCAGATTCCACCACCATAAACCTAATGTCATGTTAATTGCATAGTTCGCGAAAGTAATCACAGCCCCGACGGCCCACCAATGTTTCAGCGGTACATAGTTTTCACTAAAGATAATCGGACCGGCAGCACTACTATAGTGAGTAATTCCACTCCCATAAATCGTAGAACATGATAGTGCGATGGCTAACAGACCGGGAGAAATTCCCATCATCAGCCCTAACGTAAAGAATACGGGAACCATCGATACAACGTATGCAGAACCGGAAACAATGAAATAACGAACCAACACGCTACACAGTATAATCAGCATCAGGGCCATCGTTGCATTCGTACCGGCAGTGGCCAGATGATTCATCAATGAACCCAGCCATGAGAAGAAACCTTCTGCTTTCAGAGACGCTGACAACCCGATGATGCCACCAAACCAGACAAGCACGGTCCATGCGCCTTTCGCCTGTAATACTTCATCCCAAGAGACCACGCCACAAATGATCATCAGCATGAATGCAGCTATCGCAACCACCGCAGCACTCAGATGAAATACAGACCCCATCACCCAGCCCGCTAAAGCCAGTATGAAAATAACACTCAGTACTTTTTCTCTTTTACTAAACGCGCCAAGCTCTTTCAGACCTTCTTCGGCAATGCGCTTGTTATCAATTTTTTTCTCTTCCGGTGGATAAATCAGGTAGATAATCAGTGGAGTCAGCAGCAGCATGACCATACCGGGAACAACCGTGCTCACAAACCAGCTTGACCACGTCATCTCAACGCCCAGAATATCTTTCATAAACGGCAAAACCAGTAAGTTTGGAGCCGCCGCCGTTAAGAAAACATAAGCTGTTGATTTGGTATTTAAAAACGAGTTCATCATCAGATAGGAGCCAATTTTTCTGGCGCCTGATTCCGGATAGGAGTCCAGAGAAGCTGAAATACTTTTCGCCACGGAGAAGACCAGACCACCGGCTCTGGCCGTAATCGATGGTGTACATGGGGCGACAATGAAGTCCAGCATTGCCAGAACATACCCCAGTCCCAGACTGGTTCTGCCAAACTTATCAATCAGAATATATCCAATCCGTTTTCCCAGACCGGTAACCAAAATTGCGTTACTCATAATTAACGCAGAAAATACGATCCAAGTGGTCGTGGATGAATATCCGCTTAACACCATCTTCGTATTTCCGCCGGTCAGACCAATCACCGCAATAACGGATAATAAAATAACCGGGGCAGGAAAAGGTTTAAATATTAATCCGAGGATGGTTGTGACAAATAATCCACATAAATGCCATCCTTGAACAGATAACCCCTCCGGTGCAGGAGATATGTAGAACAGCAGGGGCACAATAACAACCAATAATATGGGAAACAATGGCTTGTTAATCACAGGCTCTCGTTCGAGCCTTTCGCTCAGCAGTGTCGAAGTCATAGTTTTTCACTCTCAACTTTAAAATAAGTAGCTGAGCTCATACTAAGTTTCAACAAGAATCACATCTGTGACGGTCAACTTTGAACCGTCAAATGAAAATCAACAATATGGGTTTAATGGTTTTAATTCTATTGGATCATGCATCCGTCAGTGAATGAATTTCAGAATAGGTAGACTGACTTGATATAGAGCCAATATTTAACGGAATAAATACCATAAATAAAGCGCCGCCAAAATCTGATTCTTCAATAACAATTCGCCCGTCGGCCTGCTCAACCAGTGTTTTTACCAAATGCAGACCAATACCATGATTATCACCCGCCTTCGAAGTGACACCTCGCTCAAAAATTTTGTCTGCATCTTCTTCAGCAACCCCGCCTCCACTATCTGCGACTTCAATAATGAATTCATCACTCTGATAAACATACACACTGACAACCCGTTGCGCAGCGTGACTACTGACGACCGCCTCAAATGCATTACTAATTAAATTACCGATAATGCAAGTGACATCCTGTATATTGATCGGTAACAACTTACTGTCAATACGACTCATCGGATCGATTTCAAGCGAAATATTCAACTCTTTCGCCCGGACTTTTTTACTCAGGAACATCGCCGCAAGATCAGGCACCGGCAACATTTTTGAGATTTCACGGACATCATTCTGGCGGGTCGCAAATTCCGTATCAATGTATTGCAATACACTGTCATAGCGTTTCATCTCCAGTAAGCCATAAATCACCGACATCTGGTTATTAAATTCATGAATGATCGCTCTGAGATTGTCTTTATCCTTCGCAAACTGGTTCATTTTGTTTTCCAGTTCATCTTTCATCGTATTAATACGAAAACTCACCACTAAGCCAAGCTCATTCCCCTGTTTGTCGTAGATGGGTTTACGGGTCGCAATCAGAGAATGCCCATTGCAAAGAATGGTCTCATCTTTCAACTCTTCAAGACTTTGACTGCTAAAAAAGTCCGTATTAAAAATATAATCGGCAATAGGTTTCCCCCGAATATCCTCGTCAAGAATGTCCAGATATGCCATTGCAGCATCATTAATCAAAACGACATGATCGTCTTTGTTGACAGCGACAATCCCCTCATAAACGGAATCAAGAATATACTGACGGTAGACAAAGCCTTTTTCTATCTGCTCGGGAGTCATTAAGTTTAATCGGTAACGTAAACTGCGGATTAATAAATAACTCACCCCCAGATTAATAAACCAGGCAGCAATAAATAACATCGCCATTTCATTGAGATCTTTTTTCTGTTTTTCGATGAATTTAGGATAAGAGATACCAGTAGAAACAATGCCGATAAACTGGCCATGATAAAAAATCGGTACCCGGGCTTTGACTAATACCCGACCATAAAATCCCTGACTGACATCTGAAATCTCTTTTCCCTGCGCAATCTCATCAATTTTATTCGAATGAATTTTCTCACCGATGCCATAGCCTTTACTATGAAATAACCGGATCCCCTGCGTGTTTGAGATAGAGATGTACTCAATTTCACCCCCCCATTGATACTTTTGCGCCATCGCGCTCAGTTGTCCGATATTTTTTTTGAATACCTGCTCAGACAATAACGGGTCATGGGCAATCACTCTTGCTTGAGATAACCCATAGTTTTTCAATTGGTGAAGATTTTCTGTGAAATTTCGATTATAGAGATTCAGGGCAACAAGCACTAAACCGACAAAGCAAATAATATTAATGGTCACGACCAGCTTAAAGTAATAAGACCTTTTGCTAAGGTAGGTCATATTTTTTATCACGATGCTCCCCCGGCTTTGAACATATTTCTCAATCGTGATGATATCCTAGTCCGCTGCCCGGTTTCATGTGAAGAATTAAAAATAGTTTTAATGAACAAAATCATGCGTGTCATGCAGTCTGATATTTCAGCTGGATGTGGTCAGCCTTGTTCAGCGCTTTTTTAGTATATCTCGATCTTCGGTGACTCTTTGCAGTTCTTTTCGAAGCCTACGAATTTCGGCATTTTCATCAGATTGAGCTTGGTGTTGAGAGGAGTCGGGGCCATAGCGCTTCACCCAAGCATAAAGACTATGGGTAGTTGTTCCTAAGCGATTGGCGACATCAACCATACTATGAGCTTTTTCCGTGACCTGTATTACCGCTTCAATTTTAAATTCTTCTGGATATCTTTTGCTGCTCATAAGCACCTCTCTATTAGTCATTTTGTCTAACTAAAAGGTGTCTATCAAGTCGGTGGCTATTCATACTTAGTTATGCTATTTAAGTGGAATTACCCCCCAAGCCTCGCCAAACAAACCTTCTCCACCAGTCCTTTCAGCTTCTCCACTTCGCCTTGCAGATACACCAATTCTTCTTCGGTGATTTCGTAATGCATCGAGTAACGGGCGTCAATGTAGGCGCGTTGCAGGCGGCGAAAGCTGCGGCGGTGGAATTTGTCGTCCATCGGGAAAATATCAACGAAAGCAAGATCTTGCTCGGCACAGTATTTTTTCAGCTTTTCGATATTGTGGGTTTTGGGTAGGTAGTTACTCAGAACCAGTAAGGTACAGGCGAACAATCGCTCTGTGGATTGGTGGAGTTGAAATGCTGCATTGCTCAGCCATTTCTTATCAGAAAGAGCCTGACCAAAGAAATGAAAAAACTGCTGTGCACTTTCAAACCAGTAATCATAGTGCCCTTGGGCAATTTGACGACGTTCTTCATCACTCAGATCCCCCGGTTCGGCCAGTTCTTTCGGTGTCGCAGCAAAGATTTCGATCCCCTCTTCGCGAATATCCTTGAAAAAATAGTGACCTTGTCTGAGCTGTTCATTCACTTCTTCCAAAGTATGCACAATCAGACCCAGCGGTGCGCTTTTGACTTTGCGGTCAATCTGCTCTTCGGCCCTGCGCCAGACAAGATCCTCATCCACCAGCGAGGGTTTGTTGACGATCACCAGAATGTCGTAGTCACTGACATAGCCGTTGGGAATATCGCTCACCCAGCCGCCTTTGGCGTGGCTGCCGAACAGAATGATTTTCAGGATCCGGAACTCGGCTTTACTCCCCTGCTTGCCAACGATGTATTCTTCCAGCGTATCGCGCAGAATGGTTGAAATCAGCGCAAGCTCGTGCTGTTTACGTTCAGGGAGATGATCGAGAGAAGTCTTCATATCTGAATGATTTGAATCAGTTAGCCAATATGGCTCTAGTGTGGCGGGGTGTCGTGCAAAAGTCTATGGATTTTCACCGGTTTAAATCAATGTCGCGGCCTTTTCCCGAGACACTTCACATCAATGTATTCTCATGCTGCAACATTGATTTATGGTATAGATTTCAAAAAATAAAACCCGGATTGAACCGGGTTTTATACCAATGTAATCACAAGAAAGAGGCGGGAAAGCCGCCTTCTTTTTTATCAGTCAGAACGGATGATTAAAAGCCAATTTCATCCACAGTGAAGCGGCTGCCACATTGGTTAGAAAACTTCGGATCAGCATCCATCATTAAGCTTTCAAGGGAAGCATTTTCATCCAGTTGTTTCGGCAAATTAATATAGACATCCACTAATTTGCTGTTCTTACATGAAATCTGTAACCGTTTATGCGCTCCGTCGAAAAACGCCTGATCCACAACATCAAAAAAGTCCTGCGTGGAGACAGATTTACCGAGATGCTCCTGCATGAAATAAGCGACATTCTGGTTAAATTCTTTTTGCAGACGAATCGCAGTTTTAAAATATTCATCCGCGTTTCTTTGCGTCTGGCAGGTACCGTGCTTGTACCATTCATGACGTTGTAAACAAGAACCATAGGCTGCACTTGGCATATATTGTCCCAGTAATGCCAGCGTCGATGATGACATCGGAACCGCATCATAGCTGCAGAAAGGACTCACCGAGTGAGAGTAACTGCCACAGAATCCGTAACTTGTGCCACAGGAGGCTTTATTCGGCCATAAACCATGCAGGGTAAAGTTTCCGGCCTGATAAGCGCTGGAATCCGTGACCTTACATTCAGGCTTTGACGTGTGTGTTTCACAGAAAGCTGGCTGCCAGCTGAGTGCCAAGACATAACTGTCTTCCTGACCCGCCGTTGAACAGCTGCCAGAACCCGAGCTACCCGATGAAGAAGAATCACCACCTTTTACCTCACCACAACTGGCAGAGGCCCAACGCAACTGTGGATTAGCATTGTCAACCACCACCCGGTACCAGGTGGCGTCATTTTTATTCGCCTCACGAATTTGGTAAGACTGCCCGGAAACCAGATAGATGTTCCCAGGATTGGTTTTCTTGTTTTTTGATTGATAAGCCGGACATGACTGGCTGGCATAAAAAGTACCAGAGAAAGTCACCGCGGAACTCTGCCCGACCACACCGAACAACAGTGCCAGAGCAGAAAAAACAGCCAACAGAGTTTTTAGTTTCATTTAACAAATTTCCTATATAAATATGTGTAAGCGTCGCAATATTAAACATATCAAATTAAATAAGAAAGCAGTTAAATAAAACTTAGTATCATATTATTTTTGCGAAATAGTCATGACTCTGTGTTTTCACCGGACATGCCGCAATAACCGGGTCAATCCCGGTTTAGTCTTCCAGTTCATGGGGTAAAGCTCATGGGAAGGCCTGCCTTTTAAAGCTCCCAGCCGAGCGAATAATTCAGGTGTAGTGGTCAACTAAAATTGGCCACGGTTTTAGAGTTTTTCCAATACAGTCGTTCAGACTCATTGGGTGTCAGCCCACCATTATATTGATGGGGCCTAAGTTGGCTGTAATAACCTGTGATGTAACGAGTTATATGCTGTCTTGCTTCGCTAAAACTCCTATAACCCGACACCGGTATCCATTCTGTCTTTAGACTTCTGAAGAACCGCTCCATCGGGCTATTGTCCCAACAATTACCTCGCCTAGATAAGCTTTGCTTGATTTGATAACGCCACAACAGTTGCCGATAAGAACGACTGGTGTAATGACTTCCTTGGTCGCTGTGGAACATCACGCCTTTGGGCTTACCTCGTGATTCAAACGCCATAAAGAGTGCTTTCCCTGTCAACTTACTATCAGGCGATACTGACATCGCCCAACCAATTGGCTTTCTCGCGAACAGGTCGATGACAACAGCAAGATACATCCAGCGTTGTCCCGTCCAGACATACGTCACATCACCGACCCAGACTTGGTTGGGAGTGGTAACGGCAAATTGTCGAGACAGATGGTTTGGGAGCTCTACGTGCTCTTGTGATGCCTTTCGATATCGGTGCTTCGGTGTTTGGCAGCTGAACAACCCTAATAATTTCATTATCTTAGAAGCTCGATAACGTGTCAGTTTTACACCTTGGGCCGTCACCATGTCGGCAATGCTTCTCGCACCAGCAGAGCCGTTGCTTGCCGTATGAACTTCTTTAATGAGACTCTTTAGTTTCACCAACTCTGGAGAAACACTCTTAGGGCGACAACGCCAGTATTTGTAACTGCTGCGGTGGACACTGAACACATGACACAGGGTTGTTACGCTAAAGCTCTGCCTGAGTTTCTCGATTATCGAGAGTTGTTCAGTGAGTCCGACATCAAGAGAGCGGTAGCCTTTTTTAATATTTCATTGTGCTCTTCAAGACGTGCAAGTTTCTTCTTTAGCTCTCGTATCTCAATTTGCTCTGGTGTCATTGGTGAGGCTTGAGGAGTCATTCCCTTTTTTTCTTGCTTGAGCTGCCTTACCCACTTATCCATTGTCGATTTACCAACACCCATGGCTTTTGCAGCTTCAACAACGGTGTAGTTTTGATCGAGAACAAGTTGCGCTGCTTCGAGTTTGAATTCCGCACTGAAAGTGCGTCTGGTACGCTTGGTCATAGTTTCACCTGTCATGCTATGAGGTGTATTTTAACACCTCTAATCAGGTGGCCAAATTCACCGTACCACTACAAGGCCTGATGCGATCTCTTTTATCCGGTTTAGATATCAGTGTTATAGAAAGGTAATACGGATACAAAAAGAGATATCGTGATTTCTGGTGTCTATGTTGAAGAGAAGTTCAGGCATACATCAAATCTGTGGAAGTTGACGAACATCCACGGACAATAATGGAAGATAATTAATTGATTTAGAAGAATTTCAGAGAGTGAGAGATTCGACCTGAGATTGTAAGCAGTTGAAAATAAAATAATTCCAAAAATCGACAATTAAAAAGCATTACTTCTAGCAAAGGCTACAAATCCAAACGAACCACACTCCACCAACCAAATAGCAACAACTAAGATTAATCAGCTGTTGCTATTGTCTAAACAAATCAACAAATCAATGTCTTCAGATTGTCGTAGCTATCCACTACACTGTATTTTACTTTTTTCTCTGCAAATTTTTCATTAATAGTTGCGAAGAACTTTTTCGCACAGTTAATTTTAGCCTCTTCAGCCCCTTTTAACTGAAGTGACTGCATAGAACCTTTGGTTTCTGCAACAAAGTATACGTGTTTAACTGCTCCTTCCTGGAAGGCGATAGCCCAGTCAGGATTATAGTTACCTAATGGTGTGGGAATGAAGAATCCCTTAGGTAGCTTAGCATAGACACTTACCTCTTTCTGTGTATCAAGTTCTTCAACAAATTTGCGTTCAGTTTTAGAATCAGTGACAACGTAATCATAGATATGACGTTTAAGCTTTTCTCCTGCATTAGAAAAGTCCTGAGAACCACCAGCATTGAAAATATTACTGTCAAATTTATCCTCTATTGTGTCATACGCTAAATGCTCAATAACCATTGCAGCTTTTTGTTCATTGATCAAAGCAGCAGACTTAGCAATAAAATCTTCAGGGTTGCTTCCAAATTGCTCAAATACATGACTCTCTATACCGCGCAGAATCTCAGCCACAGTGCTACGCTTAAGCTTTGTCAACTCAGACACTTTTCCTAAAAGGTCATATTTAACGCTAGAATGCACTGAAGAGTGATAAGTCGGACTTTCAGTTTCTTCTATTTTAAAACCTTGACCCGATTTAATTTGCTCAGCATCAGCATGCGCCAATTGCTCACCACGAACAATGTTGAAATGTAACCTTTCAACTCTTAGCTTTTCATCCAATACAGGTATCGCTTTATGTATTAGTTCTGAAGAATCAAATTCAACATTATAAATCGCCTTATGGTTAATTCGGTTCCATAGTTCTTTAAATTCCTTCTTATCGAAATTGTCGTTTAGCTGATTGGGTTTGGCTTTACGATCATCATCAATATCAGGTAATTGAGTATCTGAGTAGACAGAATCGATCAGTTTAAAAATCTGTTCGGCATACGGTTGTAAAGCTTCTGGTAAAGCAGCTAGCTGTTCATCACGTTTTGCTTGGTGGTAAACTTCGCTGATATGATCATTATCATCGGTATAATCATTTTTAAGCAAATAACGATAAAGTTGTTTAGCCATTTCAGAAGTTACTTCTACATCGCTGTCAACTGTAGAGAGTACTTTGCCTGTAAAGTATTTTTCATCAGCCACTCTTGGGCGATCGGAAAGTGAAGCACTAATGTCTTTCTGCAAACCACTGACAAAATCTTTATAGCTTTCACTTGCGACCACTGTCAGTCGATTTATATCATGAACGATCGACTCTTGATCAACACGCTCTCCCAACTGATTAACAGCCAAACGTAATCCACGACCAACTTCTTGACGACGTGAAATGGTATTATCACTGTGTTTTAGTGTACAAATCACAAATACATTAGGGTTGTCCCAACCTTCACGAAGTGCAGAGTGTGAAAAAATAAAGCGCGTCGGCTCGCTGAAGCTTAGCAAAAGCTCTTTGTGTTTAAGAATTAAGTCATAAGCTGCAGTTGCATTTTCGTCATTCGCCAAACCAGCATCTTCACCGCTTTTTTTGAATTTAGGGTCGACTAAGTGCTTAGTTTTTTTATCGATTGAAAAATAGCCATTGTGGGTTTTATCGACATCAATACCCTTCAAATAGTCACGATATTTACCACTGTTCGGCAGATACTCGTTAAGAACTGATTGGTATTCTTCTTCAAAGATACGGGCATATTCACCTTTTTCATCCGGCTGCTCATAATCACGATACTTAGCGACTTCATCGATAAAGAACAAACTAAGAACCTTGATACCTTTATCAAATAAGTGAACCTCTTTGTCAAAATGCGCTTTAATTGCTTCTCGAATTTGCATTCGACGCAGAGCTGATTCGTTCACATCACCAACAGCATCACCAACGGTCAACTCAATACCATTTAAAAAGCTCACTTTGTCGGTGATAGCATTAATATCCTTGATGACAAAATCACTCTTGTATTGCTCAAGCTCATTAGATTGGTTATACAGGTTGGCCCCCATACTCAACTTACGAACAATACGTTTAATACTACCTGATTTAAGTTTTTGCTCGAATTCAATTCTTGCAACTGGTGGTTTGTTCGGGGATATTTCTATATTTTCAAGATAGAGGTAAGCATTTGTCCCAGCTAAACCTTTAGTGGTAATGCCTCGAACAGCAATCTTCTTAACCAGCTTCTGGTTATAAGCATCCACCGCATCCAATCTATAAATTTTATTACGATCAACCTTGTGTGTTGCTGAGTAGCGCAGAATAAATAACGGATTGAACTCAGATAAAGATTCTAGAGTTTTCTTGCCTTCCATCTTTTGAGGCTCATCCATGATCATTATTGGACGGTTTGCCTTGATCACATCAATAGGTCTGCGGCTTTGAAAGTCATCAAGCTCTTCATAAATCCGACGAGCGTCTTTACCACGTGCATTAAACGCTTGCACGTTAATAATCATAACGTTAATACCACCATCTGAAGAGAAACTTTCTAGCTGATGTGGTTGCTTTGAGTTATAGATGAAAAAACGAGCACGTTTAAAATAGTCCTTTTGGAAATGTTCTGCGGTAATCTCAAGTGACTTATTGATCCCTTCGCGGATCGCAATACTCGGCACCACGATTACAAATTTACTCCAACCATATTGCTTATTAAGCTCAAAAATCGACTTCAAAAAACAGTATGTTTTGCCCGTCCCTGTTTCCATTTCTATATCAAAATTCAACTTACAGGCAGGAGTTGACTCGAGCTTAGATGACTGAGGCAAATTCTGTTGACGTTGTACTTGCTGAATATTCGCTAGCAACTGGTCATCACTTAGTTGAATTTCAGCATTTTTAAAACCTAAGTCATTTTGATCTAGTGAATGTGATCTACCTTGCTGCACTGTTCCAGGATCAATACGATACCTACTGGCAGCATCATTACGCAATTGCCCTTTGAAACATTCTACAACTGCCTGAACAGATTGAGCTTGGTATTTTTGATGTTTAAACTGTAACTTCATTGTTATGCCTCCACCGAGGCTTCTAATGTCTCCAGCCATTGATTAAATACGGGACATTTTTCTCTCATCGTTTGTATACCAATTCTTTGTGCAATCGTAATACCCATCGTTGTTTTGGGAAATTTACCACTCGCCGTCCACCCATTGAGACGTTTAGACGGTGCTGTTTCTGGACCATTATTGATTGACTCAGGCTCTCCACATTCAGTCAAAACATCTTTAACACCCTGCTCATCAATACCTAGTTCATTGGCTAGAACTTCACTATCTGAAAATAGTAGAGCTTCGAATTCATGCATGGCTACAAATGGAATAAAACGCTCTTCTGAACGTACATCTCCATACAGATCATTGACTGCCTGCTTTGTTGCTCGGTTTAAATGGTCAGCAATCTGCGCAGGCATTGAACCTACAGGTATATCGGTCAAACCAGGCCACTCTTTTGTGCCATAGTAATCAATGAAAGTAGTAACTAATGTATCCGTTCTCTGCTTGAGATGGTTACCAATATCTTGCTTCGCTCTGGTAAATCGGACATCCCCACCTTTTTGCCCAGGTTTACTAATTTGAGTCGCGAAAATAAATATATTTTTTAAAGCCAAGTACGGCTGAAGTACTCGTTCAATAAATACTTGCTCTGTTTTACCTTCGACAATTGCGTAAACATTAACGAACTTACTCATAACGAGGACCTCCCGCTATAACGTTTTTCGTCCAAAGTTCACCCACAGAGTAACTTTCCAGCCATTGAGAGAAATCTTTTTCGTTTAATCGTTCAAATGTTGAAGCACCATCTTTTCTGTTTACCACAACAATATCGTCGATGGAAAACTGATCAATTAATGCCGGTGACTGGGTAGCGACGATAACCTGAGTTCGCTGAGAAGCCTGCTGAATAAGCTCGGCCAAAACATCAATGGCAGCCGGGTGTAAACCAAGTTCTGGCTCATCAATGATGATCGTTGATGGCGGATTCGGCTGCAGTAACGCTGTTGCCAAGCAGATAAAGCGAATTGACCCATCTGACAAATGATAAGGCTGCATTGGATAGTCAGAGCCTTTCTGAAGCCAGCTAATATTTACTTTATCCTTAACACCAAAACTACGAGGTTTAAGTATAAAATCTTCAAAGAATGGAGTAACCAATCGGATTGAGTTAACAATATCTTTATATTCTTTCTCATAAGTCGATTTTAACTTTAATAGAAATGGCCCAATATTTGATGCATTGGTTCGCAAAACATCATCATCTTCTATGATTTCGTATTTACGCATAGGAGCAGTAGCACTGGTATCATGAAAATGATAAATCATCCATGAGGAAATCTCATCATAGACTGGTTTGGAATAACGAGCATCAGAACGATTTTCTTTAACTTCAACAACCATCTGCGATTTACCGTCATGGCTATTTCCTAACTCCCACCAACCATATTGGCTTCCTGAGTAATAGCGAGCTTCGCTTTCGATTGAACAACTATCTGAAGGTGTTGGAGCCAATGAAAAGCGAAAGCCTCGTGTTCCAAAACGGGTACTAAAGCTCATTTTAGGCGTTTCTTTTTCACCATTGAAAAGGAGATCACTTGCGCCACCGTTATCTGAGACATAGTCATTCAATTTCTCATTAATCAACGAACGAAGCATTTTGAAAAAAGAGATAAGGTTACTTTTGCCAGCACCATTTGCCCCCACAATAACATTGAGGTTTTTTAACTCAAAATCTTCTAAATCTTTAATCGATTTAAAACCTTTTATGGTTAGCTTGTCGAGTCGTGTACTCATCTCATCCCCTTAAATCGCTTTAACTTCAGTGTTTGGTGATAGCTGCTTAAGTACTTGCTCAATATTATCTTTCGTACTATCTAAAGCAAAACCTGCATCACGAAAAACTAAACGCAGTGGTTTAAATTGAGCCAGTTGTTTAACGAAGTTGTCGGTAATCCCCCCCTGTTTATCAAAACAAGCCACTAGAGAGTTGCTATCCACAAAGAATACTGTCTTTTCATCAATAACTTCACGACGAATAGGTAGCGTCAGATCGACGCCCCAATCTAGCATCACTTGGAAAAGTAGGTCTTCTTCGGTACGGTCTTCTTTGATATTGTCAACCAACTCAAATAGATCCGCTTGTGAAATAACATCCGGTTTGTAATAAACTTCAGCCATATTAGAACTATCGATTTTTAACACTCGATACCCATAGTCACATTTTATGCAACTATCATCATTAGCTAACTGAGCACCCGCTTTTTTTATACGTTCCTTAGTTATTTCTGAAATTGTTTTATAACCTTTTTTTAAAGCTACAGATTTATCTGAAGTTTTTTCTGGTATCTGAACAACAATAAACTTTCTGTTCATTCCATCTTTGGAATTTGCAGAAAATACCGCGTGTGCAGTGCTACCAGAGCCGGCAAAAAAGTCCAAAACGACGTCTCCATCATTTACACCAAAATAGTTAATTAAACGCTCTATATCTTTATAATTTTTCGGATTTTCAAAAACTTTACCTCCCATAAGTTTTTCAAATTCCATCGCAGACGTTTGAGCATAACTATAGTGAACTGATGTCATAACTTGACCTTCACTTTCAAATAAATATCTACACTGCCTTGGAAGAGTTGTTTCATCTTCGCCGAAAACCACCTTTCCTGTATTAACTTCTTCCCAAAACCTTTCTGGTTTTGAATAGCGCCATCCTCCATCAGGTACTTTACATGGCTTGTGTGTTTTAGGATGAATAACTTCATACTTAGGTCCACCACCGCCTGGCCAAGAAATATTACCATCATCTCGATAAGGTCCTTGAGAAGAAATTTTAGAGAATCGTCCAATTTGTTTATGAGGATGATCACTAGATAACTGATTATAGTATTTTCTCCATTCAGATTGGACGGCGTTCAAATCAGAATTATATTTTTTAATTAAACGTTGAAAAAAGATTTTCGCTTCATCTATCCCTGGTTTTGGTTCTCTTAAAATTATTTTATTATCTTGCAGAAAGGATTTATTTTTCGCATACACGAGCATATATTCATGTCCGACGGAAAAGTATTTTGCATCATTTTTTCGATTCTTATCCCATACTAAAACTGCAATTTGGTTATCTCGACCAAAAGTTTCGTCTAATATATAACTAAGATTTTTAAATTCTGCATCATCAATACTTATAACTAAAAAACCATCATTTTGAAGTAAGTTAAATGCCAACCTTATTCTCGAAAGAATCATATTTAACCAATCCGAATGAAATCGACCATTTGTTTCAGTGTTTGTAAGTAAACGATTACCTTCTTCATCGATTTGATTCGAACGTTCTATATAAGAATCAATATCCTCAGCAAAATCATCATTATAAATAAAATCATTACCCGTATTGTAAGGAGGATCGATATAGATCAACTTAACCTTATTTAGGTACGTTTCCTGAAGAAGTTTCAACGCATCTAGGTTATCCCCTTCAATAAACAGGTTCTGAGTATTATCAAAATCTATGCTCTCTTCCCGGCAAGGACGAAGCGTTTTTGCAATCGGTGCATTGGCCGTTAACAAAGCTTCTCGCTTACCCGGCCAATTTAATTGATAACGTTCTTGAGGTCCTTCGACGATATGTCGAGACAATTCCTGTTTTAAAAGGTCAAAATCAATCGCTTTACGCAGTTTCCCATCATCACCTTTAGATTCAGTAATACAATTCGGGAAGAGTTCAGCCAACTTATCTATATTTTGATCAACCAAACTAGGGCTGTGCATTTTTAGTTTATTCATTCTCTTTTACTCTAAATTCGTCTAATTCTTTCTGCTTGGTCGCGTTCTTTATCATTTACTCAAACAAAGCGTTAATTTGTAATTTCAGTTGATTGACTTGATGGTTAATCTCAACTTTACGGTTAAATTGTTTTTCTCTCTGAAGCTTGATTTTTGCTTGCGCTAACTGAGTCTGTAACACTTTAATTCCACGGATACGTTCTAGCTGAGTCTCTAGTTTTTCACCCTCTCGGGGCGGCACTGGCAGCAAACTACGCAGCAACTCTCGATGTAATCCACTCATGTTGACCACCAGCGGTAGTTTCTGACTCTGGAACGCTTCATCTTGTTTGGGTAATGGTATCCATTCACTAAAAAAGTACTCATCAATCACCATCACACTGTCATCGCGTTTGTTTGCTCTCTTATACGCCATAGCACATTGAATCATCGAACGCGACTCACTGCGAAAAACACGAAAGAAGACGGTAGAAGGTATCGCTTTATCTAGAGCCTCTAATACGGCTATATCCAGTGATTCACTTCCTTGTTTAAGCTGAATATCAAACACCTGAATTTCAGCCACATCCTCACTCTCAGCCACATTCAACGTTTCAGCAGACAATTTATAACGCCAGACAATGGACTCGACTTGCTCGACAAATATCTGCTTTACCGCGTTTGTCGGCTTCACTTGCTGGTAGATGGCTTCTTTTGCAACTTTTTGCCCCTGCTTTACACCATCTTTATCTGGAATACCTAATGCCGCTGCTGGTGGAAAAATAAAAGGAATAAAGTCCTTCTTTGGCACTGCTACGTTTACTTTAATTGGTGACATTCTAGTTATGCCCCCGAAGACTAACTTGTGGAAGCTTCACAACGACGATGAAATTAATCAGTTCGAAATCCTCTAAACCGGAGATCTCTCCTGTCAGTGCAGTCGTTGTTTTACCGCTAAACAAGCTCTTCACATCACTAGTTTGCTTGGTTTCTACCATTGAGCTCACAGCCAAATCAAGTAAATTGGAGTAACACTCCATATTTCGACCATCTTTAGTTGCATTATTGAACACATCACATGCTTGTCGGACTGGTTCGTCTTTACCTCTACATGCAGCACGAACTCGGTCCAAAAGTGGTTTCACTTGGGTATGGTTAACCACAACTTCTCCACTTTCTCCGATATAAACTAAGTAGTATGGATGAAGCCGATTTTGTTGGTTAATGTTAACGCTATGATTTCGATTTCTGAGTGCAAATATTACTCCAGGAATTAATCCTTTTTCAGGCTCAGCAGCAACTACTGCATGCATGCCGTTGGGGGCAGAATCCAATCCAGCATGATTCTTTTCTGTGCCATTTGCTTTGATGTATCCAAGCAGATCCATTCTAAATTCATTTAGCCCAAGATCCGTTATGGAGACTCCAACTTTGACATCTTCTAAATCAATCACTTCTTCCTGTAACTTTTTAAGCTGCTCTTTCCTATAAGCTACATCATTTGCCTGAGCTTTAAGTACGTTATCGTCCCCCGTCGCTGTGATATCTGAAATCACCATGCGGTTTTCGACTCGCTCTTTAAGATTAATGTATTCATCTAAACTGATATCTGGCCAGTAGTTAACAAGCTGAATGGCCTGGTTAGTTGAGCCAATACGATCGACGCGACCAAAGCGTTGAATTATCCTAACGGGATTCCAATGGATATCATAATTAATCAGATAATCGCAATCCTGAAGGTTTTGACCTTCAGATATACAGTCTGTCCCGATTAAAACATCTAATTCACATGGTTCATTTGGTAAAACTTGACGCTTTTCTTTTGAATGAGGGGAAAATAAGGTCAACAAACTTTGAAAGTCATAGGCTTTGTTTAACGTTGACTTAGCTGAGCTACTGCCGGTAACTTTACCGGTATGAATACCAAACTGCTGCTTAAACTCTTCTGCTAAATTTTCATATAAGTAATCAGCCGTATCCGCAAACGCCGTAAAAATCAGCACTTTTTTGTTACCTTGATTAAGCGGGTTAGCCCATTTATTCAAAATATGCTGTTTGAGGTGCTGAAGTTTTGCATCGTGGTTTGGTGGCAGCTTTTGCATCTCTGAGATCAAATCGCATATTACTTCAAGATCAGCTGATAAGTTATGCCCCCAAGACGGTAAATCCATATCTGCAAGATTGATTTTTACTTTTCCCCCAGTAGAGAAACCTTCTTCAAAATCATTAATATCTTCATCCCAATCATCACCCGATAGATTATTATCCTGCTCTTCTATAAAACCATCTTGTTCGAAACGTTTAAACGCTTCTATGTTGCTTAAAGCCTTTTCTAGCGTGTCTTGTAAGCCCTTTAACGTTAAGGTGAATGAATGTACGGAGCTTTCGAGTCGCTTAAGCAGATTAATAGTCATCAATCGCTGAAGGGCCTTTTCTCTATCAGCCTGGCGTAATTTACCTTTGCCCCCAACATCGGTGTCATACATTTCTTCGTATTTGGCTATTCTACTTGGCAAGATATAACTAATCGGACCATATACTGCCATTTTCAACTTAGACAACTGCGCAAAAATCTGATTGAAACCAATAACATCAGTTCTCTCGGTCAATGGAGGATGGAAAGATATGGGCTTCTTACGTTCAGGAAAATGACCAATATCTGCCGTATCGTAGAAGGTTTGAATATGTTTTCGAGAACGGGCAATAGTTACACTATCTAGAAGCTGGAAAAAATCAAAATCTAAAGTGTCTAATAGCGCATTCGCAGTACGGTCTTCTGGCTCTAAATCAGACCAGGCATTAAATGATTTCTGCGCGCGTTTAAAGATCTCTTCAATACTTCTTTGTGTCCCTATTTGCTCTCTAAGAATGCTTGAATCACCTTCATAAGCAAGGGCTAGCTGATTTCGTAAATCAGAAAACTTATTGTTTACTGGCGTTGCAGAGAGCATTAACACCTTTGTTTTCACTCCAGCACGAATAACTTTATTCATCAGTGCTTGGTAACGTGTTTCCTTGTCTTTATACACTTGGTTATTGCGAAAATTATGTGATTCATCAATCACAACAAGGTCGTAGTTACCCCAGTTAACTCGATCTAATGGGATACCTAAGGACTCTCCCTTTGTGCGCTGCAAATCAGTATGACAAAGAACATCGAAACTAAAACGGTCTCTCACAAAAGGGTTAGTCGTAAGATTTCGATTGTAATTAAGCCAATTCTCAGACAATTTTTTAGGACACAAAACTAAAACTGACTTATTACGGAGTTCATAGTACTTAACGACAGCCAATGCCGTAAATGTCTTACCCAAACCAACACTATCGGCCAAAATACAGCCATTATAGGTTTCTAGCTTGTTGATTATGCCGGTTGCTGCATCGCGTTGATAGTTAAATAACTTGTTCCAAATAAGACTATCTTGATATCCGGTTTTATCATTCGGTAATACATCTTCACTGATATCTTCCAGAAATTCACTGAAGATATTGTATAACAGCTGGAAATAAATACGTTCTGGTGAATTTTCTTGGTAAACAGTAGATATATGATTGACTAAACGATCAGTGACATCTTGAACTTTCTCGTTATCACTCCAAATTTGATCAAACATATTTATAAAAGCACTAGAAGCAGCCATCTCATCCATACAGGTAACGATATTTGAAACCGCATTACCCTTTTGATAGCCAAGATCGACGGCGGTAAAACCATACAAAGGCTGATAGACAGATTGATTTTCTAGAGACTGTACAGCGGCTAACGGCTGCATTGGTGAGCCTGTGGTGTTTGAACGAAATAACGCTTTTCTCTTAATCCAATCAGCACATTCACGCGCAATCGCTTTCTGTGTCAATTTATTCTTTAGTTGGATCTCAAATTCCGTTCCATAGAAACTCTTCTCGCGCTGTTCTTTAGGAATATGAAACTCTCGTTTTTCCTTTTTGAACTTATCGGTTACTTCTGATTCAACAAACGTTGGAGCCGTGAAAACAAACTCTAGAGATTCAATCTGTTCGAGCTCCTCTTTAAGTGCTTCATATGCATATATAGAGAAACATGACGCAGCTATTTTTAACTTTGTACCTGGCTTAAGTGAATCTCTTAAATCATCTCCAAGTAAATCATTAATGTTATCGATAATACGCATTAGCAATCCCCGTATGATTTCTGCCAACGAAGGAATGCTGGACGATGGCGATCTGTCCACTGAGTACAGATTACGTAAGACACCCCATCTCTTTGGGCTACTTTTGATGTGGAATATCGATTTCGTCCCTTGGCATCTTTCACTGCTATTCTTACATCTTCAGAGTGAACCGACTTTGTTGTTTTTAGGACAGGAAATGAGAGCCCAAAAGTATTTCGACAATATTCTAGCTGGGTAAGATTATCGATCTCCGAAACTGGAAGAACTTGCTCAACAAAATGTTGAATAATCTCCGTGATTTCTGCATTGGTTACAGTTTGCCCTACTAAGCCGTTACGATTTGAATCGCCATCTAGTGCTACTGGGAATGGAAACCCTTGAGTTTGTATTGCTTTCGCTAAAAATACATTGATTGCTAATTCTACCGGCAATCCTAACTCAGCAAAAATGCTGCCGGCCTTTTCAAGAAGTTCAGGATCGATATGTGTTTTCATTACTTGCTATCCATACAATTTGTAACTTTTGTATCATAGCAAAACTTCTCTCTAGTTACGAAAAAAGCTAGTAGAAAAACTGACAATCAAGTTTTAAGTCTATTCCAAGCTTTTTCGACATAACCTGATCAATATTCTCTAGATCAGTATTGATTGGGTTCTACCCAGATTTTACGGACACATCTAAAAAGAGGCATACTATGCCTAAAAGGAGTGTCTATGACCAAGCGAAGAAAATATTCTGCAGAATTCAAACGTGAAGCCGTTGCTCTGACTCAGCAACCGGGTGTGAGTTGTCGTCAGATAGCATTAGATATCGGCGTCAATCCTAACTTATTAAACCGTTGGAAGCGAGAAGCTGAGCAGTCACAAGATAAAGCATTTCAAGGCAGTGGCTCTCCTCGTGATGAAGAAATGGCGAGGTTAAAACGCGAATTAGCTAAAGTGAAAAAGGAACGTGATTTTTTGCGAGAAGCGGCAACGTTCTTCGCCAAAGAGTTACCGTAAAGTATCTTGCGATATCGCGTTGCCGCGATGTGTTTTCTGTTCGCCTCATGTGCCGTTGTTTGAGCGTCTCACCTAGTGGTTATTACGCTTGGGTGGAACGTCAGCCAAGTGCGCGAGTTCTTGCTAACGCAACATGATTAAAACGAATGCGCGAGATCCATGATGACAGCGGCGGCATTATCGGCGCACCACGTATGCACGAAGATCTACAAGCCGAAGGGGTGAAAGCGAGCTTAAATCGTGTAGCCAGACTGATGTCAGCGAATGGACTTTATGGCTGGCCGCGTAAAAAAGGTCGAGGGTCAAAGCGAAAGTCCGCACGTCCTGACGGTTTAAAGAATCATCTTGAGCGGGACTTTAATGCTTTGGAGCCAGAAACCAAATGGGTCACAGACATTACAGAAATTGGGACGCTTGAAGGGAAGCTTTATCTGTGTGTGGTGCTTGACCTGTTTAGCAAGCTCATCGTTGGCTGGTCGATGCATCATCGACAAGACCGTCATATGGTGATTCGAGCCGTCCAAATGGCGGTTTGGCAGCGTCAGGAAAGACATCATGTTATCTTACATTCAGATCGTGGCACACAATTTACCAGCGGAGACTATCAGCGCTTTCTCAAGCAAAAGAACCTAACCAGCAGCATGAGCGCTGTAGGCCATTGTGCAGATAACGCGGCTTGTGAAGGGTTCTTCGGTGTGATGAAACGGGAACGTATCAATTATCGACAATACCGGACGAGAGATGAAGCCAGAGCAGATATTTTTGATTATATCGAACGGTTTCATAATCCAAGAATGCGACGTAGACTAGCGAATCAAGATCGTCAGTTTACGTCTTTACTAAACCGTCCGTGAAAACGGGGTAGAACCCCTTCTTATATCAGAGATATATTTATCAGATAGTTAAGAAATTTATGAACCAAATTCAACTCTGCTCTTTTAAGCAAAAGTAATGCTAATTTTAAATACAGTATAAAAGCATTACTTTTAGCATTACAGAAAAAGTTAGTTTGGGATAGATACGATTAGGCAGGGTTTAACAATAAGTATTTGTTTTTAATAAATTTTAGTCAAGAAAAAAGACGCCCTTGGACGTCTTTTAACATGAATTTGGCGGTGAGTGAGAGATTCGAACTCTCGATACGTTGCCGTATACACACTTTCCAGGCGTGCTCCTTCAGCCACTCGGACAACTCACCGAATTGTTGAAATTATTGTTCCAACGGGGCGCTAATTTAATGATTCTTCGAAAGAAGGTCAAGGAGAAAAATCGTAAAAACCGCCCTTTGACAATCAAATGGTTATTAATTAACTGATTGGCCGATTATCTGAACAATCTGAAGCTGAAACCCTCAGCGAATCAGACATGATAATAACCGGGGACTCTGAACCAGCGCCGGCAACAATCAAGGAAGTAACCGTAAACAACCCCCATACCACAAGAAATCACCGCATTGGTAGATACAGCGGTAATGATTTGATCGGCTGTTGCCCCGACTACCCATAAGATTCCAACATAAACTGGTGATTGAAATGCCACATAGGCAAACAAATCACAAATATTCTTCATCCATCCGCTGGGAGAAATACGTCGGCCGGATCTCAAGACAAAATCACGGAAAAGCCCATACGGCCAGGCAATGGCAATATTCACCGGAATGGAAAGTAGTCTGGAAGATAACGACTGTTCCAGCGTCATTCCCGAGATAAACACCTCAATGCCCATGCCTGTTACAAAACAGAAAACCACCATAGCAAATGTATCAGCAGCTGCATGGCGAACACAAAAAGGCGCGCTATTTTTCATTTCATCTCACTTCAAAAAAGCAACATTATTTGTGCGCATTAGAACACAATAATTATGAAATTAATCACCATTTATTTAACTATTATTTGAACATATAACTGCATTTTAATTATTTATTCAGAATAAAAAACTACAAATTTCGAGTTATTACCAATTTGTAAAAACAGCAACAAAAATACAACAACCACCCAATATAACTGACTGTTTTTCAACAAACAGATCGGATGTCTCGCAACTTACTTCAATTTCAAATACCATAGCGATCCACCCACTGAATTGATTTGATCAAGCATGAATCTGACACTAACTGAAATTATTGCGTCGGTAGAACAACCCGAACAACTGCTCAATGAACATCAGATGACTGGTTTTATTGTCGCGCTTGCTGCAACACCCTATCTGATTTCGCCGGAAGAATGGCTCCCCTATCTTTGGGGTGGCAGTGACGTTGCACCGTTCGCAGAACCATCTCACCTTGAAATATACTGCCAACACGTTGTTCAACAATGGAACAGCGCTCGGGAACAACTCCTCAGTGGCTCTTGGCAATGGCCGACATCATGTCAGCTCGATGATGAAGAAATCGTTAATCAGGCGACCCGGGATTTCTGTGAGGGCATGTTACAAGGCTGGCAACTGACTAAGGATGATTGGGAAGCACTCATGCCACCAGAAACGGAAAATGGGGCGCTACTCGGCGGTGTGTTACTCTCGATGACCATCCTCTATGATCCAGAAACCTCTTTGGTGACATTAAACGAAGCGGGTGCGGATGCAATTGCCCAGTTTGAAGAGATTTATCAGGCGATGCCAATGATGCTATCCGGTCTCAGTCAGCGTGCGCTGGCGATTGCGGAATCTGACGATTAAGCCGGAGAGAATCGCAGATCAAAAAAGGAAGGTGACATCATCATCGCCTTCCTTTGTTATCATTCAATCCACATGAACGGATATGTTTATGCATTACCTTTGACAGAAAGGTTCAGCTGCTCAGCAAAATCTAACATACGGTTGAGCGGAATCAGAGACTTCACCCGAATGGATTCATCCACAAAGATTTCGTGCTCCTCTCCCCCGTCTCTGAGCGCTTGCTCAATCGCCTCAAGGCCATTCATCGCCATCCAAGGGCAATGGGCACAACTTCGGCATGTCGCGCCTGCACCGGCTGTTGGTGCCTCTATCAACTCTTTTTCCGGGACAAGCTGCTGCATCTTAAAGAAGATCCCTTTATCCGTTGCCACAATCATCTGTGGATGCGGTAACGCTTTCGCAGCTTTGATTAATTGGCTGGTTGAACCAACGGCATCCGCCAGTTCAACGACACTGGAGGGGGATTCCGGATGAACCAAAACCGCGGCTTCCGGATATAACGCTTTCATTTTTTTCAACGCATCCGCTGAAAACTCATCATGAACAATACACTCACCATGCCAGAGTAACATTTCAGCTCCGGTTTTATCGGCAATGTACCCACCCAGATGGCGATCTGGTCCCCAAATGATTTTTTTATCTTCCGAGTCAAGATGTTCGACAATCTCCAAAGCAATGCTCGACGTCACAACCCAATCGGCTCGGGCCTTAACGGCTGCAGAAGTATTCGCATACACCACGACCGTATGATCCGGGTGCGCGTCGCAGAAAGCTGAGAATTCATCGACAGGACAACCTAAGTCCAAAGAGCATTCGGCTTCTAATGTCGGCATTAAAATTCGTTTTTCCGGTGTCAGAATCTTCGCTGACTCCCCCATAAAACGTACGCCACAAATCAGCAGTACCTTGGCTGGATGTCGATTACCGAATTTTGCCATTTCCAGAGAATCACCGACAAATCCACCGGTTGCTTCAGCCAACGCCTGAATTTCAGGATCAGTATAGTAATGGGCAATCAAGACCGCTTCTTTCTCAATCAGAAGGCGCTTAATTTCATCAATATAAAAATCTTTTTGTTCTTTTGAGAGTTGTACCGGCTTCGGTGGGAATGGGTACACGGTTTCAATCTGTTCTGTGATATGGCTCATTGCCCTTGCTCTACGCAATTTCCAGTAATGAGCGCATTTTACACGCTCTTTACAACGTGTCAAAAGCCAGCCTGATAACAAATTGACAGAAAAGTTAATAAAAGGAGACCGATAACATAAAGGAGAACCGAGGTTCTCCTTTTGTGTATTCAGGATATAGACACTGACACCAACAGATTAAAGCCTTATCAAGACTATTTCACCATCGACCGCTTTGCTGACGCAGCAGAGGCCGTATCGGGATATTCATCAATCACCTGTTGATAGTACTGATTCGCTAGTTTGTCGTTTCTGCGCCGTTTCTCAACATCACCTAATTTGACTAATGCGTCTGCACGTTTATTTGATTTAGGAAAATCCAAAACAGCTTTAAAGCTTTCAACCGCTTTATCATCCTGCTGTTTGGCATAGTAAAGCTGCCCTAACCAGTAATGTGCATTTGGCGCAAAGTTAGATTTGGGAAAGTCACGCTGAAATTTGGTAAAGGCGTTGATCGCGCCAGCGTAGTCTCTCTTCTTCAGAATGAGATCGACTGCATTTTGATAAGCCATCTGCTCATTAGCATCTTCACTGTATGTCCCAGCAGACGCCGACTGACCATTATCTTTTGAACCGGATTGAGACTCTTGACTGTTCTTTGAATTGAGCTCTGCCCGAAGGCGGTCAATTTCAACAAACAACTCTCTCTGGCGAGAGAGCATCTGCCCCATATCGTGATCACTCTTTTCTAACTGACCACGTAGATGTTGAATGTCGGTTGCCATCTCATCGAGTTGCTGCTGCATTTGCGCACGTAAACGATTACTGTTTTGCAGAAGGCGTTCCAGACGTTCAACTCTTGTTTCAGGACTCATCGACGCTGTGTTTTGTTCAGCATTTTCACTTAAGTCCGATACTGGAGCGGGTGCAGCAAGTACAGGACTTGCTGCACTGACCAGTAACATAAGCACAATGTGTCGCTTTAGGTTACCGAGCATGTTTCACCAAACTTCTTCAGATTAGTAAACAATCACTGCACGACGGTTTTTAGCGTATGCAGCTTCGTTATGTCCACGAACTAATGGCTTTTCTTCGCCATAGCTAACAATTGACATTTGGCTAGTCTGTACACCCAGAGCCTGAAGATATTTATAGACGGCTTCTGCACGACGTTCACCCAACGCAATGTTGTACTCAGGCGTACCACGCTCATCAGCATGGCCTTCAATCGTTACATGAACGCTTGGGTGCTTACTCAGATAAGATGCATGAGTTGCCAGCATATCTTCATAATCTGATGCAATTGTTGAATTATCAAAAGCAAAGAATACGGTTTGCTCTTGCATAACCTTATCTTTTAGTTCCTGTTCAGAAAGCTTACCATCGTCAGTCACAGGAGATACAACAGTTGTATCTGTGCTATTTGCAGAACCGGATGTAGATTGGTTAGTCGTCGTCTCATTTCCTGAGGCATTCACTGCATCATCGCTTGAGCTACACGCAGTAACCGCGAGTACTGGTAGTGCAATCAACAGCCCTTTAAGAACTTTATTCAGTTGCATCTTCTTTTCCTTATTTTTTAATCATGACTCATTACAAAAACGGTGACCACGCCGGCGCTCTCACACGTCCGTTTGTTTCTGGTAACCTGGCTTTAAATCGTCCGTCAATAGAAACCATAGATAACACATTGGTTTTATTGTAGATCGAACTATAGATAACCATACCACCGTTAGGCGCAATACTTGGAGACTCATCGAGCAAAGTTCTTGTCAGAATTTGCACACTGCCAGTTTCCAAATCTTGCTTTGCCAAGTTAAATCCTGACTGGTTTTTATTCACCATAATCAAGAATTTCCCGTCAGGCGTAATCTGCCCACCTAAATTTTGTGAGCCCTGCCAAGTAAGACGATTTGTCACGCCAGTAGACAAATCTACTTTATATATCTGTGGTTTACCACCCCGATCTGAGGTAAATATCAGAGATTTTCCATCCGGATACCAAAAAGGCTCCGTATTATTTGATCTACCCCGCGTTATTTGACGAATTTTCTTGGTCGCCAGATCCATGATGTAGACCTGCAAACTCCCCGATTTCGACAAGACTAAGGCTAATGATTTACCATCAGGTGAAAATACTGGCGCGCCATTGTGACGAGGAAATGACGATATTTTTTCACGTTTACCGGTATAAATGTTCATGATGTAGATTTCAGCATGCCCATTCTGGAAACTCACATAAGCCAATTTCTTACCATCAGGAGACCATGCCGGAGACATGAGTGGCTGTTTAGAGCTGAGCACGAGCCGTTCATTGTAACCATCATAGTCTGAGATTCTCAGCTGATAGGGATACTTTTCATTATCATGAACAACAACATAAGCAATTCGGGTTAAAAATGCCCCTTTATCCCCGGTTAGTTTTTCATAAACTAAATCAGAAATTCGATGGGCATATTCACGGAGACGTTTCGGCGAAACCGTCGCAATATTATTGAGTAAGACATAATCTTTGGATTCAACGAGTTGGCCATCCTCAGTAAGAGATTGTCTTTTACCTTTCAACAATTGCGCCTGAACAATGTCAACCAACTGGTAATGAATGACATAATTACCTGCTGCATTTTGCTTAATCGTCCCGGTCAGTAATGAATCGACCCCGAGGCGAGTCCATGCATCCACATTGACAGCAGATTCGTCATAAGGTGTCTGAGGCATATTGCTGGTTGCAACAGGACTAAATTTACCACTTCGTTGTAAATCCGAAGCAACTACACCTGAAATATCCTCTGGTAATTGCTGCTTACCTTCCCATTGAAATGGGACGATCGCAATTGGTCTCGCTGAGTTAATCCCATCGGTAATCACGAGTTCTAATGCTGCATTGGCGGTGTGTATGCCTGATATTACGAGGAACATACAACTCAAAATCAATCGCTGTAACACAAGCTTTTCCTTTTCTCTGATACTTCAGTCAAAATTATATATTTGGCTCAACGGTTATATTAATGTCTTTCAGCTTATTAATCACATCCGGGTCATCCTTCGGTAAAGGGAAAGACGGAACCTGCGCAACCGCTCGCTGTGTCGCAGCACAAACAGCGGCGTCTCCCCCTAACACTTTCAAACTACCGACAATTGCACCTCTGCCCGTGGGAATAAGGTGCAAATTAACCCGACAATTTTTTCCTTGAAACGTATCTTCTACGCGTAGATTCTGCCGGATCAGCTGTTTATAGATTTCGCCGTAACGTCCAACTTCGCTGGCAATATATTGACTCCGGGCACTGGAGTTTTGTTGCTCTTCAGCCTGCAGACCGGAAAAAATATCATTTAAAGCAGCTTCCCGTTGCTTCCTTTCCTTCTCTAACTTTTCCAGACGCTCTTTTTCCTGTCGAGCCTTCTCAGCAGCAGCCTTTGCTGCTTTTTCCTTTGCCAAACGCTCCTGCTCCGCTTTCTGAGCCGCTTCACGCTCTTTGCGCGCTTTTTCTGCCGCTAATTTAGCAGCTTTCTCACGTTCAATTCGCTGCTGCTCAGCTTTTGCAATTTCAGCCTCTTTGGCTTTCCTTGCAGCTTCAGCTTTTGCTGCACGCTGTTCTTCAGCAATTCGCTCTTGTTCTTTCTGCTTACGCTGTTGCTCTGCTTCTCTGGCTGCCTTTGCCTCACGGGCTTGCTGTTCTTTTAACTGCCGGATTCGCTCTTCTTCAGCTCTGCGGTTCTCTTCAAGACGTTCACTTTCACGTCTTAAACGATCAAGACGCTCTTTTTCTTTCCGAGCCGCCGCTTCCCGGGTCGACTTAATCTGTTGTGCCTGTTGATGCACCAGTGCAGGGTCAATCACGACCGCCTGAACCATATTACCCGTCGGTTGTGGTTTCTCTTGATAAAACTGACCGCCCCAAAGCAATAAGCCAATTAAAATCGCGTGCAACACGATAGAAATTATCAGTGGTTTTGTAAAACCTGAGCGCTTGTCTTCTCTCTTTTTCATGAAGGTTATACTGCTTATTCCCTGATATCTGTTAACAAACCAACCTTTGGAACACCGGCTTTACTCAGCTCGTCCAGCACATGCACAATCTCCGCATAGGGGCTCGTCGCCTCACCACCGACAGCAACAGGTGAACCGGGATGTAAACTCAGTTCAGCTTTGACCAGAACAATTGCATCCTGTAAGGATAGTCCCCGTTTGAAAGGTTCATTATTGATACTAACGCCCAAACTGCCTTCTTTGTTGATTTCTACAATAATGAAGCCACCATCGTCACCGACTAAGTCGGACGCAGGTTTTGCGGTTTCTGTTTTTGGTAGTTCAACATCGACGCCCTGAGTGATGAAAGGAGATGTCACCATAAAAATGATCAACAAAACCAACATCACATCGATATAGGGTACCACATTAATTTCTGCGGTCATTTTACGCTTTTTTGGTTGGTAACCCGCCATAAAGCTTACTCCCTACCAGTCATTGCCTGACGATGAAGAATACTATGAAACTCCTCAGAGAATGTCGCGTAATTCATTTCAAGTTTACTGACAACTGTTGTCAGTCGGTTGTATGCCATAACCGCAGGGATAGCGGCAAAAAGCCCCATCGCCGTTGCAACCAACGCTTCGGCAATACCGGGAGCAACCATTGCTAATGTTGCTTGTTTTACCGCACCTAACGCAATAAATGCATGCATAATCCCCCACACGGTACCAAATAAGCCAATGTAAGGGCTAATTGAACCGACTGTCGCCAGAAACGGGAGGTGAGTTTCCAATGATTCAACTTCTCGGGAAACAGCTACACGCATCGCTCTCGCTGTACCATCCATTACAAAGTTGGCTTCCGCTGCATGGTTTTTTCTGAGTCGGGCAAATTCAGTAAAACCAGAATAAAAGATTTCTTCACTGCCGCTCAGCTGGTCTTTTCTACTTTTTACATCTTGATATAAAACGGCCAAATCCGTTCCAGACCAGAAACGGTCCTCAAATGAAGCGGCTTGCTTTTCAGCAGCCGATAATGCTTTGGTTCTTTTAAAAATCATCGCCCATGACATGATCGACATGCCTAAGAGAATCATCATCACCACTTTGACTAGAAAACTAGCCTGTAAAAAAAGATCAAGTATCGAAATTTCAGCACTCACTGTTACTTCTCCGAAAATACCGCGTCGGGAATACCTTGGGGTTTCATTCTTTGCATGTCAATACATGCTACCTTAACTATTGCTCGACACAATACCTCTTCACGAGGATTAACCAGCTCCTGACAGAATATTAAAGAAGCCTTTTTTTTCTCGGTCAACTGAGTTAAGACGACTAAGTTATCATCCAGACGCGCTGCTTTCAGAAAATCAATCTCCATGCTTCGGACCACAAAGCCAATATTTTGTTCCAATAACTCTCGTTGGGCTATCCCCTGCTCTCTAAGCATTTCTGTCCGGCCGCGTTCAAAAAATTTAAGATAGTTTGAGTGGTATACAACACCACCGGCATCAGTATCTTCATAATAGATCGTTACAGGAAATCGGGAAAAAGCTGATTTAGAATGATGCACTTAACGTCCCTCAACGAATTCACATAAGCGCTTACTATAACGCAACTCAAACACTTTCGCATGAGTGAGACGGGATGAATTTTTATTTTTTGGACAAAAAACGCAGCCATACGGCTGCGTTTTCTTTCACGATAGGGATACTAGGTGCTATGCATTCAGTTTATTCGAATCAAACTGAAATAAATTAATATGCATCCGGCAATATATGGTGAAAATAGAATCTGCCAAAACCATCGTCTCGGCTTAAAACCGACACCAAAGATCATGCTCGCACAGATAGCCAAGATGAGCAGAGCAACAACCGTCAAATTAAAACCGCCAATTGTTGCTGCATAGGCCTGCGGATTCCACATCAGTAACGCAACATGATAGAAAGCAAGGCCCATCAATAATATCCGATAGAAAATATGATTAATGGGTCGATGCCACTGCGCAACTAAGGCAGAAAAATCATTCACTATCTTTATCCATCATCTCTGTATGTTCTAACCACAACGCATTAATGATGCCGAAAGAACAAGCCAGTAAGACGCCTAGAATCCATGCAAAATACCACATAACTTAGCTCCTCGTTAATAAAGTGAATTTTTGTTGTCTTCAACATACTTATTATTCAGACGACCAAACATTTTATAGTACGTCCAACAAGTATATCCGAGAATAATGGGTACCATCACGAAGGCAATCCCCGTCATCAGTTGCAACGTCAATTCACTAGATGTTGAATCCCACATGGTCAGACTATTACTTGGTGCCAAGCTTGAAGGCATGATGAATGGGAACATCGCAAACCCGGCAGTAAAAATAATACCAGCGTTCGTCAAACTCGATGCAATAAATGCAATACCGCCTTTTTCCATGCGAGAAGCAAGGACAGCAATCAATGGCATTGCTGTACCAAGAACAGGCGCCAGCCATAACAATGGATATTGATTGAAGTTTGCCATCCACGCACCAGACTCACGCGCGACTTCTTTATTCAATGGATTTGATGACGCGAGATGATCCATAGTACTGGTGATCACATAGCCATCAATATGCTGAACCCAAAAACCAGCGGCAACAAAAAGAACAGCGACAAGTACCCCACAGAGTTGAGCAACGCTACGAGCACGTGTGTGGACTGCATCAGATGTTTTCATTTGTAACCAAGATGCACCTTGGAGCACGATCATCAGGACGCTGACCAAACCACATACAATACCAAATGGATTGAGCAGCCCGAAGAATGAACCGTGATAAGTCGGCATCAGGAATTCATTCAGTTCAAAAGGAACACCCTGTAATAGGTTACCGAACGCAACACCAATAATGAGTGGAGGAACAAATCCACTGACAGAGATACAGATATCCCAAATATTACGCCATTTGGTATCTTCAATCTTTGAACGATAATCAAGCCCAACAGGACGCAGCCATAAAGCAGCTAAGGTTACAATCATCGCAAGATAGAAACCGGAAAACGATGTTGCATAGACTAAAGGCCACGCCGCAAATAATGCACCACCAGCAGTAATCAACCATACTTGGTTACCATCCCAGTGAGGTGCAATTGAGTTAATCATGACTCGACGTTCAGTGTCATTTTTCCCGATGATCGGTACTAATGCACCGACCCCCATATCGAATCCATCTGCAATAGCGAAGCCGACAAACAGCACACCAATCAGGATCCACCAGATAAATCGTAAGATTTCGTAATCCATAATATTCTTCTCCTCGCCTTAAGCTTCGACCTGACGGTTAACTTGATCTGTTGCTGAAGTTGCATTTTGCTCAAAATGATAACGGCCAGTTTTCAAACTACTTGGACCTTTGCGAGCAAATTTCACCATCAGGTAAACCTCGGCAACAAGAAACGCTGTATATAGAGCAAGAATTGCAAGCAGGGAGATAACCAGATCACTGACACTCAATGCAGAATTCGCGATATGTACAGGGAGAATCTCACCGACAGCCCATGGCTGACGACCATATTCTGCAACAAACCAGCCAGCTTCAACCCCAATCCACGGTAGCGGGATACTGTAAAGCGCGGCTTTGAGCACCCAGTTTTTCTGCTCAATTTTCTGACGACATGTCTGAATAAATGCAGCAACGAAGACAACCAACATGATGACACCACAAGCAACCATGATCCGGAACGACCAGAACAATGGCCAAACGGTTGGCAGAGAATCATCAGCAGCGGCCTGAATCTGTTCTTCTGACGCATTGGCGACATCATCGGTATAGCGTTTCAGTAACATGCCATAACCCAGATCAGATTTTACTTCATCAAAGGCATCACGGTTCACCTCGGAAGTATCACCCGCACGTAATTTCTGGAGCAGCTCATACGCATACATCCCATTACGAATCCGTTCTAAGTGTTCTTCACGTAAATCACTCAAACCTTTGACCGGCGTATCCAGAGAGCGAGTAGCGATAATCCCCATCACATAAGGAATCTTAATCGCAAAATCGGTATGCATTGAATCCTGATTCGGGAAACCAAACAGTGTAAACGATGCTGGCGCTTCTTCTGTGTGCCATTCTGCTTCAATTGCAGCCAATTTTGCTTTCTGAACATCGCCCAGCTCGTAACCGGATTCATCACCCAGGACGATAACGGAAAGAATCGCAGCCATCCCAAATGATGCAGCGACAGTAAATGAGCGACGAGCAAAAGCAATATCACGGCCTTTAAGCAGATAATAAGCACTCACCCCTAAAACAAACATTGCACCAGTCACGTAACCCGAGGCGACCGTGTGAACAAATTTCACCTGCGCGACAGGGTTCAGAACAACTTCAGCAAAGCTCACCATTTCCATACGCATGGTTTCGAAGTTAAAGTCTGAACCAACTGGGTTTTGCATCCAGCCATTGGCGACAAGAATCCAAAGCGCAGAGAAGTTAGAACCTAAAGCAACAAGCCATGTTGTCACCAAATGTTGACGTTTTGAAAGTCGGTCCCATCCGAAAAAGAACAAACCAACAAATGTTGATTCAAGGAAGAAAGCAACTAACGCTTCGATGGCAAGAGGAGCACCAAAAATGTCGCCAACGTAGTGCGAGTAATACGACCAGTTTGTACCAAACTGAAATTCCATTGTTAGCCCTGTCGCAACGCCCAGAGCAAAGTTAATCCCGAACAGCTTACCCCAGAATTTTGTCATATCCTTGTAGATTTGCTTATCGGTCATCACATAAAGTGACTCCATGATAGCGAGTAAAAACGTCATCCCTAGAGTCAGAGGAACAAACAGGAAGTGATACATCGCAGTAAGCGCGAACTGCAACCGCGATAGAACAACTATGTCAATCATGATAACTCCTTTGTGTCGGCTGAAAGACACCACTCAGATTAAAGCAACCAAATTTTATCAATTCATACCTGTCAAAAAATGCTAGAAAAGCAGAATATTTGTTACATCAACGTGTATTTTTATTTGAATAAATATTAATCAAGTAAAATACATATTGCCGAAATACTACTTTCAAACGCGTAAGCTTTCAAAGGGTTTATCTACAAGGCTTGTCTTGATTTAGATCAAGTTTCACGTGCGGTGAACCAGTAAAAAAACAACAAAATGATTGAGATCAAAATAAGGGGGAGTTAATTGATATTTTTTTGTAACAAATAGATTTTGCTCACTCAATAAACACACAAATAATTAACATGAAGCTTAAGTTTGCAATCTATTTGTTACCTGGGAAATTTTCATAAATGAGATATTTATCACACAAGAGAATCTGTTTATTATTCCAATCATCCATGAAACATTATTTTTCGAATCCGAAATGCAAATAAGCTCTTTCTGTTGCAATCCGTCCTCTTGGTGTTCGCTGCAAATACCCCTGCTGAATCAGGTACGGCTCTAAGACATCTTCTATTGTATCTTTTTCTTCACCAATTGCAGCAGCAAGATTATCTAAACCGACCGGCCCTCCGGAAAACTTTTCAATAATTGTGAGCAACAGCTTGCGATCCATAAAATCAAATCCCTGTACATCGACATCAAGCATGTTGAGCGCATTATCTGCCGTATCTGCACATATGTTACCGTCGCCCTTCACTTCAGCATAGTCTCTGACGCGTCGCAATAACCGATTGGCAATCCGAGGAGTACCTCGGGAACGACGAGCAACTTCCAGAGCCCCTTCCGGTTCAATCGACAGCGATAAGCATTCTGCACTTCTCTGGACAATATTTTGCAAATCACCAACCTGATAATATTCAAGCCGCTGAACAATACCAAAGCGGTCACGCAGTGGTGACGTCAAAGAGCCGGCTCGGGTGGTGGCACCAATCAGGGTAAAAGGCGGCAGATCAATTTTAATGGAGCGAGCCGCGGGCCCTTCACCAATCATAATATCGAGTTGATAGTCTTCCATAGCCGGATAAAGCACCTCTTCAACCACAGGGCTCAAGCGATGGATCTCATCAATGAACAAAACATCATTTTCTTCAAGATTGGTTAACAAAGCCGCCAAGTCACCGGCTTTTTCTAGCACCGGTCCTGATGTTGTCCGGATATTCACACCCATTTCATTAGCGACGATATTGGCTAATGTGGTTTTCCCCAGCCCCGGCGGACCAAAGATAAGCAGATGGTCTAACGCCTCTTGACGACGCTGAGCCGCTTCTATGAAAATTTCCATCTGATTGCGCACATGATCTTGCCCCTGATAATCGGCCAATAGCTTCGGCCGTATCGCACGATCAATCAATTCATCATCTTTAAACGGTGCACTCACCGGTGTTACAAAACGATCCGCTTCAATCATACCATTGCTCTTAATGCTTCTTTAATGAGCGTTTCGCTACTCATCCCGGGTTGGGCAACCTGAGCAACGATTTTAGAGGCTTGCTGAGGTTTATAACCCAGCGTTAACAACGCACTCACAGCTTCTTCTTCAGCATGGTTCGGTGCTTCCTGTGGCCGCATTGGTGCAGCATCCTGAACTAATTCAAATTCATGAATCTCAGAGGTCGGGAAAGCCGCAAGGCGATCTTTCATTTCAACCACCAAACGCTCTGCAGTTTTCTTACCGACACCCGGTAGTTTAATCAACATGGAAACATCTTCGCGTTTGACACATTCAACAAACTGACTCGCCGTCATGCCAGATAGAATTGCCAATCCAAGCTTGGGACCAACCCCATTTGCTTTGATCACTTCACGGAACAGCGCCCGTTCCGCTTTGCTGTTGAACCCATATAAAAGTTGAGCATCTTCCCGAACCACAAAATGCGTATAAATAATCGCCTCTTGTTCTGTGTCAGGTAATTCATAAAAGCAACTCATTGGCATCTGAACTTCATAGCCAACCCCACCAGCCTCAATTAAAACTTCCGGTGGCTGCTTTTCCAGCAGAATGCCTCTAAGACGTCCAATCACGATTTTTCCTTTTTCATCTATGTTGAGTCTGGTTGATCATAATCAATAACTGGATAAATAGCCAGTATTCGGTGCTGACAAAGTTACCGATAGCGCCCTCTTCGGGCGCCTCGTGCTTGCCCTGCCAGAGCAACCAATGTTTTATTCGTATTGGCGTGACAAATAGCAACCCCCAGAGCATCAGCAGCATCAGCTTGCGGTTTAGATGGTAACTTCAACATTTGCTGGACCATATGCTGAACCTGGATCTTATCTGCCCCCCCCGTCCCGACAACAGCCTGCTTGATTAAACGTGCCGCATATTCATAAACGGGTAGATCGGCATTCACGGCGGCAACAATTGCACACCCCCGGGCTTGCCCGAGTTTCAACGCAGAATCTGCATTCTTCGCCATAAAAACCTGTTCTATCGCAAATACATCGGGCTGAAACTGCATAATCACTTCCGACACACCGGCATATATTTGCTTTAAACGTCCCGGCAACGCTTTCTCTGTCGTTTTAATACAACCGCTACCAAGGTAAGTCAGTAATCTTCCCTGCTGACGAATGACCCCATAACCGGTGACCCTTGAGCCCGGATCAATTCCTAAAATGATCGACATAACTATTTGATTGCCTTCAATCGGATGAACAAAAAGGGCTTATTTATCTCATAAGCCCTTTCAAAACCGTACCGCAATTATTTACGCCGCCAAGTCGTGCCACCAGAGCCGTCTTCGAGAATAATGCCCATTGCAGTCAGTCGGTCACGGGCAAGATCTGCATTCGCCCAATCTTTCGCTGCACGCGCATCATTACGCATTTTAATCAGCGACTCGATTTCAGCCACTTCGTCTTCTGAGCCGCCATTGCCTTGTAAAAAGTGCTCTGGGGTTTGATATAAAATTCCGATCACACTGGCTAAATCTCGCATACGGACGGCAAGTTGACTGGCTTGCTGTAACTGGTCTTCCTGCTTAAGACGATTGATTTCTCTCGCCATATCAAATAATACCGAATAGGCTTCCGGTGTGTTGAAATCATCATTCATAGCCGCTTCAAAACGGGTTACAAATGCCTCTCCACCCGATGCCGCAACGGTCAAGTCCAGTCCACGCAAAGCGGTATAGAAACGTTCCAGCGCAGCTCGCGCCTGATTGAGGTTCTCTTCACTATAGTTTAGTTGGCTACGATAATGCCCGGACATCAGGAAATAGCGCACAGTTTCCGGATCATAGTGCGTCAATACATCCCGAATGGTAAAGAAATTCCCCAGTGACTTAGACATTTTCTCTTTATCAACCATCACCATACCACTATGCATCCACGTATTGACGTAGGTTGTATCGTACGCACAGCAGGACTGGGCAATTTCATTTTCATGATGAGGGAACTGTAAATCTGAACCACCCCCATGAATGTCAAAATGGCTGCCTAAAATCGAAGAGTTCATCGCTGAACATTCAATATGCCAGCCCGGGCGCCCCTCACCCCATGGCGATTCCCACTTCGGTTCACCCGGCTTAGACATTTTCCACAAAACAAAATCAAGCGGGCTACGCTTTGCCATTTCGACATCAACCCGGGCACCGGCCTGAAGCTGTTCCAGATCTTGTCGGGAAAGCTTGCCATAGTCATTGAAACGACTGACTTCAAACATCACATCGCCATTCTCTGCGACATAAGCAAAACCTTTATCGATCAGTCGTTGTACCAACGCAATGATTTCATCAATATAGGCTGTGGCACGTGGTTCAACATCAGGGCGCAATATATTCAATGCATCGAAATCGGCATACATATCCTGAATCAAACGCTCTGTCAGCACATCACACGACTCGCCATTTTCCGCAGCACGATGAATAATTTTGTCATCGATGTCGGTAATATTTCTGACCAGAGTCAGCTCGTATCCCAAATAACGTAAATAGCGGGCAACGACGTCAAAGGATACAAACGTCCTTCCGTGACCAATATGGCAGAGATCATATATAGTGACGCCACAGACATACATGCCGATTTTTCCGGCGGTAATGGGCTTGAACTGCTCTTTTTGTCTGGTAAGTGTGTTATATATTTGTAACATGATCTCTATCTAAGTTGTCCTAATTTACTGAATAATCCGATTATAACAATGCTCTTGTCTATAGGTCATCCTATTCTTTCAAGAAGATTTGAATGTCACCGAAACTAAGTTAGAATCACGGTTTCTTGTACAAAAATAGAAAGGCAATCGTGATGATCACCCTGCATACAAATTTCGGCGATATTCAAATTCAGCTTCATGAGGACAAAGCTCCTGAAACCTGTGCAAATTTCCTACAATATTGTCGTGACAATTTCTATGACAATACCCTGTTCCACCGTGTGATTGACGGTTTCATGATTCAGGGCGGTGGTATGGCTTCTGGCATGAAAGAGAAAACAACCAAAGCGCCGATCAAAAATGAAGCCAATAACGGGCTCAGCAATAAAGTCGGCACACTTGCGATGGCCAGAACCATGGAACCTCATTCAGCAAGTTCTCAATTCTTCATTAATGTGAATGACAATACCTTCCTCGATTTTCGTTCAGAAAGTCTCGACGGATGGGGATACTGCGTCTTCGCTGAAGTTGTTGACGGCATGGATGTTGTTAACCAGATTAAAGGGGTCAGTACTGGTTCATACGGTATGCATCAAGATGTTCCTCTGGAAGAAGTTGTGATCACTGGCACAACCATCGAAGAGTAACAGACCATTATGACCTGACCGGTGCAGAAATTAACATTCTGCACCGGTCACCTTTCCCGACAAGCGAATTTATGCATACACTTTTTATTTCTGATCTCCATCTAACGCCAACCCGCCCAGATTTAACCGCTGCGTTCCAACATCTGATGCAACATCGGGCCCCCCAAGCGGATGCGCTCTATATTCTTGGTGATCTGTTTGATTTTTGGATCGGCGATGATGACCCGGGCGTTTTTGCACAAACAATTAAGGCAGCATTCAAAACGCTGACCGCTTCGGGTACGCCTTGCTATTTTGTGCAAGGAAACCGGGATTTTCTGGTCGGGAAGCGCTTTGCCCGGGAAACGGGTGTCCAGTTACTGGCAGAGAAAACCCGGATTGAGCTTTACGGCAAGCCTATCGTCATTATGCATGGCGATACTTTATGTCTTGAAGATGTTCGTTATCTCCAATTCAGAAAGAAAGTTCATCAGCCTTGGCTACAATGGATTTATTATCGGCTACCATTTTCCATGAAACAACGCATCGTCAGTAAAGTAAAGCAGGATGTCCGGATGGATAAGCAATCGAAATCGATTGCAATTATGGATGTCACTCAAGCAGAAGTGGAACGCGTGATGACTGAATATCAAGTGGATATGATGATTCACGGCCATACACATCGCCCTAATATTCACCATTTTCATCTTGATGGCCTTGAAAAAACACGAATTGTTTTAGGGGATTGGGACCATGAAATATCAGTACTTGAATACCATCAGGATGCCAGTTACCGTCTGCTTCATCAGCCGGTTTCACAATAAAGCGATGGATGTCGAACCGATGGCTTTCGATCAACGAACAAGTAATAGCGTGGTTCTGTTTTAATTACACATTCACCCAGCATAATCTCAAGTAACATCATGAAGAAATGTCCGTGTGGCTCTCAGCGCCACTATAAAAATTGCTGTCAACCCATACATCGTTCTCCCGAGGCGGCTAAAGTACCGGCTCAACTGATGCGGGCGCGTTACAGCGCTTACGCACTCGGATTGGTTGACTTTATTGTGGCAACATATCACCCGAGCTGTCAGGCGGAAAATGACCGTCAAGAGATCGAGCAAGGGACACAAACGCACTGGACCAAACTTGCTGTTCTTGGGGCAGAAGATGGTCATCATACCGATGAGGGGTTTGTCAGTTTTAAAGCCTACTTCGAGCAAAACGGTGAGAGTTATTCTCTGCAGGAACGCTCTCGTTTTATCCGGGAAAATGGCCGCTGGTATTACATCGACGGCGAATTTACTGACACCCATTAATTCTGCATATAAAACTTAAAAAAGCCACCGATACTACGGTGGCTTTTTATGCTCAATATGAACCCGATTAACAAATGATTACTGACCGGCAATCCACGCCTTAATCTTCTGCTGCTGAGCAGGAGAAGCATTATTATAAAGCAGTTGAATAGTTTGAATCAGTGTATCGTCACCTTTTGGTGGCGTAATTTTTTGTGCAGCAATATTCGGTGTTTTTACAGCCGCTTGTTGAGCCGGGGCGAACTCATTCCCTTGCTCAGCATTATGCCTCGCAACCGCTCTCTCAATATCATTAAATGGCATAATACCGTTGCCGGTTAATGGCTCATAATGCACCGATTTGACATTGCCGTGCTGATCCTGAACTTTCCAGTCTGCACCACGACGAAAATAACCTTCTGCCTGTGCATAACTGTTCAGACGTGGCGCTAAAATCTTGATGCTGTCATCTTGCTTCAGATCAATGGTAAATACATCCGGTGCCGTGGAATAAATCACATCGCGCTGCCCTTTTCTGACATCTCCATAATAGCGGAACACCACCTGATGCCGTCCAGCTTGCACTTCCAGCATATCCGGCTTTGCAAAATTTGCATCATTGACTTCCACCCCATCTAACGCCAGGATTTCGACATCATTCTGACTGGTAATTGTCGCAGCATAACTCTGCGCTGAAAAGCCAAGCATAGAGACACTTATCAGGGCAACCGGCCCCAGTACTTTTTTCCATAACAACATGGTTGATTCTTTCCTATCACTGAACTCTGAAAAACCCATTCTAATGGATTGGCTACAAGATGAATACGGGTGATAAACCGAATGATGACTGGCTCGACATAATACCCATTCATCTATGAAAAAACCGCCCCAGATGAGGCGGTTTTTACTAGCAAGTATTCGAATCAACAATGATTAGAATTTAACTTCCATACCCAGTGTGTATGCTGGATCGTAGTCAGTTGAAGTGCTGTCATCATAGAAACCAATTTCCGCATAAGTGCGAACGTTAGCATTCATTTTATACACAACAACACCGTAGATATTGTCGCCATCTACATTTGATGCATCATCGTCGTTATGAACATAACCTAGAGAGAAAGTGGTTTTGTCCATAGTATATGAACCGTAGATTTCGAAAATATCCATATCAAGATACTTTGAAGAACCAGAATCGATATCACGGTTACCATATGAAGCACCAACTTCATACATATCAGCAGAGTAAACAACTTCTAAGTTGTATGAATCTTCGTCACCAACGATAGAATCACCTTGTTTGTATGAAACACCACCAACACTCTTATCTGTACTTGCCTTGCTGATATTAATGTTATCACCGGAATAAACATACAGACGAGCATCAAAACCGTTCATACGAAAACCGATACGGCCATCTGTAGATGTCTCATCTTTCGGGTTATCATTAGAAGTTCCAGTGTTTGTTTGTGATTCATCTAAATCGTGAGAAAGACCGAAGTAGAAAGTACCGTTGTCGTAGACATACTTGATCACATCGCTTGCGCTAGTTTCGTTCTGACCGTACTGCTTTTTACCAACTTCGAAATCAACACCGATACCAGCATCATCTGCAATTAGATACTGACGACCATAAGTGACTGTACCGTAATCAGCATACGCGAAGCCAACATAAGAACCGTCAGTCTGAACGTTGCCTTTCGCACCAGAATCATTGTCTTCGAAAGTGAAGTCCAGACCAACAATGGCATTCAGGCCTTCAACTACTTCGATTGTACCATGAGTATTCAATTGCATGTCATCGATACGTAGCTTAGTTGATACATCAGTACCATCGGCTTCGTAGTCTTGGAACAATTGAACTTCACCTGCACCAGATACTGTGATTGCAACACCATCTTGGTTGTAGATTTCAGCCGCGCTAGCAGAACCTGCTGCTAGAACCGCAAGAGCGATTAGAGTCTTTTTCATAATTAATCCACTGCCTTTTCTTAGATTAGGAATTCCTTATCTGGATTCCTTTTGTTTTTTGATGGTGACCAAGACATCAAGCCCTCGTCACCGCCATTTCAATTACGGAGATTAGATTGCAAAAGAATAGCTTACGTGTCAAATATTCTAAAGCAACAAAATAAAATTAAATAAATCATTAAAAAACAAATAATTAAGAGGTATTATTCTCAATAGTGCATACTTTGTGACCATTTTTATAAATTTAGTCTAATTCTGTTTTTCATTAAAAAATCAGCATAAAAATCTTTACAATAACTAAAAAAATATTAATTTTGGTTTTTTATAAAAATTTCAGACTAACTTAAAGGCTTTATATTTTTCGTGTTCTGAATTTATTTTAAGTCTCTGACGATTCAATTTTTTTGTGAACAAGATCCCCATTTAGAACAAAAAAATCACATCTAAAGGAACTTCTCCTGCTTTCCGTATGTGTTAGTATGTCCGCCTCACCCCATCAGGTTACATTATGATTACACCCAGAATTCAAAAATCGATCCGTCAGAGTTATCAAAACCTACAGGCTCAGATGGAAAATTTTACCCCGCGACGCGGACAAAATTATCTGGTTGCTGAAATTGCCAAAACATTATGTGGTACCTACCATGACAAAAATCGGCTGTTAGTCGCTGAAGCTGGAACAGGGATTGGTAAATCACTGTCGTATCTGATGGGGGCAGTTCCGGTAGCTGTGTTGAACGATAAAAAATTAATCATTGCGACAGCAACCGTGGCACTGCAGGAGCAATTGCTCCATAAAGACTTACCTCTTTATCGCCGCCTGACCGATTTGGACTTCCAGTTTCGAATCGCCAAGGGACGGCAACGTTATTGCTGTGCAGAGAAACTGGCGGCAATTTGTGAACCGCAAACCTCGTCGGGACAAGTCGCTCTGTTTGAAAGCCCGCCGACTGAGCAGGATATTTCTCTCTATAAAGCGCTCTACTCACAGTGGTCCTCCGGCCAGTGGGATGGCGATCGGGATAGTTGGCCAACCCCGATTGATGATTCGATGTGGCTACAGATTGTCAGCGACAAGCATAGTTGCAATTCTGCATTTGCCATTCATCACCATTGCCCGTTTCAAAAAGCGCGCGCGAGTCTCGAACAAGCCGACGTCATTATTGCCAATCATAGTCTGGTGATGGCTGACGCGGATCTGGGCGGAGGTATCATTCTTCCGGAGCCGGAAAACAGCATTTATATTTTTGATGAGGCTCACCATTTACCACAGGTCGCCCGCGATCATGCCGCAGCATCGTCGCCTTTGAAAAGTACCGCTTCTTGGCTGGAAAAATTTCATCAATCATTGACACAATGGGTGTCACTCACCGATGAAAGTCGGTCAGCTCGCTTTAAAGAGGAAATCGCAACGGCGATTCAAGTTTTAATTCCGACACTCTCCCAATTAAGCCGGCAATTCACACCCGAACAATGTCAGGATGGCGTACTCCGTTTCGAACATGGAGAACTGCCGGAATGGTTGCTGACCGAATCGAAAGCCTTGAAACAGGCATCCGTCAAAATCTGTCAGGCCACCGCTAAAGTCGCAGATTTAATCACCGAACGACTGCAAGAAGGTCAGATCAGTCATCGGATCGCAAGTCCGGTGCTGGCTGAATTAGGGGTCAGCTTACAGCGTCTGGATACTATGGCGCAGGTTTGGACCCTGATGGCCGAACCGCCGAGAGAATACGGTGCGCCGATGGCACGCTGGATCACTGCCTCAGAATCTCAACCCGGTGATTACACCATTCACGTCTCACCGATTGAAATCGGCTGGAAGCTGGATCAACAGTTCTGGAGTCGCTGTTATGGTGCGATTATGGTCTCCGCGACACTTCGGGCCTTGAATTCATTCAGTTTCTTTTGCCATCAGAGCGGCATCAGTGCCCAGCCAGATGAGGGAACCCAGTTTATAGCGCTGGCATCACCGTTTGACTATCCGCGTCGAGGCGAATTATACGTGCCGCGTCTTCAACAGGAACCGCAGTCACCTCATTATACTCAGACACTGATTGAACGGTTACCGACGTTGATTCCTGAGAAACAAGCAACACTGGTTCTGTTTTCTTCCTACTGGCAAATGAATCAGGTCGCTGACGCGCTCAAATCTGACTTTAAAAAACGCGGCTGGTCATTTCAGATTCAAGGTAAGAAATCACGGACAGAAATTCTAAAAACGCATCGCTTTACTGTCGAGCATCAGGGAACTGCCGTCATTTTTGGCACCGGTAGTTTCTCTGAGGGATTAGACTTGCCCGGTCGACTACTGGAAAACGTCATTATCACCAAAATTCCTTTTTCTGTACCGACGTCTCCGATTGAACAAGCACATGCGGAATACATTCTTTCCAAAGGCGGTAATCCGTTTATGCAAATCACGGTGCCAGAGGCTAGCCGAAAATTAATCCAATGTGTCGGAAGATTACTGCGTAACGAGGAAGATTCTGGTAGAGTTGTCATTCTTGATCGCCGGGTTGTCACCAAACAGTACGGCAAAGCATTACTTGATGCTCTCCCTCCGTTTAAACGCATCATCGAGCCGTAATTCGTTGATGAGAAAATAAGAAGGCCAATCAAATTAATGGATTTTCTGGAGCCGACGCTTTTAATTGTATTGGCAGTGGTTGCTTTTGTTGCCGGGTTTATTGATGGCATTGCCGGTGGCGGTGGTATGTTGACGGTCCCCGCTTTATTATCATTAGGACTCCCGCCTCATATTGCCTTAGGGACCAACAAGGTTGCAGCGACATTCGCGACCTCAACGGCCGCCTTTACCTATTACCGCAAAAAAATGTTCCGCCCTGCTGGCTGGAAGCCGGTATTTATATCGACATTTGTCGGGGCGATTATCGGCACCTTAATCGTTGACTTTATTAGTACTGAACTACTCGATAAAGTCCTTCCGATTATTATCTTGCTGACTGCGCTATATACCATTTTTTATCACCCACAGCATGGTAAGTTACATACTCACCCGGACATTCCTCCGCAAAGTAAACGTAAGCAAATCCCTCAGGGACTGAGTCTCGGTTTTTATGACGGGATTGCCGGCCCTGGTGCCGGTGCATTCTGGGTGGTGTCTTCGATGGCACTTTACCGACTCAACATCTTATTTGCTTCCGGCCTCGCCAAAGTGATGAACTTGACCAGTAATATCACATCGCTGGTGACATTCGCCATTTTAGGCCATATTAACTGGGTACTTGGGCTGACGATGGGCATTTGTTTGATGGCCGGCGCTTATGTCGGTGCTCACTCCGCGATTCGTTTCGGCACATCTTTTATTCGGCCCGTATTTATTCTGGTTGTCAGCATCCTTGCGATCCGGCTGGGATATCATGCATGGTTTGATACGTTATGATTGATCTGTCTCGTCTACACGACCTGATTTTTTCTTTAGAGCCGCAAGTCACCCAACTTGATGAACAGCGTGGAGAACAGCAGTATCCGCTGTTCGATCCTCAGTTGTTCCGATGTAAGTCTCAGTTACTGGGACCTTGTCTGAGCGAACTGAAAAACACATATCGCGAAATTGTGCAAAGCCACGAGCATCAGCGTCTGACGACCACTCAAGCGACTTACCTGACCGAAAAGCTCCTGAATCAGTTGAATGCGATTCAAAGAGAGCTTGCGACTGCCGAACTGAGGAAAAAAGAGAGCCATGGTTTGCCTCGTGAAACGTCAGTCAGCGCGCTTTATCAAGAATTAGCGCAGCATCAGGACTGGGAAAGACGCTTGCAGGAAATGATCTTTGAACAAGAGCAGCAGCTTGAAGCCAAACCAATGACTCCGACAGAGAAGAAGTCCTGTCAGCAGGCCATTCTGGCACTGGAACAACGGCTGATTCGCTGCCAAAAATCCAGACAGCGTATTGAGAATAAGATTACGGCAAAAGAGAGAAAAGGTTTCAAATGAGTGATCAACATCCCCCGTTAGCACAGGCGCCTGAGCCCGTTCAGCTTGCAGTCGACTTAATTTATCTGCTTGAATCGAATGCCATCGATCCAGCCGTTGCTCTGGAAGCTATTTACATCGTCGAAGCCGATCTCAAAAACAAATTAAATACGGCAACCCAAGCATCACGTGACTGAAGGTCCCATGATGTCGTTCAAATGGGCCATACACCACTTGCAGATAGATCGGGAACAGTTGCAGATAACCAACAGACTGTTAACATCTGTCGTTCAATAGAATTCAAGGATATTAGTCATGAAATTGGTTAGTTTTAATATCAATGGACTCAGAGCTCGTCTTCATCAGTTACAGGCACTGATCGATAAGCATCAGCCTGATATTATCGGGTTGCAGGAAACAAAAGTTCACGATGAAGCATTTCCGCTTGCTGATCTGGAAAGCATGGGATATCAGGTTTTCTATTATGGTCAAAAAGCACACTACGGTGTGGCTCTACTCTGCAAGCAAACGCCCGTTTCAGTACAATATGGATTTCCCAGTGATACGCCTGAACATCAAAAGCGGATGATCATGGCGACATTCGAGACTCAGAGTGGCAAACCGTTTACGGTACTCAATGGATATTTCCCGCAGGGGGAGAATATTGCTCACGAAACAAAATTCCCCTACAAACGACAATTCTATCAAGATTTAATGGGATATCTGTCTGCCAATCATCAGCCGGATGATCAACTGGTCGTGATGGGTGATGTAAATATTAGTCCGATCGATCTGGATATCGGTATCGGAGAGGCGAACCGGACTCGCTGGCTTAAAACCGGTAAATGTTCGTTCCAACCCGAAGAGCGAGCATGGTTTGCGAGCTTACTCGACTGGGGCTTGGTTGATACCTTCCGTTATCTCCATCCTGAGATAACGGAACAATATTCATGGTTTGATTATCGCTCTCGTGGATTTGATGATAACCGAGGGCTCAGAATTGATGTCATCCTCGCGACCGCAGCACTCTCTCAGCAATGTCAGGATGCCGGTATCGACTATGAATTGAGAGGGATTGAAAAGCCCTCCGACCATGCGCCCATCTGGAGCACGTTTGATCTCCGGTAATCCTACCGAAGCATGAAGTTACCCATTCCATTGACAGGCCTCATTATCGGAGGCCTTTTTTCAAATTGCTGCAGGCTGGTCGTACCCGCCGCAACGCACCACGAATCATCTCTGCCGTAATAAATCAAATACAGCGAAACCAACATCACTGAACATTTCATCACCATGACCGCCGATAAAATGAAATGAGTTGGATAGAATTCATGTCAGGCAGGTCTAAAGAAAGTAAATATGGCAAAAATCGTATTGTGGGATTGCTGAGCATTCGTAGAGCCGGGCCTTTCGTCTGCAGGAATCTATACTGAACTGAGAAATGATTCAGCGCCGTCCGGTCTGCAACGCTCATCGGTTGTGCAGGTCAATATGGCACCTAAACTTATTCCTATTTTTGAAGTTTTATTGATTTAGTTTAAGGTTTATATGTTTTTTTTATCCTAAGCTACACTCCATACGATGAGGTTCGTGGTAAGAGTCGCAATATGATTAATCAAACTGATGTATATCATCTGGTGTTTAACCATATTGTTATTCGAAGAGTGTACTGATGTCTTTTCAACCAAAAGACAAGTTGGCTCAACAGCTAAGTCAGTATGTGTTTTTCTCTACTATATAAAGGTAGGTATATCATGGCAGAGCAATTTGCTAAAGCTTGGGAAGGTTTTGTCGCTGGAGATTGGCAAAACGAAGTTAACGTTCGTGACTTTATTCAAAAGAACTACACCCCTTATGAAGGTGATGAATCTTTCCTTGTTTCTGAAGGTACCGAAGCGACCAACTCTCTATGGGCCGCAGTCATGGAAGGTATCAAAAAAGAAAACTCAACTCACGCACCTGTTGATTTTGACACTTCCGTTATTTCTACTATCACTGCACACGATGCGGGATACATCAATAAAGATTTAGAAAAAATCGTTGGTTTGCAGACTGAAGCACCACTGAAACGTGCAATCATTCCAAACGGTGGTATCCGTATGGTCGAAGGTTCATGCCAAGCGTATGGTCGTGAACTTGACCCTCAAGTGAAAAAAATCTTCACTGAGTATCGTAAAACTCACAACCAAGGTGTATTCGATATCTATACGCCTGCTATTATGAAATGCCGTAAATCTGGTGTTTTGACTGGTTTGCCGGATGCTTATGGCCGTGGTCGTATTATTGGTGACTACCGTCGTATCGCTCTGTACGGTATTGACTTCCTGATGAAAGAGAAATTCGCGCAGTTCACTTCTCTGCAAGAGAGATTTGAAGCGGGTGAAGATCTGCATATGACAATGCAGCTGCGTGAAGAAGTTGCTGAGCAACACCGGGCTCTTGGCCAAATCAAAGAGATGGCAGCTAAATACGGTTGTGACATTTCACGTCCTGCAGAAACAGCGCAAGAAGCGATTCAATGGACTTACTTCGGTTATCTGGCAGCCGTGAAATCTCAAAACGGTGCTGCGATGTCTCTGGGTCGTACATCGACCTTCCTCGATATCTTCATAGAACGTGATATTGCCGCCGGTAAATTGACTGAAGAAGACGCTCAGGAAATGATTGACCACTTCGTCATGAAACTACGTATGGTTCGCTTCCTGCGTACACCTGAATATGATGAGTTATTCTCTGGCGACCCTATCTGGGCAACAGAATCTATCGGTGGTATGGGACTTGACGGACGGACACTGGTTACACGGACTAACTTCCGCTTCCTGAACAGCCTGTACACAATGGGCCCATCTCCAGAGCCAAACATCACGGTACTTTGGTCTGAACAGTTACCTGAAGGCTTCAAACGTTTCTGTGCAAAAGTCTCTATCGACACATCATCGATTCAATATGAAAACGATGATTTAATGCGCCCTGACTTTGAGTCTGATGATTATGCAATTGCATGTTGTGTATCACCAATGGTTGTTGGTAAACAAATGCAGTTCTTCGGTGCCCGCGCCAATCTGGCGAAAACCATGCTCTATACCATTAACGGTGGTATTGACGAAAAACTGAAAATTCAAGTGGGTCCGAAACTGGAAAAAATCACCGCTGAAGTGCTCGATTATGATGAACTATGGGAAAAAATGGATCACTTCATGGACTGGCTGGCAAAACAATATGTCACCGCTCTGAATGCGATTCACTTCATGCATGACAAGTACAGCTACGAAGCGTCACTGATGGCATTACATGACCTTGATGTCAAACGTACCATGGCTTGTGGTATCGCAGGTCTGTCTGTGGCTGCTGATTCTCTGTCAGCAATCAAATATGCGAAAGTTACACCAATCCGTGATGAAGACGGCATCGCTGTCGACTTCAAGATCGAAGGTGACTATCCTAAATTTGGTAACAATGACCCGCGTGTTGATGACATCGCATGTCAATTGGTTGAAGTCTTCATGAACAAAATCCGTTCACTGAAAACTTACCGTGATGCAGTGCCTACACAGTCAATTCTGACCATCACATCTAACGTTGTTTATGGTAAGAAGACCGGTAACACACCTGATGGACGTCGTGCCGGCGCACCATTCGCACCCGGTGCAAACCCAATGCACGGTCGTGATGAAAAAGGCGCGGTTGCATCACTGACTTCAGTCGGTAAACTGCCATTTGCTCACGCCAAAGACGGTATCTCTTATACCTTCTCTATCGTGCCAAATGCACTTGGTAAAGATAATGATGCACAACGTTCTAACCTTGCAGGCCTTATGGATGGTTACTTCCACCACGAGACTGGCATTGAAGGTGGCCAACACCTGAACGTCAATGTCTTGAATCGCGAAACTCTGGAAGATGCTGTGAAACACCCTGAGAAATACCCACAGCTGACAATCCGTGTATCTGGTTATGCTGTCCGCTTTAACTCTCTGACAGCAGAACAGCAAGCTGACGTAATTGCACGTACATTTACTGAAGCGCTTTAAGCTTTCGTTATGACCACGAAAAAGCTCCCGAATGGGAGCTTTTTTTATGACGAATCCCTTTGTGACACAAAACAGCCTCACACCGCAAAGCGCTGACAATCCTCTGAAAGGTGTGTTGAACGTTGATCGACGACTTTACTGGTTTTTCGGAGTCTTTGATTGTTCTCTTCTAAGTTTTTCATCGACGATGATATCTGGACCATACTATCTGCCATCGAGTGACTGGTGACTGCCAGTTCTTTGATTGACTCAAAAATTCTTGCGGTCTGACTGGCAGCTTCATTGGCTTTTTCAGTGATCTGAGAAAGGGCCTGTATCGCTTCCTGTCCTTGCTCTTGACCACGCGTCATCGCCCCCTCAGACTGAGCGATATACTGAATCACTTCGGCACTTTCACGTTTCATGGTCTCAATCGTTTCGGTTATCTCTGATACGGCATCAACCGTTTTGACAGCAAGGTTACGGACTTCATCGGCAACAACCGCAAAACCCCGCCCCTGCTCACCGGCCCGGGCTGCTTCAATCGCCGCATTTAACGCCAGTAAATTCGTCTGCTCAGCGATCCCATTGATAATGTCCATCACTGCATCGACTTTCTCAGAAGCCGATTCAAGCTGCTGAATATGCCCGGCAGCTGAATTCAAAATATCACCGACATCCTGAATAGACTGAATAGCCGCCTCAATAATTTCGCCCCCCGCTTGTGCCGCGCTGGTAGATGCCTGACTCACATCCGCCACAAATTCAAGTGAATTACTGACTTCCTGAGTCGTTACA